>JBBIQS010000026.1:0-87356 GCA_037442205.1 Myxococcales bacterium
CCCTTGGCGTCGGCCTGGCAGCGGGTGGCGGTGTTGCCCGAGCAGCCGGTCTGCCCGGCGGTGCAGGTGCCGGTGCAGCTCTGGCAGGCGCCGTTGGTGCATACCGAGCCGGCGGGGCAGGCGGTGTAGCTCCACGAGGTGCAGCCGCTGAAGATGTCGAGCACGCAGTCCTCGGCGCCGTTGCCGGTGCAGCGGCTGTCGCCCAGGGTGCAGGTGCCGCAGCTGGAGCAGTTGCCGCCGCTGCACAGCTCGCCCCAGCCGCAGGTGGCCTTGGTCTTCCAGATGGTGCAGCCGCTGGGGCCGACCACGCAGGTCTCGGCGGTGCTGCCGCTGCAGCGGCTGGCGCCGGCGGCGCAGGCGTCGGAGCAGCTCTGGCAGACGCCGTTCGAGCAGGCGCTCTTGGTGGGGCAGGGCGAGGTCGACCAGTTGGTGCAGCCGATGGAGCTGTCGAGCTTGCAGGTGCTGACCTGGCCGTCGGGGGTGCACTGGACCTGGCCGGCGGTGCACACGTCCTTGCAGCAGGTGGTGGCGTTGAAGGCCACCTGGCTCAGGGCGGCGTCGAGGCTGGCCTGGTCGTTGGCGGCGATCGACTTGCCGGTGCCGCCGGCGGCGGCGATGCCGTCGAGGACGGCCAGGTTGTTGGCGTTGGTGGCGTCGGCCCCGAAGCCGATCACGTAGACCTTGATCCCGGCGGCGTAGAGGGCGGCGGCGGCCTTGCGAGTGGCCACGTCGTCCAGGCAGTCCTTGGCCCCCAGGCCGCACGAGTTGTTGGAGCAGCCGGCGGTGGTGGCGGTGCAGGTGGCCGGGTTGAGCGACAGGTCGCAGTTGGGCAGGCCGTCGGTGAGCAACAGCACATAGGCCGGCTCGGCCAGGCGGAGGCCGGTGAGGTAGCTGCGGGCGGAGTCGAGGCTGATCGCACTGGGAGTGCCGCCGCCGGGGGCGGCGCCGGTGTAGGCGGCCTTGATGGTGGCGCTGCTCGAGCCCACCGGGCTGATGGTGGTGCCGGCGCTGCAGTTGAAGGAGGTGGCGGCGGCGGGGAAGAACTCCAGCCCGAAGCGGAAGCGGTTGGAGTAGTTGCTGGTCAGGGTGTTGACCGCGGAGGTGGACATCGACCACTTGCTGGCGCAGGTGGTGCAGGTCGGGTTGGGGCTGCCGGCCATCGACCCGGACTTGTCCTGGACGATGAACAGGACCGGAAGGTCGGTCGGGCAGGGCGCGGCGTTGGCGACTTCGGCGGCCAGCAGCGCGGCCAGGAGCAGAGTAGTGCGGGCGACCATGATGACCTCCGTCGGGATCTCTCTGATTGTCGGCGGCGGTGGCCGACAGTTGCTTGCCTTGGAAAACAGCAGTCGATTCGGGCGGTTGGCGGTTGTTCCGGCGGCTGACCGGGGCGGTGACGCGGGGCGGCTTTCTCCGGAAAAGGCGGTTCTGCTAGCTCTTTCTAGTCAAATCGCGGCTGCCTTGCAGCGGCCAGGGGGGCGCGATGGCGCTCATCAATTGCCGGCTCGACGGGCGCGTGGACGAGGTCCCGGGTCGATTCTACGTGGCCACCCGGTTCTGGCGCCTTGGTTTCTTTCCGCTGATCCCGCTGGGAAGCCAGCTGGTCCGCGACGGCACGGAGGAGGCGGGCGAAGGATTTGCCCGTTGGTTGGGAGTCCCGATTCCGCTGAGCCGGCGCTCGGTCCTCTGGGCCTGGATCCGAGCGCTACCGAGGCTGGCGGCGGCTTTGGGGGCGACGGCTGGAGTGCTCACCCTGGCCATCGATCCCGAGGTGGCGCTGGGCCAGATGCTGGCGGCGGCGATCTTTTCGTGGCTGGCGGTGGCGCTTCCCGAGCGGCGGCGGGCCACGCTCCCACGGGCGCTGCAGGCGCTGGAGCAGGCGGGGTTGCGGGAAGAGCTCGGGGCGCAGATCGAGCGCGACCTGCGGCCGAGCCTCGCCATCCGCGTGCGGTCGATCTTCCTCGGAGGGCTGGCGACCGCGGCGCTGGCCGGAGCCGCCGCCGCCTGCGGAGGAACGCTGGCCGAGGAGCCGGCCGATTCGGGCAGCCCGGAGATCGATGGCGGATCGACGGACGCCGGCGAGACCGCCGATGCCTCGCCGGCAGACAGCGGGCGCGATGCCAGTCTGGACGTCGGTCCGGTCGATGCTGGGGCGCCGGTTCTCTGCACCGCCAAGGGCATCCCCGGGACTTGCCTGGACGTTTCGGAGTGCATCGGCTCGCGGCAGCCGACTCCCGGGCTCTGTCCCGGACCGGCCAACATCCAGTGCTGCACGCCGCGCTATGCGATGGCCTGCGATCCCAACGCGGTTCCCGAGCCAAACGCCGGGTTGGCCGAGGAGCCGGGAACGGGCAGCTGTCCGGCGGGGATGGTCCGAGTGGCGAGCTTCTGCGTCGACCGCTTCGAGGCCGCGCTCGAGGAGATCCTCGCCGGCGGTAGCCGGGTCCCGTGGTCGCCGTACTTCAATCCGGCCGGGCACCGGGTGGCGGCGGTCTCGCTGCGCGGGGCGGTGCCGCAGGGCTACGTCAGCCAGGTCCAGGCCGCGGCCGCCTGCGCCGAGGCCGGCAAGCGGCTGTGCACCGACGCCGAGTGGCTGCGCGCCTGCCAGGGGCCGAACGGCTGGACCTATCCCTACGGAACGACCCGGCAAACCGGACTGTGCAACGACCATCGGGCGGAGCACCCGGCGGCCGAGCTCTACGGCACCGGCGCCAGCTGGATCTTCTCTCACCTCGACAGCCCGTGCCTGAACCAGCTGCCCCAGTCGCTGGATCCGACCGGCTCGCTCACCGGCTGCGCCAGCGCCGAGGGCGTCTACGATCTGATGGGCAACCTGCACGAGTGGACCGCGGACCCTGCGGGAACCTTCCGCGGCGGCTTCTACGTCGACACCGTCCTCAACGGGAACGGCTGCCTCTACGCCACCACCGCCCATGCGGTCTCGTACTGGGACTATTCGACCGGGTTCCGGTGCTGCCACGACTGACGGGACAAATGCGCCGGGAAGGCGGTGAACCTCCCCGGCGCATCACGAGCTCGTCGATCGGCTACTGGCAGGCAGCGCAGAGTGCGGGGCCCTCGCGGAAGACGGGGATTCCCGCGTCGGCGCTCGAGCAAAGCTTCGGGCAGGCGACCTGGCAGCCGCAGGAACTGCACGCCCCCACCGGGCCGAAGCTGGTCCTGAAGACGACCTGTAGAGTGGAGCCGTTGCAGCTGACCATCGAATCAAAGATGTCGTTGAGCAGGCTGGTGCAGCAGTCGTTGTTCAGCGAGGGCAGAGTGGCGGCAACGCAGGATTCGCAACCCTGCGGCAGGGAAAACCAGCTGGGCACGCCGCCGTCGTTACCGAGGCCGCCGTCGTTACCGAGGCCGCCATCGTTACCGAGGCCGCCATCGTTACCGAGGCCGCCATCGAATTCGGGAGGGCAGTTCGCCGGAACATTGGCGACCTCGGTCTGGCCGGGAGCACACCTCCACTGACCGGCCTGGCAAGTCTGCGGGACGCAGTGCCCATCACCCGTTCTGCAGGTGATGCCGGCATTGGTGAGAACGCAATCGGTGCCTCCGTCCCCGCTGCTCCCTGAGCCGCCGTCGGAGTGGTTCCAGCAGCTTCCGGGAGCCAGTGCGACTTCGGTCTGGCCCGGGGCGCATACCCAGTGACTGCTTTGGCAGGTCTGGGCCGTGCAGGTTCCGTCGGCCGATTGGCAGGTGACTCCCGCCGGCCGCTCGCCGCAGCTCGGGTCGTTGTTGGGGTCAGGTTCCAGCGTGGTCAGGCAGCCGAGGCCCAGCGAGGCCGGAACCAGCAACCAGAGCATCGGGCGGGCGATCTTCTTGAGCATGTCGTGGCTTCTCCCTTCCATCGTGGTCTCCGCTTCTGGCGGGCTCGCGGCCGCCCTGCCGGCGGGTTCAGACTCTCTACTGTCAGGCGCGCCGAGATTTGATCACCGCCCCGGCGCCATCTGCTGCTCCGCCTCCCGCCGCTCCAGCAGCTCGCGCAGGGTCTGGATGCGCTGGCTGCCCGGAAAACGCCGCCTGAACTCGTCGGCCAGGGCGCGCGCCTCCTCGAGCCGTGACTGGCGCAGCCGGATCACCGACAGGTGGAAGAGCGCCTCCTGCGCAAACTCTCCCTCGGGATGGCGGGACCGATAGTCGGCCAACACCTGCGCGGCATGCTCGAGTTGCGTGCCGTTGGAGATCAGCACCAGCGCTTCCCGGACCAGTTGGGCATCCGAGGACTCATCGGTGCCCGCCTGGTTCGGACAGAAGGCCCGGCGCTCTCCTTGGCTCACGAAGGTCGCCGTCTTTTCGTGCGTCACCCGGACGCGGCCTTCGGTGACCTCCACTTCGGTGCACGGCCCGGCGAGCGCGACCTCGAACTTCGTGCCCACCACTTCCACCTCCGCCGCGCCGGCCCGAACCCGGAAGCGCTCGCCGGCGGTCAGATGCTCGACCGCGAACCGGCTGGCGCCTTTCGCCACCGTGACCTCGACCTGCTGGGAGTCGATCCTTTCGACGCGCAGCCGGCCCCCAGCCTCGACTACGACCCGATGCCGCCCCAGCGCCGCGCGGCTCGGAGCCGGGCCGGCAGCCAGCTCCTGGCCGCTGGCCGCCGCGGTCACCTCGGCCAGCGGAGCCCCGACTTCCTCGTGAGCGGACGACCAGGTGCGGACGACTAGGAATCCAACTCCCAGGGCCGTGGCGGCAGCCGCTCCCCAGGCGGCAACCACCAAGCGGCTTTCGGACTGCTTTTGCCTGGCCAGCTGTCGCACCGTTCCCGATACGACTCGGTCGACCACCGCGTCGCTCACGCCGGCACTGCCGATCCTGCGCAACGTTTCCTGCGAAGGAGGATTGTGATCGCGCATCAGCGCCCACCTCCGGATGCCCCGACCTCGTCGAGGTTTGCCCACTGCATGCGAAAGGCCTCTCGCGCCGCTGCGAGCCGGCTGGCCACGGTGCCCGCCGGGATGTCCAACAGCGCCGCGACCTCGTCACGGGTGCGGCCTTCGAGGTCGGCGAGAATCAGCATCTCGCGCTGCTTCTGCGGCAGCCGCCTCAGGCAGGCGCGGACAGACAGCTCCAGTTCCTGATCGGCAGTCGAGGCCTGCTCCAGCGCCGGCGAGATCTCGGCCGCGGCCTCGTCGAGCCCCTTGTGCCAGAAGCGGCGGAACCAGGCCCCGCGGCGGACGTTGGCCACCACCCGGCGGGTGATCTGGAAAAGCCAAGGAAGAACAGCCTGTTCCGAGGGACAGTGTTCGATCCGCCGCGCGGCGATAGCCAGGACCTCCTGAGCGGCCTCCTCCGCCTCAGCGCCTCCCAGCCCGAGCAGCACCGACCACTTGTAGATCTGCCTCGAGTGGATGCGGAAGAAGCGGCGCCACGCCTGGAGATCTCCGGCTCGGCAGCCGGCGAGCAGTCCGGCCTCCTCGGGAGCGGCCATTGCTGGCCCGGTCATGTCCCGATCGCTCGCGAAGGCATGCACACCTGGGATCTTGTAGGCCAAGCGGCTTCCTGATCAGTTCGACCAGCCGAAGCGCACGCTCGCGCCGAGGCCCACGCCGTTGAACCGCGTCGAAGGCCCCCCGTCGATCTGGACCAGGTGCGCCGTCGGAAACCAGCTTCCGGCCAGCTGAGCTGTCACCGAGAGCCCCGCCGGAAGCGCGTAGGCGACCTCCGATCCGATGGAGAGTCCGGCATCGACCTGGGAGTGGTAGACGGCGTTGGCGAGGTCCGCCCGCCGCAACTCGAAGCGGTCGATCTCGAGTCCGACTGTGGCGCTGAGGCCGAGCGGGCCGCGGGTCCACAGCAGCGGCTGCCAGCCGCCGACTGCGGAGTAGCCGCGCGTGCCGATGGGCCGGTCGCCCAGGCTCCACTGGCCGGCAAGGACGTAGCTGGCCGCGAGGAAGAATGGCTTCCAGGCGAGGTTTGCCCCCAGGCCGAGGCTGGTGAATCCGGGAGTGCGAACGATCAACTGCGCCAGGGCAGAGGCTGCCAGATGGCCCTGCTCGCCGGAGCTCGCCTCCGCTGGCTCGGCAGCCGGCTCCATGGCAGCGAGGACGGGCGGGGAAGGGGCGGGCGGGGCGACCTGCTCGGCCGCGGGGGCGGCAGGCTCCGGCGCCACGGCATCCACGTCGGCGGGAGCGCCCGGAAGCGAAGGCGCGGGTGGAGCGAGTGCTGGGGCATGCTCTTCGAGGGCTCGCGCGGAGGCGGCGCCGGCAACAGCTGCATCTGGAGGAGCGGGCGATTCCGGAGACCGATCGCGCTGGGCTTCGACCTCGGAAGCTCGTTGCGCGACCTCGGAAAAGGGGGCCGCGGTTCGTCGCGAAGCCGGAGCCTCGGCGGAGACCGGCGCCTGTGTTCGTGGTGGCGCCGGCCGAGGAATGGTGAGGGCGGCTCGGGCCCGATGCTCCGCGAGGAGGCCTTCGATCAGCACCGAGAGCTGCTCGAGTCTCGCCTGGTCTGCGAGTGCCTCGAGGGCGTTCCCAGGATGGCTCAGCCAGGGAACGACCCGCTCCAGCCGAGCGCCTCCCGCCGGCTGAATGACCAGCGACACGCTCATGCCCGAGGCCTGGAAGCGGGCGAGGTAGGTCCGCGGTTCGGTGGGTCGGCACAGGGCTTCCGAGCGCACTGCGACCCTGGCGGTGCGGACCTTGGCATTGAGCTGCTCGGCCGCGGCGCCTTCCGACCTGGGCGAATTGACGCAGAAGACCAGAAGGTCGCCCGGCTCACTGGCCGCGAAGGAAACGCTCGCCGAGGCAGCCAGGCAGAGGGCGCTCAGCGACAAGGGCAGCAGGGGACCGTGCGGCATCCGAGAACCGTACAAGGTGCATCCTCGAATCGGCAACGGCTTCGCAGATCGCCCTTGCCAGGTGGGCCGGCGGGCACCTCGCCGGCCGAAGGGCTGCCGACGGATCGGGCGAGACCGGGCCCAACGCCGCGGCGACTCCTGATATAAGTGCCCGCCCTCAAAGGGCTCTTGCCGGGCCGGCCTCGATTCGCAGGCCGCCGCCCGGCCGATGGAGTGGCCATGGCCAAGGCGAACCCGAAGGTCGAATCCAAGCCGGCGCAGCCCGCCGACCCCAACGCCGGCATCGCCGAGTCGATCTTCCCGCGCGCGCTGATGCAGCACCCGCTGATCCAGCGCTGGCGCGCGATCCCTATCGAGAAGCGCGACGTGTTCGCGGTCAGCCTGTTTGCGGCGCTGGTCTTCATCCCGTGGCTGGGCGCGGTCGGGCTGTGGGACCCATGGGAGGTCCACTACGGCGAAGTGGCCCGCACCATGGTCTTCAAGAAGGACTACATCTTCCCGTACTGGGAGAACGCCTACTTCTTCTCCAAGCCGGCGCTGACGATGTGGCTGCAGGCGCTGGGCATCGCCGCCACCGGCGCGCTCGCCCAGGGCAGCGGCCCGCTGGGCGTCTACGTCGAGTGGGGCATGCGGCTGCCGTTCGCGGCGCTCTCGATCCTGGCGGTGGCCTTGCTCACCCTCGCCGTCGGCCGGATCTTCTCGCGCCGCGCCGGGCTGATCGCCGGCTTCGCCACCGCCACCAGCCCGCTCTACTTCCTCCTCGCCCGCCAGGCGGTCACCGACACGCCGTTCGTGACCCTGCTGGTCTGCGGCATGGCCTGCTTCATGGTCGCCGAATTCGACCCCAAGGTCCGCGGCGAGCTCAACGAGGACGGCTCGACCAAGACCCATTCCGCCACCGCCTGGTGGAGCTGGGCCTACGCCTTCTTCGGCCTGGCCACGCTGGCCAAGGGGCTACTCGGCTTCATGCTCCCGGGGCTGGTGCTGCTGGTCTACCTGGTGCTCAGCGGCGACTGGAAGCTGCTGCGCCGCTCGCGCATCGTCCACGGAGTGGTGCTGCTGGTCCTCACCGTGCTGCCCTGGTACCTGACCCTGTCGCTGTTCGACGGTAAGGACGACGAGTCCAAGACCTTCGCCTACCGCTTCTTCATCCACGACCACGTCAACCGGCTCACCGCCGGCGTGCACACCACCACTCCCGGTGGCACCTTCGCCTACTTCATCGAGCAGCTGGGCTTCGCCCTCTTCCCGTGGGTGGCGCTGATCCCCGGGGCGATGGTGGCCATCGGCAAGCTGCACCCCAAGAACGCCGAGCCCAAGAACCGGGCGGCGCTGCTGGTGACCGTCTGGGCGGCGGCGAGCTTCTTCATCTTCGCGATGAGCGCCACCAAGTTCCACCACTACTGCTTCCCGGTGGTGCCGCCGCTGGCGATCCTGTGCGCCCTCTACGCCGCGCAGCTGTGGGACGAAGGGCTCGAGGGCTGGGCGGTGCCGATCCTGCTGGGCCTGGGCTTCTTCGCCGCCGTCGGCCAGAACCTCTGGTTCCAGCCCAAGCACCTCATCGACATGTACGTCTACAACTACGACCGCCCCTATCCCTCGACCGAGGTCGACCCGCGGCAGATCTTCGCGGTGCTCTTCGTCGCCGGCGGGCTGTGGCTGGTGCTGAGCTACATCTGGAAGACCAAGGCGATGATGTTCGGCACCCTGGCGGCGGTGGCCACGGCCTTCGCGCTCTACACCTCCTGGATCCACTGGAAGAACCTGACGCCCCACTGGACCCAGCGCGACCTGTTCTGGAGCTACTACCAGGGCCGGGCCAGCGCCAACGAGCCCATCGCCGCCTACTACATGAACTGGCGCGGCGAGACCTTCTACTCGTCGAACAACGTCCGGCAGATCAAGGACGGCAACAAGTTCAACGAGTTCATCACCGCCAACCCCGGGCGCCTCTGGCTCTTGGTGGAGCAGAACCGCTACGCCGGGATGGAGAACCTCCTCAAGCAGCGCGGCCGCAAGCCGAAGATCGAGGAGCGCTCGACCAACAAGTTCTTCCTGGTGTCGGTCAACTAGCGTGGCGGCGATCGTCGCCCGGGGCCTGGGCCGCTCCTTCGCCGGCCGCGTGGCGGTCGAGGGGCTCGACCTGACCGTCGAGGAGGGCGAGGTCTTCGGGCTCTTGGGGCCCAACGGTGCCGGCAAGACCACCACCATCCGCATGCTGTGCGGGCTGCTGTCGAAGACCGCCGGCCAGGCCCAGGTGCTGGGCTACGAGCTGGGCCGCGACGACCTGGCCATCCGCCAGAACGTCGGCCTGCTCACCGAGCAGCCGGGGCTCTACGACCGGCTGAGCGCCTTCGACAACCTGGCCTACTTCGCCCGGCTCTACGGCGTCCCCGAGGGCGAGCTGCGCGGCCGGATCGAGAAGAAGCTGGCCTTCTTCGGGCTGGCCGGGCGGGCCCAGGAGAAGGTGGGCGGCTTCTCCAAGGGCATGCGCCAGAAGCTGGCCATCGCCCGGGCGCTGATGCACGAGCCGCGGCTGGTCTTCCTCGACGAGCCGACCAGCGGCCTGGACCCCGAGGCCAGCGCCTCGGTGCGCGAGCTGGTCCAGCAGCTCTCCGGCCAGGGGCGCACGGTGGTGCTGTGCACCCACAACCTGGACGAGGTCGAGCGCCTCTGTGGTCGGCTGGCGGTGATCAAGGGTCGGATCCTGGCGATGGGGCCGGTGCGCGACCTGACCAGCCCGAGCGGCGCGGTGGAGGTCGAGCTCGAGGGCGAGGCCCAGGGGCTGTGCCAGCCGCTGCGGGCCGAGCCGGGGGTGGTCGCGGTCGGGGCCGAGGGGCGCCTGCTCAAGGTGGACCTCGCCGACGGGGCCAAGGTCCCGGAGCTGGTGGCGAAGCTGGTGTCGCTGGGGGCGCGCATCCGAGGCGTGCGGCCGGGCAGGCGGGAACTCGAGCGGGCCTACCTAGAGCTGGTGAAGGGCGAGCGACAGAACGAGATCGTTGACCAACGGGCGGCGATTTGACATAGCCCCCGCTCCCAACAACACTGCCGTGGGCCGAACACAAGAGAGGTATGACATGAAAGTCGCGATTTGCCTCGCCATCGCCCTGAGCCTGGGCGCCTGCAGCTCGCCGGGGAAGGCGGTGTGCTCCAAGGCGCACGAGTGCTGTGCCCAGCTGTCTAAGTGCTCCGATATCAACACGGCAGGTCCCGGGTACGAGGAGCGGTGCGGGATTACCAGCGATGCCAACCAACAAGATCTGGCGACCTACAAGAACAAGCTCTGCGACGCCATCGCCACTGCCCAGAACGACCTAGAGAACTGTTTAGGGGGCATCACCTGCAATGATGTTTCGACTGCGAACGGCGATCTAGGCCACGTCGCCCGCTGCGACGGACAGGCCCGGGCAGCGTGCAATGCCTGGAAGCAGGCGAATGATGCCTGCGGCAGCGGCGGCGGCGACTACTTCATCTACGCGAAATTCGTCGGCTGCGACAATGCCACCGCCAACCTGAGCTATTCCGCCGGTCTTGGCTGGAAGTGGAACTAGTGTCTGACCAGGAGAACCCCATGAAGACCATCACGGTCTTGATTCCGATGGCGCTGCTGTCGCTGTCTCTCGTCTCCGGCTGCAGCAATGCCGGCCGCGGCGTGTGCAACAAGCAGTCGGAGTGCTGCAACGTCGCCTCGGCCTGCGCGGACATTCAAAAAGAAGGCGCCGGATACCCCGACCGCTGCGACATCAACTACCAGGCACAACTGGACAAGCTGGGCACCTGGAGCTCAAAGCTGTGCGACGACATCGCCAGCAAGTATGACGCGCTGACCTCGTGCATGGCCGGCGTTGCCTGCGTCGACGTCTCCAGCGACGGGCACGTCGTCAAGTGCGACCCGCAGGCGGCCGACTACTGCAATGCCAAGAAGAACTCCGGTGACGCCTGCGGCCAGGATTACAGGGGGTTGGACTGCAGCAAAGCGCAGGCGAAGCTGTTCTAGCCTCGACTGATCGTCGGCCGGTTGCACGAGCGGGTGGGCCCTTCCTCCGGGCTGCGCCCGCTCGGTTCTTCAGGGCCTGGAGGCGGCCGCCGGCTTGGGCGCGAGCAGCTCACCGACCTTGGCCAGCAGCGCCCGGCCGGCGAAAGGCTTGGAGAGGAAGGCCTCCCCCTGGCCGAGGTGGCCGAGCTCCACCGCGGCGTGCTCGGCGTAGCCGGAGACGAAGAGGACCCTGATGCCGGGGAAGGCCGCGCGGGCCGCCGCCGCCAGATCCCGGCCCGAGCGCCGCGGCATCACCGCGTCGGTGATCAGCAGATCGATCTTCGTCGGGGCCGAGGACAGCGCCCTGGTGCCTTCTTCGCCGTTGCGGGTCTCAATCACCCGGTAGCCGTGCGCGATGAGGACCCGGCCGACCATCGCCCGCACCGCGTCGTTGTCCTCGGCGAGGAGAACCTGCTCGCCCTGGCCGCGCCGCGGCGGTTCGAGCTCGACCTGGGAGGCCGCCATGGACGAGGCCTCGGTGGCCGGCAGGTAGACCTTGAAGGTCGTCCCCACCCGCTCCTCGGAGTAGACGCTGACCGCCCCTCCGGCCCGCTGGGCGATGCTCCACACCGTCGCCAGCCCCAGCCCCGTCCCCTTGCCCGGCTCCTTGGTGGTGAAGAACGGCTCGAAGATCCGCTTGCGCACCTCGGGGCTCATCCCGATGCCGTTGTCGGTCACCGCCAGCCGAACGTAGCGCCCGGGGGACAGCCCCTGCGGCCCGACGCTGTGCCCGTCGAGCTCGACGTTGGCGGTCTCCAGCAGCAGCTTGCCGCCCTGGGGCATGGCGTCGCGAGCGTTGACCGCCAGGTTGAGCAGCACCTGGCCCACCTGATCGGCGTCGGCCCTGGCGCGCCACAGGCCGGGGGCGGGGACCACCGCCAGCTCGATGTTCTCGCCGATCATCCGGCGCAGCATCTTCTGCATGTCGGCCATCGCCGCGTTCAGGTCCAGGCTGACGAGCTGCGCCTCCTTCTTGCGCGAGAAGGCCAGCAGCTGGCGGGTCAGCGCCGCCGCCCGGACTCCGGCCTCCTGCACCTCCTTGAGGCGTTCGTGGAGCAGGCTCGGGCTGCCGTGGCCTCCCAGGACCAGCTCGGTGTTGCCGAGGATCACCGTCAGCAGGTTGTTGAAGTCGTGGGCGACCCCGCTCGCCAGCCGGCCGATGGCGTCCATCTTCTGCGAGTGGCGGACCTGCTCCTCCAGGGCCCGCCGCTCCTGCTCGGCCTTGGCCCGCTCGCTGACGTCGCGCACCGACCAGATGCGGGTGCGCTGGCGGTGGAAGAGGAACTGCCCGCAGCTGACCTCGGCGGCGAAGGGGCTGCCGTCCTTGCGCAGGTGGGTCTCGGCGGCCGAGGCCGCGGCCGGCGGATGCAGGTCGCCCTGGGCGCGCAGGCGGGAGAGGTCGAGTTGGCACAGCTCGGAGCGAAGGTAGCCGTAGATGCGCTCGGCGGCGGGGTTGGCGTCCTGGATGCGGCCGGTCTCGGCGTCGGCGACCAGCAGCGCCTCGGAGGTGGCCTGGAACACCCCGCGGTAGCGCTCCTCGCTCTCGGCGTAGCGCTCCAGCAGCGAGCGCTGCTCGCGCTTGAGGCGGACCTTGTCGGCGGCGTTCTGGACCTTCAGCGCCAGGTCGCCGAAGTCCTCGATCGGCTTCTCCAGATAGTCGAAGGCCCCGACCTGGATGGCCTCGATGGCCGAGTCGAGCGAGGCGTAGCCGGTGAGGAGGATGATCTCGACGTCGGGGTGCAGCCGCTTGAGGGCGCGGGCCACCTCGAGGCCGCTGCGGTCGGGGAGGTTCTTGTCGACCAGCGCCACCTCCACCGAGCCGGCCTTGGCGGCCAGCTCCTCGGCCTGGGCGGCGGTTCCGGCCAGCAGGAACTCGCGGTCGGGGGCGGCGAGGATTCCCTCGAGCATCGCCAGGATGGCGCTCTCGTCATCGACCAGAAGGATGCGCGGCATGCACCTCGATCCCTAGCACGACCGGCTGGCTGGGCCCAAGGCGGCCCCCCCTCGCGGCCGGTCGGCCGATCATGGTACGACAAGCGCTCTTCTGGTCCGTCGACCGGGAGGCGAGCGGCGCCCGGGAGTGCCGCGGCGCCGCTTTTCCAAGCGGGAGGTCAGCAAAATGAAGACCACGATTCGGCTGGCGCTGCTGTGCGCCGGCCTGGCGGCCATGTCCAGCTGCTCCAAGAACGATTCCAAGGCGGGTACCGACGCCGGCGGAGGCACCGAGGACGCCGGCGGCAAGCAGTGCGCCTCCGCCTGCCCGAAGGGCAGCAAGTGCGATCCGGCCACCGGTCAATGCGCCTCCTGCGTCGAGCTCGACTCTGATTTCTGCGCGCGGCTGAGCGTGACCTGCGGGCCGGCCAGCGGCCTCGACAAGTGCGGCGACCAGCGCAACGTCACCGAGTGCTGCACCGCCGGCGTCTGCAACAACGGCGTCTGCGGTCCGCCCCCGGCGATCACCAGCAACGACACCTGCGCCAGCGCCTACCAGCTCAACTTCGACAACGGCTACGTGACGGTGATCGGCGACACCAGCGCCATGGCCGACGACTCCAAGGCCGACCCCAATGGCAACTGCTACTCGCCGGCCGACGGCCCGGACGCGGTCTTCTCCTTCACCGTGACCGAGAAGAGCGTCTTCATGGCCGACGTGAAGTTCGAGGACAGCGCCGTCAACAAGGTGATCTACCTGCGCTCGAGCTGCGACGCCGCAACCGGCAAGGAGCTGGACTGCAGCGAGTACTCGAAGCTGTCGCTCACCGGCACCAGCGCCCTCGACCCGGGAACCTACTTCCTATGGGTCGATGGCGATGCCGCCTCGGACAAGGGTCGCTTCACGCTCAGCGCCTCGCTGTGGGCCATTCCTTCGGCGCCGCCGGCCAACGACACTTGCGCCGCTCCAGAAACCCTGACCTTCGACGCCCAGGGCCACGCCGAGGTGAAGGGCAGCACCCTGGGCGCTGTCGACACCACCCAGGGCAGCTGCATGGGCTACGGCGCCGACGTGGTCTACACCTTCACCACCACCCAGGCGCAGAAGGTCGTCGCCAAGGTCGCCGGCGCGCCGTTCGGGATCGAGCCGCGGGTCTACGTTCGCACCACCTGCGACAGCGGCAGCTCCGAGGTCGCCAAGGGCTGCGCCTCCGCCGCCAGCGGGACCAACACCGCCACCCTGACCTTGGGCAATCTGCCGGCCGGCACCTACTTCCTGTGGGTGGACGGCACTTCCGGCAGCGCCGGCCCCTACACCCTGACCGTGGACCTGGGCGCGCCGCTGCCGGTCCCCGCCAACGACACCTGCTCGGCGCCCGAGACGCTGAACCTGTCCAGCGGCCACGCCCAGGTGACCGGCGACACCACCATGGCCAACGACGATTCCACCGGCAGCTGTGACTCGTGGGCCACCGCGGCGGATCTCGTCTACACCTTCACCACTGCCGAGGCCAAGAAGCTGACCGCCAAGCTCACCGGCGCCAGCGGAGCGCTCAGCCCGGTGGTCTACCTCCGCTCGACCTGCGACAGCAGCGCCAGCGAGGTCCGCCACGGCTGCGCCACCGCGGTCACCGGCTCCAGCGACGCCACCATGACCGTCGGCAACCTGCCCGCGGGCACCTACTTCCTGTTCGTCGACGGCGCGGACACCACCTCGGGCGCCTTCACCCTGACCGTGGACCTGGCGGCGGCGATCCCGATGCCCACCAACGACACCTGCGCCACCCCGCAGGTCCTCGACCTGTCCAGCGGCCACGTCCAGATCACCGGCGACACCACCATGGCCGCCAACGACACCCTGGGGAGCTGCGGTGGCTCGGGCCCGGACCTGATCTACAAGTTCACCACCGCTGACACCAAGAAGGTGACCGCGACTCTCGCCGGGACCACCGGCGGGCTGGATCCGGTGCTCAGCATCCGCACCGACTGCGCCACCAACACCAGCGAGCCGGCCAACGGCTGCGCCGGCGCGCTCGCCGGGAGCACCGGCGCCAGCCTCTCCTTCGGCCGGCTGCCGGCAGGCACCTACTACCTTGTGGTCGACGGCTACGGCGGCTCGGCCGGTACCTTCACCCTCACCCTGGACGCGGCGGCGCCCGAGCCCCCTCCGGTCAACGACCAGTGCGGCGGGGCGATCGCCCTCAACCTCGCCAGCGGCAGCGCCTCGGCCACCGGCAACACCACCTTCGCCGCCGACGACTTCGGCGCCGGCTGCGCCCACGCCACCGGCGGGGACGTGGTCTACAGCTTCCACCTGACCAATGCCTCCAAGGTCACCGCCACCGTCACCTCGGACTCGACCGTGACCGGCTACAGCAGCAAGTACGAGCCGGTGATCTCCATCCTCAGCTCCTGCCCGGCGAGCGACTTCACCGCCGAGGTGGCCTGCGGGGAGTTCGACTCGACGGTCTCGACCTCTACCGCGACGGTCGCCAACCTGGCCCCGGGCACCTACTTCGTGGTGGTGGACGGCGCCCTGGCGAGCGCGGGCGGCTTCAAGCTCGACGTGACTGCGGCGGCGGCAGTGACCACCGGCCCCACCAACGAGAGCTGCGCCTTCGTCCACCCGCTGTCGCTGACCAACAACGCGGTCAGCCTCGACGGGACGACCCTGGGCGCGGCGCACGACAACAGCAGCGCCATCTCCTGCGCCGATTCGGACGGGGTCGACGTGGTCTACTCGCTGACCACCACCGACGTCCGCGAGATCACCGCCACCGTCATGCCGCTCGACAAGGCGGCCAGCTACCAGCCGGCGGTCTACATCGGCCGCAGCTGCGCCACCTGGGACGGCAACACCGCGATGGCCTGCGGCAAGGCCGCTTCCTCCACCGCTGACGCCGTCGCGACCGTGGCCGCCGCTCCGGCGGGCACCTACTTCATCTGGGTCGACTCGGGCGGCTACAGCCACAGCTCCGGCACCTTCAACCTGACGGTCACCGCCAATCCGGCGACCGCGCAAGCCAACGACCAGTGCACCGGGGCGATCGCCCTCTCCAAGGGCGCCGCGGCGGTCACCGGCGATCTGGCCAAGGCGGTCAACGACTACGGCAGCGGGCCTTCGGCGACCTGCAGCTACTCGGGGACCATGAAGCGGGTAGGGGCCGACCTGATCTACAGCTACACCCCGAGCACCAGCGGCAACTTCACGGTCACCGTCACGCCCGACGCCGCGGCCACCCAGCTCGACCTGTTCGTATGGGCCACTGCCGGCAGCTGCGGGCAGACCAGCGCCTGCCTTGGCTATGAGGACGCCACGGGCCGGGGCGCGGCTGAGGCGCTGACCATCGCCGGCACCGCCGGGACCACCTACTACATCGTGGTCGAGAACTACTACACGACCGACGGCGGAGCCTTCACCATCACCGTGCAGTAGCTCGCCAGCGAAGGACAGGTAGTAGCCAGCGGCTCGCCGATCTCCGGGTTGGCGAGCCGCTCGCTTTGGGTCGCGCTCGGGCGTCGTTCGCGGCGCGCTTCCGGGCCGTGATACGAAGAGCCCCTTCTCGGTTCATCGATCCGGCGGCGAGCGGGAGGTAGTTCCTAGCCGCCTGTCGGGGACGAGGTCAGCGATGAGGACATCGACTCTCCTGGCAGCCCTGTGCGCCGGCATGGTGGCCCTGTCCGGCTGCCAAGATCCTCGGAACGGCGTGCCCGCGAGCGACGCCGGCGAGCCCCCGACCACCGACGCCGGATCCAAGCAATGCCCGGCCAGCTGCCCGCAGGGAACGGCCTGCGACTCCGCCACCGGCGAGTGCGTGGCCTGCTCCGAGACCGACGACCAGTTCTGCTCCCGGCTGGCGATCCAGTGCGGCCCGGCCAGCGGGCTGGACAAGTGCGGCCAGCAGCGCGAGGTCGCCGAATGCTGCGCCGCCGGGCCGTGCAGCGCCGACATCTGCGGCGGAGGGGACGCCGGCCTCGACGGCGGGATGCCTCTCAACGACACCTGCGACACCGCCGCCACCATCGCCTTCGACGGCAACGGCCACTTCCAGGCCACCGGCGACACCACCTCCGCCCACAACGACACCCAGAGCCTCAACTGCCTGGGCGGGGGCAACGACCTCCTCTACTCGTTCACCATCGCCGATCCCAAGGACGTGACGATCAGTCTCTTACCGCAGCACGGCAGCGGGCTGGATCCCATTGTCAGCATTCGCCGCGACTGCGCCGCCAAGTCCAGCGAGCTCTCTGGTGGCTGTTCGGACGCTCCCTATGGAAGCACGGTCGCCAGCTTCACTCTCAAGACCCTGCCCGCCGGCACCTACTTCATCGTGGTCGACGGCTATTCGGGCACCGCCGGCCCCTTCACGTTGACGGTGGACGCGGTGACCCCGCCCCCGCCCCCGGCCAACGACACCTGCGCCTCGCCCGAGCCCCTCGACCTCTCTTCGGGCCACGCCCAGGTGACGGGAACCACCGCCGGCGCCGACAACACCGCCGCCGGCAGCTGCAACGGTTGGGGCCAGGCGCCCGACGTCGTCTACTCCTTCTCCATCGCCTCGCCTCGGAAGCTCACTGCCCGAGTCACCGGCAGCAGGGGGCTCGACCCGGTGGTCTACCTGCGCTCGGCCTGCGGCGACGCGGTGACCGAGATCCCCAGCGGCTGCGCCCTGGCTCCCGCTGGCAGCACCACCGCGACCCTGAACGTCGGCAGCCTGCCTGCGGGCAGCTACTTCCTCTTCGTCGATGGCTATGACGCGAGCGCCGGCGGTTTCACCCTGACCATCGACGTGGCCGCCACGCCTCCGGTTCCCGCCAACGACACCTGCGCCAGCCCCGAGGCGCTTCTCTTCGACGCCAACGGCCACGCCCAAACCCAGGGCGACACCAGCTCCGCCCACGACGACGACCGGGCCACTTGCGGCGGCATCGGCGGCGACGTCTACTTCACCTTCACCACCAACGAAACCAAGAAGGCAGCGTTCCGGCTGTCGGGCGGCAGCGGCGGGTTCGATCCGGTGCTGAGCATCCGCAGCTCTTGCGGCCCCGGGTCGTTCAGCGAGCTTCCCCAGGGATGCGCCCAGGCGCCCACTGGAAGCCCCGACGCCAGCCTCCTCTTCGGCAGGTTGCCGGCCGGCACCTACTACCTGGTGGTCGACGGCTACAACGGCTCCAGCGGACCCTTCACGCTCAGCGCCGACCTGTCGACCCCGGAACCGCCGCCGGCCAACGACGCCTGCGGCGCCGGGGTCGTGGCTCTCAGTCTCTCCGGCGGAAGCACCTCGGTCGCCGGCAGCACGCTCTACGCCCTCAACAATTTCTCGGCCACCTGCGCCAATGCCGATGGGCCGGACGTCGTCTACAGCTTCCAGCTGGCGGCGCACTCCAAAGTCACTGCCACCGTCACGCCCGATTCCACCGTCGCCGGATACTGGCCGGTGGTGACGATCCTCAGCGACTGCGCCTCGCTCAGCTCGGCGGCGGAGATGACCTGCGGCTCGGGCGGGCCGGCGGTGGCCAACGATCTCCCCGCCGGCACCTACTACCTGGTGGTCGACGGCGCCTACTCGACCGCTGGCAGCTTCACGCTCAACGTGGCGGTGCAGCCGTGGGCCGCCGGACCGGCCAACGACAGCTGCGGGTCGGTCCAAGCGCTGACCCTGCTCAACGACTCGGTCAGCGTGGACGGCTCGACCCTGGGTGCCCTCGACCAGACTGGCCCCGCGGTGGTCTGCGCCGACTGGACCGGCAAGGACGTGGTCTATTCGCTGACCACCAGCGACGTCCGCAAGATCACCGCCACCGTCACTCCGCTCAACAAGGCCGATAACTACCGCCCGGCGGTCTACCTGGGCAGCAGCTGCGCCACCTGGAACGCCAACACCCTGGGCGCCTGCGCCAAGGCTGCCTCGCCCACCGCCGAGGCCTCGGCCACCATCCCCGCGGCCGCGCCCGGGACCTGGTACGTCTGGGTCGACTCGGGAGGCTTCTCGCGCAGCGCCGGCACCTTCAATCTGACGGTGACCGCCGCTCCCGCCACCGCCCTCCCCAACGATCGCTGCGACGGGGCCATCGCGCTCACCAAGGGCGTGCCGGTCTCCGGCGACACCACCACCGCGACCAACGACTACGGGAGCGGCCCGGGGACCGCTGCCTGCGGCGGCTACAAGCTGGCGTTGACCGGGCACGATCTGGTCTACAGCTACACTCCGGCCGCCGCTGGCGACTTCACCGTCACCGTGACTGCCGATCCCGCTTCGACCTTCGCCCCGGCGGTCTTCGTCAGCCAGAACCTGTGCGGCGACACCGGAACCTGCCTCGCCCGGGCCGAGGGCCTCGGCGGGCCGGTCTCGGCCACGGTGACCGCGGCCAGGGCGGCGACCCCCTACTTCATCGTGGTCGACGCCGCCCTCTACAGCGACTGGGGCCCGTTCACCGTCGAGGTGCGGTAGCCGCGGCGCTGCCGGTCAGCGCAGGGACGCCACCGCGCCGGGCCGGCCGAGGAGGAAGGCGCCCAGGGCCTTGTCGGTCTTGGCGATGTGGTTGCGCAGCCAGACGCAGACGCGGTTGTTGATCTCGATCACCAAGCCGGTGGTGGGGCCCAGCTCCTGGTGGGACTTCTTGAGGTCGAAGAAGTCGCGCACGAACGCCTCGTGCTGGGCCTTGTGGTCGGCGTAGCCCGGGTAGCCGTGGGCGACCATGGCCTTCTCTTCCAGGCCGAAGTGGTCGATCAGGTACTGCTCCAGGAAGAGCAGGGCGCGGGTGGCCTCGGCCTTGCCGCGCCCCAGCCGCATCGCCTCCAGCAGCTCGTCGGCGATGCGGAACAGCTCCTTGTGCTGTCCGTCGATCTTCTCCACGCCGACGGCGAGGTCAGGGGTCCACTGAATGGCCATGGTCGTCCTTCGGGCAAGGCGGCCTTGCGCAACGAGGGCGGCATTGTAGCCAAAGAATGGCGCGGGAGGGGCGCGCTACGAGCGGAAAATCATTGATGTTCCAATGGAATTTGCGAGCGAATGCCTGGCCGGACCCTGGCCGCCGGGCAGGCTGACGCGTCGGCCGGACTGAAGCCGAGAGGGCGAGAGGGCGCCCGGCGCTCAGTGCATCGGGCTCTGCGGCAGCTTGCCCAGGTCGATGGCGCCGAAGCTCTTCTCGTAGCGGGAGAGGTTGTCCTGCAGGGCCAGAAGCAAGCGCTTGAGGTGCTGGGGACTGGTGATGATGCGGGCGCGCACCTTGGCCTTGGGCTGCTGGGGCTGGACGTAGATGAAGTCGACGGTGAACTCGGTGGGGGTGTGATTGACCATCGCCAGGTTGCAGTACATGCCCTGGGCCGTCGCCTCGTCGAGCTCGAGCTGCAGCTGCACTTCGGGAACCTGCGGCTTGTCGGTCATGGGGCCTCCGTTGCGGGGCGCCTGTCATAGCACGCCTGGGCCGCCCGCTCGCTGGCCTTGGCGGCGGCCGCCGACGACCGCCTACAAAGCCGCCCGGCGACGTGCTATCGACTTGGAGGCGTGGCCCTCCCCGTCCCGACAGACCCCAAGCTGCGTCCCTTTGCGCTGGGCAAGAGCGGCCCGAGGGTGCTGCTCGTCCACGGGTTCACCGGGACTCCCTTCGAGATGCGCTACCTGGGCGGCTACCTGGCGCGCCGCGGCTTCCGGGTCACCGGCATCAAGCTGCCGGGCCACGGGACCGATCCCTACGAGCTGGAGCGCAGCGGCTCCTCGGAGTGGATCAGCGAGGCGCGGGCGGCGCTGCTGTCTTTTGGCGACGAGCCGGCCTTCGTCGCCGGGCTGTCGATGGGGGCGCTGATCTCGCTGATCCTGGCCGCCGATCATCCGGAGCGGGTGCGGGGGTTGGCGCTGTGCGCCCCGGCGCTGCAGCTGCGGCGGCGGGCGGCGATGCTCTTGCCGCTGGCCAGCCTGGGGGCGCTGACCCGGCTGGCGCGCTTCGTCGACAAGAACCCCAGCCGGCTCGCCGACCGCAAGATGGGCGCCCAGCTGCCGATGGTGGATCGCATCCCATCGGCGGCGGCGGCGCAGTTCGGGCAGGTGCAGGTGCTGGCGCGGCTGGCGCTGCCCAAGGTTCGGGCCCCGGCGCTGGTGGTCTCCTCGCAGGGAGACCTGACGGTGTCGCCGGCGGCGCCCGACGAGGTCGCCCGGCGCATCGGCTCGCGCCCGGCGCGGCGCCTGCGGCTCAGGAATTCCAGCCACATCCTTACCCTCGACGTCGAGCGCGAGATGGTCGCTCGCGAGGTCGAGACTTTCTTCCGCGAGCTGCTCTAGGGCGGCCGCGCTGCCACGTTGCCAAGGAGGGCGACACCGATGGCTCAGCACATCCTCAGCATCGACCAGGGCACCACCGGCACCACCGTGATGGTGGTCGACAAGCGGCTGGCGGTGAAGGCCAAGGTCAACCTCGAGTTCCGCCAGATCTTCCCCAAGCCGGGCTGGGTGGAGCACAACCTGGAGGACATCTGGGCCACGGTGGTCAAGGCGATCCCCAAGGCGCTGGCCCAGGCCAAGGTCAAGGCCACCGACATCGCCGCCATCGGCATCACCAACCAGCGCGAGACCACCGGCGTCTGGGAGCGCTCGGGCAAGAAGCGGCCGATCCACAACGCCATCGTCTGGCAGTGCCGGCGCACCGCCGACGTCTGCGAGGCCTTGAAGGCCCAGGGCAAGGAGAACTACGTCCGCGAGCGCACCGGGCTGGTGCTCGACCCCTACTTCTCGGGCACCAAGATCGCCTGGATCCTCGACCACGTCCCCGGGGCGCGGGCCCGGGCCGAGCGCGGCGAGCTGGCCTTTGGGACCATCGACACCTTCCTCACCTGGCGCCTGACTGGCGGCGCGGCCCACGTCACCGACGTCTCCAACGCCTCGCGCACGCTGCTCTTCAACCTGCGCACCCTGGAGTGGGACCACGACCTGCTCGACCTGTTCAACGTCCCGCGCCAGGTGCTGCCGGCGGTGAAGAGCTCGTCCGAGATCTACGGCACCACCAAGGGCGTCAAAGGGCTGCCCGACGGGATCCCGGTGGCGGGCATGGCCGGGGACCAGCAGGCGGCGCTCTTCGGGCAGGCCTGCTTCGAGCCCGGCGACGCCAAGTGCACCTACGGCACCGGGGCCTTCCTGCTGATGAACGTGGGCAAGCGCCCGGTGATGTCGCAGCGCGGCCTGCTGACCACCGTCGGTTGGAAGGTGGGCGGCGAGGTGGTCTACGCGCTCGAGGGCAGCGCCTTCATCGCCGGCGCGGCGGTGCAGTGGCTGCGCGACGGCCTGAAGCTGATCAAGAAGTCGGCCGACGTCGAGGCGCTGGCCAAGACGGTGAAGAGCTCGGGCGACGTGGTCTTCGTGCCGGCGCTGGCCGGGCTGGGGGCGCCGCACTGGCGCTCGAGCGCGCGGGGGCTGGTCGGCGGAATCACCCGCGACACCAACTCCGGGCACCTGGCCCGGGCCACGCTGGAGGGAATCGGCTTCCAGGTCTTCGAGCTGGCCGACGCCATGCGCTCCGACGCCGGCACTGCACTCAAGGAGTTCAAGGTCGACGGCGGGGCCTCTGCCAACGACCTGCTGATGCAGTTCCAGACCGACCTGCTGGGCGTGCCGGTGGTGCGGCCCAAGATGATCGAGACCACCGCCTTCGGCGCCGCCTTCCTGGCCGGCCTGGCGGTGGGGCTGTGGCCCAGCAAGGACGAGATCCGCAAGGTGTGGAAGGCCGACAAGCGCTTCGCGCCGAAGATGTCGTTCGAGGAGCGCGAGCGGCACCTGGCCAAGTGGCGCAAGGCGGTGGCGGTGGCCTGACCGACGCGGAGCGCGCCTCGCAAGTTGCCGCAGTTCCTGGACGTCCGGGGCGCTCGAGGAATCGAGCGCGACTGGAACGCGGTCGCCCTGTCCTGAGGATGGAGAGCCAGTTCCATGCCCCCTGGCCGACCTACGGCCTCTTCCTCGACGTGGGCGGCAGCGACATCTAGGTGGTCCAGGGCAGCCCGCTGAGCCGCGACGGCCCCTCCTGGGACGGGACCAAGGGAAATGCCGACGCCAAGCTGGGGCTGGGCGTCGGCATCGACCGCGACGAGGGGACGGTGATTCCGTGGCGGGCAGGGCCATCGAGAGACTGCCCCGCCCTGACTGCGAAGGCGTCAATGCGCGTACATCAGGACGTTGCTCGTTTTGTCGTAGTAGCTCACATGCGGGCTGCCGGTGGCGTCGATCTTGAGTGAGGCCGCGCCGCCCCCGTTCGGATCCAGTTGCTGGCTGGTCCAGCCCGAGCCGGGGTTCTGGTAGTAGTTGAGCGTCCAGGCGCGGTGGACGATGTGCGGATTGCCCGCCGGATCGAGAGCGAGGGAGGGGCTTTGTCCCCGTCCCCAATCACTCGCTGCCCTCACGGACCAGCCCGCCGAGCCCGAGGTGGCGTACTTGGCGGCGAATTCTTTATTGCTGTTGGGCGGAGTGTAGCTGTCCACGAAAGCGATGTGCGGACCGCCGTTGGCATCCAGCGCCAGGGACGTGCTGCCCACGTCGGCGGCCCCGACGAATTCCGTCCGCCAGAGGGTGCCGTTCCAACTCGAATAGGAGAGCGCCCAGGAAGCGGATCTGTAATTGCTTATGTGTGGATTTCCCGCGGAATCCAGCGCGATTGAGGTATATTCCCCGGACGAATTCGGGTCCGCCGTCTCGATGGACCAATTCGTCCCGATCCGCTTCGCGTGCCTGAGGACGTGGGCCGTTCCGGTATCACCTCGATAGCTGATGTGCGGGGTGTCGGAACTGTCCAGAGCCAAGGAGCAGAATTCTCCGGAGTCGTTGTATTGCCTTGGCGGAACAGCCACCCCGTCCACGGTCTGAACGGACCAAGCGGTCCCCGTCCACTCCGCGTACTTGAGCGTCGCGATCTTGTTTCCAGCCCAGCTGACCCGGAATGTCCAGGAATAGGTGAAGGCAATGCGAGGCTTGCCGGCGCTGTCCAGGGCCAGAGATATTGATTGTGCCTGCCAGCCGTCCGCTTGGCTACTCACGGGCGCCACGGTCTGGATGGCCCAACTCGTCCCCGTCCATTCAGCGTATTTGAGGGTGAGATTGGTGTCGTCGCTGTAGGCGATGTGGGGGTTGCCCGCCGCGTCGAGGGCCAACGAGCTGATGCGACCGACGTCGCCGGCCGAATCGACCGTGTCATGGATCCACGGGCAACACGAGTTGCCGCAGGCGTGGGCGGTGGCGGAGCATGAGGTGGCGACGCACTTGGCGCCGTCGCATCCCAGGGAATTGATGGAGGGACCGGTCGGGCAGACGGCGCAGGCGCCGCCGCACATCTCGAAGTTCGCCTGGCAGGCCATTCCGCAGCTCGTGCCGTCGCAGGTCGCCACTGCGTTGGCGGCGGAGGAGCAGGCGGAACATCGATTGCCGCAGGTGGCTGGCGATAGATCCGAGACGCAGGTTGCCCCGCAGCGGTGGAAGTTGACCTGGCAGGTGCACGCGTGAGTGGTCAGATCGCAGGACTCCGTAGCGGCGTCGCATTGCGCGTCCGCGGCGCAGCCGGGCTTGCACTGGCCGGTGGCCAGGTCGCAGTAGCTCAGGCCGGTGCAGGGGGTCGCCGGCTTGCGGCAGTCGGCCACCGCCTGGCAGCTTCCGCTGGAGCAGATTTGGCCGAGCCCGCAGGCGTTGGTGCAGCTGCCACAGTGGGCGGGATCGCTCTTTAGGTCCAGGCAGCTCGCCCCGCACTTGCTCAATCCCGAGGCGCAGCCGCCTCCCGAGGCGACGCACTTGTTGCCCTGGCAGGTCAGCCCCGAGCAGCAGGGATCGTTGGCGGAGCATTGCTGGCTGGCCGTCCGGCAGCTGCCGGCATCGGGGCCGCCGCTCTCCGAGGAGCAGACGAAGTCCGCGCAGCTCTGGCCCGAGGCCGAGCAGTCGGAGCACTCGACTCCCCCTCGGCCGCAGGCTGCACCCTCGGTTCCGGTCTGGCAGACGCCGTTCTGACAGCACCCCTGGCAGCTCGACGGATCGCAGGTCGCGGCGCTGTTCTGCGAGCAGTCGCCCGCGAGCAGCGCCGCCGCCATTGCTGCGACGGGAAGCCAAGTCCTAGAAATGTCAGTCATTTCTCGCTCCTTGCGGCCGAAGGCCTGCCTTTCGATCTGGAATACAGGCCCCAGAGGGATTTGTCGCGTTGACCGATCGAGTTTCGAGGGGGCGCGTCAGGGCACCCGGCACCCGGAGAGGATCTGGTGCTGGCAGGGAACCGCGCCATCGGGGCAGTCGGAGTCGTTCTTGAACCCGATGTCGTAGGACCCCTGCAGCAGGCGGGTCTGGTAGAGCGCGGCCCCGCTGGCTTCGAAGAAGAACTGCAGCGGGGCGCCGTCGGGCTGCAGGCCGAAGTCGAGCTCGCCGCGGGGGTTGCCGTTCAGGCTGTCGGGCATCGGCCTTCCATTCACGGTCACCTTGCCCGAGAGCGTCACGATCTTGAGATCGAGGTTGGCCGCGCCGGGTCCCGGCGGAACCTGCAGCGTGGGCATCACCACCGCGCCGCCCTGGCACGGCAGGGGCTCGTCGCCGGTGCTCGGACAGTCGGTGCTGTTGGAGAAGGTCACCTGGTAGCTGCCGGGATAGAGCCGAACCTTGTAGCGGACCGCGCCGCTGGTCCCCAGGTCGTCGCCCACCGCGCCGAGCTTGGGCTCGACGAAGATCACGAGTCCCCGCGCACCGCCGGTCGCGCTGGCCCCGATCGCCGCGCCATTGGCGGTGACCACGCCACTCAGCTCTCCCACCGGCAGATCGATCGCCAGCGAGCCGCTGCCGGAGATGGCTTGCGCCGGATTGACCACGTACTTCTGGCAGGGCGCCGGTCCGGTCGGGCAGTCGTTGGAATTGCTGAAGCTGATCGCGTGCGTGCCGGCGTAGACCGTGGCCGAGTAGCGGGCGCTCCCCGAGCTGGGGATGTCCACCGCGACCGTCGACGGCCCGTCGAAGGTCAGCCTCCCGCGCGAGCTGCCGCTGGGGCTGGTGGCCATGGCGGCGCCGTTCACCGTCACCGCGCCGCTCACCTTGGCCACCGGGGCGTCGAGGTCGTAGGCGCCGCTGGCGGTCAGCGTCACGCCCTTCTGCACGGTGTAGCTGCCGCAGGGCAGCGGGCCGTTCGGGCAATCGAAAGAGTTCTCGAGCGAGAGATCGTAGGTGCCGGCGTAGAGCTGCACCTTGTACGAGGCGGCGCCGGAGCTCCCGAGGTCCACGGCGCGGCGCGCCGCGCCTTCGTTGAAGGCCAGCGTCCCGCGCGGGTTGCCGGAGCTGCTGGCGCCCAGCGCCTGCCCGTTGGCCTTCACGCTCCCGGTGATCTGGACCACCTTGAGGTCGAGGTCGAGCGCGCCGCCGGTCGAGACCGGAGTCGTCCCCAGCACCTGGCGCGACATGCAAGGCACCGGGCCGGCACAGGGCTGCTGCAGGTTCGAGACGGTGAAGGTGTGGGTCCCGGTGTAGAGCAAGGTGCGGTAGCTCGCGGCCCCGGAGGTCCCCAGGTCGAGCACCGGGCCGAAGCCGTCGTCGTCGGCGACGATCAGCGACCCGCGCGAAGGGCTGTTGGCGGACATGGCCGAGCCGTTGACGGTGACGTTTCCGGAGAGCGTGACCACCGGCAGATCGACGTTCAGCGAGCCGCTGGAGGTGAGCGACAGCCCGCGCATGCGGATGCTCTTCTGGCAGGGGAGCGGTCCCTGAGCGGGGCACTGCCAGCCGGTGTCGATGGCCACGTCGTAGGTGCCCGGGGAGAGGGTGATCGAGTAGGTCGCCTTGCCGCTGGCCCCCAGCGACTTGTTGAGGCCGGAGGTGGCGCCGGCGGGCTGGAAGACGATCTGCCCGCGAGTCGAGGTGCTGGAGGCCATCGCCATGCCGTTCACCGTCACCTCGCCGCTGACGGTGATGGTCTGCGAGGACGCGGTCCGCTGGACGTCGAGATCGAGGCTGCCGGAGGAGGTGAGGGCGATCGACTTCTTGAGCTCCTGGCTGCCGCAGGGCATCGCCGCGGCGCGGCAGTCGGCGGCCTTGTCGTAGCGGATGGTGTAGGTGCCGGCGAAGAGTTGCACCGAGTAGGTGGCGGCGCCCGAGGTCGGCAGATCGACCGAGACCACCTTCTTGGTCCCGGCCAGCGCGAAGCTCAAGGTGCCGCGCGGATTGCCGGCGGGAGCGGTGCCGCCGGCGAGCGTCACCTTGCCGGACAAGGTGATGGTCTTGAGGTCGAAGTCGAGGCTGCCGGACGAGGTGAGCGACAGGCCCTGGCAGGTCGTCTCGCAGCCGTTGGCACGATCGCCGTCGCCGTCGAAGAAGCCCGGCGAGCAGCTGGCGACAGTGCACTTCTGGGCGGCGCAGCCGGCGACCGCGTTGGGCAGCGTGCAAGACGCGCCGCAGCTGCCGCAGTGCGAGGGATCGGTGGCGAGGTCGGAGCAGATCGCGCCGCAGCGGGTGAAGCCGCCCTTGCAGACGCAGGTGCCCTTCGCCGTATCGCAGGTCTCGCTCTCCTGATCGCACTGGGCGTCTGAGGTGCAGGCGCCGCTGGGGGCGACGCACTGTCCGGCGCGGCAGACCGAATCGCCGCAGCAGTTGGCCGGGCTGCCGCAGGACTCACCCTTGGCGCGGCAGGCCCCGGGCGTGCACTGGCCGGAATAGCAGCCGAGGCCCTGCGCCGCGCAGTCGCTGCACTGGGCCCCCGAAAGCCCGCAGGCGGAGGCCTCGGAGCCGGGCTGGCAGAAGTCGCCCTGGCAGCAGCCGTCGCAGTTCGAGGAATTGCAGGATCCGGCGCCTTCGCCGCAGGCGGAAAGGAATCCGATATCCGCGAGAAGCAATGAGAGAATGAGAATACGAAGCGACGAAGTGGCCACCGAGTCCTCCAGTGAGCGCCGAATTGGGCTCTCGACTGGGAGACAGTGCGGCGGTGCACCTGTCGCAGTGATTTCTCGCCCGGAAGCTTAACCGGGCGAAAACACGACCATTCTTCGGTGGAGTGGCTTCAGCGCGCGCTCTTGCGAGCAGTCGATGGTCGTAGCGCAATGCCCTGCAGGACCATCGGATTGGCGACGCCGTTATTGGGCCAGCACAGGGTGGCCAGCGCGGTGTCGCGCTCGATGGCGGTGCTCACCGGCACTGCGTCCGCGAAGAGGGTCGCGCTCTTCGCCGGTTCCGGAGTCCCGGCCTCTCCCTGCGAGTTTCACGGGCTCACCACGTCGACCGGGGCCAATCGGGTGGTGGTCGAGTTGTCGCCAAGCTGGCCTTCGAGATTCCTGCCCCAGCATTTGACGGCTCCGGCGATGGTCAACGCGCAGGTGTGGTTGAAATAGGTGCTGATGGCCTTCACTCCGGAGGTCAGGCCCACCACGTCCCCCGGAGTGAGTCTGGTCGTCGTGGAATTGTCGCCGAGCTGCCCCAACTGGTTGTCGCCCCAACACTTGACGCCCCCGGCGTTCGTCAAGGCGCAGGTGTGCTGTTCGCCCGCGACCACGGCTGCTACCCCCGAGGCGAGTCCCACCACGTCGACCGGAGTCCAGCGGGTCGTGGTCGAATTGTCGCCGAGCCCGCCGGACCAATTGACCCCCCAGCACTTGACCCCGCCGGCGCTGGTCACTGCGCAAGTAAAGGCGTTGCCGACGGCGATGGCGGTCACCCCGGAGGTGAGCCCTATCACGTCGACCGGAGTCAGGCGGAAGGTGTTGGAGCCGTCGCCGAGCTGGCCGAACCCATTGCCGCCCCAGCACTTGACGCCTCCGGCGCTGGTCAGCGCGCAGGAATGGTACAGGCCGACGGCGACGGCCCCCGAGGTGAGCCCCACCACGTCGACCGGGGTCAGTCGGGTCGCCGTGGAGTTGTCGCCGAGCAGGCCAACCTGCGTGTTTCCGCCCCAGCACTTGAGTCCCCCGCCGCTCGTAAGGGCGCAGGTGTGCCAGTTGCCGCCGGCGACCGCCGTCACTCCCGAGCCGAGCCCCACCACGTCGACCGGAGCGAGGCGGTCCGTGGTGGAGTTGTCGCCGAGCTGGCCCCAGCCGTTGTAGCCCCAGCACTTGACCCCGCCGGTGCTCGTCAAAGAACAGGAATGGCGGTCGCCAGCGTTCGCTGCCGTGGCGCCCGAGGTGAGGCCCAGCACATCGACCGGAGTCAGGCGGTTGGTGGTGGAGTTGTCCCCGAGCTCACCGCGAACGTTTTCTCCCCAGCACTTGACGCCGCCGTCACTGGTTAGAGCGCAGGTGTGGAGGCGCCCGGCGGACACCGCCGTCGCCTTGCAGCAACCGGTGCCACAGCGCAGGAGCCCCGGGGCGCAGGTGAGGATGCACGCCGAGCCCGAGCACGACAGAGTGCCGTTCGCCGACGGCGGGCAAAGAGCGCAGGTTCCCCCGCAGCTCAGGGCGTTCGAGTTGCACCGAATCCCGCAGCTCGTCCCGTCGCAGCTGGCGGTGCCGTTGGGATCGGTCGGGCAGGGCGAGCAGCTCGCGCCGCAGGTCGCCACCGCGGTGTCCGAGACGCAGGCGCCCGAGCAGAGGTGAGTCCCGGGCCCGCAGCCGGTCTTGCACAGCCCGCTGGCCGAGTCGCAGCCGTAGGCGCAGGTGGAGTCGTGCGAGGTGTGGGAGCAGGCTCCGGCGGCGCCACAGGTGCCGATGGCGTCGTAGGTCCGCGAGGTCTGGGGATTGAGGCAGCTGGCCGCCGGTGGGGTGGCGCAGACCTTGGGCGTCCCGAGGCAGGCCCCGGTGGCGCTGCAGCTATCGCCGGTGGTGCAGGGATCTCCGTCGTCGCAGGTCGCGCCGGGGTTGGGCTGGTACTGGCAGGAGCCGTTGGAGCAGCTGCCGCCGGTGAAGCAGGTGGGTGGGCTGTTGCAGGTCACGCCCTGGCAGGGATCGCCGCTGCAGACGCCGTTGGCGCAGCCGCCGGCGCAGGCGCGAGTGCTGGAGGAGTACTGGCAGGTCCCGGCGACGCAGGTGCCGGGAGAGGAGAAGGCGGTGAAGGAGCTCGAGTCCTTGCAGCTGCCTGCGGGCGGGGCATCGCAGCTCTTGGGCGTGCCCCGGCAGACGCCGGCCTGGCACTGGTCGCCGACGGTGCAGGCGTTGCCGTCGTCGCAGGTGGAGTTGTCGGCCTTCTTGGCGTAGCTGCAGGTCCCCTTGGAGCAGGTTCCCACGGCCTGGTAGCAGGGGCCCGGCGGCGTGGTGCACTGGATGCTGGCGCAGGGATCGTTGTTGGCGGCCACGCCGCCGAGGCTGACCGCCAGCTCGCCGGTGTTGGCCGCGTCGCCGCGGATCAGCAGCCGGGCGGTGTGCATCCCCACCGCCCGAGGCGCGTAGACCACGCTCGTCTTGAGGCTGTCGCCTCCGGCAATCTCCATCGCCGCCAGCGGCTCGACCGAGAACGAGGAGGCCGAGTCGCCGACGATCACCAGTTCGCTCAGGCCCATCGGAGCCGCGCCGCGGTTGTAGATCGTCAGCTCTCGGCGCACCTGGGCGGCGGGGGCGGTGGTGCCGAAGTCGAGCGAGGCCGGGGCGGCTTCGATCTGGGCGGGGGCCGAGCTGACGGGCCGTTCGCCGCAGTTGCAGCCGGCGGCGATCAGGGCCAGGGGCAGGGCCAGGCAGGCCATTGGGTTCGAGAAGGACATTTGTTCTCCGCGGCTATTCGTAGGGTGGACGGGATCTCTCCGGTCCTTTCGCGCCTGGGATTGCCCGGGATGCCCGGGCTCGAGGGGCGAACGAATGCTGCCGATTTCGCCTACTGCCCGCCGGTGGTGGACTTGAAGATCCCGGCCTCGCTTCCCGCGTACACGGTCGCCGGGTTTGAAGGATCGATGGCGACAGCGCCCAAGTAGAAATTGGTGATTCCCGTGTTGATGGCCGTCCAGTTCATCCCGCGGTCGGTGCTCTTGAAGACGCCGCCGCCCCAGGTCCCCGCGTAGACGGTCGCCGGGGTTGCCGGATCGACGGCCAGGCTCTGCACGTCCAGCGTTCCGACGCCGGTGATGCCGGTCGCCAACGACGTCCAGTTGGTTCCACCGTCGAGGGTCCGGTAGATGGCGCCGCCCCGGAGACCTACGTAGAGGGTGGAGGGATTGCCGGGCTCCAGCGCCATCGAGAAGCTGACTTCGGTGGTTCCCGGCAGCCCGATTCTGTTCCAAGTCGCGCCGCCGTCCAGGCTCTTGAACACGTCGGCCCAGGTGGTGCCGACGTAGACGGTTTGGGGAGCCTTGGGGTCGATGGCCAGCACCGAGGGGGAATGAGAAATCCCTGAGCCGGTGGGATTCCAGTTCGCGCCTCCGTCGGTGGTCTTGTAGGCCTTCGACCCGTCGATGACATAGACCGTCGAAGGGGTGACCGGGTCGATGACCAGATCCGTGACGTTGGGTGCGCCATAGCCCTGGTTGATAGCGGTCCAGCTCGCCCCGCCATTCGTGGTCTTGTAGATGCCTCCCCAGCCCAGGCCAGCGTAGAGCGTCGCCGTGGCCTTGGGGTCGATGGCCAGCGCATTGATGCGGGCTCTGGCCGGGAGCCCAGTGCTGGCTTGAGACCAGGTCCTTCCGCCGTCGGCTGTCTTGAAGACGCCTCGGTCGGCGGTGCCGCCGTAGACGACCTGCGGATTCACCGGGTCGATGGCCACTCTGAAGAACACGGTTGCCGAGAGCCCGGTATTGGTTTCGCGCCAGCTCGCGGTCCCGTCGACGCTCTTGGCGACCCCTCGCCAGCCGGCGGCGTAGATCACCGCCGGGTTCGCGGGGTCGGGGACGATGATTCTGGCTGAGTCTGGGGCGGAAGCGAAAGCGGGCGAGGGGAGCGACCAGGTGGCGGCTGCGTCCGTGGACTTCGAAATTCCCTGGCTGGTGCTCAAGTAGAGAGCGGTCGGGTTCGACGGATCGATGGCGAGCTTTAGGGTCGTCAGGCCCGCCAGCCCCGTGGACATCTCGACCCAGGTGGCCCCTCCGTCGGTGGACTTGAGGACTCCGCCCGGATTCGCCGTGACCGCGTAGACCGTGGTGGAACTCGCCGGGTCGGCCGCCAATCCCTCGACGGTCCTGCCGGCAGCCAAGGCCGTCGGAGCGACGGACCAGGTGGCGCCCCCATTCGTCGTCCGGTAGATCCCGGTGCCAGCGACCCTCACGTACAGCGTCGAGGAGCCGAGTTGACCGCCGATGGCGATCTCCGAGACGGAAGGCGTCGCGCCGGGGACCGTCGGCAACCCGGCATTGACCGCCGTCCAGTTCGTCCCTCCGTCGGTCGTCTTGAAGACCCCGGTGGTCGAGGCCGCGTAGACGATGGAGCTGTTGACGGGATCGACGGCCAAACCGGGAACCCAACCCATCGCCGCGGGAGTCGTGAGCTTGGACCAGCTCGCGCCCCCGTCGCTGGTCTTGAAGATCGTTCCAGCGGGTGTGCCCACGTAGAGCACCGCGGGATTCGACGGCGCGATGGCCAGACACGCCAGGAACGGATCCAGACCGACGTTGATCCTGGTCCAGGTCGCGCCGCCGTCGACCGACTTGAAGGCGCCTCCAGAGTAGGTCGCCGCGTAGAGGGTGCCCGGGCTCTTGGGGTCGATGGCCAGCCCCACGGTCTCTCCTCCCCAGGGGCCCACGTTGACCCAAGGCGGATCGGCGACGCACTGGCCGCCGGCGAGGTGGAACCCGGCCTTGCAGTTGATTCCGCAGCAGGTGCCGTCGCAGCTGGCGGTGCCGTTGGGATCGGTCGGGCAGGGCGAGCAGCTCGCGCCGCAGGTGGCCAGCGCGGTGTCCGAGACGCAGGCGCCGGAGCAGAGGTGAGTCCCCGGTCCGCAGCTGGTCTTGCACAGCCCGGAGGCCGAGTCGCAGCCGTAGGCGCAGGTCGAGTCGTGCGAGGTGTACGCGCAGGTCCCGGCGGCGCCGCAGGTGCCGATGGCGTCGTAGGTCCGCGAGGTCTGGGGATTCAGGCAGCTCGCCGCCGGCGGGGTGGCGCAGAGTTTGGGCGTCCCTGCGCAGGCCCCGGTGGCGCTGCACGCGTCGCCGACAGTGCAGGGATCGCCGTCGTCGCAGGTCGCGCCGGAATTGGGCTGGTACTGGCACGAGCCGTTGGAGCAGCTGCCGCCGGTGAAGCAGGCCGGCGGGCCGTTGCAGGTCACGCCCTGGCAGGGATCGCCGCTGCAGACGCCGTTGGCGCAGCCGCCGGCGCAGGCCCGGGTGTTCGAGGTGTACTGGCAGGTGCCGGCGACGCAGGTGCCGGGCGAGGAGAAGGCGGTGAAGGAGCTGGCGTCCTTGCAGGTCCCGGCGGGCGGAGCATCGCAGCTCGTGGGAGTGCCCCGGCAGACGCCGGCCTGGCACTGGTCGCCGACGGTGCAGGCGTTGCCGTCGTCGCAAGCGGTGTTGTCGGCCTTCTTGGCGTAGCTGCAGGCGCCCTTGGAGCAGGTGCCGGTGGCCTGGTAGCAGGGGCCCGGCGGAGTGGTGCACTGGATGCTGGCGCAGGGATCGTTGTTCGCCGCCACGCCGCCGAGGCTCACCGCCAGCTCGCTGGTGTTGGCGGCATCGCTGCGGATCAGCAGCCGGGCCGAGTGAAGGCCGGTCGCCTTGGGGGCGTAGACCACGCGGGCGGTGAGACTCTCGCCGCCGGCGAGCTCCATGGCCGAGGGCGGCTCGACCGAGAAGAGCGCGGCCGAGTCGCCGACGATCACCAGCTCGCTCAGGCCGAGCGGGCCGGCGCCGCGGTTGGAGATGGTCAGATCGCGGCGAACCTGCGAGCCGGGGGCGGTGGTGCCGAAGTCGAGCGAGGCCGGATCGGTTTCGATTTCGGCGGGCGCCGAGCTGACGGGCCGCTCGCCGCAGTTGCAGCCGGCGGCGATGAGGGCCAGGGGCAGGGCCAGGCAGGCCGTCGTCTTCGAGAGGGACATGGGTTCTCCGGGGCTTCTGACTGAAGGACAGGCCGGGTCGGATCTTGTCGCGCCAGGCACTCTCGTGCCGACGCCTGGACGTCTAAGTGGCCGAATCGGGGCAACAATTCTAGTCACTTGTCTCCCGCCATACAGACCGGGGAGAGTGGGGGCTGGCCACGAGATTTGGAGCGGCTGACGCCCGTCGCACCGCGCTCGACTTGACCAGCGCCGTGACCCGCGCGCCGGGAACCGGCTCGAGCTCCTCGGCGGCGGTGCGAATCGGCAGGGCGCTCAGGAAACGGCCTTTCCAGCGGGCGCCGGATGCCGCTGGCCGAGAGCTCCAGGGAAACCACCCTCCAGGCAATGGCGCTGTGCTCCGAGAGAAGCGCCAAGGAATTTCAACGCCCTATCGCCTCCGGCCCTGACGTCAGTGCAAACGGCGAGTGCGACCAGCGCGCCTTCGCCCTGTCCCAACGGTGGAGAGGCATTTCCATCCATCGCCGAGCTCAACCTCGGCGGGCAGGACGAGCGCATGAGCGGAGCAGCGAGCGCGAGGCCAGCAGGTGTGCGCTCAGGAGCAGCGGGATCAGGGGTTTCCGGCGGCGCTGGTGGCTGGAGCGGGGCCGGGCTGGACCTTGGGCCATTCCCAGGCCGCGTCGATGACTCCGTAGGCCGCGATGCCCACCGCGGCCCAGAAGGCGCCGAGGAAGGTCCACTGCAGCTTCTTCGCCTTCTCCGGATCGGAGAAGCGGCCCTCGTTGCCCGGCAGCCGCAGCGACTCGAAGGAGAGCTTGCCGACCGCGGCCACGGTGAGCCCGGCCACCTCGAGCCCCAGCAAGGCCAGGCCCTTGGCCGGGCGCTGGGTCGCGAACTGCCCGACTCCAAAGGGAATGAAGGCCAAGGTGTAGGGCGGCGGCTCGGGCGCGCGCAGGTTGAGTGTCGGCTCGGGGCGCGGGGTCGGATCCACCTTGCGCGAGCTCAGCTCGCGGCGTGCCTCCTCGGCAAAGTCGCAGAACGCGGGCGGAAACAGCGCCGGATCGACCTTGGTGTCGGGGGCCTTGGCGAAGAGCGCCTCGAGCGTGGAGCGCGCCAGGGCGCGGCTGTCGAGCGCGAAGTAGGAGGCCGAGAGGTAGAGCCGCGCCCGGCCCTCGGAGTCGGACGCCATCCCGCGCTCGAGCAGACGCTCCAGCTTGGCGGAGGAGGTCGTGTATTCGCCCTGCTCGTAGGCGTCGACGGCCTGGTTCAGCGCCGGATCCCCGGTAGCCGCCGCCAGGACTCCGGCCACCAACAGGTTTGCGTACGTCGAGAACATGGCCGGCATTTGAGCGTGTCGGGCCCCGGCGGGCAACTCCGCGCCCCTGTGCTCCTCTCCTCCGGCTCCTCTAGAATAAGGTTGCTCCCATGACTCGCTCTCGAATCCTTGCCGCGCTTGCCGCCGTAGTGATCGTGGCCGCTTGCCCGGAGACCATCCTCGGGCCTCCCGAGGAGGCGGCCGACACAGGCGTGCAACCGGCAGTCGACGGCGCCGTGGCAGGGCCGGATGCCGCCGACCAGTCCCAGGACGGCGGGACCTCCGCCGCCGACGGCGGCGCCCAGGACACCGGACTCGACGCAGGCACCAGTGCCGGCGATGCCGCCAGCCTTCCGATCAACTTCGGGGCGATGACCCTCTCCGCCGGAAAAGGCCAGGTCAACCAGCCGCTGTACGCGGTCCATGGCACCGCGGCGGACGACGTCTGGGCGGTGGGCGCCAATGGCTACGTGCTCCACTACGACGGGACTCAGTGGACGGAGATCTATCGGAACCCGGGCAACAACAACTATGGCGTCCTCGCCGAGACGGGCGGCGCCTTCGTGGTCGGTAGGTCGGGGCTGGTGCTGTCCTGCACCGTCGCCGGCGGGTGCTCGGACCTGGGTCTTGGCGGCCAGAATCTCCTGGCCGTGGTTCGCGACGCCGACCGCAATCTCTGGGCCGCCGGGACGACCGGCATCAGCCTGATCAGCCAGAGTGGCGGGAGCTGGTCTGCCTCCTCGGTGTTCCCCACGGTGATGCCGGTGAACGCGCTGGCCCTTGCCGGCGGGGAGCTGTTCGGAGTGGGAGGCCCGTCGGGTGCCGCCTCGCTGCGGGTGGCGCATCGGGCGAACCAGAGTTGGACCGCCGAGTCGACCGACACCGCCAGCGGCCAGGGCCAACTCAACGGCGCCTGGATGAGCCCGGACGGCGCGCTGCTCGCGGTCGGCGACAAGGGAGAGACCGCGCGCCGCGCTCCAGGTGGCCGATGGACGTTCGAGCGCCCCAGGGAAACCTTCAGCTGGCTGAGCGTGTCTGGGGACGCCGCCGATCGCGCCTACGCCGTCGGAGATGGTGGCTTGATGGCGCGCTGGAACGGGACCTCCTGGTCCACCTTCGCGCCGCCGGTGATCACGCCTCTCTATTCGATCTGGGCGGGGCGCGAACGCTCCTCCGGCCGCGCCGTCTACTTCGCCGTGGGCGGGAGCGCGAGCACTGTGATCCTCATTGGCCAGTGAGGTCCGGCGGCCTCACGGAGTGCTGTCGAGGCGCACCAGCTTCACGCGCTTCTCGAGCGTCTGGCCGGAGGCGAGCTCCACCGCCTCCAGATACGGCTGGAAGTAGGGATTCTTGAGCGCGAGCTGGTGAGGGCCGCTGGGCAGCTCGAGCGCGAAGTCCATCTTCCCTCGGGCCACGACCTTGCCGTCGACCTCGATGTCGGCCCAGGGAGAGACGTGCACCGACAGCCTGGCCGGAGCCGCGGAAGCCTGCGGGGCCGGCGCCGGTGGCTGGAGCTGGGGTGGAGCGACAGGAGCCGGGGCCGGGCGCGGGTCGGCTTTGGCGGCGACGCTCTTGGGAGCTTTCGCAGGATCTTTCTTGGGGCTCGGCGCGGCGGCCGAAGGCGCGATCGCTGGCCTCTCCAGGATCGGATCGGCAGGCGCGGGAGCAGGCACGGCGGATTCCGCTCGCTCCGGGGTCCCGGCAGATTGGGGACCGGGAGCCGTCTGCTCGCGCACGGCCACCCGAGGATTTGAAAGGGGTTGTCCGACCGGGAGCCAGCTCCAGAGCGCTCCGCCGGCAACCGCGGTCGCCGCCAGCGCTGCCGCGGGCCAGACCCATCGCCGCTCGGCCTTGGGGGGATTGTCGAGCGCCGCCAGCAGTCCCTCCATCGCCGGATAGCGATCGGCCGGGCTCGAGCTCATGCCCTTGGCCAGCACCTGGTTCAGCCAGGGCGGCAGCTGATTGCGGTGCTCCGGTTCGCGGGTACCCAGGGCCCGCTTGGCGATGGCGGAGATCGACTCCAGCGTGGCCCCGGGCAGCGGCCGCTCGCCGTAGAGCCCCTCGTAGAGCGCGACGCAGAAGCTGTACTGATCGGTGCGCGCGTCGCTGGGCTGGCCGGCGAGCTGCTCCGGAGCCATGTAGGCCGGCGTCCCGACCACTGCTCCGGACATGGTCAGCGACGCCTCGAGCAGGCCGGGCCCGGACTTGGCCAGCGAGTCGTGGGTGCTGGCGGTGAGCGGCCTCGGCCCGGTGGCCCGGGCCAGCCCGAAGTCGGTGACCCGCACCCGCCCGTCGCGCCCGAGCAGCACGTTGTCGGGCTTGAAGTCGCGGTGGATCAGGCCCGCGGCGTGGGCAGCGGCCAGCCCACGGCCGGCGAGGAGGAACTTCTCCAGGACCTCGCGCGGAGGCCGCGTCGCTTCGTGCAGCCAGTGCCCCAGGCTGCCGCCGTTGACGTACTCCATGGCCACGAAGACCTGCTCGCCGAACGTGCCCACGTCGAAGACGGTGATCACGTTCGGATGCGACAGCCGGGCCATGGCCTGCGCTTCCCGCCGCAGGCGGGTGGCCGCCTCGCTGAGCCGGGAGCCGACGACGTCGGCCCGCATCAACTTGATGGCCACCTTGCGCGCCAGCTCCGGGTCGTTGGCCAAGTAGACGATGCCCATGCCGCCGGCCCCGAGCGGCCGGAGGATGACGTAGCGGCCCAGCAGCGCTCCGCGAGGGAGCCAAGTCGACTCGACGCCGGGCAATCCCGAGGAGCCGGCGTTGCGATCGGAGGGGGGCGAGGTCTTGGAGAGGCCCTCGGCCAGTGCCGCCACCACCTGGCGGCAGTTGGCGCAGTCGCGCATGTGGTGCTCGACGCGCGCCGCCTCCTCGGGCTCCAGAAGCCCGTCGGCGAATTCGGCGAGGGCGTTCTCGTCCGGGCAAGTGGTGGGGGTGGGGGGAGGCATCGGCGTGGGCTAGCGCGGCTTCCTCACCCGCAGGTAGCGGGAGATGCTGGCGTTCATCTCGCTGCGGATCAGCCGCATGAAGCTCTCGATCTCCGAGGGGCGCAGGCGAAGCTTCACGGCCAGGCGGTTGCGGGTCTCGTCGAGCAGTTGCTTGCGGGTTTGGACCAGCCAGCGGGCCACCGTCGAGCGGTGGGTCTTGAAGAGCTCGCCGATCTTGTCGATGTTCAGCCCGTCCACCACGCTCAGGCGCAACACGTTGATCTGGCGGTCCGAGAGGGAATCGAGCGCCCCGTGGAAGGCTTCCTTGAAATCGTTCTGGTAGCGCCGGCGGAGGAAGTCGAGCTCGGGATCCCCGGTCATCGGCAGCTCGTCCGAGCCGGCGTCGTCGATCGGGATCTCCGGCTTCCGCTGCGCCTTCTGGTTGAGGGCGGTGCGGATCGCCGCCGCCCGCAGCCAGGCCGCCAGCGAGCCGCGACCGGTGTAGTCGGCGATCTTGGCCCGCTTGCCCTGGTGCGAGACGAACAGCTTCTGGCGCAGCTGCTGCTGGATCTCCTCGACCGCCGCGGGGTTGGAGTCGATCCGCGCCAGGGCGCGCAGCACCTGCGGCATCCAATCCCTGTCGAAGGCCGCCAGCGCCTGCGGAAGCCCCAGCGCGCAGCCGCAGGCCAGGTAGAGCTCCTGCCCGCGCACTTCCCCCAGGGCCGCCAACGGCGCGGTCCCGTTGGGAAGGCGCTCGGCCAGGTGGCGGCAGAAGGCCTCGGCAGGGACCTGGACGTCAGGCCAGGCCGCCTGGGCGGTCTCGAGGATGTCCTGGAGCGCGTTCTCCAACTCCTGCGGCGGGCGAGCGGCGGCCGAGTGGGCGTAGTGAGCCCAGAAGGCGTCGGAGAGGTTGCCGGAGTCGCGGCGGCCGTCGCCTCTCTGGGAACGGCCGGATCGTCGCTGTGAGTTCATCGAGTGGAGGCGGGCCTGGGAAGGAAACCGAGGCCCTTACAGTACAGGAGGCGCGGTCAGCGCGCATCCGGCCCCCGAGGCGAGCGATCTCCGCGACCCTTGGCGATCTGAGGATGCTGGTTTGGCCGCCGGCCGCGCCGGGCAGCGCGCCGCCCTCGATTCGCCGCTCGCCGCGGGATGAGGCAAGTCTGCCATCGAAGGACGCGGAGTTGTTGGCCTGGTTGCCATTGCTTCGGCTGGCGCTGGTCTCTTCGGCGAGCTGGTGAGCGAGCGCGATCAGAGCGCGCTCTTCGGCGACGGCGACGTCGACACCTACAAGGTGACGCTCTCGGTCGGCAACGGGCACTTCGCCGAGAAGGTCGGCGAAGCGGATTGGATTGCCCGCTGGCTCCGGGCGACGGCCGTGCGGCGAGGCGGCCAATCCTGTCGCCTGGCCGCGCGCCACTCACCGCGCGAAGATGTAGACCGCACCTGGGCGTGGGACGGGATGACCTGGACCGAGCGCGTCCCTGCGGCCTCTCCTGCCGGGTATGCCTTCCACCCGCTGGCGTTCGACAGCGCGCGAGGCCAGGTGGCGCTCTTCGGCGGCTTTGGTGGGAACGGGAGTACGGCCCGTAGCCATCGGGGGCGGCGCAGTCCCGGGCACCGGGATGGCTGAGCCGACAGGTGTCCATCGAGCGAAATTGCCGGCTTTCCGCAGGGCCAGCGCCGAGCGGACGCGCCCGCCTGCGGAGAAAAGCGACTCTCCGCTGCGACAACTCCAGGGCGGGCTTGTCCTCCGGTTGAAAGCTCCGAATGGACGGTTCCCAAGTCGCCGTGGAGAGAAGCAGCGATCCACCGCCGAGGCCAACGTCGCTGGATATCCGGGGACTTTCACGATTGCGCCAAGTCCGTGACGGATTCGGAGGGCAGCTCGCAATTAGACCGGTGTCAGCGCCGCTGGGCGCGGGAAAGGTGGCCCCATGTCGTTCTGGAAGAAGCTAATGGCGTTCTTCGCCGAGGCGACCACGCCGGAGGAGGCGGTGCGGATCTTCGCCGATCCCACCAAGTCCGAGGACACCCGGCGGGCGCAGATCGGCTACATCGAGAGCCTGTCGGACAAGCTCCCCGGCGGCGATGAGGCGTCCAAGTCCAAGGCCAGCGCCGCCTTCGTCGGCCTGACGCCGGCCTGCCGCGACGCCCAGCCCTGGGTTCGCGCCACCGCCGCCGCCGGCCTTTCCGAGCTCGCGGGCTGCTACCGCAATGACATCGATCCCGCGGCGATCCAGGCCGCCCTCGACGCGCTGGTGCCCAACCTGCGGGACGCCGACCGCGACGTGCGCAAGAAGACCGCCCGGGCCATCGCCAGCTTGGAGGACGTCCTCAAGGACGAGGCGGCGCGGGCCGCGCTGGCCGACGCCGTCGCCCCGCTGTGCCAGGCCGCCGAGCCCGAGGTCCGCTCGGCCGCGATCTTCGGGCTGGGCTGCTTCGGACAGGCGGCGCGCAAGCACTTCCCACGCGCCGAGGCCCTGCTCAGCGACTCCGACGCCGCGGTTCGCTCGAGCGCCGCCAGCGCGCTGTGGATGCTCGGCGAGGTCGATCCGTCCGCGGAGCTGATCGAGAAGCTGGTGCGCCTGGTCCACAGCGATCCCGCTCCGCGGGTCCGCGCCGACGTCGCCAACGCCCTGGGCAAGGTGCAGGGCCACTCGGCCGACGTGGTCCCGGCCCTGGCGCGGGCGATGGAAGACGACGACAAGGACGTCCGCCACATGGCCATCTTCGCCATCGGCGATCACCGCGAGGCCGCCGAGCCGGCGGTCCCCAAGCTGGCGAAGCTGCTCTCCAATCCCGAGCACCAGGAGGCGGCGATGTTCGCCCTGCGCGCGGTAGGGACCGAGCAGGCCCACGCGGCGCTCAAGAGCGCCGGCCTGCCGCTCGAAGACTGACGAGCCGTTCCAGAACCCAGCTGCAACCCCCGTCCTGCGCGCCGCGGAGGGCGGGCTGGGGAGAGCTCTGTCTCTGAGCCCCGGATTTCGAAGGAGTCGCTGCTCCAATTTCGGAGCAGGTCAACGCTGCAAGTGTGCGAGGGAGTATTTCAAATGCTTTACGTCATTGGATCGCTGCTCACCTTGATCGCGGGAATCATGTCGATCGTGGTGCTGGTCGCTGCGTTCAAGAAGAGCGTGGGCCAGGGCCTGCTGTCGCTGTTCGTCCCGCTCTACATCCTTTATTTCGCCTTCACCCAGTACGCCTCGCCCAAGAAGAAGCTGATCCTGGGCACCTGGATCGGGGGCGCCGTCGTCGGCGGGGCTCTGTTGGTGACGGCGATCCAGCAGTCGGCGACCGCGCTTCAGAGCGCTCTCACCGAGGCCGTAAAGGAAGCCAGCAAAAGCGCGCCCGCCGAGGGCGTGCCGGCGGCCGCCGCGGCTCCGGCGGCAGGGCCGGCCACCTGGGTCAAGCTCGAGAAGATGGGCCTCAAGGTAGAAATGCCCGCCGGGTCGAAGGCCGAGGCGATGGGCAGCGACTCGCCCAGCTACATGGTCAACCCGGAGGATTACTCCTACACCGTGATGGTCGCGACGGTGACCGAGGCCCACGCCTCGACCTACGACGCCGCGGTCAAGGAGGTCCAGAGTATGAACCCTGGGTTCAAGAGCTTCACCAAGAAGTCCAAGACCGCCGACGGCTGGGTGCTGGAGTTCGAGAGCGCCTCGGCGATGGACAACTCGCCGCTCTACGGAGTGGTGGTTCGCAAGACCATCGGGGGCAAGGGCTACGAGTGCACCCGCAACGAGAACGCCAAGGCGTTGCGCGACGCCGTCTCCAAGGCTTGCGCCACGCTGGCGAAGATGTAGTTCGGCCAGGGGATCGCCCGCCGCCGACGCATGAGGGTGCGCCGGCGGCGGGCGTTCTCCGTCGAGTCGCGCGGTCGCTCGAGAGCCGTCGCATCGCGCGGCGCATCGTCGTCGACGCCGCCGACGCCGCGGCCCGGCGAGAAAAGGCGCGCTTCGCTGCGACAACTTTCCGCCCCGCCTGTCCACCTGTTGAAGGCACCGAATGGACAGTTCCCGAGACCCAAGGAGCGAAAGATGATCCGCAATCTGACTGTGATGGCGTTGGCGCTGGTGGCCTTTTCCTGCAAGGGCGGCTCCGTCGCCGGCAGCTACACCCTCGACAAGGCGGCGATGGGCAAGATCGCCGCCGAGCAGATCGCCAAGATGCCCGAGGACCAGAAGGCCTTCGGCAAGCTGGCGGCGGAGCTGCTCAAGCAGATGGAGATCAACCTCACCCTGGCCGAGGGCGGCAAGGGCGAGATGATGATGAAGATGCCCAACCCCTTCGCCGGGAAGGATGCCAAACCGGAGGCCAAGACCGAGGCCATCACCTGGGAGAAGGACGAGGCCGGCGTCGTGACCATCAAGGGGAAGGACCCGGTCAGCTGCAAGGTCGACGGCTCCCGGCTGACCTGCAGCGACGCGAAGAAGGAGCAGGCGCTGATCTTCGTGAAGAGCTGAGCAGCCAGGCGCTCCAACGCTTTCCGGAGAAACACATGGGACTTCTCGACAAGATGAAGAACCTGGTCGGCGGGCACGGCGTAAAGGTGGCGATCACCGCGATCGAGCGCCAGCCGGCAGCGTCCGCCTCACTTCCCCTGCACGACAGCATCCTCAAGGGCCGGATCCAGATCTCCGGGGAGAAGGAAGCCGTCATCCTGAAGCACGTCTTCGAGCTCAAGGCCATCTACGATACCGAGGGCTCCTACCGCGAGGTGCGGTTGGCCGACTCGGTCAACGAGGGCCAGATCATCGGCGTGCCGTACACCTGGCCGTACACCCTGCGCCCCGGGCAGATCGCGGAGGACTCGTTCTCGGTGGGGCCGTTCGAGATCCCTGCCGCCATGCAGGAGCTGCAGCTCACGCCCGAGGACGCCGCCAGCAATCCCAAGGTGCGGATCGAGCTCAAGGCCATCGCAGACGTGAAGGGGACTCCGGTCGACGCCTCGGCCAAGCAGGCGGTGCGCATCATCGCCGGCGCCGCGGACGCCGCCTCGCGCGAGCGGAGGATCGCCGAGCTGCGCGTCGCTCTCGACGCCAAGGGCGCGGTCTACCGCATCGAGCCCGGCAGCGGGGAGATCCTGGTCAGCGTCGCCGACGGCGCCGGCAATGTCGCCAAGCTCTCGGCGGCGATGGACGGCCTGGGAATGGGAGGCTGGTTCTCGGGCGACTGGTCGGCCGTTTCGATCGGCGACTACAAGTTCGAGAAGGTCTCCGGCCTCTGAGGATGACCGAGCGAGGCCGGGCGGCTGCCGGGTTCGGGCCGAGCTTTGTGCCGAACCCTGCGTCCCCCTCCTCTGAAAGAGCCAGAAGAAAAACCCATGAGCGAGCTGTACTCGGTCACAGTCGAGAGCGTCGGAGCGGAGATCGCCCTGCGCGTGACGACGGTGCATCCCGATGCCGGGCCGCCGCCCCTCGAGCCGACCTTTCCAATGACCCTCCTGGTCGACCTCTGGAGCCTTCTCGACGACGGGTTCGCCGGCTTGGTCGGAGGCCACACGCTCAGCGAGGAACAGGCCCGGTCTCTCGCGCGCCAGGAGCCTTGGGGCGCGACCTTCGAGCGGCTGTGCGCGCTCGCCTTCGGCGTCGATCAGCCGGTGTCCAGGGCCGAATACGACGCGCTCGAAGCGGCGATGGCCTCCGGCGCGCCGCTCACTTGGCACGGGCGCCGGGTCGGCGGATGGGGGAAGAGGAACGACGCCTATTTCGCTCACCTCAACGGCGACGCGCTGGCCTTTGCCGACGCAGTGGCGCCGTTGGTCGCCTCCTACGCGCGAGACGAGGAGCAGAACCAGGGCTCCTATCGAAAATGGCCGCACGGAGACCAAGGCAAGCTGCCGAGCGTCCGCCTGGTGTTGAGGCTCAGAGACCCCGCGCTGGCCGGCTTCGTTCGCATGGGGATGGCGTTCGAGAGCGCGGCCTACTGCTGAGATCCGCGAGGCGGGTCCCGGCGGCGAGCCGGGTCTGCAACGCTCGGTTCGCTTCGACCGGTGGGCCCGGCCCGACGGTGTGGCGGGGGGCCGCCGTCTGCCGGCTGGAACTGAAGCCGATCAGCGGTCCAGGCGCTTGGTGATGATCTCGTCGATCAGCGCCTGGGAGTCGGGGTCGAGGTTGACGAACTCGATTCCCATTCCGGGCACGCGGTCGGGATCGCCGGGCGGATTGACGCGCACCACCTTGCCCAGCCCCTCGATCAGCCGCAGCCCGTCGCGCAGTGCGAACTGCAAATAGATGAACGAGCCCTCCTCGCGAGGGGTCGTGGTGCGCACGAACATGCCGCCTGAGGAGAGGTCCACCGAGTACTCGGCCAGGAAATCCTCGAAGGTGTCGAAGCGGTACTGCACCAGCAGTTGCAGCGGTACCCGCGGGTGCTTGCGCCGGTTCTCGCTGCCCTGCGGGTTGTCGCTCTCGTCGTGCTCAGCCATGGGCTCGATTGTAACGCAGCCCCCGCCGCTCCGCGAAAACGCGCCTCAGGCGGCCTGGCGCTGGTCGCCCTTGGCCTTGGCGTCGGCCGCCGCCTTGCGCCGCCAGAACAGCCCCGCGGTGCTGGCCGCCAGCGCCAGCCACCCCAGCGAATCGCCGATCAGCCCGTAGACCGTGGCCCCGCCCTCGATCATCGGCACCTCGCCGACCAGGGTCTCGGCCTTTTCGAAGTTGCTGCTCTGCACTATCCGGCCGGAGGCGTCGATGAAGGCGCTGATCCCTGTGGCGGTGGAGCGCACCAGCCAGCGCCGATGCTCGATGGCCCGGAAGGTGGCCAGCGCCAGGTGGATGCGCGGCTCGACCGGGCCATACCAGGAGTCGTTGGTCAGGTTGACCATGGCGTGGGGCCGCGCTCCCGAGCCGTCGAGCGGGCCCATCAGATCGCGGATGTGCCGGGGAAGGATGTCTTCGTAGCAGATGTCCGCCGACACCTGGTACGGGCCCACCGGCAGCGGCGCCAGGCTCTCGCCGAACTGCTGGGAGAAGGCGAAGGGCAGCAGCTTGCGGTAGAGCGGGCCGAGCAGCTTCTCGAACGGCAGGTACTCGCCGAAGACCAGCAGCTTGGTCTTGTCGTAGTTGGCCACCGCCTTGCCCCCGGGGGCGACCACGAAGGCGCTGTTCCAGATCTTGTTGCGCGACGAGTCGCGCTCCATGCGCATCGCGCCGATGATCATCGGGACGGTCACCTGGCTGGCCACCAGGCCGGAGAGGTCGGCGCCCGAGGGGACGTAGCGGTTGAAGCCGCTCTCCGGCCAGAGGATGAGCCCCAGCCCGGGGATCTTCATCGCCTCGTCGGTCATGTCCTTGAAGCGCTGGATGCCCTCGGCGACGTGCAGGTGTTTGTCCGACTCGCCGACGTTGGCCTGGACCACCGCTACCTTGAGCTTGGGCGAAGCCTGCTCCACCGCCGCCATCTGGCGCAGCCGCAGCGCGCCGTAGCCGGCGGTGAAGGCCAGGGTCAGCGCCCCGGCCAGCGCGAAGGCCCGCGGCAGCGGCCGGCGCTCGAGGCGGGCGGCGATCACCTCGGCCAGCGCCGCGTTGACCAGCGCCATGAGCCCCGACAGCAGCAGCACCCCGCCCAGGTCCGCCACCTGCGTCAACAGCGGCACCCAGGCCTGCGAGTTGGCCAGGTAGCTGGGGAAGATCAGCGGGAAGGCGAACTCCAACGCCACGTAGGCCACCGGCGCCACCAGCCCCAGCGGCAGCCGGGTGCGCCGCTGCAGCAGCCAGGCCAGCCAGCCGAAGGCCCCGAAGATCGCCCCCTGCACCACGCACAGCAGCAGGTAGCCGAGCATCGCCAGCGGGATGGAGAAGTAGGCGAACTCCTGCAGCATGTGGACGAGCCAGTAGTAGCCGCCTAGGTGCGTCACGAAGCCCATCCACCACGACAGCCCGAGCGCCCGCCAGCCGGTCTGCACGCCGCGCAGCGCCAAGAGCAGGGGGACCAGGCAGACCCAGGACAGGTACCACTGGTCGAAGCCGATGAAGCCGAGGAAGTAGAGGACGCCGGAGAGGGTGGCCAGGGCGCCGGGGAGGAGCTTGCGCATGGAGGGCGAACCATACGGGCCCCGGCGCGAGCCGGTCAACGCGCTCGCCGGGCCGCGCCCGCAGGGTCCTGAACGGCAGGCCAGCCTTGCCGCTCGAACGGCGGCAGGCCTGGCCCTTGGCGATTGGTCGGGCTGGACGACTTGGGCGCGCATCGAATTCGGGAGCTCGGGTCCGCGGCGGATGCCAGCTCCTGGCGTCTTCAACAGCGATCGCCCTCGGCGACTTGCGCGGCCCCTCCAAGCGCTCGAGGGGGCCTCTCGGCAGAGAAGGCACGAGGCGCCGGCTGCCTGGGTGGAGCACCTGACGCCGAACGCTCTGCTCCCCTAGCGCCAGCCAAACGCGTGCCTGGCCGGAGATCTTGAGCCTGGCGCCTGGATTCTCGATCCTCGAACGCCCGGAGGTGCGCTGCTGGGGTTGGTCCAGCCGCTCCTCAGGGCGGCGCGATCTTCGCCGAAGCCGAGGCCGAGCAAGTCACGGCGTGGCCGTCGAGCGCGTCGGTCCCGGCAAACGACACCGTCATGCTCAGGGTTCCGCCGCCCGCGGCCAGCAGTTGCCAGACCACCTGGACCGAGCCGCCGGGAGCGAGGTCCACCGGCAGGTTGGCCGGGGGTAGGGTGACGTCGGCCTGGAGGATGCTGGGACTCCCGGCCAGCGACACGCCCAGGGCCGCGCGCCCGCCGACGTTGGTGACCACCGCGGTCGCCGTTGCCGGCTGCTTGTGCACCGGCGCGGAGAGAGTCAGGGTCGCCTCCAGGGCCGCATTGGGAAGGCTCACCGCCTCGAAGGCGTCGGGCAGGGTCCCGCTGCCGAACGGGCCCTCAACCCGCAGCGCGTACTTCCCGGCGGCCATTCCCGCCGGGACCGTGGCGGTCAGGGTGGAGGCGTCGACGCGGGACACCGAGAGCAGCTCGGTCTCGCCGAGCCAGGCGCGGAAATCCGAGCGAATCGCCGGGGAAACGGAAGGGTCGAGGCTCTGCGTCGCCTGCGCCAGAAAGCTGTCGCCCTTGATCGTCACCGGGGTCTGGTCCCCGGCGTAGCCGGCGCTGGGGGCGATCGACTTCGGCGCTGGGGCAGGCATTTCGACTGCCTGGCAGGATGCCAGGAGCATGGCGGCAGCCAGCAGGGCGGTGCCGCTCCGCGAGGGGCTGGCGTCAGAAGGCCTCAAAGCGATACCCCACGTCGAGTGCCACGGCGGTGAGCCTCCCCTGCAGCGAGCCGCTCATCCGCGGCGCCCACAGGCGCAGGAGCCGCACCTCGAGAAGCGGCCCGCCGAGCGCCATTCTCGCCGAAATCCCGGCCCTCAGCTCGGCTCCCCAGGTCAGGCTGCGCTCCACCTGCGGGGGCTGGTCGCCGAGCTGCAGGTGGCTGTTGACCAGCGCGCCCACCGCGTCGGCGCCGGTCCATACCGTCAGGGTGGGCGACAGGTCCCGCAGCCAGCGCAGCCCGGCGCTCAGGGTCAGAAAGTCGTGGCGGCCATCCACCGCCCCGGAGCTGGTGCTCTCGGCGCGGTGCAATTGGAACCAGGCAGCCTCCAGCCCGGCCGCCAAGGTCTCGCCGCCCAGGAGGAAGCCCAGGCTGGCTTCGCCGGCGCCATGGAAGCTGGCCGTTCCGCCGCCCAGCAGCCCGCCGGCCTTGGCAGCCAACGACAGCCTGGAGACCGTGGGCACCAGCTCGATCTGCGCGGTTGCCGAGGCATCTCCGGCGTCGGCCCGCAGCGTGGCCACCCCGGTGCCGCGCAGGCGGTCGGCTCGGTACTCGAGCCGATACTCGCCCTCGCCGGTGGCCTCGAGCTGCACGGTCCCGGCATCGGCGCTCGCGGCCAGCCGCGGCTCGGCCACCGGATTGCCGAAGCGATCTGTGACCGTCGCCCGGAAGCTGGCCCGGCCCTGACCGTCGGCCAGCAGCTTCTGGCGCTCGGGCTGCAGGGCAATCTCCTCCGGCGCGGCCGCCGCCAACGGCACCGGGATCCTCGCCAGCACCTTGTGCCCGTAGCTGGCGGTGACCTCGATCTCGCGCCGGCCGAAGAAGGTCGGTGCGTGGCGCAGTCGGGCCTGCATCCGCCCGCGGCTCTCGGCCTGGACGTCGACCAACTCGCCGGCGCTGGCAACCAGCTCGACCGGCTCGCCCGAGGGATTGCCGGCGCCGTCGAGGACCTCCACCCGGATCTCCAGCTCCTGTCCGGCGACCAGGCTCGGCGCGCGCATCAGGATCGAGGCGCTGGAGGGAAGCCCTTCCCGGCGCGTGACCTGGATGGCTCCATCCGAGGGGGCGTCCCCCGGCAGCCGCACCTTCATCAACACCTGGCCGGCGGGGCCCGGGGGAAGCTTCCAGGCGATCGACTGCAGGCCGGGCGCGACCTCGGTGGCCTCGGCCTGGCCTTCGCTGGGGATCAGCTCGAGCTCGGCCGCGCCTCGGGGGCGGCCCTTCTCGTCGACCACCAGGGCCCACAGCTCCACCGCGGAATCGACGGCGGCCGCGATTTCACCGTCCGGCGCGACGAGGTGCAGGTGAGGCGTGGCCGGCAGCCCGAGGTCGATCTCCCGGGTCCCGTCGAAGGCGCGCTCGCCCGGCGGAACGACCACCGGCACCTTGGCCAATCCCTTGTCGTCGGCCTCGACCGGCCCGAACAGCCGCTCGCCGATGCGCACCTCCACCTGCGCCCGGGGCCGGGTCTTGAGGGTGGCGTCCCCCTGGCCGAAAAGCGGTACCGCAGTCCAGCCCAGCAGCAACTCCTCGCCGACGCGCCCCCAGGCGGCGAGGATGGCCACCATCGGAAAGCGCTTGCTCGGAGGGCGGAAGACCGCCTGGAACCGCCCCGGGCCGGTGCGCTGCACGGCCTCGATCGCCCCCAGGTTCGACGACAGCTGCACCGCGGCCAGCTCCGCCGGCCCCTCGATCGTCAACTGCGCCCGGGGGTCGAGGCCCAGCACCATCTGCGCGGGCTCGACCGTGAGGCGCAGCGGGGCGGGCGGCCGCGCCAGGGCGCTCGCGGCGCCCAGAGCCAGCAGCAGACCTGCCCACCGCCATCGCCCGAAGATCAGGACCATCGGCCTCATTGTCGCCAATCGATGTTCACTTCGTCGACTGACGGCGGCGGTCCGGCGGCGGGCATTGCCTCGCAGAGGATTTCTTTCTCCCGGATCCGGCCCAGGGCGTCGGAGCTGATCACCTTGATCCTGCCGGCAGGGTGGCCTCTGAGCGAGGCGCTGAAGCGGCCGTCGGGTCCGACCTCCACCGCCTCGCCGGCGACGCGGACCACGGCCCCGGGATCGGCCTTGCCTTCCACCGCGCAGCTGCCGGGAGGGCGGCGCGCGGCAAGCGCCACCTTGAGCAGCAGCTCCGCCGGCAGCGGAGCGGGCGCGGCCGGGGCGGCGCCGGCCACCGCCTTGCTCATCTGGTTCTCCGCCACCGCGACGGCGATCCCGGCGGCGCGCAGGTTGACCGTGCCGGTCTCGGTGGCCACCGCGAACTCCTTCTCGCCGGCCAGGACGCTGAACCGGCCGCCGCTGGACTCGGCGACCTCCCCGCGGCCGCCCTCGATGCGCAGCAGCCGGGTCGCGCTCGGCTGATAGGCCGCCGCGATGCGGCCTTTCTTGAGGTTGAAGCGATGGACCTCGCCGGTCAGGGCGGCCACGTCGAGCTGGGTCTCCTCGGCCACGGAGAGGCGAGAGGAGGAATCGATCTCCAGGTCGGTCCTCGATTTGGGGCCGGTGCGGATGGCGTCCAGGGTGCGGACGGTGTCGCCCACTCTCAGGCTCGACCAGCCACCCTCGCGCAACCGCTCGACCTTGCCGTCGACCGCGGCGACCACCGCCTCGAGCGGCGCGGGAGGCTTGGGCCGGGAGGCGGCGACCTCGGCCGAGGCGTCTGGCCCCACCGGCGCCGGAACCGGAGCCGGCTCGCGGATGCACCCGGCCAGCGACGCCGAGAGGATGGCTCCCGCCGCCCAGCTCCAACGCCTCCAGTTGACGCTCGCCATTGCGCTCATCACAGCCAAGCTCGCTCAATCAGGCAGGATTCCGCGCCCTGACCGCCAGCAAATCCCCTGGCCTGAACCGCCGTCAAGTTTGCGTCCGGGGGGAGCCGCGGCCTAGCGGAGGGCCGACAGCAGGTCCACGTGGTCGTCGGTCCACAGCGGCGTCAACGCGCTCGGTTCCGGCACCTCGCCCTCGGGGACGCGGGCGCGCGCCAGCAACATCCAGTCCGATGGGAGCTCGCCGGCGAGCTTGATGGTTTTCTTGGTCTTGGTCGCCTTGAAGCGGGAGACCTTGAGGCCGAGCTCACGGGCCAGGCGGGCGACGACGGGCGAGAGATCGAGCAGGCGGTTGCTGACGTGGATGGCCAAGACCGAGTCGGCATCCCGCAGGTGGCGCAGGTAGATCTCAAGAGCTTCCTTGGTCAGCAGGTGGGCCGGGATGGCGTCGCTGCTGAAGGCATCCAGCGCCAGCACGTCGAAGCCCTGAGGCTGGGCCAGCTCGCTCTCCAGCGCCACCCGGCCGTCCCCGAGGACGACCTCCACCTGCCCCTGGCAACCCGACAGGAAGGAGAAGTAGCCGCCTTCGCCCTTGGCCAGGTCCACCACCAGCGGGTCGATCTCGTAGAAGCGGTACTGGTCCCCGGGGAGCGCCCAGCCGCCCAGCGTGCCGGCGCCCAGCCCGACCACGCCCACCTTCATCGGCTGGCCGGCCTGGCGGCGCGGGTGCTCGAGGATGGCGTGGCCGACGCCGGAGGAGGCGCCGTAGTAGGTGGTGGGCTGGCTGCGCAGCTTCTCGGCCTGGAACTGCATCCCGTGGGTGGTCTGCCCGTGGATGAGCGCCACCGCCTCCTCTGGGCTTCCGGGATCGATCTGGACCACCCTCAGCACGCCGAAGAAGCCGCGCCGGACCAGCAGCGTGTGGTCGGGGCCGTCGGTGTAGGCCGACCAGAGCATGACCAGCAGCGCCCCCACCAGCGCCGGCACCGCCGTCCGCACCGAGCGGTAGCGCCGCAGCGCCGAGTCCTTCTCGCGGGCCATCGCCAGCCACAGCAGCGCCCAGCAGACGCTGACCGCGATCGGGACCTCGAGGTAGGTGGTCAGCAGCCGCGGCGCCGCCAGCGCCACCAGCGCCGCCCCCGCCGCCGAGCCCAGCGACAGGCGCAGGTAGAAGCCGGTCAGGCCCGAGGCCGGCGGCCGCAGCCGGGCCAGCTCGCCGTGGCAGAGCATCGCCCCGGCAAAGAGCAGCGCCGGCAGCGGGATGAGCTGCCAGGAGAGCCCCCGGTGGTTCCCCAGGAAATGGAGCACCGACACGGCCACGCCCGACCCCGCGAAGAGGACGGCAAACACGCCCCGGCGGTACCAGCGCTCGCTCTCGAAGGTGAGGATGAAGCTCGCCAGGTAGAGGGCCAGCGGCAAAACCCAGAGGAACGGGACGGCCGTCACCTCTTCGGTCATCTGGCTGGAGACCGCCAGCAGCAGCGCCGAGGAGGTCGCCGGCAATGCCAGCCACAGCGCGCGCCCGAAGGCGCCGGGATCGGCCGGGAACGCGCTCGATGGATTGGGAGCCGGGACCTGTAGCTGGAGCGGCTGCGACCGGGAGGCGCCCTGCCCGAGCACTGCCGCCGCGCCGGCGAAGAGGGCGAAAAGACTGAGCATTCCCCAACCCTGGGCCCGGACGCTCAGCAGCGGGTCGATGGCGAAGGGATAGGCGATGAGGGCCAGGAACGAGCCGGCGTTGGAGAGCGCGTAGAGCCGGTAGGGAGGCTTGCCGGGGTTGGCGCGGGCGAACCAGGCCTGCAGCAGCGGGCCGTTGGCGCTCAGCCCGAAGTACGGCAGCCCGCAGGCGGCGGCCAGGGCGGCCAACACCTCGAAGGTCGGCTGCCCGCCACCTCGGGGCTGGAGCGACGGCGGCGGCCGCAGCGGCGCTCCGTAGGAGAGGCCGGCCCACAGCAGCGCCGCCAATCCGGCGCCCAGCACCGTGAGGTGCACCAGCGCCTGCGCCCGAGGCGAGAGCCGAGAGACGAGCAGGTGGGCGTAGAGGTAGCCCAGCAAGAGGAACGCCTGGAAGAACAGCATGCAGACGGTCCAGACCGCCGGCGCGCCGCCGAACCAGGGCAACAGCAGATGGCCGACCGCCGGCTGCAGGGCGAAGAGCAGGAAGGCGCTGAGGAAGACCGCGCTCGAATACAGCCAGGTCACCGTCTCGGCTCCTATGCGGACGTGGGGAAGAGGAGTGGGCGGGGAGGGAATCGAACCCTCACACCTTGCGGCACGGGCTTCTAAGACCCGCGTGTCTACCGTTCCACCACCCGCCCGGCGACGGCTTTCATACCATGCCGTCGCCCTGCCCGCCGCCCGCCTTTCGGCTGGGACCTTCGGCCCGGGAGCCGCTCCGGGCCCTGCGGCCAGCCGGGCAGGGGCGGCGCCCGCGTGCCCACCTTGACCTGCGCGGAGAATCGGGATACCCCAACCCGCTCTTTTCTCTCCGGCCGAGCAGCCGGACCCTTGCAGAGGAAGCCGATGGCCAAGTTCAGCGTGGAAGAAGTCTCCCCGATCGAGAAGCGGATCAACGTCGAGGTCGATCCCCAGGTGGTCTTGGGCGAGGTCGATCGGGCGTACCAGTCGCTCTCGCACCGGGTGCGCATCCCCGGCTTCCGCCCCGGCAAGGTTCCCCGGCGCATCCTCGAGGCCCGCTACAAGGACCAGGTCGAGAGCGACGTGATCCAGCACCTGGTCGAGCACAGCTACCTGGAGGCGATCCGCGCCAATCCGACCGTGCTGCCGGTGGCCCCGCCGCGCGTCAGCCAGCAGGGACTCAAGCTGGGCGAGGCCTTCCGCTACCAGGCCCAGGTCGAGGTCAAGCCGAAGGTCGAGCCGAAGGAGTACCAGGGCCTGGAGCTCAAGGAAGGCAAGCGCGAGGTGGCCGACGCCCAGGTCGACGAGGAGCTGGAGCGGCTGCGCCAGGCGATGAGCGAGCTGATCCCGGTCGAGGGGCGCACCGCCGCCCAGACCGGCGACTTCGCCGCCATCGACTACCAGGGCACCGTCGACGGCAAGGGCTTCCCCGGCGGCAAGGGCGAGGACGCCAACTTCGAGGTCACCGAGGGCGACTTCTCCTCCGGCCACGCCCCGCAGGTGGCGGGGATGAACGTCGGCGACAGCAAGGAGTTCGACTACCCCTTCGCCAAGGACCACCGGCTGGCCGAGCTGGCCGGCAAGACCGCCCACTTCAAGGTCAAGCTCAAGTCCATCAAGTCGAAGAAGGTCCCGGCCCTCGACGACCAACTGGCCAAGGACGCCGGCGCCGGGGAGACCCTCGCCGAGCTGAAGACCAAGATCCGCTCCGAGCTCGAGGAGCGCAGCAAGGACAGCGCCGACCGCGAGGAGCGCGAGCAGCTGATGAAGCAGCTGATCGCCAAGAACCCGTTCGAGGTCCCGCAGGCGATGGTCGAGTCGGCCGCCGACTCGATGCTGGAGAGCTGGCTGGAGGGGCTGCAGCACCAGGGCATCGACCCGCGGCGGATGAAGCTCGACTTCCAGCGGATGCGCGAGGGGATCAAGGGACCTGCCACCACCGAGGTCAAGGGGGCGCTCTTGCTCGAGGCCATCGCCGAGGCGGAGAAGATCGAGGTCGGCGAGCCGGACATCGACCAGGAGCTGGGGCAGATGGCGCAGCGGGTGGGCGTGCCCAAGGAGCGGCTGCGCCCGCAGCTGCACGGCGAGGCCGAGCGCAACCTGCGCCAGCGGCTCAAGGTCCAGAAGACGCTTGCCTTCCTCAAGTCGAAGGCCAAGATTCAAGCGTCCTAAAGGAGGCGCGCGAGCGCCCGCGAGCCGGTTCGACAGACCCGCCGGCCGCCTGACGAACCCGGGGCTGCTTGTGCCCCGGGCGGAATAGCCAGGGTCGCCGAGCCGTTTCACGTCGACGCTTCCGGAGGCCGCCAATGAGCTACATCCCGATGCCGTACGTGGTCGAGCAGACCCACCGCGGCGAGCGCAGCTACGACATCTACTCGCGGCTGCTCAAGGACCGCATCGTCTTCCTGGGCACCCCGATCGACGACGACGTCGCCAACGTGATCATCGCCCAGCTGCTGTTCCTGGAGAGCGAGGACCCGGACAAGGACATCAACCTCTACATCAACAGCCCGGGCGGCTCGGTGAGCGCCGGGATGGCGATCTACGACACCATGCAGTACGTCAAGCCGCCGGTGTCGACGATCTGCATGGGCCAGGCGGCCTCGATGGGCGCGCTGCTGCTGTGCGCCGGGGCCAAGGGCAAGCGCTTCGCCCTGCCGCACGCCCGGGTGATGATCCACCAGGTGCTGGGCGGCGCCCAGGGCCAGGCCAGCGACGTGGAGATTCACGCCCGCGAGATCCTGCGGCTGAAGGCCAAGATGAACGAGATCATGTCCCGCCACACCGGCCAGCCGATCGAGCGCGTCGAGAAGGACACCGACCGCGACTACTTCATGGGCGCCGGCGAGGCCAAGGAGTACGGCCTGATCGACGAGGTGGTGACCCAGAAGAAGAAGTAGCCGCGCCTGGAACAGCCGAAATCTCGAGGGAGCGCGGGCCTGTAGACGGGGTCCGCGCTTCGTCGTTGCGGGCCCTGGGAGGCCCTGGTCTGGGCCCTCCCAGGGCGGGCAGGCCGGCGGCAAGCGAGGCCGAGTCCCGATTCGACAATTCGCGCCTCGCGCCGCGGGCGAAGGTGCTAAGTAAGCCGGGCCGGAGGCTGCCGTGAAAGCACTGAAACCGTATCTGGCCGGGCTCATCAGCACGCTGGTCTTCATGGCCATTCTGCTGGGGTGTGCCGGGCGCCTGGACTACTGGCCGGCCTGGATCTACGCGGCCCTGAGCCTGGCCTCGAACGTGCTGACGAGATGGGTGCTGCGTGGCTCGCCCGAGCTGGCGGCGGAGCGCGCCAGGCCCGGTCCCGGAGCAAAGGCCTGGGACAAGAAGCTCTTGGGGCTGGGCCTGTTGCTCACTTTGGCGATCCTGGTCGTCGCCGGGCTCGACGCTGGGCGCTACCAATGGAGCCCGCGCCTGGATTCGAGTGCGATGGTCGCCGGCCTGGTCCTGAGCCTCGCCGGGATGGGACTCGTCCTGTCCGCGATCAAGGAAAACCGGTTCTTCAGCGCGGTGGTGCGCATCCAGAGCGATCGAGGACACACCGTCTGCAACTCCGGGCCCTACCGCGTCGTTCGGCACCCGGGAAATGCGGGCATGATCATCGGCACCCTCGCCCAGCCGCTGCTCTTCATGTCCGCCTGGAGCGCCATCCCCGCTCTGCTCTCGGTGGTGATGCTGATCGTCAGGACCCGACTCGAGGACGCCATGCTCGAGCAGGAGCTGGACGGCTACCGCGCCTACCAGAGCGAGACCCGCTACCGGCTGGTGCCCGGGCTCTGGTAGCGGCTTGCCGCTCCACGCACTCGGCGAGCGGGCGCATTTCCTCACTCCAGTGCGTCGCCTTCGGTATGCTCGCGGTATCGCGGAGGGCGGAATGGCACGGACGATCGCGGCGGCACTCGCGTTGCTCTGGCTCGGCTGCAGCGCCGAGGGCACTCACCAACTCGCCCCGGCGGACGGTGGAGGGTTCTGCTGCCCCATCGAGACCCCGACCTGCAACTGCTTCGGCTACGGCGGCTGGATCGCCACCGATTCCAGCAACTGCCCGAAGATCTGCGACCTGGGGCCCCAGGGCGCCAAGGAGTTGGTCGACGGGCACGGCTGCAAGTACCTGACGAGCCCGAGCTCCTGCCTCGCTCTTCCGAGCGATGGCGGCTCGCCGGACTCGGGAATCTAGCGCTGAAACGGCGCTGTCTCTCCTAGCGCCCTCGAATTCAGCCTCTTCCGTTGCGCGGGTGGCTCCGAGGCGAGTGGCTCCCCGGCGATGGCGGTGCGTCCAACGTCCCTGAGGCGCCCGGGCCGCTGCGAGGCGTGAGGGGCTCTCGGTCAGCCTCGCCCTTTGCGCGAGATGCGAAGCCTCAGCGATGGAGCGTGGTGCGGTTCCACGATCTCCAGCAGCCCGATCCGCAGATCTGCCCACTCGAACGAGCTGCGAGCTGCATAGGGCGGATCCAACTCCTCGAGATGGAAGGTCTGCGAAGACCCCTCGGCGTCGACGAGTGTGAGACGCGCCGTGGCGCCGCTTCCCGCCGGATAGCCTTCCGGATTCTCTGGGGATTCAGCGATCTCCTCGATCTCAAGACTCTCGAACGTCAGTCTCGTGCCGCCGTCGAGAGACGCCGACGCGTCCAGCCTGAGCTCGAGCTCGCTCTCCTGCGCGCCGAAGCCCCGCGCTGCGGGCGCAGGATCCTCGATTGGCTTGGCGTCGAGGCGCGAGAACAGCCTCCCGAGCCCGGCGCGCAGCGCCGCGAGCTCAGGCGCTGCGACCGGCCCGCGCAGCCCCACCGTCACCGCCGCCGTCAGCGTCAGGCGCGCCAGCGAGAACGAGAACCGGCAGGCGTACTCCGTTCCCGCCCCCAGCTCGAGCCCCCGGCCGTAGTCGGTGAGCTCGAGCCGGTCGACCTCCCTCCATCGCAGCAGCTGTCCGTCAGGCGCGGACCACGTCTGCAGCGACGACTGGACCTGCGTCGCCGCGCTCCTCAGAAGCGACGCGTGGGCCGAGCGGAATCGCGCGTTCGCCTCGTTGACGCGCCGCTGATGCTCTCCCGGGCTCGTGGTCGAGCGCGAGACGTGGACCGGCGAGCCCAGGAAGAGCTGGAACCATTCGTGCGTCTCGAGCGCGCTCCCGCCCAACATGGCCTGCCTCCTCGGGAATTCGCCCGCCGCCGGGATGATCGGCGGAGGGCTCGCTGGCTGCCTGCGCGACAGGACTGGTTCACCAGCGCGGGCGGCGAGGCAAGGCGACGCCGGGTGCCGTGGGCGGCCCTCTTCCTTCGCCGCTGACCGGGGTGCTCGATCCGGCCGAGAGGTCGGGCAGGCCTCCACCCGCCCGGCGCGGGCCGCGATCTAGGGCGTCCTGGTCGCCAGGTCGAGCCCGACCAGGGCCGCCCCGAGGCGCAGGGCCCGCTGATCCTGCACCTGGGCCAGATCGAGCCGGGCGCCGCGGACGATGCGCATCTCGGCCGGCTGCAGCCGCAGCTCCTGCAATTCGCCCTCGGCGGAGCGGAACTGGAGGATTCCCCGGCCGCCGCCGAGATATTCCCGGACGTCCTCCAGGCTCAGCGCCCGGAACTGCTCGAGCAGCAGCGCTCCGGCGTGCACGCGGATGCCGCGCCGGGCGACGTTCGCGGCCGGTTCGGGAGTGACCGCCCCCTGAGCGACCAGCGCCGCGCGGAACTGCAGCGATGCCATCCGCTCCAGCGCGCCCACCACATCCCCGGGCGGGAGCAGCTGGTCCTCCACCAGCAGGTACTCGGGCGGGACTTTGCGCTTGGCCGCCTCGGCGCGCAGCGGCCCCACCAGATCGGAGTCGAGTCGCTTCTCGGCGGCGAGCACGGCGAGCAGCCCCTCCGCCGGGTGATTGGAGTCGGCGGAGACGATGTACCCGCTCTCCAGCGACAGGGTGCGGACGAACTCCGCTCCGCGGGAGACGATCCGCGCCGCGGGCGCGGCCGAGGCTCTGGCGATGGCCGAGACGAACTGGTTGTTGATCATGCGAGATGCTCGGGCACGAGATGTCGAAACTGGCACTAAGTGTCATCCTAGCACGCATGCTATGGTGCGGCGATGCCCTCCGTGCGCTCGGCGGTTCGCAAGAAGATGGAGCGGCCTGGAGCCCAGGTCGCCAGCCTGCAGGCCCGCAAGCAGCGCCTGGCGCGCGTCGACATCGGCGCCCGCGCCATGGGCCTGTTCCTCGAGCGCGGCTTCGACAAGGTCACCGCGGACGATCTGGCGCGGGAGGCGGGGATCTCGCGCAGGACTTTCTTCCGCTACTTCGCCACCAAGGAGGACGTGGTCACCTCGGCGGTGGAGGACTTCGGCCTGGCGCTGCTCGAGGAGTTCCGCCGCCGGCCGCGGCAGGAGCCCCCGCTGGCCTCGCTGCGGGTGGCGATCGGGACCGCGATCCAGCAGTTCGCCATCGACCCGGGTCAGAGCCAGGCGCTGCTGCGCCTCATCCGGAAGACGCCCGCCCTGAGGAGCCAGTTCCTCCTCAAGCAGGACGACTGGGCCGATCGGCTGGCCACCGCGGTCTCCGAGCGGCTGCCCGAGAGCGCCTGTTCCCTGGTGCTTGCCCGGCTCACCGCGCGGGTGGCGATGGCCACCGCCGACGCCGCGATCACCTCCTGGACCGAGGGCTGCCCCGAGGAGCTCCCCGCGGTCATCGACCGGGCCTTCGAGGCGCTCGATGCCCTGGTCGAGACGGCGCTGGCCACGGGAAGGGGCCACTCCGGGCGCGGCCGGCGTCGGCGCGAACAGGCGAGCGGCGCGGTCGCCGGCCGGGGGCGCGGCAGCCGAAATCCCCAGCAAGCGCGGGCGAGTGGATAGCGACCGGCGCCTCTCATTTGCTGGCGCCGCTCAATCCCTGGGCTAGGATGCCGCCACTCCATGAAGAAAGTCCGGCGCCCCAACATCACCCGGCTGGTTCGCGCGGTCATCGCCGATGCCGCCGCCCGCCTCCCCGAGTTCGAGCACATCAAGGCCAGCCGGATCCTGGTGGTGGTCGGCGAGGCGCGCCGGGCGAGCTGGGCCACCATCCGCCCGCTGGGCTCCAACGCCGACCTGCGCCGCCCGGCGGTGCGGATCAAGGGCCGGCAGATGCTCTACGTCATCACCCTGCGGCCGCGCTTCTTGCGGGTGGCCACTCCCGAGAAGCGGGTGCAGACCATCCTCCACGAGCTGTTCCACATCTCCACCCGCTTCGACGGCACCCTCCACGGCGCCCGGCGCCACAGCCAGCTGGGGTCCAAGTTCGACCGGCGGCTCGAGCCGCTGGTGAAGCGCTACTGGGCCGAGATGCCCGAAGAGCTGCGCCAGGGGTTGTCGGCCAACGGCCTGGCGGTGGCCCGCCAGTGGCTGCTCAAGCCCGGACCGGCGGCCAAGAAGGGGACCCGGCTCGCCGGGCGGCGCATCTACACCGAGAAGCACCTCTTCCTCGGACCGGTGCAGATGATCACCCGCGCCGCGCGCGCCGGCCGGGCCGCTACTTCCTGAGCGTCTTCTCCAGCATCTGGTAGGCGGCGTTCAGGTCGAGGGTCTTCTTCTCGGCCAGCTCGCGGAACTCCTTGCCCAGGTGCGCCACCTTGTCCGGGTGGTACTGCAGGATCAGCGCCCGGTAGGCCTTCTTCACCTCGTCGAAGCCGACGCCCGGGGCCACGCCCAGGATGGCGAAGGGATCGAGCGGCGGCGGTTCGGGCGGGGGCGGCGGAGCCGGAGGCGGGACCTCGACCTTGGGAATCTCCTGGGTCGGGGCGTAGGCGGCCTCGGGCGACATCGGCGGCGTGTCGCGGCGCGGCGGCCGGTTCTTGGCCGAGTTGGCGGAGGCCGCCGGGTTGATGATCGGGGTGTCGCACCGCTTGCCGCCGGCGGCGGGGTTGATGATCGGCGTCTCGCGGCGCTTGCCGGCTCCCGGCTTGGCGGCCGCCTGGTTGATCACCGGGGTGTCGCGGCGCTTGCTGGCGCTCTGGCGGGAGGCGGCCGCGGCCTCCTCGGCAGTCGGCGGCTTGCGCGGGGGCGGCTTGACCTCGCCCTCGGGCTTGGGCCGGGCGAAGGGGACCACCCCGGGGATCACCTGAGAGATGGCGTAGGTGAGGGTTTCGGCGTCCTCGAACGGATCCCACAGCGCCTTGCGATACCAGGCCAGCGGCTGGCCGCCCTGGACCAGGACGTAGCCGGCCTTGGCGGCCTGGGCGGTCTTGGCGTCGCCCGGGTAGAGGCTGTCGCAGAGCACGCCCATCGGATCGCGCCACATGCCCTCGGGCAGGCCCTCGTCGATCACCAGGACGATGTCGAGCTGGGCCCCGGCGCAGGCCAGGACCTCCTTGAACGGCGTCTTCTGGTCATAGGCGCCGTTGCGCGGCCCGCTGAGGTGGGTGACGAGCAGCAGCTTGGGCATGGACGCCACGGCCCTGGAGAGCGCGGCGGTGACGTCGGAGTCGGCGTGGAAGAAGCGAGCGATCACGGGTGCGTCGGGCGGGCCACGGCATCGGTGAAGCGGAAGGCCGTGGCGGGGGTGCGGGTCATTCTTTAGGATCTGCGTGAGTGCTGCTCAAGCGGCGCATCCTGCCTGATCGAGAAGGAAATGAAAACTTCTGAACCCTCCGCGCGCTCGCCGCTGCCCCAGCTTCTTCCCCAGGAGCACGGGGGCTATGCCCAGCTCGCCTTCCCGCTGCTCACCGCGCTGGTCATCGGCAGGCCGGGGCTCGGCTCGATCTTCCTGGCGCTCGCCTGCCTGGCTGCGTTTCTGGCGCACGAGCCGCTGCTGGTTGCCCTGGGGCGCCGAGGCGGTCGCAAACAGAAGCTGCTGGGCCGGCCGGCCTGGCTGGCCTTCGCCCTGGCTTCGACCGCGGCAGTGGGATTCGGGGCCGCCGGCGCCTGGCTTTCGCGAGAGTTCATCTGGGCGCTGGCGGTCCCGGCCGCGTTCGCCCTGGCGCTGGCGCCGATGATCGTCCTGGGGCGCGAGCGGACCACGCCGGGCGAGCTCCTGGCGGCCTGGACGCTGGCGGCGTTCGGATTCCCCGTCGCCCTGGCGGCTCAGGTCTCGCTCAGAGATGCGCTCGTCTGCCTGGCGGTGTGGGACGGGGCCTACCTGATCGCCACGCTGGCCGTGCGCTCGACGCTGGCGGTGGCCAAGGGCAAGCCGTCGGCGCCGCTGGCGCGCGGGGCCGGAGCCTCGGCGGCGGCGCTGGCCGCGGCCGGGATCGCGCTGGCGCTGGCCCACGAGGCGCCGTGGGCGGCGGTGATCGCCTTCTCTCCGCTGGCGGCGCTGGCTGTGGCCATCGCCTTCCGGCCCCCGGACACCCGCCACCTGCGGGCGGTGGGGTGGGGGCTGGTCGCCGCCAGCTCGGCCACCTTCTTGCTGCTGGTGGGCGGGCTGCGCTGACCCAAAACAGCGGCGCGCGCCCGTTTCGAGCGCGCGCCGCCTGGATTCCCAGTGCTCTCGGGCGGTTAGCCGCGGTCGAGCTTGACCGCCAGGCGCTGCACCTCTTCGGCGATGCGCATGGTCAGGGTGACCCGCTTCTCCTTCTCCACCAGGGCGAAGAGGCTGTTGACCTCGGCCTTGGCGGCGGCCATCGCCTTGGCGTTGCTTGCGGCGATCCAGTCCACCGCGCAGATGGCGGCGAAGCGCGGATTGAGGTCGACGGTGTTGGTGACCTCGCGCTTGATGGCGGTCATCAGCGCCGGCAGCGAGTCGACCGCGCCGCGGCGGCCGAGCTCGTAGGCGGCGTGCTCGCGCACCACCGGCTCGCCGTCGGCCAGCAGCTTCTCCAGGCACTTGGCGTCGTTGTCGCACTTGGAGACCACCTCCAGCGCCTTCTTGTAGGAGGCGATGTTCTTCAGGCGGTTCTCGACGTTCTTGGCCTTCTCCTTGGCGCAGTCGACGTCGCCGTAGTTGCCGGCGCCGCACTCCTTGTCGAACATGCCCGGCTCTTCCTTCTCCACGCTCTCGATGGCCTTGACGTCCTTGGCGCCGCCGATCAGCGACAGGCCCAGCACGCAGTACTCGCGGGCGCTCCAGTCGCCGTTCTTCATGCACTCGGACAGCTTGGGGGTCGCCGCCGCGTCGCCGATCTGCACCAGCGCCCGCATGAAGGCCCCGCGCGAGGTGGAGTCGGGCTCGGTGAGCATCGCCGCGATCGGCCCCACCGCCTCCTTGGCGCGCATCCGCCCCAGCGAGTCGGCGGCGTTCATGCGCACGATCTGCTGGTAGTCCTTGCGGGCGTCCTCGTACTTGAGCAGCTTGAGAAGCTCGGGGATGGCCCGGCGGTCCTGCAGGTCGCTCTCGATCTGCGCCGCCTTGGCGTAGATCGCCGGCTCCAGCACCTCGCGCTCCTTGGCCCACTTGATCAGCGCCTTGTCCTCGCCCTTGAGCACCGCCAGGATCTTGTCGTTGGCCGCGTTGCCCAGCTTGAAGATGCCGTAGGCGCTCTCCGGGTAGAAGCTGACCCCCTTGCGCTCGGCGAACAGCATCTGCAGGTAGACCGGCAGCGCCTCGGGGCTGTTGATCTCCGACAGCGCCTGGATGGCCTTCTTGTTGACCAGGGTCTCCAGCCGCTCGTCGCCGGCGAAGTCCACCAGCACCGGCACCGCCGTCGCGTCCTTGAGGTGCCCCAGGGCCTCGATCGTCTCCAGCCGCACGTAGTCGTTGCGGGTGGCCTTGAGCAGCTTGGTCAGCGGGGCGGCGGCCTTCTTGTCGCCGATCTCGCCCAGCGCCCGGCTGATCTCCTTGTTGGCGGTGTTGGCGTCGGCGGTGGCCTTGTCGGTGCCGTTGCCCACCGACATGTCGATGGCCTCGACCAGCCCGTCCACCGCCGAGGCGTCCTTCAGATCGCCCAGCGCCACCACGATCTTGGGCTTGAGGCCGCTGCTGGCGCTCTTGAGCGCCTCGAGCATCCCCGGCACCGCCTCCTTCTTGCCGATCTTGCGCAGGTGCTCCAGCGCCCTCTCCCGGTCGCGGGAGGTCTTGCCGTCCTTGAGCAGCTTGACCTGGTCCTCGACGCTGTTCGGGTCGTTCTTGTGGCAGGCGGTCGCGAGTAGCGCGGCGGCGCAGCAGACGATGATCGTGCGCATTGGGTCCTCGGGGCGGGAAGTTGAGGTGACCGGCATTCGCCCCTCCCGACGCCTCGCGGCTCCCGTCAGGAGGCCGGTGTCCCATGAGGCGGCATGGAGGGCGGGGTAGGACTAGCACCGACACCAGAGGGGGTCAACCGGGCTGCAGACGGCAACTACCCGCTCCGTTCAGCAGCCGGCCGGGCGCGGAATTGTTTGACACCTCGCCAGTTTGCGGGGCATAGACTCGCCGCCTTCCCCTGCCCCAGAGGAGCCCAAGAATGCGCCGTGTTTTCGCCGCCCTGGCCCTGCTCCCCGCGCTCGCCTGCGCGCCGAAGATGATCCCCGACACCAACATCAAGTCCACCCCCGACACCGAGGCCATCTACTCGGCGATCAGCCAGTACGGCAAGGCGCTGGAGGCCCGGGACGTCGACGGGATCATGAAGCTGGTCTCCAAGGACTTCTTCGAGACCAGCGGCACCCCGGAGGCGGGCGACGACTACAACTACGACGGGCTGGCCGCCAAGCTCAAGGCCTGGGCCGAGCAGGTCAAGACGGTGCGGGCCATGATCCAGGTCAAGGGCATCGCCGTCGACGTCGACCGGGCCAAGGCCCCCTACTTCTACGACATCTCCTACCAGCTGGAGGTGAGCGGCCAGCTGAACTGGAAGCGCAACACCGACGTCAAGCAGATGCAGTTCAAGAAGGACTCCGACGGCGTGTGGCGCATCTCGGGCGGGATCTGATTCCCCGCCGGTGCGGTCCGCGCAAATCCCAAGTCGTTGAGGGCAGCTGGAGGCACCGGGGCGCTCCTTGACACCCGTCTTTTGCCTCTGATATCCGAGTGCTCCTCTGACTACGGACTTCTTGTTCGCGCGCCCCGCAACCAGCCGTCCCGAAGACGCCCGTGAAGGCGCGCGCTCTGGAGACATCGATGGCCACCGACACCAAGGCACCCGAGGCCGCCAAGGCCGCTCCCAGCTCCGACTGGCGCAAGCGGGTGAGCGCCGTGCAGTTCTTGCGCGACGTGGGCATCGCCGCGGTGGTGCTGGGGGTCGGGCTGTTCCTGTACAAGAACAGCTCCGACACCTCCAAGAAGGTTCATGAGCTCGGCCGGCAGGCCAAGGAGCTGATGTACAAGGACATGCTCACTCCCTACGCGGGAGCGGAGAAGAAGCTGCTCGAGGCGGCGGCGCTCAACTCCAAGCACGGCTACATCGCCAGCTCGCTGGGCGAGCTGTACGCCACCCGCTGGATCGACTTCGGCCTGGAGGCCGACGCCGCCAAGGCCCGGGAGTGGGCGCAGAAGGCCGACAAGGTCGACGCCCGCATCAACGAGCGCTACGGGGCGGTGCTGTTGGCGATGCTCGGCGACAAGAAGTTCGCCGACGCCGAGAAGTACGCCACCGACCTGACCAAGCGCGCCGCCAGCTCGCACGTGGTCAACGCCCTGGGCCGGGCCTTCCGCGGCCAGGGCAAGCTGGACGAGGCCCGGGTGGCGCTGAAGAAGGCCGCCGACATCGAGTGGCGCAACGCCCGCTTCGCCGACGACATGGCCGACGTCTACTTCGAGGACGGCGACCTGGCCAACGCCTCCGCCTTCTACGGCAAGGGGCTGGAGGCCTCCAGCGACCATGCCCGCTCGATCATCGGCAAGGCCCGCTGCCAGATCGGCCGCGGCCAGCGCGTCAAGGACGCCAGCGACGCCCTCAACGAGCAGCTCGCCAAGCCGGCCGAGGAACTGGGCCCCAAGCTGCGCGGGCAGGTGCTGATCGGCCTGGCTGAGTTGCGGCTGTTCGAGGAGAAGCTGGACGAGGCGCAGAAGTTCGCCGCCGACGCCATCGCCGCCTATCCGGCCAACGGCTGGGCCCACTACGTCGCCGGCAAGGTGGCCGCCGCGGCCAAGGACGCCCCCAAGGCGGCCTCGTCCTTCGACAAGGCCCTGGAGCTCGACAAGTACGTGCCCGAGTTCTACTACGGCTCGGCGGCGGCGATGCTGGCCGCCGGCGACTCGGCCAAGGCCCAGGCGCTGCTCGACGGCTACCTGAAGGCCCTCAAGGAGGACGACCGCTACAACCTGGCCTACGGCAACCTGCTGGCCAGGATCGGCGGCCCGGCCAACGTCGAGGAGGCGCTCAAGCACCTCGACAAGGCGCTCGACCTCAACAGCTTCAACGCCAACGCCCACTATTCCAAGGGCGCGCTGCTGTTCGACGCCAAGAAGGACTTCGACAACGCCCGCAAGGAGCTGCAGCTGGCGCTGGAGGTCCAGGAGTACTTCCCGGACGCGCTGGCCAAGCTGGGCGAGATGGACTTCGCCAAGAAGGACTGGGCCGACGGCTGCCAGCAGTACGCCCAGGCGCTGATCCAGATGAAGACCCTGGCCGCCTCGCGCGAGAAGCTGCAGGGCATGCGCGACGCGATCAACGTCCGCCTGATCAAGGAGGCCCGCCAGAACGAGATGGCCAAGGCCTGGATGAAGGAGACCGAAGGGCTGATCCGCTAGCCCCTGGTCGACCGGATTCGCCAATAAGATCGGGCCGCTCGGGAGACCGGGCGGCCCGATTCGCTTTCTGGGGATTGGCGGCTCAGGGGAAGAGATCGCGGGCGGCGGCGTCGCGGCCGCGGGCGTCGATCACCCGCCACTGGTCGCCCTCCTTGGCGAAGTGGGCGTCGATCTTGTGGGTGCCCACCACCAGCTCTGGTCTGAGGTCCTGCTCGCCCTTCACGTCGCCGCGGGCCAGCACCACCACCAGGCTGACCTCGGCGGCGCTCTCGCTGGTCAGGGAAATCTGGACGCGGGCGGGGATGGCCCTGACGAACTCGCCGCGCATCAGGAACGCCAGCAGATAGGTCTTGAGCTCGCGCTTGTCGCCACCTTCGCCGTGATAGCGCTCGCTCACCTCCTCGGCGATAGCGGAGACGTCCTTCTTCTGGGTCGCGGCGGCCATCCGGTCGATCGAGTCGCGGATCAGCTCCTCGTCGCTGCGCGGGGCCTTGGGGCGCAGCAGCCAGACCAGGAGGCCCGCGAAGAGGATGAGGCCCGCCATCAGCAGCAATCGGCGCATGAAAGCTCCTTGGAGGCTTCGATGATGCCTCAAAGCCCGCCCTCGGGGCGCGTCGAATTGCGGGAATGAGAAAGGCCGCGGGGGCTTGCGCCCGCGCGGCCTCAACTCAGCGAGACTGGTCGAGCCTTAGCTACTTGGCGACCACCACCTCGACGGTGGCGCTCTTGCCGCCCGAGGTCACGGTGACCTTGGTCTTGCCCTTCTTGACGCCGTGGACCGTGCCGTCGGCCTCGACCTTGGCGACCTTGGCGTCGGCCGAGGCGTAGGTGAAGGTGCTGCCCTCGATGGCGGCGCCCTTGTCGTCCTTGGCGACCGGCTGCAGGCGGGCGGCCTTGCCGGCCTTGACGTCCAGCTTCTTCTCCACATGGACCGCGGCCACCGCCGGGATGGTGACGGTGACGGCCACCGGGGCCTTGATGCCGGCGGCCACCGCGAAGATCTGCCCGCTGCCAGCGCCCTGGGCGGTCACCTCGCCGTTGCCGACGCTAAGGAAGCCGTTGGTGTTCTCCCAGGCAACCTCGGTGCCGGTCTCGCGGCCCTTCTCGTCGAGGACCTTGGCGGTAACGGCCATCTTCTTGCCGACGCCCTCGAGCTTGACCTCGGCGGGGGCCACCGAGATCGTGGCCGGGATGCTCACCACCAGCTTGGCCTCCTTGGCCACCTTGCCCTCGAAGCTGGCCTTGATGGTGGCGTCGCCGCTCTTGACCGCGGTCACGGTGCCCTGGGCGTCGACGGTGGCCACCGCGGGATCGGAGGAGACGAAGCTGAGGGCGACGCCCTCGACCGCCTTGCCCTCGCCGTCCTTGGGAGTGGCGGCCAGCTTCTGGGTGGCGCCCTTGGACTTGAGGGCGGCGGACTCGGGCTTGATGTCGATAGAAGCGACCTTGGGGCCGCAGGCGGCCAGGCCGAGGGCGGCGACGGCCGCGGCGAGCAACTTCGAGGCGTGCATGGATGACTCTCCTTGGAGAAGAAAAGAGTGAAAATTCCGCGAGAAGCGCAGCGCTTATAGATCAATCCCGCCCTGAGTGCGGCAGAAAACGCGCAGGCTGGGGAGACTGGCGTGGGCCGCTCCGGCAGGCTACTGGCCGAGCTCGCGCAGCCGGCGCTTGGCGTCCTGGTAAGGCTTGCTGTCGGGCGGGGCCATCTCCAGCACCGTCTCGAACTTCTTGCGGGCGATGTCCGGGGTGGTGTTCATCGCCGTGTAGCCTTCCATGTAGACGTCGGTGGCGCGCCGGGAGATCTCGGCCAGGCCGTTGGTGGCCTCGGCGTTGCCCGGGCTGAGCTGGAGCGAGTCGCGGAAGGCCTTGGCGGCGGTGCCGTACTCCTGGCGAGCCAGCGCGCTGCGGCCCTTGATGCCCACCGCCCGGGCGGCCTTGTCCTTGAGCCCGGACTCGAGGGTGCTGGGGATGTCCATCTCGCGCAGCAGGTTCAGGGCGCGCAGCAGCGAGCTGGCGGCGGCCTCGTACTGGCCGCCGTTGTACTTGCCGACGCCGTCGGTGTAGTTCGACCCGAAGATCGGGATCTTGGTCTTGAGCAGCCGGCAGCGGGTGGCCAGCTCGGCCGAGGAGCCGTTCTCCAGCACCCGCTCGATCTCGCGGACCGCGCCGTCGAAGTTGCCCTGGTCCACCTTGCGGTAGACCGCGGAGAGGGCGCTGTCGAGCTTGGCGCGGGCGGCGGCGCCGCGGCGCTGGCGATCCCGCTCGGCGGCACTGGCCGCGGCCACCGCCTGGTTGGCCCGGTCGCGCTCGAACTGCTTGGACATCTCGCCCAGCTCCGGCTCCAGCTCGCTGGCCTTCTCGGGCGGAAGCTTGGCCAGCAGGTCGCGGGCGCCCTGCACGTCGCCGCTCTGGGCCGCCTTGCGCACCTGGTCGGTGACCGACTTGATGCGGCCCTCCTCGTACTTCTCGGAGAGGGTCTTGGCCTCTTCGGAGAAGTTGGAGAGCTCGTCGACCTTCTTCAGGGTCTCCAGTGCCTGCTCGAAGTTGCCGGCGCCGGCCAGCCGCTTGGCCTGCTCGAGCATCTTCTTGGACTTGCCGTCGCGCTGGCAGGTCTCGATCCAGCGGTCGACCTCCTTGGTGCTCTTCAGCTCCTTGGCGGCCTGGAGCGGCTCGAGGGCGGCCTCGAACTTGCCCTCGCGCTGCAGCTTCTTGCCGGCCTCGAAGAGCTCGGTGTACCTGGCCTCGGACGGCTGGAGGTTGGTTTCGACCGGCTTGCCCTTGACCAGGGACAGCAGCGAGAAGAGCACCACCAGCCCGACGCCGCCCAGGATCCCGAAGCGGATCTTGGGCGGCAGCGCGCGGAAGCGCTCCAGCGGAGAGACCGAGGCCGCCGCGGCCGGGGCGCGGCGCGGCGGGCTCTTGGAGATGCCGGAGGCGCGGGCCGGCACGCGGACCGTGCCGCCGTCCTCGCCCTCGTCGTCCCCTAGCTCGGCCTCGGCCGGCTCGTCGGCCTGGGACACCGCGCCGGTTCGCCGCGGCGGAGGCGCCCTGCGGGCCGGTGCCGGGGCCGGGGCGGGGCGCTTCTTGGCCTGCATCTCCTCGAAGCGCTTGAGCTCGTCGACCACCTGCAGCACCGTCTGGCCGATGTAGATCTGGTCGCCGTGCTGCACCGGGACCTCGGCGACCTTCTCGCCGTTGACCTGGGTGCCGTTGCCGCTGCCCAGGTCGCGCAGCACCGCGCCGCGGGGGCCGACCACCAGCTCGGCATGGCGGCGCGAGGCCGAGCCGTCGGAGAGCCGCAGATCGCAGCCCTCGCCGCGGCCGATCACCATCCGCCCGCCGCGGACCTTGAACTTCTGGCCCTCGTCGGGACCGTGGGCGATCTCCAGGACGATGGGCGGGCCGGCCTGGGTGGCGTTCTCGTCGGCGGGGGCCTCCTCGTCCTTGGTCTGCCGGCGCGGCGGCGGGCCGATCATCGTGGCGTTGCCGTCGGCCTCCGGGGGCGGGTCCTCGGTGAGCATCGCGCCGTTGGTGGTTCGGCGAGGCGGAGCCGACTTGCGGGGCGGGGCCGGGGCCACTGGCGCGGCGCGCGTCGATCGGCGGGGAGGGGCGGCGCGCGGCGCTTTCTGCGTGCCCTCATTCTCCGCGTCGGCGAAGGGCGAGGGCTGGGCCATCGTCTTGACGGCGTGCTCGGGCGAGACGTCGTCGATTCCGGCGTCGCTGTCCGGGTCTTGGGGAGGAGGTCGGGCCATGGCGCACACGGCCGCTCAACGCGGCGCGCTAATCCCGGGATGCTAACAGGCGCCCGGAGGGCGCGGCAATGACGCTCATCGCCTTGCTGTCCTTGCGGTTTGCCGCCTGTTCGGCCGGCGGATGGGGCGGCGGGCGTCGCGGGAATCGGCGCTGCGCTGCACGCCGCGCCTGTGCAGAGACCCTCAGGGCGCGAGGCCGGCCTGAAGCCTCGAGTCCGCAGAGGGGTGGATGGCGCTGCCGGGACCGATCCCATGCGCATCGGCGGACCCTCGGGGTCGAGCGGCCCGACGCCAGCGCCGGCGGAGGTCGACTCTGCGCCGAGGTGCGCTGGGGGAGAAACGGCCCCGGCTGTCCGCCGGTGCGCGCGACGGCGTGCCGGGGGAGGAACGGCCAAGTAAGCCCATGTTTTAACGAGAGAATACTGCCGACCGGTTGACGTCCAGACGCGCCAGGAGCACCTTAGGCCAGCGTTAGACCAGCTGGTCTGAACAACTGGTCCGAGCGCCAGGTCTGAGGCCATCACCGCCCGAGGAGCCCGCGGATGGCGCGCCCCCGCTTCGAGAAGACCGACCCCGCCAAGCAGGAGGCGATCCTGCAGGCCGCGGCCAAGGAGCTGGCGCGCTACGGCTACGAAGCCGCGTCAATCAACCGCATCCTCAAGGCCGCCAAGCTCAGCAAGGGCGCCTTCTACTACTACTTCGACGACAAGGCCGACCTCGCCGCCACCACGCTGCTGTGGGCCTCGCGCGAGCTCTTCGCCCTGTACCAGTCGCTGCGCCCTCCCGACGACGCCGAGAAGTTCTGGGGCTGCCTCGGCGACTACCTGCGCCAGAGCGTCGCCGCGATGGCCTGCTCGCCGCACTCCACCGAGTTGCTGTCCAGGCTCGGCTACGCCTTCGTCAAGCACCCGGAGCTGGCCGACCGGGTGAAGCACACCATCGCCAGGCCGCTCGAGGACTTCCGCGCGTTCTGGAGGCGCGGCCAGGAGCTGGGCGCGGTGCGCTCCGACCTGCCGGTCGAGGCGCTGATCACCCTCGTCTCCGGGATCAAGGAGTCGCTCATCCGCGTCTACTTCCCCGACGGCCGCGTCCCCGAGCCCGCCGAGCTCGAGAGGATTGCCGACCTCCAGCTCGATCTCTGGCGCCGCATCTGCGCGCCTGCTCAGGAGGGAACCCGATGACCTTCGCGCTCGTGTTGGCGCTGCTCGCCGCCGCCCCGCTCCCCGCTGCCCCGCCCGCCGACGTGCCGGCCTGCCCCAGCGGCTCCGAGGCCCCCGACGTCGCCGCCCTGGTCTCGCGCACCGAGAAGCTGCTCAACGGCTCCTCGTCGGTGGCCACCTTCACCATGAGCGTCAAGACCAAGGACTACCAGCGCTCGCTCAAGCTCAAGGCCTGGTCCAAGGGAAAGGACTTCGCGCTGGTGCGGGTGCTGGAGGGCGGCCCGCGCGAGGTGGGGATGATGACCCTCAAGCGCGGGAACCAGCTGTGGAACTACCTTCCCCAGGCCGGCCGGGTGATGAAGCTGCCCAGCGGCATGATGGGCGACAGCTGGATGGGCTCGGACTTCACCAACGACGATCTGGTGAAGGGCTCCTCCATCGCCGACGACTACGACTCCAAGGTGGTCGCGGTGGAGAGGGCCGGCGACCGCGACGTCTGGAAGATCGAGCTCAAGCCCAGGCCCGATCGCCCGTTGGTCTGGGGCCGGGTGGAGATGCGCATCGACCGCAAGACCTGCCTGCCGGTGAGCCAGACCTTCTTCGACGAGGACGGCAAGCCGGCGCGGACGATGGAGTTCTCCGACTTCAGGGAGGTCGGCTGGCGCTCCTTCCCCGCCCGCATGACCATCACTCCCGCCAACGGCCAGCGGCAGACCACCATCGTCTACGAGCAGATCGAGTTCGACGTCGCCATCCCCGACGACACCTTCGCCCTGCACCGGCTGCAGCAGGGGAGGTAGCCATGCTCCTGCGACTCGCCTGGCGCAACATCTGGCGCAACAAGCGCCGCACCCTGCTCACCAGCGGGGCGATCACCCTGGGGGTCATGGCGCTCGTCTTCCTGGAGAGCTACCGCGAGAACTTCTGGGACCTGATGGTGGGCGAGCTCACCCGCGCCCAGCTCGGGCAGATGCAGGTCCACGGCAAGGGCTACCAGGCCGAGCCGGAGCTCGGCAAAGTGGTCGCCGACCCCGACGGCGTGGAGAAGAGCCTCGCCGCGGCGCTGCCCCAGGCCCGCCCGGCGCGGCGCGTCCTCGGCTATGGGCTGGCCGGGACCGGCGAGCAGTCGGCGGCGGTGCTGGTGATGGGCATCCAGCCCGATCGCGAGCCGAGCGGCCAGGGGCCGCTGACCATCGTCGCCGGCAGGGACGTCTCCGAGAAGCCGGCCAAGGAGGCGGTCCTCGGCCGGACGCTGGCCGATCAGCTGCAGCTCACGCCGGGGCCCGGTGCCGAGCTGGTCATGGTCGGGCAGGCTGTCGACGGCTCGGTGGCCAACGACCGCTTCACGGTGGTGGGGCTGGCCGACGCCGGCAACTCGGAGCTCGACGCCAGCGCGGTCTTCCTGAACCTCGGCGACGCCCAGGATTTCTTCGGCCTGGGCCAGGGCGTCCACCAGCTGCTGGTGCGGATGCCGGGCCGGGAGCGCGAGGCAGAGTTGAGCGCGCAGCTGGAGGCGCTCCGAGGCGCCCTCGACCTCTCGAAGCTGGAGGCCCTGAGCTGGGCGCAGATGGTCCCCGAGCTCACCTCGATGATCGAGTCCAAGCGCAAGAGCGGGACCTCGGTGAGCCTGATCGTCTTCTTCATCGTCGCGCTGGGCGTGCTCAACACCATGACCATGTCGACCTTCGAGCGCACCCGCGAGTTCGGAGTGATGGCCTCGCTGGGAACGCGGCGGCGGCGGGTCCTGGGGCTGGTGATCACCGAGTCGCTGCTGCAGGGGCTGGTCGGACTGGCCCTCGGCGCGGGCCTGGCCTGGCTGCTGTCGCTGGCCGTCGGGTCGATCGGCACCGGGGTGCTCTCCGCGTCGGGCGACGTGATGGGCCAGCGCCTGCCGGCGCAGGTCTCGGTGCACCTGCAGGGCAAGGCGGTCGTGAACGCAGCGGTGACGGTCTTCTTCACCACGCTGGTGGGCGGGCTCTGGCCGGCCTGGCGGGCCTCGCGGCTCAAGCCGGTGGAAGCGACGAGGTACGTCTGATGCGTCTGCTGCTGCGAATGGCCTGGCGCAACCTGTGGCGCAAGAGGCGCCGCACTCTGATCAGCCTGAGCGCCGCCGGCCTGGGGCTGCTGCTGGTCATCTTCTACTCCGGGCTGGTGAGCGGGATGATGGGCGAGGCGAAGAACCAGCTCGACAACACCGGCATGGGCCACGTGGAGGTCTACGCCAAGGGCTGGCGTCCGCGGCGCCCGCCCGACGTCGCGCTGCCGGACCCCAGGGCGCTGCTCGCCTCTCTTTCGCTGCCCAAGGGAGCGCAGGCGGGCTTTCGGGTGGTGGCCCGCGGGCTGGCGACGAGCGCGCACGGCGGGCAGGGCGTGACCCTGTTCGGCGTCGACCCGGCGCTGGAGAGGGAGCTCTCCGCGCACCTGAGCGACATCCGCCAGGGAGGGCCGCTCGAGCCCGACGACCTGCGCGGAGTGCTGGTGGGCGAGAAACTCGCCGAGGAGCTTCGCCTCGAGGTGGGCCACAAACTCAAGGTGATGGTCCAGCGCGCCGACGGGGAGATGGGGGCCGACCTCTTCCGGGTGCGGGGCATCTTCCACTCCATCTCCGCGCCCATCTCGCGGGCCACGATCTACGTGAACGCCGCCGCGGCGCAGAAGCTGCTCGGCGTGGGCGAGGTGGCGCACCAGTTGGTGATCCAGCTCGAGGTGCCGGCGCAGGCGGACGCGGTGGCGGCCTCGATCAAGGCCAAGCTTGGCGAGCGGGCGGAGGTGGTCACCTACACCGAGCTGATGCCGGCCATGAAGCAGATCGAAGACATGATGGACAAGATCATCCTGGGCATGACCCTGTTCGTGTACCTGCTGGTGGGGATGGGGATCCTCAACACCTCGCTGATGTCGGTGCTCGAGCGGACCCGGGAGTTCGGAGTGATGCGGGCGCTGGGCGAGCGGCCATCGCGGGTGGTGGCGCTGGTGCTGGCCGAGTCGTTCTGGATCGCGGTGCTGGCGGTGGCCATCGGCGGGAGCTTGGGGCTGCTGGCGACCTGGGCCGGCTCGCGGGGCACGGTGCTCGACTTCCGCGGGATGGGCGAGTCGATCGAGTGGGCGGGCTCGCTGATCAGGACCCGGCTCCGTACCGGCTTCGACCCGGCGTCGGCCCTCGAGGCCTGCGGCCTGGTGTTCGTGCTCACGCTGCTGGTGGGCCTCTATCCCGCCTGGCGCGTCTCGAAGCTCGAGCCGGCCAAGGCTCTGCGCGCCAACTGAGAAGGAGAGCCAGATGAGCCTGGTCAAGCTTGCGGAGGTGAAGAAGAGCTATGCCGAGCGCGGCAAGGTGGTGACCGAGGCGCTGCGCGGGGTGGACCTGACGGTGGAGAAGGGCGAGTTCATGGCCATCGCCGGGCCCAGCGGCTCAGGGAAGACCACCCTGCTCAACCTGTTGGGCGCGCTCGACGTGCCCAGCTCGGGGACGGTGGAGGTGGAGGGGCGCGACCTGAGCAAGCTCTCGATCAACGAGCTGTCGGACCTGCGGCGCGACCGGATCGGGTTCGTCTTCCAGGCCTACAACCTGATCCCGGTGCTGACCGCGGCGGAGAACGCCGAGTACGTGATGGAGCTCAAGGGCGTGCCGGCCAACGAGCGGCACCAGCGGATCGCCGCGCTGTTCGGGGAGATGGGGTTGGCCGGGCTGGAGACCAAGCGGCCGATGGAGATGAGCGGCGGCCAGCAGCAGCGGGCGGCGGTGGCGCGGGCGATCGCCGCCGAGCCGGCGATGGTGCTGGCCGACGAGCCGACCGCCAACCTCGATCAGGCGAACGGGCGGGCGCTGCTGGAGATGATGCGCCGCCTCAACCGCGAGCGCGGGGTGACCTTCATCTTCTCGACCCACGACCCGATGGTGCTCGAGCAGGCCGACCGGGTGGTGCGGCTCGTGGACGGCAAGCTCGCCGGCGACCAGCGCAAGCCATGACTCCCTTCGCCTCAGCAGAGCGTCGATGAGCTCGCCTCGCCCAGGATTCCGCCCGGGCTTTCGGTGGCTCGCCACTCTCGCCCGCTGCGGTCGAGTCGCTCGCGCTTCCTTGACGCTCCTGAGCGCGGTTCTCCTCCTGGCGGGCGCCGCCGATGCCAAGGAGGTCTGGACCGGCGGGGACGGAGCCTCGAGCCTGGACGTCGGCGGCTTCTACAAGGCGCTCGGCGCGGGCCTGCTGGTGCCGGAGGGGTTGTCCAAGGGAAGAGCCGCCCTCGCGGCGACGCTCGATCAAGCGCGCCAATCCCTTCCGCCCGAGCAAGCGGCGCTCATTCCCTCGCTCGAACCGATGCCCACCTCGGCCGCGCTCTCCAGCCAGCTCGCGCGACTCCAGGCGCGCCTGCTGTGGGGCGAGCACCTGGACTTCAACGCGGCCTGGGAGTTGGGCGCGACCGTCGCCTCGCACGCCTCGTTCGCGAGTGGCGCCGCTCTCGGGGGCTCTCCGGTCGCGGGCCCCGCTCAGGCCTCGCGCCGGCTGGTCGACTTCGACCCGGTCCTCGCCTCCAGCGGGACCTTCCTCCTCCAGCACAACCTCGACCGGCTCTCGGTGAAGCTCTCCCTGGGCAAGCTCGATCTGACTGTCGGCCGGCAGGTCTTCTCATGGGGCAGCGGCCGGCTCTGGAATCCGACCGATCTCCTGAGCCCCTTTGCCCCGACGGACTTCGACCGGGAGGTGCGCAAGGGCGTCGATGCGCTGCGGCTGTCAGTGCCGCTGGGCACGACGGGGCTGCTCGACGCCCTCTGGTTGCCGCAGCCGCGAGCCGCCGACCAGGGAGGAGTGGTGCGGGGCCAGCTCAACGTGCTGGGCTGCGACTTCTCGCTCTCGGCGGCGAAGTACGTTTCGGACCTCGTCGTTGGCGCCGATTTCTCGGGCGACGTCGGGCCATTGGGGATCCACGGCGAGGCCGCCTACACGCTCTGGGTGGCGGGCTGGGGCGAGGGCCCGCTGTCGGTCAATGAGAAGTTCCTCCGGGCGGTGGGTGGCCTCGAGTGGCGGCCGCTGGAGAAGCTGGTGCTGCTCGGCGAGTACTACTTCAACGGATTCGGGGCCTCGCGCCCGGACCAGTACCTCTCGAAGATGACCAGCGATCGCGTCGCCCGTGGAGAGATCTTCGGCAGCGGCCGGCACTACCTGGGAATCGCGGCGAATGTCGCCGCGACCGACCTCTTGGGGATATCGCTGACCAGCCTGGTGAACCTCCAGGATCCGAGCGCGATGCTGGTGCCGGTGCTCGAGTACGCGCTGGAGCAGCAGGTGCTGTTGCGCGTGGGCGGCTTCGTCCCGATCGGAAAGCGGCCAGATCCCACGGCGCTGCAGCGGCTGACGCCTGCGGACGTGCTCGGCAACAGCGAGGCCTTCCGCTCGGCGACCTCGAGCCTGGGGCTGGGCAGCGAGTACGGAGCTTCGGCCGCCGGGCTGATGGTGCAGCTCGCGGTCCATCGCTGAAGCCCCGCGGTCGCTGACTGTACGTCAGGGACGAGAACTCGCCGCCTGGGCGGTGGTCCCGTCCGAGCCTGAGCGGCTTGCCGCCTCAGGCCGCGGAGAATGCGAACGTGGCTGCGTGCCCTGAGCCAACCGAAAGGCAGGCCGGATCCAGGCGCGCTCGCCCGGCGGAATTCCCCGCTGGCTGCCGGATGGCTCTCAGGCCTCGGTGCGAGTGCGCGGGCGAGCGGCCGGCCGCAGGTCTCGGGAGCGGGAGTAGACGATGAACCCGGCCAGCCCGAGGATCACCAGCACCAGGCCGGCGAGGATGGCGCGGAAGGCGTTGACCGACTCCTGGGCCATGCGCACCCCGAGCACGTCGACGAACAGCGGCCCGCCGCCCTCGGGTCCGGCGGCGATGGTGGCCCCGGTCATCACCACGCTGACGTTGGCCGGCTTGAGGTCCTGGACCGCCCGGGCCACCAGCAGCTGCACCTGCTCCTCGTTGAGCGGCGGCGCTGCCGACTTCTTCCCGGCCTCGCCCGAGACCCGGTACTTGACCAGCACCGCGGCGCTGGGCTCGGGGCGGGCGGTCTTGTCGGAGAGGTCGTCGCTCTGCGGGATGTTGATGTGCACCCGGGCGTCGAGCACGCCATCGACCGAGCCCAGGGTGCGCGACAGCTCGCCGGAGAGGGCCTGCAGGAACATCGCCCGCTCCTCGGTGGCGGTGGGGATCAGGCTGCCCTTGTTGAAGATCTCGAAGCCCGGGTTCTTGGGCCGGGGCAGGTCGTTCTCCTGCAGGGCCAGCACCGCCGGGGAGGCCATCGACTTGGGGACGCTGATCTTGTAGGTCGGCTCCTTGCCTCCCTCCTCCCTCTCCTTCTCGGCGCGGATGCCGCGGCGCTCGAGCAGGACCAGGATCTCGTTGGCCTCCTTCTCGTTGAGCGAGTGCTGCAGCTCCACCTGGCAGGCGCTCAGGATCAGCGCGGGGAGGAGGATGAGCGCGAGGCGCGAGGCGGGAGGATTCAAGGGGAGGCTCCTCGACATTCTTGAGGAATTTCGGGCGCCGAGGATATCACAGCCCCCGCCGCCGCCAATCGGGGCTCGGGGCTTCCGGAAACGCCGCGGCCGCCTTCGCCCCGCGGTGCAGGGGCCAAGGCGGCCGGGGAAGTCCTCGCTCGCTCGCGCGCGACGCTAGACCTGGGTACGCAGGGTGTCCTTGAGGCCGTTGGTGGCCTTCTCCACCACCTTGCCGGTCAGGTCGAGCTCCATCGAGTACTCGGCCACCTTGGCCTGCAGGCCCAGCAGCTGCTGCTGGTTGAGCTTCATCTTCCCGCTCATCGCCTGGCTGATGAACTTGTCCATCGAGGCGTTGCGCTGCTCGATCTGGGTCAGCAGGTGCTCGACCCCGCCGCGGGCCTTGTCGGCCCCCGACTTCTGGCTGACCGGGTCGTTGCGCTTGACCGCGTTCTGCTGCTTGACCTCGTCGGCCTTGCCGGCCTTCTCAACCTGCTGGGAGTGCTCGGCCTTCTGCACCTGCTGGGCCTTCTGGGCGGCCTGGGTCTGCTGGACCTGGTTGGTCTGCTGGACCGCGTCGGCCTTGTTAGTCATGGCCTGGTCGAACTTCGAGGCGCCGGTCTTGGGAGCCTGTTCGGCGGCCTTGGTGGCCTGCTGGGCGGCCTGCGCGGCCTGGTTGACTCCGGCGATGGGGGCGGCCATGGGCTTCTCCTTGCGAGGTGCGGCAGTAGTCAGCGAGAGGTGCGGACCGCCGTGGGGCGGGCCGGGGTGAGGGATGAGGGCCGGTCGGAGATCTCCATCTCCTGGGCCAAGAAGTCCTTGATGCGCTCGATGGCGCGGGCGTGCAGCCGGCTGGACCAGCTCTTGGACTGGCCGATCACCGCTCCCGCCTCCTCCAGGGTCTTGCCCTGGTAGTAGTAGGCGACCAGCAGCTTCTGCTCGTTCTCCGGCAGCTGCTCGATGGCCAGCTTGACCCGCTCCTTGAGCTGCTCGAGCTCGATCTTCTCGTCGGCGCCCATCGACTCGTCGCGCAGCTGCAGGCCCTCGGTGCCCTCGAGGGAGCAGGCGAAGATCGCCGCCAGGCTGGTGACCGCCGAGGCCACCTCGTAGACGTCGGAGGCCAGCCCGCGGTCGCCGCTGTCGCGGCTGCTGGCGTTCTCCAGGTAGGCGCTGGTCCGCTCGCCCAGGTAGGCGGCGCGCTGATCGGCGCCCTTGAGGACGCCCATCTTGCGCAGCCCGTCGAAGATGGCGCCCTTGATCCGGTAGTGGGCGAAGGTCAGGAAGTTGTGGCCGACCTTGGGGTCGAAGCGCTCGGCGGCCTCGAACAGCCCGATGCTGCCGTAGGAGACCAGGTCCTCGAGGTCGAGCTTGCCCGAGAACTGACGGCGCACCTGGCTGGCCAGGGAGCGCACGTAGTCTCCGTACTTGACGAGCAGCTGCGACCTGTCGTCGGCCAGGGGCAAAGTCTTCGGACCTATCCCTTCTTCCAGATGCGCTCCAGCGTCTGCGCCAGGCGCGGGTCGTCGGCGAGCTGCTCGGCGATGCGCGCCGTCAGCGCCTTGGACTGCATGTTCATCCGTTCCTTGAGGATGGCCCCCACCAGCTGGCGGGCGGCGTCGGCCTTGGTGGCGATCTCCCCGGAGCGCAGGGCGCGGGCGATCTCGCTGGCCTTCTCCACGGTGGCCGGGGCGCCGACCTCGCCGCTGCCGGCGGCCCCGCTGACCCCGACCAGGCTCTCGGCCTTGCCGGCGGCGCCGGCCTTCTCCACGAAGCCGGTCTTGGCCGGCCCCGCGCCCAGGCCCTTGGGCCCCTTGGCTCCGCCGCGCCCGCCGCCGCCCTTGACTGAACCGACGCCCATGATGTCCTCGCTGTCCGCCGGCCCGAAGGCCGCGCGGATCTGCCTCTCGCGATTATCGCATCCTGGGCGGAGAAGTTGCCTGGCCAGCAAAATCAGCTACTTGCCGGCCTTGGGAGGGGGCAGGGCGCCGCTCTCCTTGGCCTCGAGCAGAGCCTTGGCCAGCTTGGCGCCGTCGCCGTCGGGCTCGACTTCCATCGCCGCCTTGAGCTCCTTGACCGCCTCGGCCGGCTTGTTGAGGAACAGCAGCGCCTCGCCGGCGTGGGCCCGGGGCAGGGCGCTCTTGGGCGCCAGCTGCTGGGCCTTGCGGTACTCCTGCAGCGCCTTGTCGTGCTTGCCCAGGGCGAACTCCAGGGTCCCCAGCGCCAGGTGCGGCACCTCGCTCTTGGGGAGCAGGGCGGCGGCGCCGTTGAACACCTCGCGCGCGTCGTCGAAGGCCCCGCGATCCATCAGCGCCCAGCCGGTCTCCAGCATGAGCACCGCCTCCTGCTTGGTCACCGGAACCAGCCCCGCGATCATCTCTTCAGCCATGGCGATCTCCCTTCCCCTCTGGTGGCTCCCGGGCCGCGACCCGAAACTCACGGCCGGCGCCGAAATGAGGCGCTAGCCTAGCAAAAGGGCGCCGCCCGCTCCAAGGGTGAGGCCGGCCGTTCATGGCGCCAAAAAGACCGCGGGCGCCGACTGTCAGCCGGCGCCCGCGAGAGACTGATGAGACCGTCAGGAACTAGCGGATGTTCTGGATGCTGTTCTTGGCAGTGTCAGCGCGAACCTTCATCACGTTGGAGAGCGTGGAGAACTGCTGGTTCTCCTGCTGCATCTGGTTCTGCAGGGTGAGGAACTGCATGTTCGACTGCTGCTGGGCGGAAAGCAGGCTCATGCCCTCGCTGTAGCCCTGGGAGGCGCCGGGGATGGCGGTCGGCGAGCCGCCGGCGGCGGGAGTGGTCGAGCCGCCGCCGCCGAAGGCCGGGGCCGCGCCGGAGCTGGACATCGACTGCATGCCGTTGACCGCCGCGCTGAGGATGGCGCCGCCGGGGACGATCGGCGCGGCCACCGAGGCGCCGGCCGCCACCACGCTGCCGGCGGCGGAGAGGCCGTTGCTGACGCGCGAGCCGAAGTCGCTCTTCGGGGTCTGCCGGCTCTCGGTCACCTTGGTGTTCAGCCGAACGGGAGTCTGGTCGATGCGAGAAGGGCCACCCATGGAAGTTCTCCTTGCGATTTGGCGTTGCGCGCCGATGTCGTAACTGATTGTCGCGGCGGCGCGGCGACAGTTGCGTCGGCCGCGTCGATTCCTGCTAACCCGGCCTAGCGACGGCCTTTTTTGGCGGCGGCGGCCTGCTCGCGGAAGGCGATGCCGTTGAGCAGGACCTGCTCGACCTTGGCGATGCCGGCCATCGCCTTCTTGGCGGCCGGACCCTTGGGGCCGCTGGCCAGGCCCTCCAGCTTCTCGCGGGTGGCGCCGTAGAGCTTCTTGGCGGCGGCCTCGTCGGCGGACTCGAGGAAGCGCTCGAGGGTCGGGTAGTGGATCTCCTCGGCGGCGGGCGCGGTCTTGGCGGCCATGGTTTTCCCCCTGGGAAAAGGAGTGGAAGCTTCGCGAAAGGCCGAGGCTAGCGTCGCTTTTCTTCGGCTGTCAAACCTGCCTCCGACAGCAGCTGCACCAGCTTGGCCGAGGCCCCGCGCTCGCCCAGCTCGTAGAGCGAAAGGGCGGCGCTGACCCGCACCCGCGGCTCGGGGTCGTCGAGGACCTTGGAGAGGGCGGCGCGGGCCTTGCGCGACTTGTCGGCCTGGGCGGGATCGGCCAGCGGCCCCTTCAGCCGGCCCAGGGCGCGGGCGGCCGGGGCGCGGACCTTGGGATTCTTGGAGGCCAGGGCCCGGGTGAGCGGGGCGATGGCGGCGGCGTCGTTGAGCAGCCCCAGCGCCTCGCAGGCCTCGGCGGCGGCGAAGCCCGACTTGAGCGCCTCGCACAGCGGCCCGACCGCCTGGGCGTCGCCGATCATCCCCAGGGCGCGGGCCACCGCCGCCCCGACCTTGGGATCGTGGGTCTTGAAGGCGGCCAGCAGCGGGGCGACCGCCTTGGGGTTCCTGCCCAGCCCCAGCGCCGAGGCCGCGCCGGCCACCGACTTGGCGTTGGGCTCGGAGAGCTGCTTGAGGGTCTCCTCGAGCAGCGCCGGATCGCCGAGGCGGAGCATGGCGATCGCGGCGGCTTGGCGGGTGGGCTTGTCCTCGTCGGTCAGCAGCTTGCGCAGCGGCGCCACGGCCTCGGGCCGGCCGAGGGCGCCCAGCGCCTGGGCTGCCTCCTGCCGCCGGGCCGGATCCGCGTCGGCCAGCTGCGCGAGCAGGCGCTCGAGCGAGGCGGGCTTCTTGGAAGCGGGGGCGGGCGCCGACCACTGCGGCTCGATGGCGGCCAGGCGGCGGCCGACCTCGCGCATCGCGAGCGGGCGCGGCGGCGCAGGCTTGGCAGGAGAAGGCGCTGCAGGTTTCTGGGATGGCTGCTTCTTGGAGGGGCGGGCGATCATGAAGGCGTGGAGCATTTCAAAAGGCAGCGCCGGCAGGCAAGGGGCAAGGCGGATTGAAGGGAGCGGGCCGGACGTCCGGAGCGCCGAGGTCGAAGAGCGCGGCGCTGGGGGAAGGGAGCGAGCGAGCGGTGGGCGGCGGGGCGCCCCGACCGGCCGCTTCCCCGGCCAGCCGGCCGGGCGCAGCGTTAGCGAGGAAAATCGGAGCCCGGCTCCCTGAGGTAGCGCCGGGCAAGGGAGGGAAAAGCGATGATGAAACTTCTTGGCGCGATCGCGGGTCTGGCTCTGATGGCGGGGACCGCCCAGGCGCAGGGTACCTCGGAGCAGGGCGGCAGCGCGGGGATGGAAGGCAGCGGCACCGGCAGCTCCGGCTCGATGAGCGGCAGCAGCACCGGCACCATGGGCAGCACCGAGGCGGCCGGCCAGCAGCAGATGGAGGGCAAGGTCCTCAAGTCGAGCAGCGGCAGCCTGATCATCGAGCACCTGGGCGCGGCGATCCCGTTCGAGGTGACCAAGAGCACCACGTTCCAGGGAGTGAAGTCGGCCAAGGAGATTAAGGAAGGCGAGCAGGTGCGCGCCAGCTTCGAGATGAAGAAGAACAAGAACGAGCTGCGCTCGATCGAGGTGCTGGGGACCGGCGGCAGCGGCGCCACCGAGAAGAGCAAGTCGAGCAAGGATTCCAGCAAGAGCAAGACCGAGTCCGGCACCGGCGGCAGCAGCTACTAGCGAGCCACTGAAGGGACGTTTCCTTCCCGGGCCGGGGGGAGAGGCGCATCCAGTCCGCGACGGGGCGCCTCTCCCCGCAGGTGGCGAGGGAAATTCTCCAGCGACCTCGCGCGGTTGACAAAGGACGGCCGGTGGCTACATTGCGGGTAGCCGGTTGTCCGGCTGCTTGTTCTTTGAAAATCTGGGGGCGAACTGGTTTCGACGAAGGTGCTGAAGCCTGAATCGCGTGCCGAGGATCTCAGGTGACCTCGTAAAAACTTCCTGGGAAACCAATAAAAGCCAACGACAACGTTGAGCTCGCGCTCGCGGCTTAACCCGTAGAAGTGCGCGTCCGCCCGGCTCTCTGCCTGTGGGGCCGGGGTCGGACGTCAGAATGCAGGCTGGCTGAGGGAGCTGCCCGGGGCTCCCGAGGCGAGATTGTCCGGGAAACTCGCTGATCGATCCGGCCCGTGGGAGCGGTCGGCGAGTATAAATCGCGGGCTACGCACGTAGGGATGAGGGTCGATGGCTTTCGGACGCGGGTTCGATTCCCGCCGCCTCCACTGCTTTTGTCTAAGGATTACGGCAACTTGACTTCCGGACGGGTCTCCGTTGCCGTCAGGTTGCCGTAATCCTGCAGCTTCTCGTCCAGCACCAGCACCGCCGTCTTCTTGGTCTCCGGGGAGAGGTGCGCGTACTTCATCGTCATCTCGATGGAGGCGTGCCCCATCAGCTCCTGGATGACCTTGAGGGGCACGCCCTTCATCGCCAGGTGGCTGCCGTAGGTGTGGCGCAGGTCGTGCCACCCGATTCGGCCCTCCTCTCGGCTGATCCCCGACTTCCTCAGCGCCCGCTCAAGCGGCGCCTTCAGCTGCCCCTCGGTCATCGGGCCGCTGTCCCTGCCGGCGAGCACGAACGGCCCATTGAGGTGCCGCGCCTTCTTGAGCACCAACACCAGCGACGGCGGGATGTCCACCGTCCTGCTGCGCCCGCCCTTGGGGGTGCCCACGTTCCCGCGCCAGATGGTGCGCCGGACGTTGATCCGCCCGCGCACCAGGTCGAGGTCGGCCCACTGCAGGCCGATGATCTCCCCGATGCGCAGCCCGGCCTTGATGCCGAGCAGGAGCGCCGGCCGCCACTCCGGCTCCGCGGCCTCGACGAGCCGGCCAGCCTCGTCGAAGTCCAGGAAGTCGAAGGTGGGCTTCTGCGTCTTGAAGAGCTTCATCCTGGGGACGTGGTCGATGATGCCCCACTCGACCGCGACCCCGAGCATCTTCCGCAGGATGCTGAGCGTGTTGTTGATCGACTTGTCGCTCAGCGCGCCCGCGGGCGCTCCGTAGCGCTTCTTGATCGCCCACTTCGTCGGGGTCTTCTTGCGCCCGCGGGACTGCGACACCTTCCTCCGCATCGACGCCTTGAAGGCCTCGATGTCGGCGGGCCCGATCTCGTTGAGCCGCTTGCCGCCGAAGGCGGGAAGGATGTGGTGCTTGAGGGCCTGCTTCTTCGCCGTCACGGTGGACGGCTTGTTGTTGTTCTCCGCGTAGGTCAGGAACCGCGGCTCGAACTCGGCCACCGTAGGAACCTGCTGCAGCTGCTCCTCTCTTCCGTGGCTGCCGTCGAGGAGCGACCCGCGCAGCTGCCGCTCGTACTCCTCGGCGCCGCGGCGGGTCTGCACGGGCGCGACCTTGCGCACCCGCTTCCGCCTGCCGCCCGGCAGCTCGAGGTCAACGTCCACGAACCAGAACTCCCTCTCCGCGCCCGTCTCCGGGTCGCGGCGCTTCTCGCGTCTCACGCTCATTTGCCTGTCCCTCGAGCGTGGAGCGCGCGCCTACCGCTCGCCCAATCTACTACGGAGGAGCGAAGTAGCCTGATCGCGTGGCCGGCCTGGTTGCCGGCGAGCTCGCCGCGCTTGAACATGTCCCGGACCGTCCGGACGTCGAGGCGCAGCAGCTTGGCGGCCTCGGCCACCTTCATCACCAGCTGCTCGTCGGTGGCGGTGGTCATGGCGACCTTCCAGGCGACTCGCCGACGCCATGCAGCTTGAGCCACCCGGCGACCGCTGCCCGGACGGCGCCGGGCAGGTCCCGCCGCTTCTCCACCACCGCGGTGGAGTGGTCGGGGAAGAGGACGTCGAACCTCACCCCGGCCTTGGCCGCCGACACCTTGGCGCACCACAGCTGGCCCTGATTGGGGTGATCAACGTCGACCGGTTCTCGCCAAGTGCGGATTGCGAAGCAGGGGCCCTCGGAGAGGGCGTCGTGGTCATCCACGGCGACTTCCCTTCCTGCGCCGCGGGAACACCGCAGCCTCTACCTCTTCCCACTCGAGGAACCCCTCCTCCTCCGCCATGTCGTTTCCTAGCCATTCGATCAGGTGGGTCGCCTCCTGGACGATCTTCTCGAGCTTGCATGTGAGGTCGACTAGACGGGCGGCTCGGCGTAGTTGCTTCGATGGCGCGCTCTTCGGGGCGGCTACCCCGCCAGGCTTCGGGCACTGGCTCATCGGCCGCCTCGAAGCGAGGCCCTCTTCATCTCGAAGGCGTTCTCGGCGAGCTGCGCCATGTAGTCGGCGTCCTGCTGCTCGCACTGGGTATCGGCGTCGGCGGCGATCCCGCCGGCGTTCAGCACCGAGTAGTCGAGCGCGCGGAACTCCTTGAGCGAGTTGTGCAGGTCGCTCCGGTAGTCGTCGACCTTCTGGTCGATCTCGGCGATCCGCTTCTGCACCCGCTCGTTCAGCTCGGCGACCGTCTTCTTGATGTCGTCGATCAGGTTGAGCGCCGTCGACGCCTCCTCCATCGCCGCGGCGAAGCGCTCGTTGAACCTGAGCGTGCGCTCCCAGGCGGCGGCGCGCTGCGCCCTGAGCAGGTCCAGCTGAGTCACCGGCTGGGAGTCCTTCCGGCCGGCGCTGCCGAGCCGAGTGGTGATCGTTTTCTTGGTTTTTGCCTCGGTCGTGGTACCGTTGCTCATTGCTTGCCTCGTGCTTCACGGCGCGGGGATGGGGCCGCCGGTGCTCGAACACCTGCGGCCCTCTTTCTGCCCTCCCGGTGCGCCTTCCCAGGTCGGCAGTCCTTCGGTCAGTGAATCTGGTTCAGGGCACGCCGGGCATGTCGGGCGGCCGCGCGCATCATCGACGCAGCGGTCCTGGGCGGAACCTTCTCGGTAGAGAGTTCCTGGCCGGCTTGTTCCAGGAACTCGGCGAGCCGCTCGAGAGCCTGGTGCGCGGGGCCGAGGGACTGGCCCTTCCGGTCGACGTCAGCCATGGGCGCCTCCGGTGGCGGCGCCGGCGGGCTCGGCCTGGAAAGCCTGATTGAAGCCGGTCTTCCAAGGCGATCCCCTGAACATCCTCCAAACCCGGTTCTTGGGGAGATCGATCACCAACGAGCGTTCGTACTCGTAATTCTCCGACTTCTCCTCGGCGGACTCTCCCCACCCGTCTTCCTCGAGTGGGCCCAGGCCGAACTGCGCGAGCACGTTGCTCGCGTTCTCGCAGTAGTCCTCAAGAGACTCCGAGACCACGTAGGTGATTTCGGCCCATCTGTCGGCGAGTCGATCAAGCGTCGCGCGCACAGAGTTGGCTGCAATGTCCTTGTCGACGCCCTTGAACTCGGCGACCCAACCGCAGCCGGTGGTAGCGGCAGCCATTGCGAACACGAGTTCCTCGCGCTTGGCGGAAGTCAAAAGGCCTGCGTTCGCACGGCGGTCGACGGCGGCGATCAGGGCGCGGCTCAGTGCGGCGGCCTGAGCCTTCATGCGGTGATCGCCGTCCTCCGCGAGCCTGAGTCCGTCAACGCCATCGGTGCCAGAGATGAGGCTTTCGATCTCTTCGCTGGGCGAGAACCATTCCCCTCCGATTCGGAGGTCGGAGAAGAGCTTGTGCAGCGAGCGCTCCAGGGCGGCGCCATGGAAACTGCGCGCGCAAGTGAGAGGCAGACGCGTCAGCGGCAGCAGTTGCGAGAGCCTTCGCTTGGGGTCGTTCGAGCAGCCGATCTTGATCGCGCCGGCCGGGATGTTGAAGCGCTCGCCACTCGACATCACCAACTCGAACGGTTCGGGCGTCTTGAAGAAGTAAACGAACCCGCTGCTCCAGCCCAGCGGCGCCGACGCGGTGAACCGGGTGAACTCGTGAAAGACTCCCTGGGCGAAGTGCGACGGCTGGGCGAAGTGCTTGCTCGCCACCTCGAACCAATCCGTCTCCAAGGACTGAGCCTGAGCTGCGGCCAAAGCGCACGCACGACCGGGCGTGAGCAACTCGAACAACTCAAGTGCCTCATAGGCTCTGGCAGCGCGCTCCAGGCTTCGCACGGCAAGCCACGCTGCCAACTCCTGCGCCGTCTCCGGCGGCCTCCACTCCGCTCTCGATTTCACTGGCGACTCCTCGTCCTGAAATTCGCTCCGCACTGCGACTACCCCAGCCTCGTCCCTGACCTGCCAAACCTGGCCTCCGCCGCGACTAGCCACGTGGGGCCCTGACCAGCCTCGGCCTAACGCACACCTCCACCGTTCGCGCCTCGCAGGGCGCACCTTTCCCGCCACGCGGACCGTCTCCGGGCCGCACTTGTCCTGTTCGCGCCACCGGTGCTGATCGCACCGGGTGCTCGCTGCCTCGCGCCGCCGTGGCGGCCGGCGCTGCTCTGTTGTTTGGCCTACCGCCGCTCTGCTGCCGCTACTACTGGCGCCGGCCGAGTCTCCCTTGAGGCTGACGCCTCAAGAGCTTCACCGCCACCACCTTCACGCCCGTGCTCGGCCGCCGGCGCCAACATCATGGCGGCACTTTGCCACTTAGTTGGCGGCATCGTCAAGTCATCGCTTCTGGAGTTTGGACTGGGTCGCTTCGGTGAGAGGCAGCTCCGAGCGGAGCGCGTGGGCGATATCGAACCAAAGGCGATAGGTCCAGGAGCCAGGCGGGCTGGGGTGAAGCTCTTCCTGCTTGAAGCGGTCTATGAGTCGGCGCTTCGCTTCCTCAAGGATTCGCTTCTCACGAGGCGAGATATCGGTGGAGTGCAAGGTCAGGAACGTTTCCAATCCGAGCTCCACAAGCCGGAGTGGGCCTTGCTCTAGTCCTTCGCGCAATACGGCCTCGGATTCAACGATCTGGGGGTCAACGATCTGGTAGCTTCCGTCCCTGGGAGTGAACGGGATTTCCGCCTCGGCTCGCAGAGTAGTCTCTTCAGGCAGGAGATAGCTCGACTTCACCGAAAGGACCGCGGCAATCGCATCGGCCTGCTCGCGAGTGAGGCGGCGATGCCCCTTCACGACCTTCGATATGGTGGTCTTGTCCACGCCGCTGGATTCGGCAAGCTGCTTCTGTGTCAACCGAGCGCCCCGGATCAGTATGTCCAGCCGCCGGCCTAGGCGTCTGTCGATCAAGTAGGTGGTCTGTAGTCCCTGTTCTTCCTGGCGGTCTGGCATGGGTGGCATCCTGCCACCGCACCCGCTTTGTGCAAGTTCTTGGCAACATCAGTGTTGACGGGATGCCAATCGGGCCAATAAAATGGCAGCCGCAATGCACCCACTTGCCCAGTACCTAGAGTCGAACGGAGAGACGCAGCGCGCGTTCGCAAAGCGCGCAGGCGTCGACCGCAGCGTCATCAACAAGGTGCTGCAGGGGCACCGTCGACGCTTCTCGGCTGACGCAGCAATGGCCATCGAGTCTGCAACCAACGGCGTTGTCAGCCTCAAGATCATTCTGACTTGGCGCCCCCCGACCGCCGGTCCCGGGATCAACCGGAAGCCATTCGCCAGGGTGCGCTGACTTCCCCACCACCTTCGCCTGCACGAGGTCGCCATGACCGATGCCCTGGCACGCGCGCAGAAGTGCAGCCGACCCAGCGGTGCTCACCTGGTCGAGTTCGAGATGCCGCTTCGGACTTTCGCCAGCAGCTCG
>JBBIQS010000027.1:0-85963 GCA_037442205.1 Myxococcales bacterium
CCGAGGTGGCGGACCCGCAAGACAGCCATGCCAAGGCGAGCAGGGCCAAGGCGAGGTGCCGAATGGCTCGGCGCAGGGCGGAAGAGGCGGCGATCACGGCTGGAAGGTAGCGGGAATCCGGGGCGTAAGTCCAATGGTCGGGCCGGCTGCCTGGCAGCTTGCTCACCTGACCCTGGACCTCCCGGTCACCCCGAGCCCTTCGACGAGCTCAGGGCAGGCGGAGTGGAGGGGCTCTCGACCCGTTCGCACCGGTTCTTGCCACGTGCGAGCCTCGACAACTCGGTCCAGTTCGAGCTGATCAGCGCCTGCTTTTTCGCGCGGCTCCACTTCTTAATTTGCAGCTCGCTTCCAAGTGCCTCTTCGCGCGACGCAGACTCCTGAGCCCAGACCAGCCGGACTGGTCTCCGCGTGGAAGTAAAACCGCCGAGCTCGCCTGACTGATGCTTCGCCAGTCTTCGTTCGAGATCGTCGGTGTGTCCCACATAGAAACTTCGATCTGCGCACTCCAGGATGTAGGTCCAGAATCCCATCCCCCCTCCACGGACTCGCGGTCTGCGCTCCCTCGACTCGGGTTGCCAGAGGGCAGTGAAATCGGAGCCAAGGCCCTTCGACTCCTGCCTCGACAAGCTCGGCATTCGCTCAGGGCGAGCGGAGGCCCGTGCCCATCGGCCGGATCAGCGCTGGAACAGTTGCTGGGCGGGCTCGACGGAGATCTGGTCGGCGGAAACCCCCAGCGGCAGGTCGACGAACTTCTGATCCTCGGCCAGCACCTGGGGATCCGGCTTCTCGGCGACGTATTTGATGGGCGAGGGCTTGTTCTCGAGGATCGCCTGGCGCAGCGGGTCGGCCTGCTTGGTGACTAGCGCCGCCCGCAGCTCCTGTGGATGGAGCCAGGTCTTCAGGGTCTGGTTGACCTGCTCGCGGGTCATCGACTCCAGGCTCTTGCGGAAGCCGCCCAGGTGGTCCTGGGTGCCGTAGAAGACGTCGTCGAGGGCGTAGCCCAGCCGGCGCATTGGGGTCTGTTGCCAGAGCAGGACGTAGCCCTTGAGGAAGCCGCGGGTGGTCTCGAATTCGTCCTCGGTGAGCCCGCCCTCGGCGAAGCGGCCGATCTGGTAGAGGGCCGCGCGCAGGGCGAAGAGCTGGTTGTCGGTGGCCACGGGCCTGAGCCAGACGGTGAAGTCCTGCTGGCGGCGGGCGATGTTCAGGGAGGCGAAGGTGGTGTCGCCGGACTGGGAGAAGTGCTCGACGTAGGCGTAGTCGCCGTAGTTGAGCCCGCGCTTGACCCGCAGCTCCTTCATCAGCCGGCCGACGAACTGGCGGTGCTCGCCCAGGGCGCTGACCCCGACTATCATCGGATAGAAGTCCGGCTCCCCGCGCTTGAGGGCGTAGGGATAGCCCATCGAGATCGCCGTGGACTGGGCGTCCTTGCTCACCAGGAACAGCTTGGGGTTGCCGAGCTTGGGCTCGGGCAGCGGGATCAGCTCGGCGCCCTGCGCCGGCAGCCCGGCGAGGCCCTGCTGGACCTGGGCCACCAGCTTGTCGTCCACCGCGCCGGCCAGGCCGATCAGCATCCGGTCCTTGGAGAAGACCTTGGCGGCGTGGGCCTTGACCTCGTCCAGGGTCAGCGACTTGAGCGCGTCCACGGTGCCGCCGACGTAGTGGGCGTAGGGATGGCCCTGCCAGATCACCAGGTCGAGCGAGGCCTTGCCCAGGCCCTCGTCGTCGCTGGTGCGCAGATGCTTCTCGATGTCCTGCAGCGCGTCCTCGCGCAGGCGGGCGAACTCCTTGGGATCCCAGCGCGGCTGGGCGATGGCGGCGGTGAGCAGCGGGATGAAGCGCTCGGCGTGGTCGCGGTGGACCTGGCCGTAGAAGACGGTCAGCTCCTTGTCGGTGCGCACGTCGATCGAGGCGGCCATCGGGAACAGCGCCTCGAGGAGCTGGGCGCTGGTGAGCGAGGTGGTGCCGCCCTCGGCCATCAGATCCGCGGCCAGGGAGGTGATCCCCTCCTTGCCGGCGGGATCGTCGATCGACCCGGCCTGGAAGACGATGCGGAAGGCGACCAGCGGCATCCCCTTGGTCGGGACGGTGACCACCTGGCCGCCGAACTTCTTGGCGCCGGTGGACGCCGCCGGCAGCGGAGCCTCCTTGGGCGCGGGCGGGGCGGCGGGAGCGGCCGGCGGGGGCGCGGGAGCCGGCTTGGCGCCGGCGCAGCCAAAGGCAACGAGTGCGAAGAGGGTTGCGAGGAGAGAGCGGCTCATTGCGCACCTCCCTTGGGCTCAGCGGCCAGGGGCGAGGGCTTGTACTCGGGGAAGTTGGGCGGCGGCTTGGAGCCGGCGCCGACCAGGGCCACCTCGGAGAGGTTGGGATCGACGAACCAGGTCTTGGCGAACTTGACCAGGTCGGCGGGCTTGACCTGCTCGATGTGGTTGAACAGGGCGTTGAGGGCGTCGGGGTCGCCGGTGGGGCCGATGGCGAAGACCAGCTGCTGGGCGACCACCTCGGCGTTGTCGAACGAGTTGAGCAGCGAGTACTTGAGGTTGCTCTTCACCGCCTCCAGGCGCTTGGCGTCGACCTTTCCCGCCTGCAGGTCCTGGATGGCCTTGAGCAGCGCCTTGCGGACCTCGGCGAAGCTCTGGTCGGACTTCAAGGTGGCCAGCAGGTAGAAGAGCGAGGGATCGCGGTGGTCGTAGTAGGCGACCGACAGGCCCAGGGCGAGCTGGCGGTCGAGGACCAGGTCCTGGAAGGTGGGGCTGGTGGGGCCGAACAGATAGGGGCCGAGCAGGTTCTGGAGGGCGGAGTCGAGGGAGTCGCTGCGGGCGGCGGGAGAGTGCCAGCCGAGCATCAGCCGGGGCTGGGTGGGGACGTCCCAGAGATAGGAGGCGGCCTTGCGGCGGGTCTGCCTGGGCTCGGCGGGGATGGCGGGCGGGGCGGCGCCGGACTTCCAGTCGCCGTAGGCCTTCTCGAGCTCGGCCAAGGTGGCGGCGTGGTCGAAGTCGCCGACGATCAGGATGGTGACGTTGTCCGGGGTGTACCAGCGGTGGAAGAACTCCAGGCTGTAGTCGTACAGCGAGGGCATGGCCTCGATGTCGCGCTTGAAGCCCATGGTGGTGTGTTTGTAGGGGTGCTTGTCGAAGGCCAGATCGTGGAGGACCTCGTCGAGCTTCTCGGTGGGATTGGAGAAGTTCTTGTTGTACTCGCCGAGGACGGCGCGGGCCTCGGTGCGGAAGTCGTCGGGGGAGTACTTGAGGTTGCGGAAGCGGTCGGACTCGAGGGTGATCACCAACGGCAGCTGGGAGGCGGGGCCGAACTCGTGGAAGGCGGTGAAGTCGTCGGTGGTGAAGGCGTTGTTGGAGACGCCGGCCTTGGAGAGCAGGGCGTCGTAGGCCTCCTTGGGATAGCGCTCGGTGCCGCGGAACATCATGTGCTCGAAGAAGTGGGCGAAGCCGGAGTGGCCGGGTTCGACCTCGTTGCGCGAGCCGGTGCGGACCAGGGAGTAGAAGGCGGCCAGGCCGGGGCTGTCGAAGGTGACGAACAGGACGGTGAGGCCGTTGGGGAGCTTCTTGAGCTCGGTGGGGAAGGGGAAGATCGGCTTGCCGGCGGCGGCGGGAGGCTTGGCAGGCGGCTTGGCGGCGGCGGCGAGCGAGGCGGCCGGGCCGAGCGCGACCGCGGCGGCGAGAAGGAGGGGGGAAAGCCTCATGGCGGGCTCCTCAGCAGGCGGGCAGGCAGCGAAAGCGGCGTGGCAGCCTGCCTGGAGTGGGCGGCGGGGGCAAGCGCGCTCTGCACCGGGCGGCGGGGGATGTCCGGCGGGCCGGCTCGCGCCGCGCGGGCCTCCTCCTCCGATCCCGACGGCTCAGTTGTTGACTTCCGGCGGCGAGATCGCTAGAAACTGCCCCGCTGCATCGCTGTTTTCCCCGGTAGCTCAGTTGGCAGAGCAGCTGACTGTTAATCAGCGGGTCCCATGTTCAAGTCATGGCCGGGGAGCTAGAAGCCGGAGTCGCGAAGTAGCCGGCCAGGAAGTGAACGGCAGCCCTCGATCCTCACGGGTCGGGGGCTTCGTCGTTTCGGAGTCAGAGGTCGCGGGATTATCGCGTTACGGCCTTACGATAGGCAACCTCTCGGGTTTGGCGAGAGCCCTTGCGACCCCTCGTGACACCGGTGTCACGCACGGCGCGCACGGACTAAGCAGCATTGTTGAGCACAAAGTCTGCGCGGTGCTGCTCCAAGAATGCGCCGCTGATGTGGTGTCGCTCCGGCGCGCGCATCCGTGCTCCCTCGTACTCAAGGAAGCCAAGCGTGAGCGGCTCCTTGGGCATGGTCTCAAGCAGTTTGCGCCCCACGACCATGCGCAGGTTCTCGTCGAAGGTGATCAGCTTCTTGTCGAAGGCCGCGTCGTGCAGACGGTTCAGGCAGAGGCCGTTCCCGGGGTCCACCCGATGCCTCGGAGCCTCAGCCCAGCCGACGATGTGGCTCGCGGTCAGCATCTCGCCGACCGCGATCCCGGTCAGAGCACAGCGACCGCCAAAGTTGGCGAGCACCACCCTGCGGAAGTAGCTCTGTGCCAGCCGCACTCGCTTTACAGCGTCGGCCTCGGTCGGCCCCGTCCATTCCGCAGTAGGTGGCGACGGCAGCGCTGGTTCGCTTGGGCCACAGAGCCAGAGTTGCTCTGCCTCCTCCACCACCTCTGGGTGCGTTTGGAACTCCTCCCAGGTGGAACGGTCGAGCTCGCTCGCGCCGACAAGCCCCCTGATACCCCGCGCATGCTCCTCCGGGTCGAGTGCGGTGAGGTTGTTGAGCTTCATGGCGACGCTGCTTGGAGTGCGCTCAAGTCGTGCGGCGAGGGCGATGATCTCGCCGTTGCGGCTATGCTGCTGGCCGAACGGCAGGCGCTCGTAGAGATGGAGAGTCAGGAGCACTTCCGCCCGAGTCCAACGCCGGCCAGCAGTCATGGTTGCCCGATCTCTCCCCGGTCGGTCATCTGGAAGAGGTTGGCGCGGCCGAGACCACGGCCGCCCCGAGCCCAGAGATCGCTCGAGAGATTCACAAGGATCTGCTCACAATACCCCGCCCCCCAGCGCCTCGCTGCTGCTCCTCCTCGTCAATGAGCCGGCCAGTGCTCCAGTAGGTGGGCCGCCATCACCGAACTCACGGACCGCGCGGTAGCGCTTCGGCCCGCCTCGATCAGGCGGACGATGTCCGCGAGCTCGGTCTGGTAGCCATGACCTCCTGGCCGAACGATGTCGCCCTTCGTCGCCTTCATCGGCTACCAGAGTGACCCGCAGTATCGGACCGGACAAGCATTCTCCGCTGCGGCGGCGACGGGGATACGCGAGATGCTCGCGTTGCTCACGAGCAACGACCGGATGTATGTTCGTCGTCCCAGACCCTCGTTGCCCTCGATGGAAGTCCTGGCGCCTGGGCCTGATCAACGCTCAACTCCGTCGACTTGAAGTAGAAAGAATATCGGGTCGGCCTCGGCCACGTAGTGACGAAAGGCAGAGTGCGGCTCGCGCACGCCATCAGGCGCTGGCAAATTGGGCTCGATGAATTGCGAGAAGAACACATCAAAGGGGCCATCGTAACGAGGTGGCGGTGTGATCATGAGACTCCCCCCTAGGTAGCAGCGTCGTTGCTCACTGCGCCGCCCGGCGTAGCCGCATCAAGAGGAGAGCGCTGACTGCGATCCGGACCGCCGCATTCACGAACGCTGCAGGTGGGGACCAGGCATGCAAAGCCGAGGAGGCGTTTCGCAATCCTGAGGATTGCTCTCTAGAATTGGCGACCATTCTTGATCGCCTGCCCAGCAAGAAATCTCACAAGCGGAAGTTCGGGCTCGATCCTCGCATCTGCGATGCCTGGCGCGATCGGCGCGAGGCTCGCGCCCTCCTTCGCATGAACGATCTCACACCGTACGCAATAGACTCGCTCCACAATGCTCTCTATTGCGCGCGACGTCGACGACAAGTCAATAGACGAGAACGGCGGGGGTTGATTCTTCGTGAAGACATGCGCCCGAGCAGCATTCAGATTTATCCACGCGAAGAAGTCAGGCCAGCAAACAATGTTCTCAAGCACGCACGTGAGCATATCCCGTTCGGAAATCCGCTTCTGCTGCGGTCGCTGCAGGAGCCGGGCGCGAGCGCGAGAGAAGTAGAACTCCAGGACATGGTACCACCCAAGAAACTGATGCGCTGGTATCGAAGACGACTGGGCGGATGCATAATGGGTCAGGGGCGTTCTTTCGTAGACGCTTGAATGCAACGCCAGCTTGAACGTTCCAGCTTCTCCCCGTGCATGCGTCAGCTCGCAAAAGCGCTCGCGCCGCAAGGCAAGCTCGAGGTGCTCGGCACACTCGAAGATCACCGCGTCGGCGTACTCCTCAAACTCAGCGATGTTGCGCACTAGTCCCGGCTTCCAAAGCTGCAGCGTTAACTCGTGGTCATGATTGTCGCGAACGTGCTCGATCGAGCCCTCCTCGTCGTCTTCGCGCACGTAGCTACTGTAGAACGTGTGCCAAAACAGATCGCTCTTGGCGCCTATTTCCCCGACAACCTCGCCTCCCATCACGATGGCCAAGGCTCCCACATCCGGATAGTCGAAGCCCTTGATCAGCCGCTTCTTTGTGGCTATGTCGGTAGGCAGAAGAAGCAGCTCATATAGGTTGCCGACATTCATCACGCCGTTGCCCGCACGGAAGTAGCAGTCGTACATAACACTCGACAGCATCGACCTCAGTCCGAACAGGCACTCCGATGCATCCGAGCACGACGCTACAAACTCTTGTATCGGTCCCACCAGGGATCCCGTCAGCGTCGTGGGCGGCACTTCTTTGGCTTCCGAGGGGGCTTGTGAGGCACCTTCGGAACCAATCATGCCACTCAGGCGCTCGTTGATCCTGCCGGGATCCCACGATCCTACCCAGCGCCGCAGAGCGGCCAGTTCGACCTTCGATTCGACATCCCGCATTGACTTGTCCTCCACGCGGCTTCTCGAACGGCTATGGTAGCTCCACTCGATATCGCCAAATCTTGCTCAAGCCCGTAGCTGCTGCACGAGCGTATCGGTTCGCAAAGGGATAGATGATACTGATTGGGCCGTCCTGCGCCTCGTAAAGGTGGAATAGAGCGAAACCCAGGGCCTGCGGTCGGCTGGAGAGCGGGGACAGGTAGATGTTCTTGGCTCCCCGACGGCGCTGCTCAACGATGGTTTCCTGAAGGATCGCCGCCGTGACGAAGGGATCGTTCGCCGGCGCGAAAAGCGGGTGAGCCTCGTTGATGGCGCTCACCGCTTCTGCCGCTCGGTGTGCGTTCAATACGTTCTCCTGGTAGAAGTCAGCCTGTAGCGGAGGGAAACCGAGCAACTGAAGCTTGCGGGTATTCGTCTTCGCGTTTGCCACATGCCGCATTAATTGGTGCTCGTAGCCAGCGCCGATGATAAGGAGGTCCTCGTCCGCAGCCATGCTAGGCTGGTGCAGCCCTTCGAACCCGGCAACTGGTCGCACGTCTGCCACGCTCCCCTGTGCGAACTCAGTCTGCTCTCGACGAGCATATTGACCTGGCTCGGAATACAGAGCATCAAACACGCGCACGCCTCTCGCCGCAAGGACGCGAACGAGAAACATGAGATGCGGACGCATGAAGCCTGAGATATCGATGCAGAGCGTTGCCGACGATACATCCGGAAGGTGCTGAGTCAGAAATGTCTGAACGAAGTCGTCCTCGCGCATGCCGGCAGGGCCCGCGAAGACGATCCCATCTTTGGGACATTCCTCGCTTGTAAAGGCATACTCGGAATGGACGATCCAGAGTTTTCTTTTTGCCTGGACCTCCCGGAAGATACGTTGAACGCGCTCGGTTGTATTGTATGCAGACAAAAAGACATCCCACGACTGCTCCTTCGACCAGTCACTATCGGGATCGATGGATGACTTGTAGAAGATCGTGTAGTCGATGCTCATTAGAACCCCGGTAGAACACTCTGCCCGCCACCACCTTGCGACGCGCCGCCCTTGCCACGTCCTCGCCGTCGAAAGGGAGCGTTCATTCGCTGGAGACGTTCCCCGAGCACCCCGTCGAAGCGTTCAGTGTGTGCCCCGAAGATACACTCAATCTCGTCGGTGCTGAGACTGATCGTGCCTCGACGCGCCAGCGGCAGATCGAAGCGCGGGCAAAGCATAGGATTCAGTTGGTACTTCGCGACCACGCCTTCGGCGTTCCTATCCTTTGCGCCGGAGATGACCCTTAGAAGCAAGGACGATTCGCGTGCGTGCCGAATGGTCTTGCGCGCCTCCGCGCTCGCGCTCGTCTCATCGAAGCAAAAGGTCGTCAGGGCGCTTTCGACAGGCTTGTCAGAGTAGCGCATCTGATGAAAGAGCCGAGCGAGTCGCTCTACGCCGGCCTGCACCGATTCAGCATCCTCGCCCGTACAGCGCGCGTCTTCGAAGAACCAACTGGAGGCCTGGATTACCCCCGCACGTTGTGCTGTGAGGCTGACAGGCTTCCCAGCGAACGGCCTCTCTCCGTGAAAAAGTGCCCACCGATATACGAACTTCAGAACGATGAGGAGATGGCGCGGAATGCCCGAGGACATCTCGATGAACGTTTCGAGCCCGAAATAGCGCTGCTTCTGCCGCGTATCTCGGAGCATCTGGGCGAGCAGGTCGCCCTTGAAGTGGGACAGGACATGCTTGTGTCGTGGCGCGTCCCCTCCATCCTGCAGCGCGCGACAGGTGCTCTCGATCTCGAGTGCTGATTCTACAAGATTCCGACCGCTTGACCAGTCCTGATATAGAAGGAAGACGTTCGCCTTCTCTAATAGCGGGAAAGCTACGCATGTCACGCCCTGAATGACACGGTCAATGTCGCGCGCCGTCCCGAGGTTGATGCCGTCCCGATGCTCCAATGAGTCCAGAAGTTGCTTTCGTAGCCTCACCAACCAGGGTCGTTCCTCTCCCCTGTAGTTCTCGTTTACGAAGGTTGTCTCCGCCTCCCCGAAGTTAGAGGAGGGATATGTCTCGAACAACGCGTCCAAACTCTTACCGGCGTCTGCGTCCTGCAATTCGGGAAGAAGCCCGGCGCCGCGGAGTCTGCGGACCACCAATTGCCTGGTAAACCCGTCGTAGCGCGGATCGATGCGCATCTGCTCGTCTAGCACCACTTGTTCGTATTCGGAGCCGAGACGGTTCTCCTCTCCAGCGCTGAGGGTCTTTGCCGTGCGAAAGCCATAAAGGCGAGCTCCAACCTTGAATGTGCATGGCAACTCCTTCTCGCGGATTAGCGTATTGACATATTGCTGTTGTGCGCCAGTGAGGTTCTCGAGCTCGTCAATGAGGTAGACGATGGAGACTCCTTGGAGTGACCGGAGATGTTCCTGAAGAACGCGAGGAATTCCAAAAACGAGACGACCTCGGGTAGACCTGATCCGGAGTTCGCCAAGGCTTCGCGTCAGGGCGGCGTTGTTTACTGCCAGGTCGACCTCTCGGCGAAGCTCGGTAAATGACGTGATGACAGCCTGCAGGGACCTTCCGCTGAGCACAAACCTCTCGTCAAAGAGGGCCTCAATCGAGGCCACGATCGTGGCCTCGTTTTCGTCCAGCTCGAGATGGCCCTTAAAGGCATCTGCGGCGGTCTGAACCACAAGCTGGGCAAGCCAAAGGTCCATGTAGTAAGCGAAGATCGCTGCCCAGGCCTCGGGAGGTTGCCCCTTGCCGTCAAATCTCCCCGCGTTGAGGCCTTCGCAACGCATGTAGACGCCGAGGTATCGCTCCTGGCGAAGGCAGGCAACGACATCGGAACCTCTCGAGCGAAGTTTCTGCAAGGCGTAGGAGTAGTACCGCATAAGGTGCGTGCGCCCGCTGCCCTTACCTCCAAGAAGCATCAAGGGCATTGGCGAGCGGGGGTTCACGAGCTCGAGGAAGCCGCCCTCGCCGGGCAGGTCGACCCATGTAGCGGCTATCTGGGCGTCTGTGAAATCCACCGCCTTGGTGACGTCGAATGGCAGTTCCATCTCAGGCATGGCTATTCACCGTCCGTCAGCTTCAATGGGCTGCGGTCCTTGCCATAACGGCGAAAGACAGGGTGCCACGTACGCCCCTCGTCACCCGGGTGCCAGAAGATAGGGAGAGTATTGTTTGGCGTGTTGTGGACAAAGCCTAGCATGAGCTGGCCCTTTGCAAAGCCCAAGGCTTCGCTATTGCCGACAAGCTGTTGTCCGTAGTGGCGAGCCAGTAAATGTGCAGCCTCGCGGCGGATGCCTTGCGGAGGTCTGCAAAAGTAACGAGACTGATCAGAGAACGCTCGAAAGCTCTCGTCTAGTTCGAGCACGCATTCCACTTCATTGAATCGGGTCTTGCCCCGAACGCGATTGAGTCCTTTTTCTGATCCGAGAAGCACGTGATATGCGAAGGTTGCTTTTACGCCTGCTCTATCTGCTGCGTCGGCTATTGGTTGAAGCAACTGCTTGGAGTATCGCACTGCCTGCTTGCCCGAACCGCAGAAATCATCAATGAAGACGTAGCGTTCGATCTCGGGGTCCGCGAGGGCCGGTGTGTTCTGTGTCAAGTCAAGGATCTCATGTGTGCTGATGAATTGCCGAGTTGTAAGGTCGTTCTCTTGACGATAGTGATATAGCAGGTGTGTTCCGCTGTCTGATGGATTGCCGATGCCCAAAAATCGCGTTCGAGCTAGCATTCGTTCGAAGCCTGCACGGATCCGCGTCTCGTCGCGCGTGTCTCCTTCCTGCCTTCGGATCCTTGCTACCAGCGGATACCGGAAATGGTCACGGTAGAGTGCTCGCAGGAGCGCGCGGACTTCCGCGTCTCCGAAATACATGAAGCGCGAGAGAAGGTAGAGTGCGTGAATGCGCCCGTTCGAGCCAGGCTGGCCGTCGACTCCAAATTCCCTGAGCCACTCCTCGATTGTGTGTGCGTCGACGCGGTTGCGCCATACGCACGTGTTTAGCGCGTGGATCACGCCCAGAAACTCTGCCTCTAAGTCGGACATTGTTGTGACCTCGCGGGCTTCTGGCATAGGAGTGCCCACTCGCGAGCGATGACGCTCGCCGTCGAGTTGCGCCGCGTCATGAGACCGCGCGACTTTATCGCGTCGACAACACGCAATCTTACTGTAAGCCCCTGCTGTTCGAGGAAGTGCTGAAGATATTCCTGAGTGTGGAACTCACGCCCGCATACGCGGTTGTTGGCTGCAACGAGCACCATATGTCCACCCGGCTTGAGAACACGGCTGGCCTCCCTAAGGGCATCGCGCATCTCGAGGAGATAGGTTGCAGCGATCAGTGCCCGGAGGGGGTTCTGTGCGGCGATGCGCTCCAAACGCCAGTCTGCGTCATCAATGCCCACTACAGGTGGGGCGAATGCGCCCCCAGTTGAAAAATGCTCTCGGCCAATGTTTTCGTCCTCGAGTTGGCGCAAGCGTTTGCCGTTCGCCAGCCCAAGCCAGCCAATCGAAAGGCTGGAGGCTCGGACATACTTCTGCGCGCCCACATAGGGAGGCGAGGTGATGATCAGGTCCACTGATCCATCGGGGAGTATGCCCCTCCCGTCAAGCGTATTGGCAAGTCGACGCGCATCGGCGCTCACGACGGAGGCTGACGCTCGGTCTCGGCGAAGTCGTGCGAGGATGCTCAGTCGAGCGATGTTGCTGTCTACAATGGAGTTGAACTCTGTATAGACGTCCTGGCGTCGAAGCTTCTTTAGTCTAGCATTGGTAGGCTCGCGAAAGGGATGGCCGCGTGGGTATTGATTCTCACGCAGACGCACTGGAACGGAGAGCCGCGGGTCCGCAAGGCTAACGCGGCGCACGCATGCCGATAGACAGACTCGAAAGAAATCAGAGATTCCGGGATCGGGGATGCCATCTATCGCGCGGCGAAGCCGGGCGAGTTGGTCAATGACGTGCGGATAGAACCAGTAGTCTATGTTGATGACCTCTGGCGGAGAGACGCGGCGGTAGGATCGAGCTCGCCTGCTGAGGTCTGTCGAATGACGACGAATGGATTCGAGAGAGTAGTCGCCCACCTTCACCGTGGCTATCAGCCGTGCTAGCGGGTTCGAATCTGCGCCAAGCCCTCTTCGCCCATGCAGTACACTCTCGAGAAGGACCGTGCCGGATCCGCAGAAGGGGTCGAGTACGGTGTCACCGGGCTCCGATAGAACTGAGTTCGAGAGGAAGAAGGCCGGGATGTGCGGTAGTAGCTTGGCTGGATAGGGATGCATGTAGTGCGTCGCACGCTCGCCCACGGGAATCCAATGGACCATACGCCGGAAATTAACTGTTACGGCCGCAGGTCGCCGGTCATAGCGGTCCAAGAGACGGAGAAGGTCGTCCCGCGTGTCTCTTGTGCTCATTTCGTGATCAGTGTGCCTCATGGGTTAGGCAGTGGCTCCGACCGTATGCCTTCCTCTGACATCGAAGAGTCCCACGGAATCGATAGCCCCATGGCAAGGAGTTTTGTCTCCAGTTCCTCGCGCTCACGGTTTCGAGCCAGGCGCCCGGCCACCATCTCGAGTAGGCCGTTGCGCTGTAGCTCGTATCTCGCCTCGTCGCGGCGATTCTGACTAATCAGAGAAACTGCCTTTGCTTCAATCCGAGAGAGGCACATCGCTCGTAGCTGGTAGTCCTCGAATGCCTCCCAGGCGATTGGGCACCAGCGTGCGACGATTTCCTCTCCAATGAGCCTTGCGTACTTGCGGATCTCCTCCTGCGCATGGGCGTCCATGCGCAAGCGAAGGAAGTGGAAGAGATTGTGTAAGTCGATCTTCCAATACGCTTCCGTGTAGGTCGAGAGCGGTAGATCCTTGCGTGCTTGCTCGCGGGCAACGCCCGCCTGCAAACGCTCGTTGTACACATCCCGGGAGAGGGTCTGAAGGTTGCGCTCGCGCTCGGAGAGCCGCGTGCCGACTTGAGGGTCCACCAGGGCATCGCTTCCCTGTCGATTGCGGGAAGACTGCCGACGCCACTCGCCCGGAGGCGTTGCCTGGGCCGCATCTATGGCGACGGAGTAGCGCGTCGAGTATTCGTTCACATTGGCAGTGCGATGGCGGATCCACTGCCGCCAGCAGTCCATCGGCACCCGGAGGTGTAGCTTGAGCTCGCACATCTCAAAAGGCGTCGTATGGGCATGGCGCATGAGATAGCGGATGAGGCCACGATCCTCGTGGACTTGCTTGGTGCCGACGCCATACGAGACACGGGCTGCCTGGACAATGGATGCATCCGACCCCATGTAATCAGCAACCCGGATGAAGCCATCATCCAGCACGCGAAACTGCTTGCCGAGGATCGCGTCCAAGGCAGGAACAGTGGGTCGCTCGAGCGGAGATGGCTCGGCGCCAGACACGCCGGGCGGCTGGCTAGGGGGCATGGGGCACCTCGAGAGAGACCGCCATCGCATTCATCCTTGTTGAACCTCTTGCGTAGGGCGTAATCAGCCAGATTTTGGCTTCGGCGCGATCGAGGAGTTAGCAAAGCTTCTGCGGAATCGCCGTAGCAGCCAGCGGCTCAGGGCTACCCAGTTCAAGCACCACTGTTCCCTCCAAGGGTTGGCTCACCTATCCGTCAATATCAGAGTCATCGCTCCGTGAGAACCAACAACCCATGAGGATTCCTGCGCTGCGAGGCCCTCCCGAGCGCGGCTTGAAGTCCGCGGACCCCACCCCGAGCTCCGCCAGCGATCCGCGGAGGGATCTCCAGGGTCTTTGCGGGCAGCTGGGAGCCTCGCCCAAGGCTCAGGTGCGAATCGTCCTCGCAGACAGGGTGTCGCTGTGCCACAGCGCTCGCTGGCCTTGGCGCCCGGAGGCGCGCGCCCGCCTCGCTCGCATTCTCTTCGCCACTCCGGGAGCCGTCCGCGGCCAAGCCGCGCCCCCGCGGAGCCCTCCCTCATCCAGCGTGAAGTCAGCGGACCCCACCCCGACTGCCGCCAGAGATCCGCGGAGGGCTCCCCGGCGCCACTTCAGGCCGCGGTAGCCGCCCTGAAGCCTTCCCCGACTTTCGTCCGCGCAGGCGGGCTGCCGCTGAGCCTCGCCGCCCGCTGACTAGGGCGCCCGGAGGCGCGCGTCCGCGCGGCTCGCATCCGTTTCCCCCTCGCGGAGCGCTCCGCGCCCGCGCCGCGCGCCGCCGGACCGCTCCCGAAAGCCGAGGAACCACCTCGGGACCCCTCCTGTCCCGCCGCGGAACACCCAGATCGGAAGAGCGAACGCCGCCCGCGGCCCGGGGAGCCCTTCCGCCTCGGAAAGCGCGCTGGCACGAGCCCCGCACAGCCGGGAAGGCGAGCGGCGACCACCATCGCGGAGAGCGCCCGCCGCTCCTCGAGCTCTCCGCGGGAGACGGCCATGGCCAAGGTGAATCTGGAGCGCAGGGAGCAGCGGATTTCGGCGCACAAGCACGCCCTCAGCGAGCTCGGAAGCGATGCGGCAATGCGGGCGTTCGAGGAGCTGACTCGCGCCGCGGCGGCGGTCGAGGCCGGCGAGGCCGCGGTGGCCGCCGCCAAGGTCAACGTCCGCCTGGCCCGGGCGCGCACTGGCCCGACGCTGCTGTCGCTGGTGCAGAGCGCGATGGTGCTCTTCGGCGTCTTCGCTCAGGATCTGGCCGACTGCATCCCGGAGGAGGGTGTGCAGGGCGCCGCCACCACCGAGCAGCTGGCGCGCCAGCTCATCGTCCATCTCGAGGGCAAGGGCCCGCTGGAAGAGGCCCTGCGGGCCAAGCTCCTCTCGATGCTCCAGGGCGAGCGCGACGAGAACCTCGACGCCGCCCGCAGCGCCCTCGAGGAGAAGCGCGAGCAGCTCCTGCTGGCCAACCTCGACCTGGCCAGCGCCATCGCCCGCTCGATCAAGGTGGTGCGCATGAGCACCTCGCCCACCAGCCCGCTGCGCAAGCTGGTGGTGCCGTCCCGCCCCCGCGCCGCCAAGCCCGCCGCCCAGCCCGAGGCGGAGCGCGCCGCCGCTCCTGAAGCCAATCCCGCCGCCGCACCCGAGGTCGCGCCGGCTCCGGCGCTCTCCCTGCTCAGGCCGGTCGTCGGCCGGGCCTGACTGGCTGGGAGGTCGAATCGAGGTGTCCTCGACTCCGGCCTCGCCAAGCTCGGCCTACGCTCGGACAGACCGGGGCGGCCGCTCTCCAACTCCACCTCTATAAAGGAAGGAGGTCCGCCATGCGGATCCGCCTCGGCACCTTCAACTGCAACAACCTCTTCTCCCGCTTCAACTTCAAGGCCCAGGTCCTCCCGCTCGACCGCGGCGGCCGGCGGCACTCGCTGCCCAAGGCCGTCGAGCTGCGCACCTCGATGGGCAAGCTCATCCCGCCCAAGCCCGAGGCGGCCACTTGCCGCCTCGCCGAGCGCATCCTGGCCGCCGCCCCCGACGTGCTCGCCGTCCAGGAGGTCGAGGACAAGCAGACCCTGGCCGACTTCAACCAGCGCCACCTGGGCGGCCGGTTCCCGGAGCGGGTGCTGGTCGAGGGCAACGACCCGCGCTTCATCGACGTCGCCCTGCTCAGCCGCTATCCCATCGGCGAGGTGCGCAGCTACCAGCGCTACCGCCATCCCGAGCTGCCCGGCGAGCCGGTCTTCCGCCGCGACTTCCTCCTCGCCGAGATCCTCTCCCCCGACCGCCGGCGGCGGCTGTTCTGGGTCGGCGTCGCCCACCTCAAGTCGCAGCTCGTCGATTGGCGCCTCGAGGGCGACGCGGCCAAGCGCAAGGCCCAATCCGCCGCCTCCCGCCTGCGCCGCCTGGAGGGCGAGTCGATCCGCCAGCTCCTCCGCGACGAGCTCCACCACCGGGAGCGGGTCTTCGTCTGCGGCGACTTCAACGACGTCCCCGACTCGCCGGCGCTGGCGCCGCTCCTCAGGAAGAAGGAGAGGGGCGGGGGCCTGGTGAACCTCCTCGCCCGCCTCGAGCGGCAAGAGGACCGGCGCTGGACCATCACCCACAAGCAGACCGGCGCGCCGCGCGAGTTCGACCAGTTCGACTACGTCCTCGCCTCGCCGAGCGCCGCCGACCGCGTCCACCGGGCCTGGGTCGAGCGGCGCGCCACCCGCCCGACCGTCCCCGATGGCTCGGACCACGATCCGGTGATGTGCGAGGTGGTGGTGTAGCGGCGCGGCCGCTCATCTGATCGACGCGATCGCTTCGACGAAGGCCCCGAGGGCATTCCGCCGCCGGGGCTTTTGTCGTTGGTGGTTGTTGGTCTGCCATTCGGACTGCCGCGCGCGCCAAGAGCCCCGCGCGTCAGCAAGGGGCGGACGTTCAGCCCTGTGCAGCTCAGGGAACCGAACCTGGCGGCAGTTCGTCGCGTTGGAGCAGCCGTTCCCGGCCGGTCACTGCCCAGGGCACTACGCCCGCCCCTTGCTCACGCGCGGGCTCGCATGCGCTCGGTATCGCGCACGGAATCGCGGTCGACGTGGGCGGACGTTCAGCCCTGCGCGGCTCAGGGAACCGAACCTGGCGGCAGTTCGTCGCGTTGGAGCAGCCGTTCCCGGCCGGTCACTGCCCAGGGCACAACGCCCCCCCTTGCTTACGCGCGGGGCTCATATCGGGGCTCGTTTCGCCGCGGTCGGTGGTTCCCATCGGCGAGGTCAGCAGCTCGCCTGCTCCACCGCGACACACCGCTGCCTCGCCATGGAACAGCTTCCGCTCGCCAACAGCGTCCTCCCCTCGGAAATGGCGCTGGCACAGCACCCGCACAGGGTGATCGTCGAGCGGCACAAACCAACGCGGTGCCGAATCGCCGCTCGCACGGCACCGCACAAGGAGCACAGTCATGTCCATGTCGGCACAGGAGAGCAGGGAGAAGACGGTGGCGGCGCACACCGCGGCGCTGAAGCAGGTCGCGACCCCCGAGGCGGAGACGGCGCTGGCCGAGCTGGTCGCCGCCAACTCGGTGGTCGGCTCGGTCGAGGCCGACCTGGCCGAGGCCAAGGTGCAGGCCAAGGTGGCCCGCTCGGAGTGCGGCCCGGGGATGGCCAAGGTGCTGCAGAGCGCGGCGATCATCCTGCCGATGCTCGGCCGCGACCAGGCGGAGTGGCTGCCGGCGGGCTGCGAGCAGGCCAACGGCGACTCCTTCCAGCTGGCGCGCCAGTTCGTCGCCAACCTGCACGGCAAGGGGGAGCTCGCCGAGCACCTGGGCGGCGAGCTGCAGAAGATGATCGACGGCAGCTCGATGGGAGAGCTGGTGGCGGCCCGCCAGGAGGTCGTGGCGATGCGCGAGAAGCTGTTCCTGGCCAAGCTCGACCTGAAGCGCGCCTTCGCCCAGTCGCTGAAGGTCATCCACCTCAACACCAGCGCCCGGGACGCGGTGCGCAAGTTCGTCGCCCCCGGCCGCCGCCGCTCCAAGGCCGAGGCCAAGGTCGAGCCGAAGAGCGATCCCAAGCCGACGGCCGTCGAGCAGGGCGCCGGCAACGCCGACGGCGCCAACCCCGAGGTGCTCCCGGCCCCGGCGGTCCAGCCCGCCAACGGCGCGGTGGCGGCGTAGCGGATCAATGAGCGCGGCAGGGGAGCGGAGCTCGGCTTGCGCGGGCTCCGCTCCCTGGCGGGAGGGCGCTGGCGAGTGCGCGCCACAACGCGGCCCACCCGGCTCGGCCGCGGGTTCCTTGTTAACGCCGGCTTTAACATGGGGCTCTATCGAGTCCCTTATTAAAGGCAGGCGAGCCTGGGCGGTCCGGCCGAACTGGCCCTCGGAGCGATGTCAGACCCGCGAGGTACAACGCTGGCGTCGGCATCGGGCAGCGGGCGGGGCAGCGCGCAGAGAGTGGTCGACTCGTCGCCTGCCGGGGGGCAAGAGAGATGAGCGAGCGTCGGTCGGGGCCGGAAGAGCAGCTCTACGAGCGGATTGCCGCCATCCTCGAGGATGCGCGCTCGGGCGTGGCGAGGACGATCAACACCGAGATGGTCCGAGCCTACTGGTTCATCGGCCGAGAGATCGTCCACGTCGACCAGCAGGGGGCCGAGCGCGCTGGCTACGGCGAGGACGTAACGAGGAGGGTCGCCGCCCGCCTCTCGGCCAAGTTCGGCAGGGGATTCAGCCTGTCGAATCTCAAGAGCATGAAGCGGTTTTATCTCGAGTTTCCGCGGGGGTCGGCGATCCGGGACGCAAGGTGTCGCCAGCGGGCTCGAAAGGGACCATTTTCAGCGGATCAGCGGAGGACCAGGGACCGGGGAACGGACATTCAGGAATCCAGCGCGCCGAGCGGGGTCGCGCGCAGTTTGCGCGAGCACGGCGCAAGTTGAACGGACCGTTCGATCACCGGGGGGTCCCATGGTCCCCGGTGATTCCGGTGATCTGGGCGGTCCCGGGCCCCGTCGGTGACACATCTACGAGGAAGGCGAGCTCGACGAGGCTTCAACTTGTAAGCCGTTCTTACAGGTTCGTCGCGAAGGATCTCGGGAGGTCGAGCGCCGCCTCAAGCACTACAGCCTGCCGATGATCCTCGCCGTGGGGTACCGCGCCCGCTCGCTTCGCGGCACGCAGTTTCGCCAATGGGCGACCGCACGGCTAGAAGAGTACCTGGTCAAGGGGTTCACTCTCGACGACGAGCGCCTCAAGCAGGCCGGCGGCGGGAACTACTTCGACGAGCTCCTCGCGCGCATCCGGGATATCCGCTCCTCGGAGAAGGTGTTCTGGCGCAAGGTCCTCGAGATCTACGCCGCCAGCATCGACTACGACCCTTCCGTCGAGGCCTCGCAGCGCTTCTTCGCGACGGTGCAGAACAAGATGCACTGGGCGGTGCACGGCCAGACCGCCGCCGAGGCGATCGCCGCCCGCACGGACGCGGCCAGGCCCAACATGGGGCCGACGAGCTGGGCAGGCGCGGCTCCCCGGAAGTCCGATGCGGCGGTCGCCGGAAACTACCTCAACGCCGACGAGCTCGACGCGCTCAACCGCATCGTGACCGCCTACCTGGAGTTCGCCGAGCTCCAGGCGCTCCGCCGCAGGCCGATGTTCATGGCCGACTGGATCGCCAAGCTCGATGACTTCCTGCGCCTGTCGGAGCGGGAAATCCTCTACCACGCCGGCAAGGTCTCGCACGAGGAGGCCCTGGCCAAGGCCGAGGCCGAGTACGAGCGCCTTTCTGCCCAGCGTTCGGCGCTGCCGTCGGCCGTCGAGAGGCACTTCGAGGAGGCGATCAGAGAGGCGAAGCAGCTCGAAGGCAAGCGGCCGCCCAAATCCCCGGGGCCCGGCAAGAAGGGCAGGAAGAAATGACGCTCTGGCATGGGCCAGCTTGTCCAAGTCGGCGGTCGAGCAGGGCGCCGGCGACGGCACGAGCGAGTATCTAGGTCGGCCGGGCGGGAAGTCTGTTCTCCGACGGCCAACTCTCCGGCCCAATCCACCGTTCTCTCCTGAGTGGCCAACTCCTTCGACGGTGGGACTTTCTCATGAGCCATCAGGTCCGCCGTGCGACGAATAGCACTTCCCAACCTCGAACGACGATCCCTTCGGAGCCCCTCCGGCCCTCGAACGCCGCGACCAGGTCCGCGCGAAGCGCAGGGCGCAGCTCCTCGGGAACCATGCCGAGGAGATTGCCGAACGAGCTCGCCTCCGCGAACTCGACGAAGGCCTCTCCGCTCTCGTGACCGCTCACCGTCTGCGTGACGTGGAGCTCGACGAGCTCGAGCCGACTCTCGAGCACGAGCGCCACGAGCTCGGTCGAGGTGCAGCCGCGCCTGCCAACCGAGCGGTGGACCTGATCGGCGTAGGGCGGGCGCTGCAGCAGAGGCCGAAGCACGAGGGCGACGGTGCCCGCGCGCGATAACTCCTGCGGAAGGGTGGTCGCCGCCACGCGCCCGCCAGGCCGCAACACGCGACGGACCTCGGCGAGCGCTCTCGCCTTGTCCGACACCCAGTGCAGGACGGACGACAAGCAGACCGCATCGAAGCTGGAGTCCTCGAACGCGCCGAGATCCTCCGCCCGTCCTACCTCGAACCGCACGCTTCCGGCGTGCGAGCGCGCGACGCTGATGCGGTGCTCGAGCGGATCGATGCCGACGACGCTCCCCTTCGGCCCCAGCCGCTCGGCAATCCACCGCGCCAGGCGCCCAGTCCCACACCCGATGTCGAGGACCCGCGCCCCCTCCTCGAGCCCAAGCCGCTCGACCAGGCGCTTGCCTCCTTGGAACTGGAGGTCGCTCATCCGATCGTAGATCTCCGCGAGCTGCCGGCTGTCGTGCCCGAAGGCGGCCGTCATGGACGTGTCGCGGACTCCGGCGAACCCCGCTGCAGCTTGGTCACCGATCGCGCGATGAAGAGAGACCAGAGCCCGAAGCCCCCCGCCGCGATGGCAACGTCGGCCATCCGCCGCAGCTCGAGTCCCCCGACGACCACGAGCAGCACGTAGGCCACGCCGAGGTTGAAGAGGCCGTAGAGGATGTTTAGCGGAGGAGACGAGAGTCCTCTGAACGGCGGCTTGGCGAACGGCGTGGGAAACGCGCGACCCGATATCCCGGCGACGAAGTGCGGGGTGAAGTTGGCCAGGAACACGCCTCCGAAGAAGTACGCCACGCCGTCTTGCCAGGTCATCGAGGCTCCTCGTCATGGCAACAACCTGTTGCCATCACCAACACTAGCGGGTCGCGAGGTGGCATGGCAACGAGCAGTGGCCTTGTGACGAATGCTAGGCTCACGCGATGGGCCGCTCCCCAGCAACCTCGCGACGCACCCAAGGGATCCTGGGGGGACGTAGCGAGCAGGTCGTCCGCCGCGTGCTCGACGCCGCGATGGTCGAGCTGGCGCGCTCGGGCTACCACGGCTTTCGAATGGACGTGGTCGCCTCTCGCGCCGCGGTCAACAAGACCACCATCTACCGGCGCTGGCCCAGCCGGGCGGCGCTGGTCACTGCTCTCGTCGACCGAATGCGAGTGCCCCTCGAGGAGAGCCCGCTGCCCGACACCGGAGCGCTCGAGACCGATCTCGTCGAGGCCTTCGCGCGGCGATTCACGGTCGGTCGCAAGACCGAGGGCCGGGCTTGGGCGCGGCTCCTCGAAGAGCGATATCGCCCCGAGGTCGAAGCGATCATCGGAGCTGCGGTGGCCGAGCGCCGCCACGAGTGGAGGTCGATGGTCACCCGCGGCATCGACCGCGGGGAGCTGCCGCCGCGAACCGATGTGCAGCTCGTCTTCGATCTCGTCCGCGCGATCGTCGACTCGCGTCCGTCCGCGGGTCGGCTGGACACGAGCTGGCTGATCCTCGCCGTGCGAACGGTGATCGCCGGAGCCCGCGCTGGAACGCTGGCGCGGGGCTCCCGGTAACCGGCAGGTCGCCGGGGGGCGAGCCCGCCGTCTTCACGACAGGCGGGCGCTCACCGCCGTTCGGGCGCCAGGCTCGAGCATCAATACGGCACCACGAACGAGGAGACCGGCGCCATCGAGGTGTAGTCGTACTGGGTCACGCGGAAGCCCGCACCGATCTGCTCGACGGTGGCGAATCCGTAGTTGCTGCCGAAGGAGAGCGGCGCCCCGCCGATGCCGACGATGATCTCCTTGCCGCTGTGGCTGAAGGTGTGCGTGTGGCCGACCAGGAGCAGGTTGTAGGAGCTCCGGCCGAGGATGGTGTCGACTTCCCTCACGCACGGAGCATTGGTGGCGCTCGAGGGCTCGTGCCGGGCGACGAAGGTGTAGGTGGTCGGCTTCGCCAGCTCGCTGCTCAGCCAGCTGCTCTGCCCGGCGTCCCAGACGTTGCACGCCGCCACCACCAGCTTCGCCGTCCAGCTCCCATCGGTCGCCTTGAACGGAATGCTGTAGTACGGCGCCGACTGTCCCAGCGGCGCGACCAGGGTCTGCATGTAGGCGGTGAGATTCTTGGTGCCCTGGGTGGCGCAGTTGCCGGCGGTGTAGCCGGTGCACTCGTGGTTTCCCACCACCGGAAAGAGAGGCCCGCTGAACCGCTGCGCGGCCTGGGCGTAGAGCGCCAGCTGCGGCGCCCCTTCGGTGCCGTTCGGGGAGGCGAAGATGTAGTCGCCGGTCGCGACCATGAACTGCGGACGCGGGTTCATGGCCTGGGTGTCTTCGAAGACCTTGTTGACGATGGCGCTGGGGTAGCCGGCGGTGTCGTCGATGTTGGCGGGGCGGGTGTCCCCAATCACCGCGAAGTAGAGGCGGGAGACTGTGCCTCCGTGGATGTCGACCGAGCCGGTGGGCGGCGGGAGTCCGCCATCGGGTTCGACCACCACGGTGCCGGCATCGGTGCCGGCGTCGGGCGTGCCGCAGCTGGTGGGCGGTGCGTGGCAGCGGCAGGTCACGGTGTCGCACCACCAGCCGCCGTAGCATCCGTTGGTCTGGCAGTTCCCGCCGCTGCAGCTGTGGCAGCAGGCGGTCTCGGTCGGCCCGAGCAGGGTTCCACACCGGTTGCTGGGCAGGGTTCCGCCATCGGCGGGCGAGGGCACGCACGTTCCGGCGCTGGTGTCGCAGACGAAGCCCGGGTTGCAGGTGCCGCATCCCGGGCCGTGGCAGGCGCCGCCGGCGGGGACGCACGCGCTGACCTGGGCCCCCGCCAGCGAGGTGGCGACCAGGCAGGTCTCGGTCGGCGCGCAGTCCGAGGGTCCCGAGCACAACTTCGCGCAGTAGTTATCGGCGGCATACTGCAGGCAGGTGCTCCCGGCCGAGCAGTCCGTCCCCACCAGGCAGGGCACGCACTTCGAATCGCCAGCGTCGCTGCCGCCGTCGGGCACGGTGGATGGCTCCGAGGCATCGGCCTCGGCAGGTAGGGCTGGCCGGGTGTCCGGACAGGCGGTGACCGCCAAGACCACGGCCAGAAGCGCGATCGAGCGTGCCTGGATGCCAGCCATCGGAGACTCCTGAGGACTGCGGGTGCGCCGGCCGAGTCTCCTGCTCTGCCCGATGGGCTCCGAGCCATGGAGATCGATCGTGGGGCAGTTGTAACTGTCCACCGACCGAGCCGCAGCGGATGCGTCAGGTCGGGGCTCCTTTCGCGCTCCATCTCCATCCGATCGCGTCCGACGCCGCGTTCCGCAGCTGGCCTGTTCCATCGCGAAATAACGTTGGCTCCCCATGGAACAGCATCCAGCCCGCGACAGGTCCTCCTCCCCGCAAACGCCCTGGCACAGCGCCCGCACAGGGTAATCGTCGAGCGGCACAACCAACGCAGTGCCGGATCGCCGCTCACACGGCTCCGCAAAAGAAGCGCAGTCATGGCGATGTCGAACCAGGAGAGCAGGGAGAAGCAGGTGGAGGCGCACACCGCGGCGCTGAAGCAGGTGGCGACCCCCGAGGCGGAGACGGCGCTGGCCGAGCTGGTCGCCGCCAACGCGGTGGTGGGCAGGGTCGAGGCCGATCTGGCCGAGGCCAAGGTGGAGGCCAAGGTGCTCCGCTCGCAGTGCGGCCCGGCGCTGCCCAAGGTGCTGCAGAGCGCGGCGATCATCCTGCCGATGCACTGTACCTGGCCAGGCTCGACCTGAAGCGGGCCTTCGCCCAGTCGATGAAGGTCATCCACCTCAACACCAGCGCCAGGGACGCGGTGCGCAAGTTCGTCGCCCGCGGCCGCCGCCGCTCCAAGGCCGAGCCCAAGGTCGAGCCGAAGAGCGATCCCAGGCCGATGGCCGTCGAGCAGGGCGCCGGCAACACCGACGGCGCCAACCCCGAGGTGCTCCCGGCTTCGGCGGTCCAGCCCGCCAACGGCACGGCGGCGGCGTAGCGGATCGATGAGCGCGGCAGGGGAGCGGGGCTCGGCTTGCGCGGGCCCCGCTCCCTGGCGGCTCACCGAGTGGGCGCTGGTCGCATGTTAAAGCTGGCTTTGTCGGCCTTTCTTCCAAGGCAGAGGAAGGCGCATCGCCATTGAGTCTGCCGCGAGGGGCCTCCGACCCGGGGTTCCCCTCGACGCAAGGCTGGTCTCACTACGCCGTCCTCCTGTGGGCGGCGAACCCGCGGGTGCGAGCACTGCAAAGAGCCTGGTAGGTATCGCGCCTCGCCGAACGGCGCGACGCTCGTCGGGAGTGCATACTGTCCGCGCCCGATCCCTCTCTGATCCTGGTGGCTCACCGGTGACCGACGGAATGAACAGGACGTCGCTGAAGGAGCTCGCGTTTCTCTTTCTGAGGCTCGGGACGACGGCCTTCGGCGGTCCGGCGGCGCACATCGCGATGATGCAGGACGAGGTGGTGCGCCGCCGCGGCTGGCTGACCGAGGAGGCGTTCCTCGATCTGCTCGGCGCGACCAACCTCATCCCCGGCCCCAACTCGACCGAGATGGCCATCCACGTCGGATGGGCGCGCCGCCGCTGGGCCGGGCTGCTGGTGGCGGGGATCTCGTTCATCCTGCCGGCGATGCTCATCACCGGAGCCATCGGATGGGCCTACGTCCGGTTCGGATCATTGCCGCAGGCCGAGTGGCTGCTCTATGGCGTGAAGCCGGTCATTCTCGCGGTCATCGTGCAGGCGCTGTGGGGTCTGGCCCCGAAGGCGGCGCGCAGCTGGCCGCTGCGAGCGCTCGGAGCCGCCGCGGTGGCGGCGAGCGCGCTGGGCGTGAACGAGCTGGTGGTGCTCTTCGGCGCCGGGATTCTGATGCTCGCCGCCGAGGGCCTGCGGACCGGTGGGGGCGGGAGCCTGAAGGGAATCCTCCCGGTCATCCCGGCGATGGGCGCGTCGGCCGCGGCGAGCGCGGTCACGCTTCCCGGGCTGTTCTTCGTCTTCTGCAAGACCGGCGCGGTCCTGTTCGGCAGCGGCTACGTGTTGCTCGCCTTCCTGCGCGCGGATCTCGTCCAGCGGCTCCACTGGATGACCGAGGCCCAGCTCATCGATGCCATCGCGGTGGGCCAGGTGACGCCCGGCCCGGTATTCACCACCGCCACCTTCATCGGCTACCTGCTCGCCGGTCCCCTGGGGGCGCTGGTGGCGACGGTGGGGATCTTTCTGCCGGCGTTCGTGTTCGTGGCGCTGAGCGGCCCGCTGGTGCCGCGCCTGCGCGCCTCGCGCGCCGCAGCGGGCTTCCTCGATGGCGTGAACGTCGCCTCGCTCGCGCTGATGGCGGTCGTCACCGCCCAGCTCGGGCGCGCGGCCATAGTTGATCTGCCGACCGCCGTCCTGGCACTCGTCGGCGCCGTGCTGCTGGTCAGGTTCAGGGTCAACTCGAGCTGGCTGGTGGCTGGGGGTGCGATCGCGGGAGCCGCTGTTCACCTCGCAGGGCTCCAGGGTTAGTCGGGCGGTGACCTCTTGACGAACCCAGGGCGAATCCCGAGTCGAGGGGCCGACCCAGAGCGCGTCGGCCCAACTGGCCTTCGAGCTTGAGAAAGGATTGAGATACCCGATGGCGCCCAAGAAGAAGTCTGCGGCCGAGATGGTTTCGGCCTCCAAGCTCGCGAAGCTGATCGAGGAAGAGACCGTCGACGCCTACGGGGACTCGGAGCAAGTGGCTGGCTTCTTCACGAAGCTCGAGGAGAACCTGGCCATGCCGTTCACGACCGAGGTGCTCGGGGTAGAGGTCGTGGTCGAGCGCGTGGACCTGAGCGACGACGGCCGGATCGTCGCGGTGTGCGCCAGGGACAAGCGCCGCCAGCGAATTCCGATTCTCGATCTGCCGCTGCCGGACCCGCTGCCCGAGGGGGCGGAGTGGGTCGCCGCCTACCGCCGCTGGGTGCGCGGCGGGTAGAAACCGCTCGAGGCGCAAGTCTGCCGGGCGCTCTCCTTTCGCCCGATGTCAGACCCTCGTGATTGAACCCCGGGAGCCGGCGTCGACAAGCTGGCAATGTCCAGCATCGGTTCCCCAGGCACCAGGCAAGGCAGGAGAAGATGAGCGAGTACCAGTCCTACGAGTTCGTGGCCCTCGATCGTCCGCTCACCGCGCAGGAGCAGAGCGCGCTGCGGAAGTACTCGTCGCGGGCCACCATCACCTCCGGGCGCTTCGCCGTCGACTACTCCTGGGGCGACTTCAAGGGGGACGCCGACGACTGGATGGAGAAGTACTTCGACGCCTTCCTCTACCGCGCCAACTGGGGCTGCCGACAGCTGATGCTGCGGCTGCCGAAGAGCGCGTTCCCGTTGAAGACGGCCAAGCAGTACTGTGCCGAGCACGCGGCCTCGGTCCGGGCGAGCGGCGAGAAGCTCATCTTCTCGTTCAGCTACGACGACGACGGGGAAGGTGAGTGGCTCGAGGAGGACGATGGCGCGATGGCGGCGATCCTGCCGGTGCGCGCAGAGCTGGCGGGTGGCGATCTGCGCGCGCTCTATCTCGGCTGGCTGGCATGCGTCGAGGCCGGCGAGCTCGACGACGAGGCGGTGGAACCGGCCTGCCCTCCGGGGCTCGGCAGGCTGAGTCCAGCGCTCGAGGCCTTCGCCAACTTGTTGGGGATCAACCCGGCCTTGATCGAGGCCGCGGCCGCCGGAAGCCCCGCGCAGAGCGCGGTCGATGACGAGGTGATCGCAGCGTGGCTTTCGGCCCTCCCCGACCGGGAACAGACCTCGATCCTGGTCAGGCTGGTCAAGGGGAACGAGAGCGGGCTCCGCGGCGAGCTCCTTCGACGTTTCCGCGAGTCTCGCTCCGAGATGAGCTCGGGAAAGGCCAAGCCGCGGACTGTCTCCGACCTCTTGAGCGCCGCCGAATCGAGGGAGGAGGAGCGGCAACGAAAGGCAGCCGAGCAGGCTGCTCGCGAAAGGGCGCGCCTGGAGCGCGAAGCGGCGCAGGCGCGCGAGCGCCAGTTGACCGCGCTGGCCAAGCGCGAGGATGCCGCCTGGGAGGAGGTCGAGGACCTTCTCGCCACCCGATCGCCCACCAAGCACGACGAGGCGACGAGGCTGCTGGTCGATCTTCGCGAGGTCTGCGTTCGAGGCGGCCGCCAGGAAGCGGCCGCCAAGCGGATTCGACGTCTGCGCGAGCAGCACGCCAACGGGCCGGCGCTGATCGATCGCCTACGGAAGGCCGGGCTGGTCCCCTAGCCGCCCCTGGGCGTCGTGTTCAGCGCCACGGCACTCCAGACGAGAGCCTTGAACGCCGCCGCGTCGAGCTTCTCGCCTTCATGAAGGTCGATGGCGCGCCGGGTGTTGCCCTCGAGGCTGGAGTTGAAGAGCCCCTTGGGATCCTCCAGTCGAGCGCCCTTGGCGAAGGTCACCTTCACCGCGGCCTTGTAGGTCTCGCCGGTGCAGATCATTCCGCCGTGCGACCAGACCGGAACGCCCCGCCACTTCCATTCCTCGATCGCTTCGGGGTCGGCCTCCATGATCAGGGAGCGGATCTGGGAAAGCGCCTTGCCGCGCCAGTCGCCGAGTTCCTTGATCCTGCCGTCAATCAAGCGCGAGGGTGACTCCGTCTTTTGCGACGTCTCGTTGTTCTTCTTCGCCATGTGATCTGCCCCGTCTCGCCAATCGATTGTCTGACCTGCGAAGACCTTCGACGACCGCGCGCGCAAAACCCAGCCTGCGCACCGCGGCGGCAAGGTCGGCGGCAAGGGTAACGGGCGCCTGGGGCCCGCGCCGCACCGCGGCTCGGCTTTAGGAAACCAGCGTCGCCCGCACGCTGAGCTCGACGTTGCCCTTGAGGGCTTGCGAGACCGGGCAGCCCTCCTTCGCGGCCTCGGCAGCTGCGCTGAACCGCGGCGCGTCCAGACCCTTCACCGCCCCGCGCACTTCCAACCTGCTGGAAGTCACCCGGAAGCCGGCGGGCGTCTGATCGAAGGTCACCTCCGCCATGACGTCGAGCCGCTGAGGAGGTGTGCCCGCTTTCGTCAGCTCGTGCGAGAGCGCCATCGCGAAGCAGCCGGCGTGGGCGGCGGCGATCAGCTCTTCGGGACTCGTCTTGCCGCCGGACGCCTCGGTGCGCGAGCCCCAACTGATCGGCAACCGGTTGAAGGCGCCGCTGCTCTTCCCGGCGATCTCTCCCTTGCCTGAGCGGAGATCACCTTCCCAGACCGCTTCGGCACGCCGCACCGCCGCCATGTTCCACCTCCCGAACCATCCAAAGGGCCAAGTTGCGGAGCGACGAGCTCGATCGCCATCGAGCAGACGCTGCGAGATCAAGGCTTCGTTTGCCTCTCCTGCGCGGGAACGGGGACGCGCCAGGAGAGCGGGCTTCGCTGCGGCCTGCGCCCGATGCGGCAATCGAGCTGGAGACCAGCTCGGTTGACCCTCGGGTACGGTCGCTCTAGCCTCGTCGGCGGATGGACCTTGTCGCGTAGATCCCCTGTCGCATCGTGAAGTGAGTTCAAGCTCATGCGGGCACGCGTGTGCCCGACGAAGGGATCAGCGCCATGTCAGCAGACAAGTTCTGGAGCTACTTCTACGAGATCTACGAGGCCATCCCGCGCCAGGGACCCGGCGAACGGGCCAGCACCGAGCGGGCGCTGCATTTGCTGCCTCCCCTGACGCGCCGCCAGCACATCCTCGACATCGGCTGTGGCTCCGGGGCTCAGACCATCGACCTCGCCAGGGCGACCGAGGCGCAGATCGTCGCGGTCGACAACCACGCGCCGTTCATCTCCCAGCTCGCGAAGCGGGCCGGCGAGCTCGGGCTGGCAGACCGGATCGCGGCGCAGGTCGGCGACATGAACGACCTGCAGTTCCGCGACGGCTCGTTCGACGTCATCTGGTCCGAAGGATCAATCTTCATCATCGGCTTCGCCAAGGGGCTCGCCTCGTGGCGCCGTTTGCTCGCGCCGGGCGGGCACCTGGTGGTGTCCGACTTCTGCTGGTTGCGCGACGATCCGCCGGCCGAATTGAACGAGATGTTCCTCGACGGCAATTCGGATGTCGGCGACGCGGAAAGAAGGCGGAAGGCGATCGCCGCCAGCGGCTACCGGCTGCTCGGCGACTTCGTGCTGCCCGCCGCCGGCTGGTGGGACAACTACCACGTGCCACTCGCCACGAGCCTGGAGCGCTTCCGCGCCGCGCACGCAGGCGAGCCCGAGGCGCTGCAGGTCGCGGCCAGGAGCCAGCGCGAGATCGAGCTCTATCGCAAGTACCCCGGCTACTTCGGCTACGTCTTCTTCGTCATGACGCCCGAGGAGCGCGGCGCTCGCGGAACCGCCTAGCAGTTCGTCGTCCCAGCGTGATGCCAGGGGCGGCGCGAACCGCGGGCGCACGGTCCTGTCGTTCTCTTCCAGAGGGGCAAGCTGTGTGGTGGATCGAGGAGCCAATGCGTAGGTGAGCGCGTTACCCTCCGTCGCCGCACCACAGAGGAGTCGAAGATGGCCATCCAAAACATCAATCCCGACGGCATGCTGAAGAGCCCAGCCTTCTCGCAGGGGATCATCGTGCCCGCCGGCGCCCGCACTCTGCTCATCGGTGGGCAGAACGGCGTCGATGAGAAGGGCCGGGTCGTCGGCAAAGGCCTCGGCGAACAGACCGCCAAGGCGGTCGACAACCTCGTCAAGGTGCTCGAGACCGCGGGCGGGAAGCTCGAAGACCTCGTGCGCCTCGGCATCTACGTGAAGGGAGACGTGGATATCCGCCCGGGCTTCGAGGCCTGGATGCAGCGCTGGGGCCGGCGGCCCAATCCGCCGACCATCGTCGTGCTGCGCGTGGCGGGCTTGGGGATGTCGCCAGAGGTTCTGGTCGAGATCGAGGCAACAGCGGTGCTCGAGTAACCAGGAGGCCACGGCGCCCGATCCAAGCCGCTTCGCTGTAATCTCTCCACTGGACCTCGGGTGCTCCTCCAGTGACGACATCGCTTGCCTTCAAGGCGTCCCACGACGCGCACACCCTCGAGCGCGAGGCCGCGAGCATCCTCGCCGACGCGCTCGCCCAAGCGGCGACCCTGCACTTGCCGGGCGAGCGCGACCTCTATCGACAGAAGCTCGAGCGCGCGATCGAGCTGGCGAACGCGGCTCTCGCCGGCGCCAACCACGCGGTCGGGGAACAAAGGACGCTCGCGAGGGCGCGTTCGACGTTGGTGAAGGCCCACGCCGCGCGCGCGCAGGATGCGCAACACGGAGCCAACCAGCTCTCGATGGCTTCCCAGCGTGCCCCGACCCGCGATGACTGCGACGACGGATGGCAGCGCGTCGCAGAGGTGGTGGCAGTCGCCGAGGCGTCCGCGCTGGAGGCGGCGCGCATCGCGGCGGACCTCGGAAAACCTTCCGGGTGGAACGCCGCTCGGGCAGCGGAAGCCGCCGCGCGGGAGGCTCGCCGGATCGTCGACGAGCGCAATAGCGCCTATACCTTCCATGCCGACCCTCGCTGGTCATTCGGCGAAGGCTGGTATCTCGCGGCGGCGGCCCTGCTCGATGACGTCGCGATTCAGATCGAGCCCGGCAAGCCGCAGACGTCCCAGGCAGAGCGGTTCCTGCGCGACGCGGGGCTCGGCCACCGGCTCGTGCCGTATCGCCCGCGCCCGCCTGCGAATAAGCCCCTTCCCGAGATCGTCGCGCGCGCCTTTCGCGCCGATCCTCTCTCTGCGCAGCGAATTCTCCGGGCCGCGTTTCTCGGCGAGGCGCCGATCCCGCAGCCGATCGTCGATTGGACCGAGCGGACGCTCGCCGGCGCTCCGACGGGAAGGAAAGTCCTGCTCTGGGTCCGCTACGGCGCGCACCATCCCATGCGAAACACCACTTACCCCGAGCTCGTCGAGCTCGCGCGGCGGGCGCTCGGCGCCGGGCTGGTGCCGATCCTCATCGGCGACGCCGTCCGGGACGGCGCAATCCCAGGCGGCGCCGTCGACATGACGCTGTTCTGGAAGCTGCCGCTCTTCCAGGGCGACGACATGCGGCGCGCCCAGCTTCAGCTCTTCGAGCTTCTGAGGAGCGCGCACGGCCTGGTCGGTCAGCTCGGCGTCACCACCGCGGGCATGGATGGCCCCGCGCTGATGGGGCTGCCGACGATGTACCTGACGGACGCGCCGAACGTCCGGCTCGGCAGGTGGGTTGGCGCTGTCCCGGGCTACCAAGAGGTCGTGCGCGGAGACGCCTACCTCGAGCGCATCAGCGAGACGTTGACGGGATGGGCCGGCGACAGTCCTGCGGCAAGCCCGTGACTTGCCGGCGCACGTGACGTCGGCTGCCGCGGCGCCGGATGGCAGAACGCACGTTGGCTGGGGTCGCGGCCCCGGCAAATTCTTCGTCGGCTGGTGCCTTTCTTTCGGCGGGCAAGCGGCGCGCCGGACGTCGAGACGGGCCGCTGGCTGTCGTGCAGGTCCCGGTCTGCCGGGCGAGAGCTTGGAGGCGCTCGGCGCGGACTTGTCAGCCCCTTGGCGGGACCTCACGTTGTTTCAATGAAGCGCGTTCTCGTCGATCGATTCGGTGGACCCGAAGTCGTGAGGGTGATCGAGGACGACGTTCCCTGGCCCGGACCGGGCCAGGTGCGGGTCAAGGTTCTGGCCGCCGGCGTCTCGATCACCGATGCCCACGAGCGTGCCGGCAACTATCTCGGCGGGCCGAAGCCCCCGTTTACTCCCGGCTACGAGCTCGTCGGCGTCGTCGAGGAACTCGGCCCTGGGTGCTCGAGGCTGCGAAAGGGCGTTCGCGTCGGTGCGCTGACCGAGTTCGGCGCCGACGCCGAGCACGTCTGCGTGCCGGAGAAGTACGCAGTCGAGGTACCCGAGGACCTCGACCCGGCCGTGGTTCTCAACCTGGTCTTCACCTACATGACCGCCTATCAGCTGCTTCACCGCACGGCGAAGGTGAAGCCCAGGGAGTTTCTGTTGGTGCACGGCGCGGCAGGCAGAGTGGGCACCGCGGTCCTCGAGCTCGGAGCGCTGGCCGGACTCCGCCTCTTCGGAACAGCTGCCGCTCGCCACCGCGCCGCGGTCGAGCGGCTCGGAGCGGTCGCGATCGACTACCAGCACGAGGACTTCCTGGCTCGGGTGCGCGAACTGACCGGCGGCGAGGGCGTGGACGTCGTGCTCGACGCGATCGGGGGCGCGGTCTCGCTCCGCTCGTTCCGCGCGTTGCGCCGCGGCGGAAGGCTGGTCGTCTACGGCCGCCACGCCACGCTCGTCCAGGGCCGCAAGATCTGGCGCGCGGTCGTCGAGTGGTACGCGGCGACCGCGCTCGTCGAGCTGTGGAGCCTGCTCTCGCCCCACCGGCGGGTGCTCCCCTACCGAATCCAGAAGCTGCGCATCCACCACCAGGACTGGTTCCAGGAGGACTTCGGCGCGCTGCTCGAGCTGCTTCGCCGCGGCCAGATCCACCCGGTGGTGGCCGAGCGCCTGCCGCTGTCCGACGCCCGCCACGCCCACGAGATGCTCGAGCGCACCGCGGAGCTGGGAAAACTCGTGCTCGTGCCATGAGCCGGCCCGGACCTTCGCCGGTTGCTCGCGACGCCTGTGCGGATCGAGCCCGGCGGGTCGTGCCCGGCGGATCTCGGGCCGCGGGATGCCGCTACCTGCCCATCGCCGAGCACGGCGTGATCGGCGAGCTGCACACCGCCGCGCTGGTCGGCACCGACGGGACAATCGACTGGTACTGCTGCCCGCGCTTCGACTCGCCAAGCGTCTTCGCGGCGATTCTCGACGCCGATCGCGGGGGCCTGTTCCGCATTTCGCCCGACTGCGACGGCTGGAGCTCCAAACAGCTCTACCTTCCCGACACCAACATCCTCATCACTCGCTTCCTCATGCCCGACGGAGTGGGGGAGGTGCAGGACTTCATGCCGCTGCCCTGTGCCGGCGAGCCGGCGCATCGCAACCGGATGATCCGCCGGATACTCGCCGTGCGCGGGAACATGCGCTTCGTGGTCGACGTCGCCCCGCGCTTCGACTACGGGCGCGCCCGCCACGAGGTCGCGCTCACGCCCCATGGAGCGCTCTTCCGCTCGCCGGAGCTGGCGCTCGGCCTCTCGACGCACTGCCCGCTGCAGATCGTCGATCACGGCGACGTCCGGGCGCGGATCGTGGTCCGCGCCGGCGAGACGGCCACCTTCGCGCTCGAGCGCGTCGAACCCGGCGAGCAGCCGGCGCCGTACTCCGACGCGGCGATCGCCGCCCAGTTCGACGCCACCGTTGCGTTTTGGCGGCGCTGGCTGCGCCACTCGCGCTACAGCGGGCGGTGGCGCGAGACGGTGCATCGCTCGGCGCTCACTCTCAAGCTGCTGACCTACGCGCCCACCGGCGCGATCGTGGCCGCTCCCACCGCCTGCCTGCCCGAGGAGCTCGGCGGCGCGCGCAACTGGGACTACCGCTACACATGGATGCGCGACGCCGCGTTCACGGTCTACTCGCTGCTCCGGCTCGGGTTCGGCGAAGAGGCTGCCGCCTTCATGAACTGGCTGGAGGGGCGCTTCCGCCACGCCGCTGACCGGGAGTCGGGCCCGCTGCAGATCATGTACGGCATCGACGGACGCGAGGATCTGCCCGAAGAAGAGCTCTCGCACCTCGAGGGCTACATGGGCTCGGCGCCGGTGCGGGTCGGCAACCGCGCGGCGACGCAGCTGCAGCTCGACATCTACGGCGAGCTGATGGACTCCATCTACCTCTGCAACAAGAACGGGCTGCCCATCTACCACGACGGCTGGATGGAGCTCAGCCGCAACCTCGAGTGGCTGATGGACCACTGGGACCAGCCCGACCACGGGATCTGGGAGCACCGCACCGGCCGCCGGGACCACACCTACTCCCGGCTGATGAGCTGGGTCGCGGTCGAGCGCGCGATCCGGGTCGCTCGCCAGCGCGGCCTGCCCGCCGACCTCCCGCGGTGGATGGAGATCCGGGACCGCATCTACCGCCAGATCATGGAGCGAGGCTGGCGTCCCGAGCGGCGCGCGTTCACCCAGCACTACGACAGCGACGCGCTCGACGCCTCGCTGCTGCTCATGCCCCTGTGCAAGTTCATCGCGCCCACCGACCCGCGCTGGCTCTCCACGCTCGACGCCATGACCAAGGAGCTCGTCTCCGACAGCCTCGTCTATCGCTACAACCTTGAGGCGTCGCCCGACGGGCTCGCCGGCGAGGAGGCGACCTTCTCGATGTGCTCCTTCTGGTGGGTGGAAGCCCTTGCCCGGGCCGGGCGGCTCGACGAGGCGCGGCTGGCGTTCGAGAAGATGCTCACCTACGCCAACCACGTCGGGCTGTACTCCGAGGAGATCGGGCGGACGGGCGAACTGCTCGGCAACTTCCCGCAGGCCTTCACGCACTTGGCGCTGATCAGCGCCGCCTTCAATCTGGACCGCCTGCTCGGCTGAGCGCCAAAGAGAGCAGAATTTGTGGTCTAGATAATCGGCTGCCGTGCGGCCTCGCGCAGGGGCAAAGCCGCTCGAGATGCTGAGGAGGCGCGCCATGGAACCGAGAGTCCCCGAGAAGAACAAGCAGGCCGGCATCAGCTACGCGGTCAGCGACGACGGCCTGGAGCTGCCGGTCATCGACATCACTCACCCGGCGTTCGCCTGCGAGATGAGCGAGGCCGAGATCTCGGCGGTGATCGACAAGACCATGCAGGGCCTGCGCGATTCCTCGAAGTTGCCGCCCGAGGCGCTGAAGGAGCTGCCCAAGCGCTCGATCCTGTGGCGCGGGGTGTTCGAGTCGATGGGCACCTTCATGTCCGGGATGATGACCTACCTGACGCGCCTCGGGCCGCAGAACCTCGGCGACGGCTGGGCCAACGAGCTCGACCGGGCCTACGCCGCGACCATCATGCCGCTCAGCTTCCGCTTCCGGCTGCGCGACGTGGCGCACCAGCTCGCCTGGGCCCTGTCGCCCGCCCTCGCGGCCTCCCCTGGAAAGCCGGTCGAGCTGCTGAACATCGCCGGCGGGCCGGCGATGGACAGCCTCAACGCGCTGATCCTCCTCGAGCATCAGAAGCGCGGCATCCTCGCCGGCCGGCATATCCGGATTCGTGTGCTGGACACGGATCAGGCGGGGCCTCACTTCGGCGCCCGCGCGCTCGAGGCGCTGCGCGCGCCCGGCGCCGCCCTCGCCGGTCTCGACGTCGCCTTCGAACACGTCCGCTACGACTGGTCGAAGCCCGAGGCGCTGCGGCCGATCGTCTCCGAGCTCGCCGGAGGCGCCATCGGCGCCTGCTCCACCGAGGGCGGGCTGTTCGACTACGGCAGCGACCAGGACATCGTCGCCAATCTCCAGGTGCTGCGCGAGGGAACACCGCGGGACTTCGCCATGGTCGGCTCGGTGGTCCGCGACCTGGGAACCCTGGACGCGCGGCTGCACGTCACCGCCACGGGCAAGGCTCGCCCCATGGTCCGCTGGCTCGGACTGGCCGCTTTCGAAGCCCTCGCCAAGAAGGCCGGCTGGAAAATCGCCCGGGTCATCGACAGCACCGCGCACCACGTGGTGGCTCTCCACAAATCCTGAGGATCGTCAGTCGATTTGCCTCCGCCGGGATGACGCTCAGGGTCGCGGAGCCGGGCTGTGCGGCGTGAATTCCAGCGCGGCCGTTCCGGCCGAGAGCGCCGCCAACTCAGGATGCGCTTGGACCAGCAGTGCCTGGATGGCGGCCAGGAGAAAGCGCAGCACGTTGCGCGTGATGTTCAGCCTCGCATCGAGGCGACGCAGCTCCGCCTCGACCACCTGGTAGATGGCGATCGCGTCTCCCGGATGCGCCTCTTCCATGAGGCGCAGGATGCGTTCGGCGGCAGGGACATCCATCTCAACTCGTCGATCGGAGCGATTCAGGAAGCCGACGGACTGCTGGAGATATCGCTGAAGGTTGCTGGACTGGCGGGTCCAGGGAATGAGCGGCCCAAGCCGCCCGCTCGCCAGCGCCCTGAGGACCGATTCGAGGCATTCGATCTCCGCCTGGCGCCGAACCAGGTGGAGCCGCTGGGCGCGCGCCTCTCTGTCCGCCTTGTACCCTCCCTCTCGCTGCATGAGCCAGACGGGCAACCAAGTGCCCCGATGAGCGAGGTGAAGGTGGGTGATCCGCGGGCCGTTCCCGGCGACGTTCAGCTCTTGCAGGCTCTTTGGCAGGGGAACCTCTTCCTGGCTGGAGTACTCGACGAACAGAAAGGGCTGACAGACGTCGATCCACCGGTCGTCGAGAGTCAGATCGGGCGTGCTCCGGCTCGTCGCCCACAGATAGCTTCTGGCGACGGCTTGCCCTACTCCGGCCAGAGGCAGCAGCGACGGCGAAGGAGCGCGCTCGCCCTTGCTCTGCTCGGCAGCGCCTTCCCAATGCTCGCGGGCATGGACTGCGACCTTCATGCCGAGGAAGGACTCGAGCAACTGGAGGGTGGCGGCCGCCGAATCGAGAAGCGCGCCCACATGAAAGACCAGTCCGACGTCGAGCCTCGCCGAGAGCAGGCCATCGAAGAAGAACCGGCGAAAGGCGTGCCCGGCCCGCGCCGAGCTGGCTCCCGAGGGCCGAACCAGCTCCAGGACCGGAGCTGACGAGAACCTGAGCATTCGGTGCGCGTCGCAGTACACGCGCTCCTTCTCGAGCCCCGTGCCGCCCAACGGCCGTTTACGCATCGCCCCGAAGTTCCTGACGAACTCCGGATGTGCTCCTCGACCCCCTCTCCCCGACGTCGTCAGCGGCATCCTCCAGTTCGGATGCTTGAGCTGCTTCCTCGCGCGGTACGCCAGTTGCCGGCGATCGACCATCGGGAAATGGATCGAGATCAGCAACTTCGTCTCCTCTCCCGGCCAGCCGGCAGCCGCTGAGAGCATCCGGCCAGCCAGCGAAGACAACGGGGGTGCGGCGGACCTGGCAGCTCACCGCACCCCTCTCCCCGTCCTTGTGGGCAGGGCAGGTTGGAGATCGTCGTTCGGTCCTTTGCCTCACGCGCGATGTCCAACCGCACGCGAGAAAACTATGGCGGCCATCAAGTGCGACAAGAGCAGGATCTCTCTGCGCTCGAGGAGAGAGCAGTCCACGGGAGGATTGCCAGTCGGTCCGGGGAGTCCTTGCTCTCCGTGCAGGCTTCACTTCCAGCCTGCAGTGCAGCCGGCCGGCACGTGGAGGGCACGTCGTCCAGGCGCGTCCAAGGGCCATTGTCCAGATTGCGCGTGAGGTCTTCGCAGGAATCGTGTGCGCCGGATTCCGCGTGCGCAGGTTCGAGCCAGGGGACCGCGGAGGCGCCTCGTGGATTACCTGGAGGAGGGGCAGAGCGCTCGGCCGAACGCGCTTCAGGAGTGGCCGGCCATCGCCAGCTCGCTCCAGGGGCGGCGCCTCGCTGTCTTCCTCGACTACGACGGCACGCTGACGCCCATCGTGGCCCGGCCCGAGCTGGCGGTGCTCGACGAGGAGATGCGCGCGACGCTGCGCCGGCTCGCCGGCGCCTGGCCAACGCAGATCATCTCCGGCCGCGGCCTGGAGGACGTGCGGCGGCTGGTGGGAATCGACTCGCTCTGGTTCGCCGGCAGCCACGGCTTCGACCTCGCCCCGCCGCGCGGCGTCCCCGGCGGCAGGCAGGTGGCGCCCGAGGTGCAACCTCAGGTGCGCGCCGCCGTCGAGGAGCTGCGCCAGGCGATCTCGGCGATCCCGGGCGCGCTGGTCGAAGACAAGCGCTTCTCCGCCGCCGCGCACTACCGGCTCGTGGACGAGGAGAGCGTGCCGATCGTCGAGCGCGTGGTGGACGAGGTGGTGGCGCGCCACCCGGCTCTTCGGAAGAGCTACGGCAAGAAGGTGTTCCAGCTCGAGCCGGCGCTCGACTGGGACAAGGGAAAGGCGCTGCTCTGGCTGCTCGAGGCGACCGGGCAGCGGCGCGCCCTTCCGATCTTCCTCGGGGACGACCTGATCGACGAGAGCGCGTTCGCCGCCGTGCACGACCGAGGGCTGGGCATCCTGGTGGCGGAGCTCACGCGGCCGACGGCGGCCCGCTACTCCCTGCAGAACACCACAGAGGTCCGGCTGTTTCTCGAGCGCCTGGCCGCGCTCGCCAGAGAGGCGCCGCCATGAACGAAGGATGGGTGCTCGCCTACGATGGGCTCGAGCGTCGAGAGGAGCGCCACCGCGAGGCGCTGTGCACGCTCGGCAACGGCTTCTTCGCCACCCGCGGAGCCGCCGAGGAACAGCACGCCGACGGGAACAGCTACCCGGGGACCTACGTCGTCGGCGGCTACGACCAGCTCAAGAGCGAGGTGGCCGGCCGCACCGTGGTCAACGAAGACCTGGTCAACTTCCCCAACTGGCTCTGGCTCACGTTCCGCCTTCAAGACGGCGATTGGCTGGACCTGTGGAAGACCACGCCGGTCGACTACCGACAGGAGCTGCTCCTGCGCGAAGGGCTGCTGCTGCGCCGGTTCCGGGTCATTGATGGGCGCGGGCGCATCACCGCCATCGAGAGCCGGCGCCTGGTTCACATGGAGAAGCCAAACCTGGCGGCGCTCGAGTGGCGGCTGACGCCCGAGAACTGGTCCGGGCCCCTGAGCATCCGCTCCGGGCTCGACGGCTCGGTGCGCAACGGCGGCGTTCCGCGCTACCGGCAGCTCTCCAGCAAGCATCTGGAGATCTGCCATCGAGCGCCGGTGGCCCCCGAGGGGATCTACCTCAAGGTTCGCACCTCGCAGTCGCGGATCGAGGTGGCCATGGCCGCGCGCACCCGAATTTTCGCCGGCGAGCTCCCGCCGACGTCCGAGCGGCGAATGCTCATCGAGGAGCCGGAACAGATCGCCGAGGAGCTCCAGCTCGAGGCGCGCCAGGGTGAGACGCTGCGGGTGGAGAAGGTGGTGGCGCTGTTCACCTCGCGGGATCGCGGCATCAGCGAGGCCGGGCTGGCGGCGAGGCTGGCGATCGAAGCGGCCCCGGGTTTCGAGGCGCTGCGCACCAGCCAGCGCGAGGCGTGGGAGCGGCTGTGGCGGCGCTGCGACGTCGAGGTCGAGGCCGAGCCGGCCGCCGAGGCCGGAGTTCACGACCAGCTCGTCCTGCGGCTGCACATCTTTCACCTGCTGCAGACCGCCTCGCGCAACACCGCCGGCCGCGACGCCGGCATCCCCTCCCGCGGGCTCCACGGCGAGGCCTACCGCGGGCACGTTTTCTGGGACGAGCTGTTCATGCTTCCCTTCTACATCCAGCACGTCCCGGCCTTGGCGCGCACGGTCATCCTCTACCGCTACCACCGCCTCGACGCCGCGCGGGAGCTGGCCCGGCAGGCGGGGTGCGCCGGAGCCTGCTTCCCCTGGCAGAGCGGCAGCGACGGCCGGGAGGTCACGCAGGAGGTTCATCTCAACCCGATGAGCGGGCGCTGGGATCCCGACTACAGCCACCTGCAGCGCCACGTGAACTCGGCCATCGTCTACAACATCTGGCGCTACTTTCAGGCCACCGGCGACCGCGCCTTCCTCGAGGCCTACGGCGCGGAGATGCTGCTGGAGATCGCCCGGTTCTGGTCGAGCCTGGCGAGGTGGAATCCGGCCACCCAGCGCTACGACATCGTGGGCGTGATGGGACCGGACGAGTACCACGAGAAATATCCCGACGCGCAGGCCGGCGGGCTCAAGAACAACGCCTACACCAACGTCACCGCGGTCTGGTGCCTGCTGCGCGCCCGCGACACGCTGGAGTCGGTTTCCCACGAGCGCCGCGCCGAGTTGCTGCAGATGCTCGGCATCGACGATGCCGAGCTCGCCCGCTGGGACGACATCAGCCGGCGGATGACCGTCGCCTTCCACGACGGCGTGATCAGCCAGTTCGAGGGCTACGAGAACCTCGCGGAGCTCGATTGGGCGGAGTACCGCCGCCGCTACGGCCGGATCGAGCGCCTGGACCGTATCTTGCGCGCCGAGGGCACCTCCGCCGACCGCTTCAAGGTCTCCAAGCAGGGAGACGTGGTGATGCTGCTCTACCTGTTCAGCCCCGCCGAGCTGACCGGACTGTTGCGCCGGCTCGGGTACGAGTTCGGCGACGAGGCGATCCGGCAGAGCGTCGACTACTACCAATCGCGGACCTCCCACGGCTCCACCTTGAGCAAGGTGGTCTTCCTGTCCGCGGTGCACCGCGAGGACTGCGAGACCGGCTCCCGGCTCTTCCTCTCGGCGCTCCACAGCGATCTGCAGGACGTGGAGGGCGGAACCACCTCCGAGGGCGTGCACCTGGGCGCCATGGCCGGCGCGGTGGACATCGTCACCCGCCACTACGCCGGGCTCGAGCTGCACCGCGACGGGCTGCACCTCTGGCCCGAACTCCCCCAGCGCATGCGGCGGCTGCGCTTCCGAGTCGAGCAGCACGGACGCTGGTTCGACATCGAGCTGACGCAGCAGCGGCTTTGTGTCTCGCTCGACGACGCGGAGCCGGCGGGAGCGCCGGTTCACATCCGTGGCCGCCAGTACCTCCTGGCATCGGGAGGCACGCTCGAGCTGGAGATGGATTTGCGGGCCCCTCCGCCGTCGATGGAACCCGCTGGCGAGCGGCAGCTCACCGCCGACAGCGGGCTGGCTGGCGGGGAACTGGTGCATTGACCGCCGTCGCGGGGCGGTGAGCACGGGTAATCACGGAGGGGAGCGATGGTTGCTGCCTCAGCAAAGGTGACGCCGCTGACCGAGGAGGACGCCCGCATTCTGGAACTGGAATGCGGAAACATCCGCGGCCACCTGCTCAAGGTCCTGCTCATCGACGATGCGCCCGACCAGCCGCTGCTCGAGGCGCTGCGCGACTCGATCGCGCAGCGGCTGCCTGCCGTGCCGAGGTGGCGGCAGCGGCTCACCTCGCTTCCGGAAACCGCGACGGGGCTGGGCTGGACCGATGATCCCGATTTCGACCTCGCGCGCCACGTGCGGTTGGTCCCGGCCTCGGCGCCGCTCGGTCCGGAGGAGTTTCGCTGCCTGCTGGGCGAACGGATGATGATGCCGCTGGATCGCGGCCATCCGCTCTGGTCGGTCGAGCTCATTCCGCGTCTGTCGGATGACCGCTGGGCGCTGATTTGGAAGGTCCACCACTGCCTTGCCGACGGCATGGCCATGATGAAGGCCGGCTCTCAGCTGCTGTGGACCGAGGAAAAGCCCCAACCGCCGGCGCCCAGGCTGCCGCGCGGGGACAGCAGTGCCGCCGCGCAGCTCAAGGCCGGCATGCGGCTGGCCAAGGTATTCGGATATCGCGGCCTGTTCCTGAGGGAGTTTCGCCGTGTGCGCCAGCTCTCTCCGCTGGCGGACGAAGTGGGGCCGGATCGCGCGGTGGCCTTCGCCGACTGCACTCTCGACGAGCTGCGGGCCATCGGAAAGGCAGCGGAGGGAGGCGCGACCGTCAACGACGTGCTGGTCGCCGCGGTCGCCGGCGGGCTGAGACGATGGTTGCTCTCCCACGGGCTGCCGATCAGCCGCATGAAGGCCCAGATCCCGGTCAGCATGCAGCAGCAAGGCCGAGCCAGCGACTCGAGCGGCAACCGCGACTCGTTCCTGCTGATCGAATTGCCGCTCGGCCAGCCCGATCCGGTGGAGCGATTGCAGAGGGTCTCCGCTGCCACCCGGCTCCGCAAGAACCGCCACGACGCCCGCGCCATCTACGCTCTCCGGCGGTCGCTGAGCCACGCGCCGGAGCGGTTGCGGCACAGGCTCCAGCAGGTCGCCCAGGGACCGCAGGAGTACTCCCTCAACATCTCCAACGTGCCAGGTCCCGCGGGGCCGATCGCGGTCCTGGGCCATCGAGTCCACGCCCTGTATTCGGTGGCCGAGGTCTCTCCGCATCACGCCTTGCGAGTGGCGGCGGTGTCGCTGCACGGGAGGCTGTCGGTAGGGCTGTGCGCCGACCCGCGAGTCGTCCCAGGGCTCGGGTCGCTGGCGCGAGGAATCCGAGACTCGATCGACGAGATGTGCGATCGGTTCGTCGGTCGTCGCTCCGAAGAGAGGTTGCCGTTGGCTGGGCACGTGCCGGGCGCAAACGAGGTGCTGGCGCCGCCGAGCGAAAGGCCGATGCATCATTAGGCCCGGCGTCGGTGCACGCGAGCGCCGACGCCAGACCGGAGATCACGCCCAGGGCTGGGGCCCGTGCTCGAGCTTCGGGTATTCCGGCCGAGGCGTCGTGCGGCTGCCGATCATTGCAATCGATCGATAGATGGCGTCTCGCAGCGACTTCTCCCGCGGATCGTCGAGCATGTAGTAGTCGAGCTTGTTCATCACGTAGGCGTAGCCGAGGTGCGCGTCGGGATCAGCGAACCCGAACGAGCCACCGGCGCCCGGCGCTCCAAAGGAACTCGGGCTGGAGCCGAAGGCGACCTCGGGTCCCGGGCGGATGTAGCCGAGCGAGAAACAGGTCGGTGTGCCCAGGACCTCGTCCGTGGCGGGCATCGCCGTCGGCGAGGCGGTGAGCCTGGCCATGGTCTCGGGTCCGACGCCCAGCTCGCCACCGCCCTCGGCGAAGGCCGAGTAGGCCCTCGCGATTCCGCGCGCGGTGCCGACTCCGTTGCCGGCTGGAATCTCGATCTCGAGACAATGGCGATCGCTGTAGTCGAGGTCCGCGAAGAGCATCGACTTGCGAAGCAGCGACCACGGCCAGAGCACTCGCAGCAGCATCTGCGGTGGCGCGCTCGGCAGGGCCCGCACGGCGCGCAGCGTGGAGAGGGGCCGCGTCCTCGCCAGGCGCCGGTCCGGGACTTCGCGGGGCAAGCCGATGAAGAAGTCGAGCCCGAGCGGCTCGGCCAACTCCTCGCGGAAGAAGCGGCCGATGGTCCGATGCCCGGGATCGACGCGCCGCAGGAGCTCCTGCATGTACAGCCCGATCGTCATCGCGTGATAGCCGTGCCGAGTCCCGGGAGGCCAGGCCGGCTTCTGCCGGGCGAGGATCCGCGCCACGTCGTCGAGGTCGCTCAGCCGCTCGACCGAGATTGGCTCGTCGAGCACCACCAGCCCGGCTTCGTGGCCGAGCACCTGCCTGACGGTCACCGCCTGTTTGCTGTTCTGGGCGAACTCGGGCCAATAGCGGGCGACCGGGGCCTCGTAGTCGAGCAAGCCGCGGGCGTTGGCCATCGCCAGCGTCATCGCCGACAAACCTTTGGTGGTCGAGAACACGACCACCATCGTGTCCTCCTCCCACCGATCGTCGCTGTAGGGCGAGCGGCGGCCGCCCCACAAGTCGACGACCTTCTCGCCGCGCCAGTACGCCGCCACCGCCGCGCCGATCTCTCCTCGGACCGCGAAGTTGCGTTCGAATTCGTGCCGCACTTGCTCGAAGCCGGAAGCCACCTGCCCGCCAATCCTCACCTCGGAGCTGCGGGCATTGGCAGTTCGATTGGCCATGGCGATTCCCTCCCAATCGACCAACGGCTCGGCATGACGTCAGGCAAGCGATCGTACGCGTTCGTGGACCCAGGCGTGGTTCCGCTTGCCGGCAGTCGCGCTTCCTTGAACGGGGCACGCAAGGTCGGCCGTGGCGCGCTCCGCCAATGGAACGTGAGGTGGCCGGAGAGCCCGAACAACCTCTCAACCAGTGTGCCCGCTCGCGGGCGGTTCCTCTGCCTGGATGGGAGAAGCGGCGCTACGCCTGCCAGTCCGCTCGGATGACCTCAGCTCAAGCGCGCCATCCGGTCGATCAGCGCCACGATTTGCTCGGGGAAGAGCCCCAGCCAGAGCAGCGCCAGCAGCAGCAGCCCCAGAACCACTTCGGCGAAGCCGGCGCGGGCGGGAGAAGGGGCTGGCCCGGACTGGAACAGCGCGACCACCACCCGCAGGTAGTAGGAGAGGCCGAGTGCGCTGCCGCCGACCAGGACCATCAACGCCGGCCAGAGCTCGGCGCGCACGCCGGCCTGGAGCACATAGAACTTCCCGACGAAGCCTGCGGTGAGCGGAATCCCGGCCAGCGAGAGCATCGACACCGTGAGCACGCCCGCCAGCCCCGGGCGCGACCACGACAGCCCGCGATAGTCCTCCACCGCGTCGGCTTCGCGTCCGGTCGCGCGCGACATCTCTCCGATCACCCCGAAGGCCGCCAGGGTGGTCGCGAAGTAGGCCACCAGGTAGAAGGTCGCCGACGCCACGCCATCGCGCCCGCCGGCGAGGAAGGCGATGAGCAGGTAGCCGAAGTGCGAGATGGACGAATAGGCGAGCAGCCGCTTGAGATTCTTCTGCCGCAGCGCCAGCAGGTTCCCCACCAGCATCGAGGCGATGGCGATCGCCATGACCATCGACCGGGCCGAAGGCGCCTGGATCGGCAGGAAGAAGCGCAGCAGCACCGCGAAAATCCCGCCCTTTGAAACGGTCGCCAGGAAGGCGGTCACCGGAGCCGGAGAGCCTTCGTAGACGTCCGCGGTCCAAGAGTGGAACGGCACCACCGCCAGCTTGAAGCCGACTCCGACCAGCGACAGCGAGAACCCGGCCAAAGAAACCAGGCTGAGCGAACCACTGCCGCCGAGCCTCGGCGCCAGCGCCGCCAGGTCCATCGATCCAGCCTCGAAGTAGAGCAGCGCGAGCCCGAAGAGCAGAAAGGCCGCCGAGCTGGCCGCCAGAACCAGGTACTTGATGCCCGCCTCGAGGCCCCGTTCCTCTTCCCGGTGGTAGGCGAGCGTCGCGTAGAGAGAGACGCTCAGGACCTCGAGCCCCAGGAAGAGCGAGGCGAAGTGTGTGCTCGCCGCCAAGGTCCCGGCTCCGACCGTCGCCGCGAGCAGGAGCACGTAGAGCTCCTCGCCCACTTCGTTTCGCCGTTCGAAGTAGCTGTAGCAGAAGGCGACTACGATCAGGCTCGCGGAGAAGCTCAGGCCCAGGAAGAGCAAGGCGTAGCCGTCGAGCAGGAGCAGCGGCGTAACTTGCCGCGGTTGCGCCGCGGCGGACAGAGGGATCGCGACCAGTCCGGCGACAAGCCCCAGCGCAGAGAGAAGGGCGGTCAGCGTGTGGCTGCGCCGAATGGCGATCGCGACCATGGTCATCACTGCGGCTGCGCTCGGCAGGATGAGCGGCAGCAGCGGCACCAGCATCGAAGCGGTCATGGCTTCGCCTCCGCCCTCGCCCCGGCCCCCTTGGACGGACCGGCGGCAACGATTCCCGAGGCGGCCGTCAATCCTTCCAGGCTCTTGCGCGCGGTGTTGAGCTCGGTCTGCGGAAACAGGCCGAGCCAGACGATGACCGCGACGGCGATCGCCATGATGACGCCCTCGCGCGCGCTCATGTCCGGGACCTTCCAGCCCTGGGGATTGGCGCCGTGGAAGACGCGCTGAATCATCCACAGCGAGTAGATGGTCGAGAGGATGAAACCGGCGGTGGCGAGCGTCGCGGCGACTGGATTCACCTGCCAGGTCCCCAGCAGCACCAGGAGCTCGCCGACGAAGTTGCCGAGGCCGGGCAAGCCGAGCGAGGCGAGCGCGAACAGCATGGCGGCCCCGCCGATCCGCGGCGCAGTCGCCCAGAGACCGCCCATCTTGCTCAGCTCGCGGGTGTGCAGCCGGGCGCTCAGGTCTCCGGCGATGATGAACAGCGCGCCGGTGCTGATGCCGTGGGCCATCATGACCATCACCGCGCCCTGCAGGGCCAGCGGGTTCCAAGCGAAGATCCCCAGCAGCACGAAACCCATGTGGCTGACGCTGGTGTAGGCGACGAGCCGCTTCAGGTCGGTCTGGCCGAAGGCCACCACCGCGCCGTAGACGATGCCGAGCACGCCCAATCCCATCGCCAGCGGGGCGATGGCCTGAGCAGCCTGGGGAAAGAGCGGAAAGATGAATCGCAGCAGCCCGTAGGCTCCGACCTTGAGCACCAGGCCGGCCAGGTCGACGCTGCCTGCGGTCGGCGCCTCGGCATGGGCGTCTGGGAGCCAGGTGTGCACCGGTACCACCGGCAGTTTGACCGCGAAGGCGGCGAAAAAGCCGAGCATCAGCCACCAGGCGGTCTCGGTGCTCAGCGGCGTGCCGATCAGCTGGAAGTAGTCGAAGGTGTGCACCCCGGTGGCCCGGGCATGGGCGAAGTGGAGCCCCAAGATCGCCAACAGCAAAAGCAGCCCGCTGGCCTGGGTGAAGATGAAGAACTTCACCGCGGCGTAGATCCGCTTCTCCTGATAGCCCCAGAGCGCGATCAGGAAATAGAGCGGCACCAGAAGCACTTCCCAGCACACGTAGAACAGGAAGAGGTCGGTCGCCAGGAACAGCCCGGCGAGCGCCGCCATGATGAACATCAGGTTGAAGTGGAAGAAGCCGACCCTCTCCTGCACCGACTTCCACGAGGCGGCTACCGCGAGGATGGTGAGGAAGTTCGACAGCACGACCAGCAGCAGGCTGACGCCGTCCATGCCCAGCGAGAAGTTGATGTTCAGCCCGGGGATCCAGGGAACGCTGTACTTGAGCAGCCAAGGGTCGGCGGCGGTGAGCTCGACCTCGCGCACATGGCGCAGCCAGAGGGCGAGCAGCATTCCGAGGTGCGCGACCAGCACCACCAGCGAGACGATGCGCGGCCAGAGCGAGCCGAAGAGCCCGGCGACCCAGACCATGACGGAGCCGATCAGGAAGATCAGGACGATCCAAGGCAAGATCATGTCAGCACCGCCAGCGCGAGGAGGAGCACTGCTCCGGCAGCAATTACCGCCGCATACAGCCGCAGGCTCCCGGTGATCGTCAGGCTCAACAACGCGTGGCAGGACTGGGCGATGCCGGCGGTCAGCTGGTAGAGCAGGTCGAAGAAGTCGTCCTTGTCGATCCGCGCGAACCAGGTGTACGGGCGCACGAAGAGCCAGTCGTAGAGCGCGTCAAAGCCCCAGCCCGAAAAGAATAGGCGGTGCACTGCCTCTCCGGCCGCCGAGGACGCGAACCACACGGTGGTCTCCCGCTGGCGCAGCACGAACCAGTAGGCGAGGGCGATCCCTAGCAGCGAGATCAGCGCAGAGATCAGCAGCAGCACTCCCTCCAAGCGCTCGATTCCCGGTGCCAGGGGCGGTGCCGGCAGAACTAGCTTCACGAGCCGCGCGAAAGGCTCCGCGCTTCCCAGCGCAGGCGGCAGCCAGGCGAATCCGGCGATCACCGCGAGTGCGGCGAGGACCGCCAGCGGCCCGGTGATCTTGGTCCCCGGCCGATGCTCGACTTCGCCGTGAACGGGGCCGAAGAAGACCAGAAAGACCATCCGGAAGGCGTAGAGGCCGGTCAGCAGCGAGCCCACTAGCCCGGCGACGAGCAACCACACGCTCCCGCGCTGCGATGCGAAGGCTTGCCAGAGGATCAGGTCCTTGCTGTAGAAGCCCGCGGTCACCAGGGGAAATCCGGAGAGCGAGGCGGCGCCGATCAGGAAGGTCCAGAAGACCAGCGGCAGCCGCCGGCGCAGGCCGCCCATCCTGAACATGTCCTGCTGGTGGTGCGCGGCGAGGATCACCGCCCCCGCTCCCAGGAAGAGCAGCGCCTTGAAGAAGGCGTGGGTCATGAAGTGGAAGATCGCCGCCGACCAGGCCCCGACTCCGAGGGCGAGGAACATGTAGCCGATCTGGCTGATGGTCGAGTACGCCAGCACACGCTTGATGTCGCGCTGCACCAGCGCGCTGAAGCCGGCCAGCAGCAGTGTCGCCGCTCCCACGATCGCCACCGCCAGCATCACCGGCGGCGCCAACTCGAAGAGCACATGCGTCCGGGCGATGAGGTAGGCCCCGGCGGTGACCATCGTCGCGGCATGGATCAGCGCGCTCACCGGGGTCGGACCGGCCATCGCGTCGGGGAGCCAGGTCTGCAGTGGCAGCTGCGCCGACTTGCCCACCGCTCCGGCCAGCAGCAGCGCCGCGACGGCGATCGGCAAGCTCGAGCCAACAGGCCACTCCTGCGCGGCGCGGGCCATCATCAGGTCGATGCGCAGGGTTCCAAGCTGCTGGAAGAGGATGAAGAGGGCCACCGCGAAAGCCGCGTCGCCGACCCGGGTAACGATGAACGCCTTCTGCGCGGCGCGGCCGTTGGCGGGATCGGTGTACCAGAAGCCGATCAGCAGGTAGCTGCACAGTCCGACGCCTTCCCAGCCCAGGTAGAGCAGCACCAGGTCGTCGGCCAGCAGCAGGGTGAGCATCGAACCCACGAACAGGTTCATGTAAGCGAAGAAGCGGCCGTAGCCCTCGTCTCCACTCATGTACTCGACCGAGTAGAGGTGGATGAGGAAGCCGACGAAGGTCACCACCAGGGCCATCACCAGCGACAGGGCGTCGAGGCGCAGGGCGATGGAGGTCGTGAAGCTCGCGGCCTGCATCCAGGCCCACAGCTCCTGGCGGAAGGGCGCCGCTGAGGCGCTCAACGACGCCCATGACACCAGAGCGCAGGCGACGAAGGAGAAGAACACCGAGCCCACGCCGACGCCTGCGATCGCGCGGGCCCCGAGCTTCTTCCCGAACAGCGTGAGCACGAGGAATCCGGCGAATGGCAGTGCCGGAACCAGCCAGAGAGCAGAGAGCATCGGCCCCCTCCTATCCCTTCATGCTGCTGGCTTGGTCGGCGTCGAGCATCGGAGAGCGGCGCGAGAACTGGAGCACCAGCGCCAGTCCCACCGAGACCTCCGCCGCGGCCATCGCCAGGATGAACAGGAACATCACCTGGCCGTCGGCCTGACCCCAGCGCGCCGCCGCGGCCACGAAGGCGAGGCCGGAGGCGTTGAGCATCACCTCGATCGCCATCAGCACCACGACCAGGTTACGGCGCGCCAGCAGCCCGGCCAGCCCGAGGGCGAACAGAATCGCCGCCAGCAGCAGCGCCTGGTTCACGGGAATCTGACTCATCCGACACCCCCTGATGCTTCGGCTGCTGCTGCACTCCAAGGTGATAGGCACCGACCAGCGCCGCGGTGAGCAGCAGCGAGGCCAGCTCCACCCCCAGCGCGTACGGTCCGAAGAGGCTGCGGCTGACCTCCTTCGGACCGATGCTCTCCTGCGCCGGCATGCCCGAGCCGCTGGCAATCACGTAGACCACCAGCGCCAAGAGCAGCGCCGACAGCGCCAGCGGTCCGACCCAGGCATGCCACGGGAGCAGCAGGCGCTCGGCTTCGACGGCGTGCGCGCCGAGGTTGAGCAGCATCACCACGAAGATGAAGAGCACCATGATGGCGCCGGCGTAGACGATGACCTCCAGCGCGGCCACGAACGGCGCGCCGAGGGTGAAGAACACCACCGCCACCGCCAGGAGCGAGACCACCAGATAGAGCAGGGCGTGAATCGGCTGCAGCCGGGTCAGCGCCAGCGTGGTCGAGAGCACCGCCACCGCTCCAGCGATGTAGAAGCCGACGAGGAGCATGGCGCCTCAGGGGAGCAGGCCGTGGAGGTCGACCGGCGGGGATTCGTTCTCGGACTGGCCCTTGTCCTTGCCACCGATCTGGACCCCCGCCACCCGCCAGAAGCTGTAGCCGGGGTATTTGCCGGGGCCGTCAATCAGCAGGTGCTCCTTCTCGTAGACCAGCTGCTGGCGGTGGTACTCGCCCATCTCGAAATCGGGAGTGAGCTGGATGGCGTAGGTCGGGCAGGCCTCCTCGCAGAAGCCGCAGAAGATGCAGCGCGAGAAGTTGATGCGGAAGAACTCGGGGTAGCGGCGGCCGGTCGGGTCCTCGGTGGCCTGAAGCGCGATGCAATCCACCGGGCAGGCGATGGCGCACAGATAGCAGGCCACGCAGCGCTCCCCGCCGTCGGGATCGCGGGAGAGGATGATTCGTCCGCGGTAGCGCGGCGGCAGCGCCGGCTTCTGCTCCGGATATTGGATGGTCACCCGCGGCCTGAAGGCGTGCAGGAAGACGTCCCACAAGGTGCGCACCAGGCTGAACATCGGTCGCCCTCGGTCAGGAACGCACCGCGAGCACGATGGCTCCGGTGACGAAGAGGTTGAGCAGCGCCAGCGGGAGCATCAGCTTCCAGCCCCAGGCCATCAGCTGGTCGAAGCGCGGGCGGGGCATCGATGCACGCAGCAGGATGAAGAAGCCGATGAAGAAGGAGGTCTTGAGCAGGAACCAGGCGACCGGCGGCAGGACCGGCCCCAGCCAGCCGCCGAAGAAGAGCACAGTGATGAGCGACGAGATGAGCACCACACCCAGGTACTCGCCGACGAAGAACATCCCGAACTTCATCCCCGAGTACTCGGCGTGAAAGCCGGCCACCAGCTCGCTCTCGGCCTCGGGGAGGTCGAAGGGCAAGCGTCGCATCTCAGCCACACCGGCGATTAGGAAGAGCAAGAACCCGAGGAACTGCGGGACCACGAACCACAACCGCCGCTGAGCCTCGACGATCTCCACCAAGCTGAAGGACCCGGCGAGCAGCACCGTCCCCAGCAGCGACAGGCCCATGAAGACCTCGTAGCTGATCATCTGTGAAGCGGCACGCAGCCCGCCCAGCAGTGCGTACTTGTTGTCCGACGACCAGCCGCCCAGGACCACGCTGTAGACGCCGAGCGAGGACATCCCCAGGAAGAACAGCACGCCGATATTGAGGTCGGAGATCAGGATTCCCGGGGCCACCGGTACCACCGCGAAGGACATCAGCACCGTGACCATCACGATCATCGGCGCCAGTACGAACACCGGCTTGTCCGCGAACGGCGGTATCCAGTCCTCTTTGGTCAGGATCTTGATGACATCCGCGAGCACCTGGAGCAGGCCGAAGGGGCCGACCCGGTTGGGCCCGTAGCGGTCCTGCCAGAGCGCCAGCAGGCGGCGCTCCACCCAGATCAGCCCCGCGGCGATGCTCAGCGCCGCCGCCAGGATGCCGAACAGGGCGAGGATGGGATGAGGGCTGGTCAAGGCGCGCGCGCGATGCGGCTCCAGGCGGGAAGCCGCAACCCCTCCAATGAACCGGTGACCAACGGGACCCCGGCGATTCCGGTCGGCAGCGATGGCTGCAACGCCACGGGCAGTTCGAGGGCGTTGCCCTCGAGAGTGACGCGAGCCTTCTGCCCCTCAGCCAATCCAAGCTTCGCTGCGTCGTCAGGGTTGAGCAGCAGGCGGGCGGGCTCGGTGCGCTGGGCCACTGCCGGCGCCGCACGGCTGAGTTCGTCGGAGCCGAAGACCCGCGGCAGCGGCATGACCAGCCACTCGCCCTGGCGTCCCTCGTGCGGCGGGGGGACCTGGGTGAAGTAACCGAGTTGCGCCTGGCGCGCCGGCGAGAGCAGGCGCACTCCGGCGTCGCCGCCGCGCAGCGGTCCGTTGACCTCTTCCTGGAACTTCGTGGTGGCCTGGATCGAGTTCCACCCCGGCCACCAATAGAACGGCGTCACCGCTGCGGGGGCCTGGGCTGGATAGCCCTCCATCGTCATCGAGAGCGCTGAATCAGGGTCGACCGGTGGTTTGGGCTCACTCACCCGGACGTCGGCGGCGATGGCGGTTCGTCCGCTGAAACGATGCGGCTCGCGCGGCACCTTCTGGCCGGCAAGGCGGAAGGAGTGGACCGGCGCCGCCTCGCCGATGCCTGCCAGCGCCGGGATTGCCGATTCGGCTTCGCCGATGACGTAGTCGAGCGTGTCCCAGGCGCCCTCCGCCCGGCCGAGCGCTCCCATCAGCTGGACCAGCCAGCGCCAGCTCTCCTGCACCTCCTCCGCCGGCGGGAAGACGCGGAAGAAGCGCTGCGCCCGTCCTTCGTTGCTGACCAGCGTGCCCTCGGACTCGGCATAGCTCCCCGCCGGGAGCGCCAGCTCGGCGCGCTCGACCGTGGGCGTGGCCAGCGAATCGAGGACCACCAGGTGCTTGGGGCGGGTGAGCAGTTCTTCCGCGAGCGGCGCGGGCAGGCGGGTGAAGAGATCGTTTTCGAGCACGATCAGCGTCTCGATCGGACCGTTGCGAACCGCCTCGAGCGCCGCGCCCAGTCCAGGAGCGCCGAACAGCCCCAGGCCGAAGCTGTCGCACTCCGGAGCGCAGAAGCTCAGCGCCACGTCGGATTGCTTGCCGGAGAGCGCGTGGGCCACGTTCGCGGCAGCTTCGATCACCGAGGAGCTGCGGCAGCTTGGGCCGGAGACGATCAGCGGCCGAGTTGAAGCGGCGAGTGCCGCGGCGATCTGCTCAGCAGCCTGACGCAGCGGCTCGGACAGACCAGGAGCCGCTGGCGCGGCGGGGTCGAGTGCGTGAGCCACCGCGAATCCAAGGCGGGCGACCTCATCCGGCGGCAAGCGATAGGTCTCGGCGAGGTCGTTGAGATAGGTGACCTCGGGATAGGCCACGAACATCGGACCGCGGGCGCCCTGGACCAGCTCACGGACCGCGTGGTCGAGCCAGAGCGGAATCTTGGCGCTGACGGCCGCCTGCTCGGGTTGGCGACGGGAGGATTGGCGCAGGGCGAGCGCCAGCCGAGGCGCCGAGTTGGCCGGATCTTCGCCCAGGACCAGCACGGCGTCGCACTCCTCCACCTCCCAGAGCGAAGGCGTGCGCGCCGGTCCACGGCGCAGGATGTCGAGCATCTGGTCGGTGAGCCGCCCGAGCTCGTCCGAGACCCCGGCAAAGAAATTCTCCCGCCCCACCAAAGTCCGCAGCGCGAAGTTGGCCTCGATCGAGGCCCGCGGCGAGCCGATGCCAATCGTTCTCCCGCCGCGCATCAGGCCGGCCAGATGCGTGAGAGCCTCAGACTTCGAGAGGGATCGGCCCTGCTCGGGGAGCTTGAGCCGCGCAGCGCGCAGCCGTGCCTCGCTGTTGACGAACTCGTAGCCGAAGCGACCGCGGTCGCAGAGAAACCAGCCGTTCACCTCGCCGTTGTAGCGGTTGAGGATCCGGCGCAGCAGCCCGTAGCGCTCCCCGGCGCTGACATTGCAGCCCAGACCACAGTGCACGCAGATGGACGGGGCCATTCGCAGGTCCCACTTGCGGGTGTAGTGGTGCTTCAGGGTCGCGTCGGTGAAGACGCCGGTCGGGCAGACCTCCACCAGGTTGCCGGCGAATTCGCTCTCCAGCACTCCGTCCTTGGCTCGCCCGAAGTAGACCTGGTTGCGGATTCCCTGGGCCTGCAGATCTCGGCCGCCGGCGTACTCCCGGTAGAAGCGCACGCAGCGGTAACACTGGATGCAGCGGTTCATCTCGTGGTTGAGGAACGGCCCCAGGTACTGGTTGCGGAAGGTGCGCTTGGGGAAACGGGTGTGCCGGTAGTCGTGACCGGTCATCACCGTCATGTCCTGGAGGTGGCACTCCCCGCCCTCGTCGCAGACCGGGCAGTCGTGGGGGTGATTGAGCATCAGCCCTTCGATCACTCCGGCGCGAAAGTCCTTCGCCTCCGGATCGTCGATGGAGATTCGCGTCCCAGGCGCCGCCGGGGTCATGCAGGCCATCACGAGCTTGCCGTGGGCGTCCTGCTCCCCACGGAACTGCTTCACCGCGCACTGCCGGCAGGCGCCGACCGATCCCATCGCCGGGTGCCAGCAGAAGTAGGGCAGGTTCAGCCCCTGTGACAGACAGGCCTGCAGCAGGCTCTGGTCGGGGTCGACCTCGTAGGCCACTCCGTCGACGTGGATCGTCCCCACGGCTACCTCCAGGGACAGCGCTTGAGTTGCAGGTGCTGCTCGAAGTCGGCGCGGAAGTATTTGAGCGCGCTCTGCAGCGGCTCGACCGCGCCCGGGGCCAGCGCGCAGAAGGTGTGACCCATGGCGTTGAAGCGGGTCTGGAATTCCAGCGCTTCGAGGTCCGCCGGCTGGCCGCGGCCAGCCTCGAGCGCGGCGAGCACCTGCTCGCACCAGGCGAGCCCGCTCCAGCACGGCGTGCACCAGCCGCAGGACTCCTGGGCGAAGAAGTGCTCCAGGTTGTGCACCATCCCCACCGGACAGGTCTTGTCGTCGAGGACGATGATCGTCCCGGTGCCCAGCCGGCTGCCGACCTTCTGCACCTCGTTGAAATCCATCTTCACGTCGAGATGCTCCTCGGTCAGGAAGTCGGTCGAGGCGCCGCCGGGCAGAAGCCCGCGCAGCCGATAGCCGTCGCGCATCCCGCCGGCGTGCTCCTCCAGGATCTCGCGGAGGGTCGTGCCCATCGGCAGCTCCCACAGCCCCGGTTTCTTCACCCGCCCGCTGGCGCCGAAGAGCTTGGTGCCGCCGTCGGCGGTGCGGCTCAACCCTCTGAACCACTCCGGTCCTTTGTCGAGGATGTGCGGCAGGTTACAGAGCGTCTCGACGTTCTGGACCACGGTCGGCTTGCCGAACAGGCCCGAGACTTGTGGATAGGGCGGCTTGGCGCGCGGAGTGGCGCGCTTGCCCTCGAGCGCGTTGAGCAGCCCGGTCTCTTCGCCGCACATGTAGCGGCCGGCGCTGAGGTGCAGGTGCATCTCCAGGCTGAACGGCGAGCCGAGGACGTTCTTGCCCAGATAGCCGCGCTCGTACGCCTCGGCGATCGCCTTGCGCAGCCGCTCCTCGGCCAGCCGGTACTCCTGGCGCAGGAAGATGTAGGCCACCTCGGCCTCGATCGCATAGGCGGCGATGGCCATCCCTTCCAAGAGTTGCAGCGGATCGCCCTCGAGCAGCAGGCGATCCTTGAAAGTGCCGGGCTCCATCTCGTCGGCGTTGGCGACCAGGTATTTGGGCCGCGGCGCCTCGGGCCCCATCGGGACGAAGCTCCACTTGAGGCCGGTGTCGAAGCCGGCCCCGCCGCGTCCGCGCAGTCTCGATTGCTTCACCAGCACGATGACCTGCTCGGGCTCGAGCTGGAGCGCGCGTCGCAGTCCGGCGAATCCGCCGCTGCGCTCATAGGCGGCCACGTCGGGCGGCGCCTCTCCGGGCTTGATCCTGGCGGTCAGCGGAGTCTCCATCGGGATCTCCTCAGGAGTAGCGCTCGAGCAGCGGGTCGAGGTGATCGGGATCGACATCGAAGTGGGTGTCGCCGTCGATCATCAATACCGGCGCGCGATCGCAGGCTCCCAGGCAGACGCTGGGCAGCAGCGTGAAGCGGCCGTCGGAAGTGGTCTGGCCCAGGGCGATTCCGAGTCTGCTGCTGAGCCGCTCCCGCAATCTCTCGTAGCCCAGGGTCCAGCAGACCACGCTGTCGCAGATCAGGATTACGTGCCGCCCGACCGGCTTTCGGAAGAGCAGGTTGTAGAAGGTGGCCAAGCCATCGAGCTCTTCCGGGGTGCGGCCGAGCAGCGCGGCGACGTCGCTGAGCGCTTCATCTGAGATGTAGCCGCGCCGCCGTTGGACGATGCGCAGCGCGTCGATCCCCACCGCTTCACGGGTCGGATAGCGCGCGGCCTCGGCCTCGATCTCCCGAATCTCCTCGGCGCTGAGCACGGTCATTCCCCCTCAGCGGTCCACGTCCGCCAGCACGTAATCCATGCTCCCGAGGATGGCGAGCAGGTCGGAGAGAAACAGGCCGCGGCACAGGAAGGGCAGGGCCTGCAGGTGCGGAAACGACGGAGTGCGGATGCGGGTGCGGTAGCTGTTGGTCCCGCCGTCGCTGACCAGGTAGTAGCCGTTGCTCCCCTTGGCGGCCTCGATGTTCCCCAGCGCCTCGCCCGGCGGGATCACCGGGCCCCAGCTCACGCCCAGGAAGTGGGTGATGAGCGTCTCGATGTCATGCATCGTCTGCTCCTTCAGCGGCGGGGTGGTGAGCGGGTGCTTGGACTTGTAGGGGCCGCCGGGCATCCGTTGAACGCACTGCTCGATGATCCGCAGGCTCTGGCGCATCTCCTCGACGCGCACCGCGGCGCGGTCGTAGCAGTCGCCGTTCTTGCCGGTGGGGATGTCGAAGTCGAACTGCTCGTAGCCCGAGTACGGCTGCTTCTTGCGGAAGTCCCACTCCAGCCCGCACGCCCGCAAATTGGGACCGGTGACTCCCCACTCGATCGCCTGCTCGACGTTGAGGGCCCCGACTCCGACGGTGCGCTCCCGGAAGATGCGGTTGCGCATCACCTCGCGGTCGTACTCGGCGAGCCGCGACGGCAGGTAGTCGAGGAAGTCTCGGAACAGCGCTTCCCAGCCCTTGGGAAGGTCCTGGGCCACGCCGCCGATGCGGAACCAGTTGGGATGCATCCGTGCCCCGCAGATGCTCTCGATGATGTGGAGTGCCCGCTCGCGGTCGTTGAAGGTGTAGAAGACCGGCGACATCTGCCCCAGGTCCTGGGCGAAGGTCCCGTACCAGACCAGGTGGCTGATGATCCGGAACAGCTCGCTGAGCATTACCCGGATTACCTGGGCCCGAGGCGGCACGTCGATCCCGGCCAGCTTCTCCACCGCGGTCAGGTAGGCGAGGTTGTTGATCACGCCGGCCAGGTAATCGATGCGGTCGGTATAGGGGATGTAGGTGTGCCAGGTCTGCCGCTCGCCCATCTTCTCGGCGCCGCGGTGGTGGTAGCCGATGTCCGGGACGGCATCGACGATCTCCTCGCCGTCGAGCTGGAGCACGATGCGCAGCACGCCGTGTGTGCCCGGGTGCTGGGGCCCGATATTCAGGAAGAGGAAGTCTGCGCCCTCGCGGCTGCGGCGCATGCCCCAGTCCTCGGGCTTGAACTGCAGCGCCTGCTGCTCGGCGTCCTGCTTGGCGTCCGGCAGCTGGAACGGGCCGATCTCGGTGGCGCGCGCCGGATGCTCCTTGCGCAGCGGATGGCCGACCCACGTCGGCGGCATCAGGATCCGGCGCAGATGCGGATGGCCGTCGAACTGGATGCCGAACATGTCGAAGGCTTCGCGCTCGTACCAGTTGGCGTTCGGCCACAGGCTGGTGATCGACGGCAGCCGCAGGTCGCTCTCGGCCAGCGCCACCTTGATCCGCAGGAAGGCGTTCCGCTCGAAGGAGAGCAGGTGGTAGACGGCGGTGAACTCGCCGGTGGCTTGAGCCGGTCGGACCCGCGCCGCGCGCTCGTCGATCGCCGTCAGATCGTAGAGCATCCGGTAGGGCTGATCGATTCCGAGCTTGAGGTGGTGGAGCACCGCGACCAGTTGCTCGCGCGGCACCCAGAGCGTGGGCATCGCGTCGCGCGTTTCCTGCGGCACCAGCGCGGCGCCGACGCGCTGTCGAAGCTCTTCGAAGACGGAGGGGTGGCCGGCCATGGCCGCTCAGAGCTCGTCGGGAGTGCGCAGCGCGAGCGCCCGGCGGCGGAGCTCCTGCTTGAGGTCGCGCTGCGACGGCAGCTGGCCGCGCTCGACGGTCTGATCGCCGATCACCCAGCTCAGCGGGCGCCGCTCAGTGCCGACTGCCTGCTGCAGCAGGGTCAGCCCCTCGAGGAATTCGTCGGGGCGAGGTGGGCAGCCGACCACGTAGACGTCGACCGGAAGGAATTTGTCGACGCCCTGGACCACGCTGTAGATGTCGTACATTCCTCCCGAGTTGGCGCACGAGCCCATCGAGATGACCCACCGCGGGGCCATCATCTGCTCGTAGAGGCGCTGGATCACCGGGGCCATCTTGATGAACACGGTGCCGGCGATCACCATCAGATCGGCCTCGCGCGGCGAGCCGCGGATCACCTCGGAGCCGAAGCGGGCCAGGTCGTATTTGCTGGTGATGCTGGTGGCCATCTCCACGTAGCAGCAGGAGAGGCCGAAGTTGAAGGGCCAGAGCGAGTTCTTGCGCCCCCAGGCGAGCATCGCCTGCAGGCTGGTGAGCAGCACGCTGCGGTGGGTCGCTTCCTGCAGGTCGGCCGAGTTCATCGCGGGCTTCTCCCTGCCAAGATCGGCGGCCAGTGGTAGCGCCGCCCTCGCGCGGCCGGCAACGCCCTTCACTGCCCACGGCAGGGCAACGTCGCAAAGTGTCCGAGGTTGCGCCCTGAACGGTTTCGGATTCGATGCGTCTCAGCGGTGGTGGTCGGCGGGAGGCGGCCGGCTCAGGCGGTGGAAGTCGAGGGCGCCGATTCCCGCCAGGTAGGCCAGCGAGGCTCCGAGCACCGCTCCGAAGACGACGACGGTGGCATAGCCGGCCCAGCCGAGCTCGGCGCCGTCCACCGCCCAGGTCAGGATGAAGACCGTCTCCAGGTCGAAGACCACGAAGAACATCGCCAGCAGGTAGAACTGCGCCGGGAAGCGCACCCGGGCGGTTCCGGCCGAGACGATGCCGCCCTCATAGGTCGCGCCAGTGGCCCGCCCGCGGTGGCGCTCGCCCAGCACCCACGACAGGCCGAGCATGGCCGCCACCAGCGCCAACACCACGACGAAGTAGACGACGATGGGCCAGAGCACCAAGCGAGCCTCCGAGGCGTGGCTGGAGAACCTACCGACGCCCCGGCAGGCGCGCGACGGGGCACAGACGTCCCCCGAACGCGCCGTTCAATGGAAGAAAGAGCTGACCAATGGCCGCCGCGGCAGCTCCAGCGCCGGCTCGGAGGAATGCGAATCCTCGCCAGCTTGCTCACCGCCAAGACCATCGGGCCGGCAGGCGAGCACTAGTGCCCAGTGCGGTCGGGTTCGTGCTCGCGTTTGAGCTCGCTGGCCCACTCCTCCGACTTGATGCCCCGAATCTCCGAGGACTCCTCGTCCACGCCCGTCGGGTCGCCCGGCTCGGGCATGCCCGGCTCGCGCTCCGGCGGAGGGGCGGGCTGCTGGATGGCCCGCTCGACGAACAGCGGCTTCAGCGTGACTTTCTGCCGCAAGGTGCCAACCCCCAAGCTCCAAAAATGGGGTTGAGCGCGAGGCGCGACAATGGAAGCGGGTCTGCGACCGGCGGGCAGGCAATCCGTGGGCTTCGTTCCTGGTGGCCGGTCGCCAGCTCTCTTGCAGGTGGGCCCGCCGCTGCGCATCCGCCGGCCGATGTGCAGTTGTCACTGTGGAGAGCTGCAAGTTCGGAGGCGGAGAGATGCTCCCTCCCCAGACGTCGGCCGCGCCCAGGTCGAGCGTGGGATTGCCGCTGCAGGTGCACGTGTGCCTGTTCGACTTGGACGGCGTGCTGACCAGCACCGCGGCGTTGCACGCCAAGGCCTGGAAGCAGATGTTCGACGACTTCCTTCGCGCGCGCTCCGCCTCGGCGCGAACCCAGTTCGCCGAGTTCGACCTCGAGCGCGACTACGGCCTCTACGTCGATGGCAAGCCACGCGACGCCGGCACCCGCTCGTTCCTCGCCTCGCGCGGAATCCGGCTGCCCGAGGGCCGCGAGGACGACCCGGCCGAGGCCGACACGATCCGCGGGCTGGGCAGGCGCAAGAACGAGATCTACCTGTCGCTGCTCCGGGAAGAGGGCGCCCAGGTCTATCCGGGCTCGGCGCACTATCTCCACGCCGTGCGCGCGCTGGGGTTTCGCACCGCCGTCGTCACCTCGAGCAAGAACTGCCGCGAGGTGATCACCTCGGCCGGGATTGCCGACCAGTTCGATGCCCGCGTCGACGGGATCCTCGCCGCGCAGGACCATCTCGAGGGCAAGCCCGCGCCCGACACCTTCCTTGAGGCGGCTCGGGAGCTGGCCGCGGCGCCGGCAGAGTCGGCGGTATTCGAGGACGCGCTCTCCGGGGTAGAAGCCGGCCGAGCCGGCCGGTTCGGCTACGTGGTCGGCGTCGATCGGGTGGGGCAGGCGGAGGCGCTGCGGAGCCACGGGGCCGACGTGGTGGTCTCCGACCTGGCCGAGCTGCTGGCCGCGCCATGATCCAGCACCCGGCATTCCGGGTCGAACCGTGGTCCCTGCACGAGACCGAGCTCAACCTCGAGCTGCTGGCCCAGAGCGAGTCGCTGTTCGCCCTCTCCAACGGGCACATCGGGTTGCGCGGCAACCTGGAGGAGGGCGAGCCCCATGGATTGCCCGGGGCCTATCTCAACGGCTTCTACGAGCTGCGGCCGGTGCCCTACGCCGAGGCCGAGTATGGCTCGCCGGAGTCCAGCCAGACCCTGATCAACGTCACCAACGGCAAGCTCATCCGGCTGCTGGTCGATGACGAGCCGTTCGACGTGCGCTACGGCGAGCTGTGCGCCCACGATCGCGTGCTCGATTTGCGCGCCGGCACCCTGACGCGCCTGGCCGAGTGGTGTTCCCCCGCCCACCGCAAGGTCCGCATCAGCTCGGTGAGGATGGTCTCCCTCACTCACCGCGCGATCGCCGCGATGGTCTACGAGGTCGAGCCCATCGACGGACCCGCGACCGTGGTCGTCCAGTCCGAGTTGGTGGCCAACGAGCAGCTGCCGCGGGAAGTGCGCGACCCGCGGGCATCGGGTCCCGTAGAGTTGCCGATGGTCGGCGAGCAGCACTTTGCCCAGCAGGCGATGGCGCTGCTCATCCACCGGACCCGGTACAGCGGGCTGCGCATCGCCTGCGCCATGGACCACCTGCTCGAGGGAACGGGCAAGCTGCGCACCTCCAGCGACGTGTCGGCCGACTCCGCGCGATTCGTGATTACCGACGTGCTCGAGCCCGGGCAGCGGCTTCGGCTCGTCAAGCTGATCGCCTATGGCTGGTCGGCGGAGCGGAGCGTCCCGGCAGTGCGCGATCAGGTCGCCGCCGCGCTGGAAGCCGCTCGCGCCGCCGGCTGGGACGGTCTGCTGGCCGATCAGCGCCGCTATCTCGACGATTTCTGGTCGCATGCCGACGTCGAGTTGGTCGGCGACGCCGAGCTCCAGCAGGCGGTCCGGTTCGCCCTGTTCCACGTCCTGCAGGCCGGCGCGCGCGCCGAGCGGCGGGCGATTCCGGCCAAAGGGCTGACTGGCACCGGCTACGACGGACACTCGTTCTGGGACACCGAAACCTTCATCCTGCCGGTGCTGACCTACACCGTCCCGACCGCCGCCGCGGATGCGCTGTGCTGGCGCCACTCCACCTTGCCGGCGGCGCAGCAGCGGGCGCGCGAGCTGGGCTTGGAGGGGGCGGCCTTTCCCTGGCGAACCATCCACGGCGAGGAGTGCTCGGGCTATTGGCCCGCGGGGACGGCGGCCTTCCACATCAATGCCGACATCGCCGACGCGGTGATCCGCTTCGTGGACGCCACCGGGGACATGGACTTCGAGGAGAAGGAGGGCCTCGACATCCTGGTGCAGACCGCGCGGCTGTGGCGATCGCTGGGGCACCACGACGTGGAGGGCCGCTTCCGGATCGACGGGGTGACGGGCCCGGACGAATACAGCGCCATCGCCGACAACAACTTCTACACGAACGCCATGGCCCGGCGGAACCTGCAGGAGGCGGCGGAGGCCTGCGTCCGCCATCCCGAGCGAGCGCGAGAGTTGGGCGTCGCGCCGGAGGAGATGGCCTCCTGGCGCGCGGCGGCCGATCGGATGTTCTTCCCCTACGACCAGCGGCTGCGGGTTCACCAGCAGGCCGAGGGCTTCACCGACCACGAGGTCTGGGATTTCGCGGCCACCGGGCCCGACCAGTACCCGCTGCTGCTCCACTTCCCGTACTTCGATCTCTATCGCAAGCAGGTGATCAAGCAGCCGGACCTCGTGCTCGCCCTGCAGTTGTGCCCGGATCTCTGCACCGACGAGCAGAGGGCGCGGGACTTCGAGTACTACGAAGGGATCACGGTGCGGGATTCGTCGCTGTCGGCCTGCACCGAGGCGGTGCTGGCGGCCGAAGTCGGCCACCTGCGGCTCGCGCTCGACTACACCGCCGAGGCCGCGCTGATGGACCTCAAGGACCTGGAGCACAATGCCGCCGACGGGCTGCACATTGCCTCGCTGGCCGGGGCCTGGATCGCCATGGTGAACGGGTTCGGAGGCATGCGCGACGACGGCCGGACGCTGGCCTTCGCGCCTCGCGTTCCGGACGGGATCGCGCGCCTCTGCTTCTCCATCGTGCGGCGCGGCTTCTGCCTGGCGGTTTGCATCGAGGAGCGGCAAGCCAGCTACCGGCTCAAGAGCGGGGAGGGCGAGCTGCGGATCCGGCACTACGGGGAGCAGCTGACGCTGAGCGGACGCGAGCCGGTGCAGAGGGCGATTCCACCTCAGCCCCAGCGCACGCCACCGCTTCAACCGCCCGGGCGCTCCCCGAAGCAGCGCTCTCCGGGATAGCGGCTGTCCCGGCCGGAGATGGCGGGAGAGACCACCGCGATCCCGACGCAGGGGCGCTCAGCGGGGAGCCGCGAGCGCCCCTGGGGTGCGGACGGCGGCGCAGGCCGCGCCCCGCCCTTCCACGAGTGCGGAGAGCACGCGCTCCGCGGAAGGAACGCAGGCAGCCTTCGGGCCGGCTGCTCGGCTGAGGCAGTCGCTCGGCCGCCGCGCGTGCAGGAGGCGCGGGAGTGGTTGGGTCCGCGTTTCGAGCTCCGCCTGCCCTAGCTTTGGTGGGCCGGGAGCGCGTCGCAGGAATCGCGCGTGCAGGCACGAACCGGGCGCTCGCCAGCGACCAGGCGTGACGGCTCCGAGCGATATTCTGTGCGCCGGTTCGAGCGCGCTCCCGCCGTGGGGAGCGCCTGTGAGGGGACCGCCATGGAGCTGATGGACAAACTCTATCTGTCGCTGACCTGCGGCAACTGCCGAGAGCGGTACGAGGTGCCTGTCGCGGACATCGAGATGTCCCAAGAGCTCCTCAAGCACGAAGGGTGCCCCGGGGATCTGCCGGACGAGTACCCGCCGCTGAACTGGCGCGACCTGCTGCCGGAAGACGACCTTCAGAGCTTGAAGAAGTCCTGGGAGCGGATCGAGGCCGATGCCGCTAAGGCAAACGGCTTCTTGGTGCTGCACGGTGCCAAGTGAGGTCTTGAGGACTTGCCGTCGCGGATCGCGTGCCTTCGCAAGCTGCTCCCAGAAGAGGCCGAGCCGCTCGATGGCTGCTCGACCTCCTTCCGGCGGCTCAGAACTTGAGCTCCAGGGCGGCATAGAGCTCGGAGCTCAGCCGATAGAACAGGTACAGGTGCGAAACCCCGTCGTGCAGCCGCGAGGTGTAGCCCAGCGAAGGATCGCCTTGGGCATACGACAGCTGGAGGCTGGGCTCGATCCCGTAGAGCTTCGGGACCTGATACCGCAGGTAGGCCTCGCCTCCGTACGACTGCTGTACCGGCTGCGACTGCGGTCGAATGGCTCCATAATTCGGGCCCGGCGGCTGCCCTTGCGGCAGGTAGAACCAGGCGTAGCCGGTGTACCCGGCCAGGCCGGCGCTCAGCGGCCGGTGCCACGGCAGTTCGAAGGAGACGTCGGCGGTCGCGCCCAGGCGCGCGACCGGGTTGGGCGTGGCCCCGTCGGCCATGGTGTCGTAGCGCTGCCAGTAGTAGTCGCCGAAGCCCCTCACGCTGACCGTGACCAGTCCGGCGAGCTTGCGCGTCAGCTCCACCGACAGCCGCGGGGCGGTGATCAGCCCCATCTTGTAGGAGATGAACGAGGTGGGAGCGAGCAGCGAGCCCTGGACGTTCGACTCCAGCTCCCACGGCAGGGCGAAGCGGTGGGTGTAGGCGAGCACGACGTCGTCCGCCCGCAGCCCGGTTTCCTGGGGATCGGCGAGCAGGTACTGGTAGAAGCCGGCACGCAGCGACACCTTGTCGTTGTTCGGGGTGAGCTGGTAGCGGAAGGTGGCGAAGTAGTACTCGAATTGCCTCTGCGCCCCGACGCCCTCCAGGTCGGTCTGGATGAACAGGCGGTGGACTTCCGCACCGGCCGAGGCCTCCCAGCGGCTGCCTCCGATGCCAGCCCGCTGGGTCTCGTCCCCAGCCCGGTCCAGCGCGTTGGTGCTCGGTCCGCTAGAGCCTCCGGAAGGCGCGGCGCTCATCGCGCCGCCCGCGGCTCCGCGCTCGCCCTTGACGCTGGCTTCCTTGCCTTCGGTCGCCCCGGCGCCGGCCGCGGCGAGCAGCGCCGCGGCCAGCAGCCAGGTTCCAGTCTTCCTCATGGCGCTCACCGGTAGGTGACGAACGAGTCGAGGAAGAACTTGATGGGCAGCTCGTCGCTGTACGCCGAGCCGGGGAACGAGCCGTCGTCGAGCTGGGCCACCACGTCGTCGTTGTAGGTGCGCACGATCACGTAGCTGGCGGTGTTGCGGTCCTTCTGCACCGCCACGTACTGGTTGCGGTCAGGGACGTAGGCCCAGATCCACACCCGCTTGTCGGGTGCGCTGAACTCGTTGTGGTTGTCGCTCACCGTCCGCGGGTCATAGCTGCAGGTCGACAGGTCGGCGCAGGCGCCGCTCTGGACCGCCAGGTTGCGGAAGTAGGTGAGGAAGTCGTCGAGCCGGTTGAAGACCTGCCCGCCGATCCAGTCGCGGACCTCGATCCTCCCAGCGAAGCTCGGGTCGTGGGTGTCCATGGCGAACTGGACCACCGCCAGCGGCCGGAAGTAGGGGTAGACGTTGTACTGGCCGCCGACCATCGAGTCGACCGCGTCCTCGGCGATGGCCCGGAAGTAGCCGTCGCCGATTCCCGAGTAGGTGGCGATGTAGTAGCCGGCCTGGTTCTGGTCGTAGTTGTCGGTCGGCCACATCCCCACCCAGCCCTGCATGGCGAAGAGCTTGTCGAGGATGATTCCCTGCTGGGTCACGTCGCCGAAGAACTTGTCGTAGACGGTGGCGAAGGGCCGCTCGCCGGTGCCCTGCTGGATGATGGCCTTGTGGAAGGCGGCCACCATCGAGTTGGCGGTGGAGAGCTCGGACTGGAACTTGTTGGTCAGCTGGGAGAAGTATTCGACGTCCGAGCCGTTGGCGTCGGGGTTCTTCACTCCCAGGCGGCGGAAGGTGTCGGCCAGCTCGCCGCTGGACCAGTCGAATTCCCAGGTCGACACGAAGCGGCGCATGTCGATGACCACGCTGGCCGGGACATCGGCGTAGCGGGCGTTGTTCCAGAACTTTCGGTAGACGCGGAAGTTGCGCCAGTTGTACTGCCATTCGTAGTTGGCGAGCTCGTTGGCGATGATCTCGCTGGGGGTCGTGCCCAGGTCGCCCATGCGGCAGAACGGCGTGTACCGCAGGTGCTCCTCGGAGCAGCGCAGGAACTGGATCTCCTTGCCCTTGTCGTCGAATCCATAGGGATCGAGCCAGGGCGAGGTGGGGCTGGTCTGGCCGGACAGGCTCAGCGACGGCGCCCCCTGTGCAGCGCTGTTGGCGTAGATCCAGCCGATGGCGGCGCGGTCGTACGGCGCCCAGCCCTCGCGCCAGAAGACGCGGTCGGGAGTGGCGTTGTACTCCATCACGCTCGAGGCGTTGAGCGCGTAGTGCTGGCGGCCGGCCCCGTCCTTGTAGGTGGGGAAGTTGGGCTTGTCCACCGAGGCCATGAAGTTGTGCTCCAGGCCCAGCGCGTGGCCGAACTCATGCCAGAAGACCTGAGTCCAGTAGGTGTCGATGAGGTGCCGCACCCACTCGTCCTTGGTCTCCCAGTGCCCGTTGATGCAGTGGCGGGCGTCGCGGGCGATGACGCTCTCGAGCGAGAAGGCCTCGGGCGAGTCCATCTTCACGTGCCGCAGCCGCTGGACCTTGGCCAGCCCCAGGTCGCGGTGGTTCTCGGTGAGCGCCCGCAAGCGGCCGAGGAAAGCGGAGGCGTTCTTGACGCCCTCGGGACCGGTGACGCCTGAAAACGGCTCCTGCCCGTGGTCGATGGCCGCGGCCCGGGTGTGGAACTCGGCCTCGTCGGCCAGCATCTTCCAGTAGGCGTCCGGTCCGAGCACGCCCGCTCCTCCCTCCGGGACCACGTAGGGATTGCTCTGGGGATCGGCGAAGATCTGGTAGGGCAGCAGCGCGAAGTAGGCCCGGAAGAAGTCGTCGTCCTGCGGCTGGATGAAGTCCGCCGGCCCCAGCGGGCCGAAGCGCGCGGTCGGCTTGCCCAGGTACTCCTGCATCTTGGTGTAGAGCGTGTCGTGGGCGTAGTAGTCGGTCAGCGAGCCCGCGACGATGGGCATGGTGTCCCCGTCCTTGCAGTTGGCCGGCCCGTCTTTCCAGTCGCCGCTGGCGTTGACGTTGAGGCTGGCGCCCATGCCCTGCAGGAAGGCGTCGATGCGCTGGGCGTAGTAGTCCTTGATGGCGAAGTCGTTGAAGACGATCGACGCCGACAGGCTCTCGCCGGTGCGCGGATCGACGGTGAACTGGGTCACGCCGGCGTAGCTGTCCTGCATGTCCTTGTCGCTCATCCAGCGCAGGAAGTTGTAGCGGACGTCACCGAACTGGCGGCCGGCCGCCTTCTGCGCGTCGGAGAGGTTCTTGTCGTTGAGGAAGTCCGCCGGCAGGTCTTCGTCGAAGTTCTTGAAGCTGACCCGCGCCGCCACCTGCGCCTTCTCGAGGATGGCGTTGGTCTGCTCGGCGATGCCGCCCGGGCCGGTGAAGTAGGGCTTGTAGTTGTCGGGGAAGCCCTGGTCGAAGTACCAGACGATGGGCTTGGCGGGATCGAAGCGCATCACCATCGCCCGGGCCGCCAGCTGGCCGCTGTTCTCGTCGCGCGAGACGCCGATGAACTGGATCGGCCCGTACTTGTGGTGGATCGGGTCCTTCTCGCCCACCACCAGCGGCTGGTAGCTCGGGCTGGGGTTGGCCCGGACCATCGAGTACATCAGGTTCAGCACCACGTTCGGCCGGTCCATCATCGCGGCGGTGTTCCACATCGGGCTGTAGGCCTCCAGGCACTCCGGCAGGTCGGTGCGCACCGGCACGGTGAGCTGCACCGTCCACTGCAGGTAGTCGTGGTCGGGATCGACGACCAGCGAGTCGGGGACCAGGGTCGAGGCGCTCTCGCCGACGCTGGCGCAGTGGTTGAGCAGGTCGGGGAAGCCGGTGCCCAGCGCGGCGATGTCGGAGAGGTCGTTCTTGGCCAGGTTGAGCTTCACCCACTCGCGCTGCTGCCAGGGGTTCTCCTGGTTCTCCTCGTAGAAGTTGGTGTTCTCGCCGTCGAGGTTGACGCGGTACTTGAGGTCGACGTTGGTCGCCTGCCAGGAGTTGACCACCTCCGGCACCCGCCCGGCGCTCTGGCTGGCCGACAGCTCGCGCAGGTCGAGCAGGTCGAGGTGATCCTGGGTGGCGCGGAAGCGCACCAGGGCGCCCAGGTTGTGGATGCCCGGCCAGAGGTTGAGCCCGCCCAGCGGGTTGGGCGAGGAGGTGGAGACCACCGTCGCCTTGAGCACCCAGCCGCCGTCGGGCTTGGGGTTGCCGTTGGCGTCCAGGTCGCCGGGGCGGACCAGGAAGTCCTTGCGCAGATAGACGTTCTCGTTGAAGACGCCGTTGCGCGCCGGGCGGCTCTGGACGCAGCCCGAGGTGAGCAGCGCGCCGCCGACGAGCGCGGCCAGGGCGAGGGCGAGGATTCGCAGGGTGGACATGGTCGTCGCCTTTGGGGTTAGAGGTTGGGGTTGAAGAGGGTCACGTCGACCACGCGGCCGAAGCCGCCGCCCTGGGTGATGCCCAGCCGGACGCCGTTGACCAGTGAGGTGATGTAGTCGGGATAGTTGTTGTAGGGGCTGAAGCGGACGATCAGTCCGCAGGCCACGGTCGAGGTGGGGTGGGTGCGGATCCAGTCGAGGATCGTCGCCACCGGGCTGTACATCCGCGCCCGCAGCAGGTCGCCGCTTGCCGGGTCCTGGCAGAGGAAGACCTCGCCCAGGAAGTCGGTGGTCTCCACCGCCTCGAGGGTCAGGCCCTTGGTCGGGTCGCTTGGGACGGCGAAGTCGTAATCGATGTTGGCCGAGATGGTGGTCCCAGAGAAGTCGAGCTGGTAGGTCTCGACGAAGCGGTCGCGGGTGCCGGTGACCGCCACCGGGAAGCCGACGCCGGTCTGCTTGGGCATCCAGGGGATGAGCCACTGCGGCGGCGCGGCGCCGATGGGCGCCGAGGTCTGATCGTAGGGGTTGGTGAACAGCGGCACCGAGACCATCGCCTGCTGGATGTCGGGATAGGTCTTGACCAGGCTGATCGGGGTCACGCCGCCGATGCGGAAGACGGTACCGGTGGCCGAGAAGGCTCCCGGGTACGCGGCGAGGATCGGCCGCCCCTTCTCGTCGACCAGGACCTTGCCATCGGTGTCCAGCGGCGGGGTCTGGCCGCCGCAGGCCTGCACCACCTGCGGGTCGGGGTTGCGGTTGCCGGTCATGGCGGTGGCGCACTGGTAGCTCGCCCAGCCGTTGAGGAGCACCGGACTGCCGAAGATGTTGGTGAGCAGGGCGTTGCCTTCCACGCCCGGGGCGTCGCTCTGGTTCTCGCGCATCGCGGTGTAGATGGCCGTCTCGCCGCGCAGGATGTCGCGCGAGAAGTCGTAGCCGTCGAAGATGCCGTTGCGCACGTCGGCGGTCAGGCTGATGTCGGTCGGGTCCTGGGTGGCGGAGGCGAAGCGGCGGTCGACGTACTCGGCGATCTCGAACTGCCCGGCGCCGATGGAGTCGAAGAAGACGTCGTTGGGCTCGAAGGGCGCGCTCCGGACGTCGGCGGTGGTGAGGAGCTGGCCGTTCTTCTTGCCGTCCGCCGTCTCGACCACCAGGTACTTGAAGAACGCCGTCGCCCACTGCTTGAAGAAGAAGCGCGCGTCCTGCATGTCCGGCGGCAGGTTGCCCACTTTGCCCCGGCCGTAGACCGCTACCAGCTTGTTGAAGGCGGTGACGAAGGTGTCGCCTGGCGCCTCGCAGCCGATCAGCTGCGCGCCGTCCCAGGAGTCACAGAGGACGATCTTCTGGTGGCCGGGCTTGAGGCCCAGGCGCAGGCCGGCGGTCATCGCCTTGCCGTCGGGAGTGGTGGGGTCCCAGGCCAGCTTCTTGAGATTCGGGTCGCTCACGCGCGCAGGGGCGAGTGGGACGAGGAAACCCTCGAAGCCGGTGCAGCCCGCCGCCGGCTGCTGGGTGGCATCCGTGGGCAGGCATTCGGCGTCGCCCAGCGAGTGGGGCGTGCCGCCGTGGGCCAGGGTGTTGGCGTTGAGGGCCTCCTGCACCAGGCGCACGAACTCGGCGTAGACCAGGCCGGTGCCGTGCAGGTCCTTGACCTTGGCAGGGTCGTTGTCCTGGTAGTCGTTGGCGATCACGCCCAGGGTCGACTGATCCACGTTGAAGGTGGTGCCCACGTCGTCGGGGGTGGGCTTGTCCTGGTCGCGGATGACGTTGTCGGGGGCGAGGGTCTTGTCGGTGAAGTTGACGTCGACGCCGGAGACGTCGAAGCGGAAGCGCTCGTCGCCGTGGGACAGGCCGCCGAGGAGCTTGTTGAGGGCCGCCTGGTCGGCGGTGGCGTTGCCGCTCACCTGGACGCACTTCTGCAGCAGCTCGCCGTAGTCCATCCCCATCTTCAGCACGCAGGTGGTGGACTTGCTGGGGCCGAGCCCGGCGGCCACGGCCTGGGGGCCGGAGGCGTCGAGCTTGAGCAGGGTGTTGGCGTAGGAGAAGGGCAGCACCTTCTCGAAGTAGAGGTCGAAGTAGCTGGGGACGTAGGGGGTGGGCGGCTGGGCGCTGACGCTGGTGACGCGGAAGGCGAAGCCGAGCGCCGGGACGAACATGTAGCCCTGGTCGCCGAAGAAGCCGACGATGCAGTGCCCGCTGCTGATGCAGTTGGTCTCGATCGGCAGGTCGGGAGCGAAGGTGGCGAAGAGGGCGTCGGTGAATTCGCTTGCCCAGATCTGCGGCCCCTGGGTGGCGTCGGCGCTGTTCCAGGAGATGGGGTAGGTCGTCCCGTTCTTGGTGATCGGCGAGTTGATCTGCATCACGTAGCTGCTCTTGCCGTCCCGGCTCTTGAAGCTGATGGCGCCGGTGTAGCCGGGGCTCAGGCCCATGTAGATGAGCTGGCGGTTGGAGACGCGGTACTCGAAGACGACCTCCTGGTTGTCTCCCCAGGCATTGGTGAGGTTGCCGTCGCCGAAGGCGTCGCCCAGGCTCGCGCTCTGGCAGTTGGTCTGCTCGGCCTGCTCGACGGTGAGACCGGTCCAGCTGTCGCTGCCGGCCATGTCGATGCCCGCGGCCTTGCGCGGCGGCAGGATGGGCTGGGTAAAGGCGGTGGCCCACTTCTGCTTCTTGACCGGGCCGGGGCAGATGTCCTGCTTGGTGGCGCCGCCGACCTCTCCGTTGAAGCCCTGGGTCGCCGGGTCGGCGGTCCCCGGAGCGCTGGAATCATTCCAGCGCGTGTCCGCTCCCGGCGGCGGGGGCTGATAGGTCTGCTTCGGCCCGTCCTCGCACGCCGCCAACCCAACGGCTACCAGCACCAGGGATACCAGTCGGTTCATCTGCGCTCTCCGTCATTCGAGGTATCGCCGGCCGAACTCCCGGTGCGCATTTCGGCCAACGACGGCACGCCTTGGTAAGGCGCCGGATCGTCAACGGCGAGGAAAAATGAACGGCGCCGATGCGGGGACTTCCAACTTGCTTGCGCTCCCGAGGGCGACGCGGCGCATCGCGAGCTTTGGGCCGCAACGTTGGTGGCACATATTGTTCGAGATGGAGCATTTGACGGGCGCGCAGCCGCCGGTGCCCACGAGGAGCCGCGTCACCGCTCGCTCGATCTCATCGCGGACGGCGGCTTCTCGCGGCCCCTGGCGCTTTCGCGGCCGCGCCTCGGCTACGGATAGCGCGAGAACAGGTCGGTGAGCGGGGCCGCGTTCGCCGCCGCTCGAAGAAGCGGGGTCACGCCGAGGATTTCCTGGACCGTGCGCAAGGTCGAGGCGTGCGAGTAGGGGACCTGGCTGGCGAGGCCGGCCCTGGCCAATGGCGACACGGCGATGAGGCCGATGGGTTCGTCGCCCGATTCAGGCTCGTCCCAGGTGATGAAGATGACCCCGCCGGACTGGAAGGCCTGCGAGGCCATGAGCAACGGGAGCTCGCGCGCGAGCCAGGCATCGGTCTGCTTCACCGGGTCGTTGAGAGGCGCGCATCGGTCGTGCCCCGAGTTGCAGAGGTCAGGAGTGATGAAGTTGTAGCGCGCCACTCGGCCGGTCTGCAGATCGCCCGCGAGCTCCGCATAGGGGCGCACGTGCTCGATGCAGCGGGCGCTGCTACGGCCCGGCGGAGTCCCGGAGACATCCTCGAAATAGACGATCGGATCGTGGCGCACGGCGTAGCGCCCCTCATTCACCACCGGGCAGCTCGCACCGTCGATTCCCTCTTGGTAGGCGCGCCAGGTCACCCCGGTCGACTCGAGGTAGCTGGTCAGATGACAGGGGGTCGGGAGGGGAAGGTCCGCGGGAGATCCGTTGCTGGTCACCCCGAGGTTGCTGCCCGCTTCCAACGCGATGTAGTTGGGCAGGCTCGGGTGGAGGCCGCCGTTCCGATAGTTTTCGGCGTGCGCGTAGCTCGGCAGCAGCGTGCCGTTGATGTATGGGGCCGAGGCGCTTCCCTGGAACGAGCGCCAATTCTGGTTCTCGAAGACGATGAGGAACACCGTCCTCAGCGCGTGGCTCCCGGCATCCGCGGCGAGCGCCGGGCTTTCGCTGGGACAGGGATCGGCGCCGGTGTCGCGCTTGTGGCTGCAGCCCAGCGCGAGGAGCCCGCAAATCCCGACGGCCGACCGAGCGAGGTTCATGCGATAGGTTAGCCCCAGCCTCCACTGGCGGGCAGGCCTACCTCCGAACGGATGGGGAGGCCCTTCCTTGCTCCCACCGGAGCCCGGTGCCATCCTGTTCTCGCGCCGCTCGCCGGTGCTCCCATGACCAACCGCTCCTGAAACAACCGCCGATTCATCCCGCCGCGCTGTGTTTCCGCGCGGCTCGATCCGCGTTCAGGAGCCTCCCGTCATGCCATCCATCCATCTCGAGCGCGTGTCGTTCGCCTTTGGCGACGCCGCGCCGATCCTCGATCAGGCCGCGCTGCACCTTCCCGAAGGCTGGAGCGGCCTCGTCGGCGAGAACGGCGCCGGCAAGACCACGCTCTTGCGACTGCTCGCCGGCGAGATCGAGCCCGACTCGGGAGTCATCCGCTTCCAGCCCGACGCTCCGACGATCGCCCTCTGCCCTCAAGAGGTGGAGGAGCCGGGGCGGGACATCCCGGCGCTGGCCAGGCGCGACGACGGCGAGGCCTGCCGCATCCGCGGCGCCCTGGGCCTGAGGCCTGCCGAGCTCGAGCGCTGGGAGACGCTCTCCCCAGGTGAGCGCAAGCGCTGGCAGGTCGGCGCCGCGCTGGCCCGCGCCCCCGAGATTCTGCTGCTCGACGAGCCGACCAATCACGCCGACGCCGAGATGCGCGCTCTGCTCCTCGCCGCGCTGCAGAGCTTCCGCGGCGCGGGCCTCGTCGTCTCGCACGATCGAGCGCTCCTCGATTGCCTCACCGAGCGCACCCTCCGCCTCTCGGGCGGCCAGGCGCGCCTCTACCCCGGCAGCTACCGCGAAGCCTCTGCGCTCTGGGAGGCCGAGGCCCGCGAAGCTCAGACCAGGCGCTCGGCCGCCCAGGAGGAGGCTCGCCGCGCCGAGCGCAAGCTGGCCGATGCCAGGCGCGAGCGCGACGCCGCCCAGCGCTCGATGAGCGGCCGCGGCCGGGATCCGAAGGACCGCGATGGTCGCTCGGTGGTGGCCAAGACTCGGCGGGCTTGGGCGGAGGACGGCCTCGGCGCTCGCGTCAACCGGACGCGCGCCGCCGCCGAGCGCGCCCGCCAGGCGATTCCCGACCTGGCGGCCCGGGTCGAGCTCGGGCGCTCGGTGTTCGTGGGCTTTGCGCCGGCGCCGAAGCCGACCCTGCTCTCGCTCGATCTGGAGGAGCTGCGCGCCGGCGAGGTCCCCTTGCTCCGCGAGGTCCGCGTCCGCCTGGGGAGAGAGGATCGCGTCCGGCTCGAGGGTCCCAACGGCGCCGGCAAGACGACGTTGCTCGAGGCGCTGCTGGCAGGCTCCACCTTGGACGAGCGCCATCTGCTCTTTCTTCCCCAGGAGACAGAGCGCGAGGAGGCGGCGGAGCTGCTGGCACAGGTGCGCGGGCTGGAGCACGAGGTGCGCGGCCGAGTGCTGTCGCTGGTGGCGGCGCTCGGGACCGATCCCGACCGGCTGCTGGCCTCGCAGTCGCCTTCGCCGGGCGAGGTCCGCAAGCTGCAGCTGGCCTTCGGGCTCGGCCGGCACGTCTGGGCGCTGGTCCTCGACGAGCCGACCAACCACCTGGATCTGCCCACCGTAGAGCGGCTCGAAGAGGCGCTCGCTCAATACCCGGGGGCCATCTTGCTGGTCAGCCACGACGACGCCTTCGCCGGGCGCGTCGCTTCGCGGTCCTGGCGCATCGCCAATGGCACTGTCGAGATGCGGTGAAAGTGGGCGGCGGCCCCAAGAACTGGGTGTTACAACTTGCGTCCGCGGGACGAGCCCGCTCGCCCACTTCTTCAGGAGAGGATCGCCATGGAACCGTATCGCTACCACGTCTACGCCTGTCAGCAGGAGAAGCCGGGGACGACCGCGCCCTGCTGCTCGGCGCGTGGCTCGGCGCAGGTGCTGGATGCGCTGCGCAAGGAGCTGGCCAAGCAGGGGCTGAACGGCGAGGTGCAGATCACCACCTGCGGCTCGCTGGGCATGTGCACCCGCGGGCCGAACCTGGTGGTCTACCCCGAGGGCGTCTGGTACTCGGGCGTCCAGGCCGCCGACGTCCCTGAGCTGGTGACCGAGCACTTCAAGAACGGCCGTCCGCTCGAGCGCCTCGCCAACCGCGACCAGGCGGCGCTGCGCCAGGAGATCGACGAGAACCGAGCCAAGGCCATGGCCGCCCTGGCAGCCAAGGCGGCGCAGAAGCCGAGCTAGCTGGCTCGGGCAACGCCTCTATCTCAACCTGGGGAGGAACTTGCCCGTCCTCCGCATGTAGTCCCGATATTCCTCGCCAAACTCCTGGAGCATCATCTCCTCTTCCTTGGGGACGCGGAGGAGCAGGCCGGTGATTGCCACAATCGCCAGAGCGAGGAAGACCCAGTTCGCGGCGACGATGGCAAGACTCGCCCCGAAGGCGACCATGGCCGTGTAGAGAGGGTGGCGTATCCGGGCGTAAGGCCCTGTCGTCACCAGGTGATGTTCCTCCCGCAGCTGCAGTTGGGGTGACCATTCCTTTCCAAGCGCGGTCTGAGTCCACGCCCAAAACCCCAGGCTTGCCAGACCCAAAGCCATCCCCAGCCACCGCACCCAGGTCGGCAACGGGACGGAGACCACCTGCATCCAGGAGGGGTTGATGGCATACAGCGTCAGCCATGCCAACAAGAGTAGGAACGACGCCACCCGAGCTGCGAACAAACCCCGTCCCTCGCGCTCGACAGCCTGGCGATCGGGCATCACTCTCTCCCCGGCGCGGCGAACCAGGTGCGCGAAGTAGACCCGCATGACGAATACGCCGGTGAAAAGGATCCAGAAAGCGCCGCGGAAGATCGATTCCATGACCATCGCCGTACGGAAGCCGAGCTAAACGAGCATCGGAGACGCTCCGATGTGGCGCGGCGCGGCGGAAGCCCCTCGAGGCTCCCGCCGCGCGCGCCTTCGCGAGACCATCAAGTCGCCGCGCCCGGCATCTCGCCGGGGGCCTCCCACCGCGGGCGCTGCTCGCCGAGCGTCTGGGAGCTGACGCCGGTTGCCAGGAAGCGCTTGGCATCCAGCACCCCGAACAGCTGGATCAGCGCGGCCACCAGTCCGGTCCAGCCGGTCTGATGGCTGGCCCCGATTCCCGCGCCGTTGTCGCCGTGGAAGTACTCGTAGAACAGCAGGTGGTCGCGCCAGTGCGGGTCGCTCTGGAACTTCTCCGCTCCTCCGAACACCGGCCGGCGCCCCTTGGCGTCGCGCCGGAAGATGCGGATCAGCCGGTTGGAGAGCTCGTTGGCCACTTCGAAAAGATTCATCCGCCTCCCCGAGCCGGTGGGGCATTCGATCGTGAAGCGGTCGCCGTAATACAGGTAGAAGTGCTGCAGCGCGCGGATGAGCATCACGTTCATCGGGAACCACACCGGCCCGCGCCAGTTGGAATTGCCTCCGAACATCCCTGAATCCGAATCGCCGGGCACGTAGGCGACCCGGAATTCCCTTCCGCCGACGTCGTAGGTGTAGGGATGCTCGAGGTGGTAGCGGGAGATGGCCCGTATCCCATAGGGACTGAGGAATTCGTTCTCGTCGAGCATCCGGGTGAGGATGCGGCGCAGCCGATCCTCCCTGACCAGCGCCAGGATTCCGCGCTCGTTGCCCCCGAAATTCCCGGGGCCAGTGGCGTGGATGCTGTCGCGGACGGCGGGGATCTGGCGCATGCGCTGGTAGATCCGCTCCACCAGGCGCGGCACCTGCTCGCGGTGCTCGCGCTCGATGATCGTGGTGGCGCACATCGGCAGCAGCCCGACGATGGACCTCACCTTGAGGCGCGCGCAGCTCCCGTCGGGACGGCGCAGCAGGTCATAGTAGAAGCCGTCCTCCTCGTCCCACAGCCCCTGCTCGCCGAGCCGGTTGATGGCCAGCGCGATCCATCCGAAGTGGTCGACGAACTTCATCGCCAGGTCCTGGTAGGCCGGTTCGTGCGCCGCCAGGATGACCCCGAGCTGGAGCATGTTCTGGCAGAAGAGGGCCATCCAGGCGGTGCCGTCCGCCTGCTCCAGGTGGCCGCCGGTGGGCAGCGGGGCGCTGCGGTCGAAGACCCCGATGTTGTCCAGCCCGAGGAAGCCGCCCTCGAACACGTTCTTGCCCATCCGGTCTTTTCGGTTCACCCACCAGGTGAAGTTCATCATCAATTTGCCGAAGACGTGCTCCAGGAACCGGTAGTCGAGCCTTTCCCCACGGGCCCGCTGCAGGTTGGCGAGGAAGAGGGTGGCCCAGGCGTGGACCGGCGGATTGACGTCGCTGAAGTTCCATTCGTAGGCCGGGATCTGGCCGCTGGGGTGGAGGTAGGCCTCCTTGAGCATCAGCTCCAGCTGGTCCTTGGCGAAGTCGGGATCCACCGCCGCCAGGGCCACGGTGTGAAAGGCGAGGTCCCAGGCGGCGTACCAGGGGTATTCCCATTTGTCGGGCATCGAGATGACGTGGTCGTTGTACATGTGGAACCAGTCCTGGTCCCGCATGTTGCGGCCGGCGGCGGTCATCGGATCGATCCCGTGCTCGCCGAGCCAGCGATGGACGTCGAGGAAATAGTACTGCTTGCTCCAGAGCATCCCGGCCAATGCCTGGCGCATCACCTGCGCCGATTCCTGGTCCGCGCGGGGCGGGGTGATGGTGCGGTAGAACTCGTCGGCCTCGCTCCTGCGGGTCTCGAATACCTCGTCAAAGTTCTTGCCGAAGGGCCCGGCGCGCGGAAAGGCGCGCTCGCAGGCCTCGGGCGATAGGTCGGTGAGCCGCAGCCGCACGGTCGCCCGTCCCTTGGCGGCGATCTCCAGCCGGTAGTGCGCCGCGGCCTTGGTCCCGACCTTGGCGGGATTGATCGTCGGCTTTCCCTGGACGACGAAGTCGTTGATCCCGTCCTTGACGTAGGGGGTGCGGTTCGGGGAGCCGAAGCAGCGGACGTTGTTGGTCTCGTTTTCTGTGAACAGCAGCGGCACCGCGCCCTCGCAGAACAGGTAGCGCTTGCCGAGCTCGGCGTGGCTGGCCTCGATGGCCGGGGCCCGGGTGGAGACGGGCGCCTCGCGCATCTCCGGCCGCGTCCCGTGGTTCCACCAAAGCCAGGTGTTGCGGAACCAGAGGGTGGGCAGCAGGTGCAGCGTGGCGGCCTCGGGGCCGCGGTTGTGAATGGTCAAAAGGATCAGCAGATCCTCCGGGCCGGACTTGGCGTATTCGACGAAGACGTCGAAATAGCGGTCGCCGTCGAAGACGCCGGTGTCCATCAATTCGTACTCGAGCTCCTGCTTGCTGCGCCGGGCATTGGTGGCGACCAGGTCGTGGTAGGGGTATTCGCGCTGCGGGTACTTGTAGAGGAACCTCATGTACGAATGGGTCGGGGTGTTGTCGAGGTAGTAGTAGTATTCCTTGACGTCCTCGCCGTGGTTGCCCTCGCTGTTGGTCAGGCCGAAGAGCCGCTCCTTGAGGATGGGGTCCTGGCCATTCCAGAGAGCGATCGCGAAGCAGAGCCGCTGCTTGTCGTCGCTCAGGCCGGCGAGGCCGTCTTCGCCCCAGTGGTAGACGCGCGAACGCGACTGGTCGTGAGAGAGGAAGCTCCAGGCATCGCCGCCGGGGCTGTAGTCCTCCCGCACCGTTCCCCATTGCCGCTCACTGAGGTAGGGCCCCCAGCGCTTCCACGGGACGTTCTCGTCGCGCGCCTCGCTCAACCGCCTCTTTTCCGCGCTGTCCTCGAACATGGTCTCGCCTCCCTCGCGAATCCGTGCCTGCGCTTCGTCCCGTGCTGGCAGGGCTGCGCGCGACTCAAGGCAAGTCGACGACGTCGAAGACCGAGTAGGCCCAGGGCGGCATCTCCAGGAACAGACCCTTGCCGCCGATCTCGGCGCTGTCGCGGTCGAAGCGCGCGCTCCCCATCAGATCCTGGAGGCGAATCCGCCTGCCACGAGTGCCGGCAAAGCGAATGGGGACCAGGCACTGACCTTGGCTGGGCCCATAGTTGACGGCCACCAGCAGCCTCTGGTTGGCGTTTTCCCAGGTGAAGATCAGGAATTGATCGAAGGTGGGATTGCCGTCCCAGGCCGGGCGGGTGTCCCACAGGCGCCACTGGCCGTCATGAATCTCCTGGCGGGCGAGGCACGGCAGCAGCCGGCGGTAGAAGGACTGGATGGCCGGATCTGGCTTCTCCTCAGGCCGGCGCCCGAGATGCATCGAGACGTGGACCTTGCGACCGTCGAATTGTCCTTCCTGGAAGAAGCGGAGCCCCGGGACGAAGTAGGAGACGATCGCCGACGCCTGGTGCTGCGGCCAGGGGAAGGTCGTCGCCGCGCGTGGCTCGTCGTGGTTCTCCAGGAAGCGCGTCGACCGCAGCTGGAAGTTGGGATCGGCTCGCAGATGATCGCGGACCGAACGGGCATTCTCGGTGCGCAGGCGATCATAGAGGCGCTTGTCGTAGGTGAAATCGAAGCCCTGCTGCTGAAGCGTGTATTCGAGATCCCAATAGACTTCGGCCATCAACACGAAGTCCCGCTTCAGCTCGCGTGCCTTGGTGATGGCCTCGGGCCAGAACTGGCTGTCCACCGGTTTGGAGCCGTCGGTCCGCGTCGCCAGCGCGCCCCAGGTGCGCTGGAAGACGTCGGGCAACAGCAGCATGGCCATGTCGCAGCGCACCCCGTCGCAGCGCCGGGCAACCGAGCGCAGCTGCTCGATCATCGCCGCCCGGCAGCCGGCGTGGCGGTAGTTGAGCTGCAGGGTGTCGGGCCATCCGGGAAAGTAGGGGTCGCGTCCGTGCGCCAGGATCCGCGGGCCTTTTCCGGTCTCGAGGCTGATGAAGTTGTGCGGCGCGCTGGCGAAGTGCTGCTCGGTTCCTTCGATCAGGTACTCCGGATGCTCGAGGACCCACGGGTGGTCGAGGGCCACGTGGTTGGGGACGAAATCGAGCATCAGCCGCAGGCGATGTTTCGCCAGCCGCTTGCGCATTCGCTCCAGCGCCGCCTCGCCGCCCAGTTCCTCCCGGACCGAATACGCCTGGATGGCGAAGGGCGACCCGGTGATGTCGGCCTCGCCGAGGTCGGGAAGGTCGCGGCGGAAGCCGGCGCGCCACTCGGGCTTGTTGCGCGAGACCTGGCGGCTGGCGCGCCCGGTCTGCCAGACGCCGAGCAGCCACACCCATTCGAATCCCTGCGCCGCCAGTTCCTCGAACATCCGGTCGGGCAGGTCGTCGAGCGTCGCCGGGCGTCCCGATTGCCGGCCAATTTCCTGGAGGAGCACCCGGGGATTGATCTGATAGAGCAGCGGGTGCGTCATCGGCTCGCCTCCAGGCGCCGGGGCGCTCCAGCACGCTCGCCGAACGGCCGATCGTGCCATCGCCGGCCCGCAGTTTTCCCGTGATTCACGGTGAACGATGCCTAGCGATTGGGGATCTCGCCAGCCCTGGCTCGCCGTACCGACACCTCGTTGGCCCCTGGCGGGCAAATGCAGTGGTTCCGGGAACGCCAACGCTCCCGCAGGGGCATCAGGCTCAGGAGGCTAGACGCCGCGTTGATTGAGCACTGGAGCGAAGAATCGGGCGGGACCGGTGGCGAGTTGCCCAGCAGCGCGGTCCAATCACCTGGTGTTTCGGCAGCGCTACTCCGCGTCGGCTTCGACCCCTCCGCCGCCCATCCGCGCCAGGTCCTCGCGCCGGACCTTGGCCGCCTCGAACCTCCCGGCGGCGGCCATCATCTTGTCCACGGTGGGATCGAATTCGGCGGTAGCCCCGCGCTGGAAGCGCATCGGGTTGATCCGCGCCACCACGAAGTTCTTGAGATAGGGGCTCTCCAGGCCCTGCGCCTTGAGCGAGTCCACGGCCCGCACCACCAGGTCGTCGAGCTCGAGCAGCCGGTCGGCGCGCTTCTCGCGGATGGCCAGCGCCTTCTCCAGCTTCTCGTCGAAGAAGGTCTCGATCCGCTTCACCACCGGGTGGTAGGCGCCCGCCGAGTAGCGCGGCCGCTTCTCGTACGCGGCGCCGAGGGTGACCAGAGCCGGCTCCTCGAACAGCGCGGCGAAGTCGGTCTCCTTGCCCTCGCGGGCCCCGACCAGCCCCCGGTACATCCGGATCACCTCGAGCGAGCGCTCCCTGAGGTTGTGCGACTTCTCGGTGTTGAGCGCCAGGATCTGGTAGGCGACGTCGGGCTCGGGCAGCACGAGCGCCATGATCGACCGGGCTCCCAGCTGCCTGGCCGCGCTCAGCCGATGTCCGCCGTTGGGGGTCCAGTAGCGCCCGTCGTGCCGCACCGCGACGATGGGGTCCACGTAGCGCCCGACCCGCTCGATGGCCGAGGCCAGCCGCTTGACGTGGGTCTCGGAGATGTCGCGCTGGTAGGGCGTGGCCTCGACCTTGTCCACCGGCAGGCTGGCGAAGACCATGCTGTGCCCGCCGAAGGGCTCGCGGTAGATCGCCAGCGCCATCCCGCCGTCCTCGACGACCTCGCGCGCCAATTCGCTCGCCTGCTCCGAGGCGCCCGAGGCGACCTCCTTCGCGCTCAGCCCACGAGAGGAGGGCTCGGCCTTCTTCCGCCCGCGCCGGCCCTTGGTGGCCGAAGAGGTGGACGGGTTGCTCCTGCGTGCCATGGTCGATCCCCCTGACCCGACGGCCTGCGGCGAGTCTGCTCCCGCGGCCGCGCCGGGGCAACGCCGCTCCCGCCGGGCGGCCTGCCGCCAGTGATAGCGTCCTCAGCCGCTCGCGCGCACGCTCTTGCCTTGGCGTGCCCTTTCGGGCCACAACAAGCAGCGAGGCAAGGCGCGCAGAGGAGGGCCGATGGCTGTGCTGACGATCCCGGTCGACCAGGCGATGTCGCTCAAGGGCAGGTCGCTGGGGGCCACCGAGTGGAAGGAGGTCACCCAGGAGTTGGTGAACCTCTTCGCCAAGGCCACCGGGGACGAGCAGTGGATCCACACCGACCCGGTCCGCGCCGCCAAGGAATCGCCGTTCCACAAGACCATCGCCCACGGCTACTTCACCCTCGGGCTGGTCCCCGGTTTCTTCTGGGAGCTGATCGACATCACCGGCGCCCGGCTGGTCATCAACTACGGCGCCAACAAGGTGCGCTGGCCGGCGCCGGTTCCCATTCCCTGCCGGGTGCGGATGAAGGCCTCGATCCTCGACGTCGTCGAGTTCCGCGGCGGCTACGAGCTGGTGCTGGGGGCCGAGGTCGAGGTCGAGCACCACCCCAAGCCGGCGATGGTGGCCGAGGTCCTGTACCGCTACTACGCCTGATTCGTTTTCTTCGCTTCGCGGCGGCAACGGCGCGGCGTTAGGATCTTGGTCTTCCAGGGATAGCGAGGACCAGGCTATGTCGAGCGGCTACCGGATCTTGGGGTTGGGCGGGGATCGCGCCGTATTGGTGGGCATTGCGCGCGCCTTCCAGGGAGCCGGCCACACCTTTGCCGCCGCCGCCGATCCCTCTCGGGCGCTGGAGGCAGCGGGCAAGTTTCAGCCGCACCTGGTGCTGATCTTCGGCCGTCCTTCGATGGAGCAGGCGGCGGCCAGCATCCAGGTGCTGCGTGCCGATCCGCGCTTCGTCAGCCTGCCGGCGGTGCTGGTGTCCAGCCTGCCTCCCAAGGACTCGCGCGGCTTTTCCCAGATCGTCCCCGACCCCTCCGACGTCGGCGAGTTTGCCGCCAGCATGCTCAAGCTGCTGAAGGCCGCGGTTCCTCGGCCCCCGGGCACGGAGGAGGTCGAGGAGATCGACGTCGTCGAGGAGATCGAGGAGCTGTCGGCGCGCATCCTGCTGGTCGACGACGATGCCACGCTGGTCAAGCTCTTCTCGACCATCATGAAGAAGTCGGGCTTCGAGGTGCTCGCCGGCGCCGACGGCGTCGAGGGCCTGAAGCTGGCGCTCGAGCACCGGCCGGACCTGGTGGTCGCCGACTTGAACATGCCGCACCTCGACGGCTGGGGGCTCCTGCGGGCGATGCGGGCCGATCACCGGGTGGGCGAGACGCCGGTGATGTTCCTGTCCGCCCACGACGACTACCGTGAGAGCCTCAAGGCGCTGTCGGCCGGCGCGCAGGACTACCTGGCCAAGGGCGGCAAGCTGGACACGCTGGTCGGCCGCATCCGCACCCTGCTGGCCCCGCGCGACGCCTTCCTCGGGGCGCTGGGCGCGGGCGAGAAGGTCTCGGGGAAGCTGGGGGAGCTGGGCGTCCAGTGGGCGTTGCACAAGATGAGCGCCAACCGCCGCGGCGGCCTGGTCCTCTTCAAGGATCCGTTCTGGTCGGTGACCCTGGGGCTGGTGGGCGGCGAGCTGGTCTACGCCCACGCCGAGATCGGCCAGCACAAGCTCGACGGCGCCGCGGCCCTTCCGCCGCTGGTGGCGCTGCGCTCCGGCGAGCTGCTCTACCTTCCCACCGGCGTCCCGCCCAGCCGCAACCTCGAGGGGGCGCTGTCGGCGCTGCTCGAGGACGCCGCCCTCAAGAACAACCAGGGCGAGGCCGAGGCTCTCGATCGCCTGCTCACGCAGGCCAAGGCGGTGGTGGTCGACGAGCAGCTCTACCTGCTCTACGAGCAGCTCGGCCCGCCGGACGCGCGCGAGGTGGCCGCGCTGGTGCGCCAGGGGCTGACCCCGCGGGAAGTCGTCTCCAAGGCCAACAAGAGCCCGCTCGAGGTCGAGGACACGCTGCGCGACCTCGTCCGCCGCCGGGTGATCAAGCTGCAGGCCTGAGGGGCGCGCTCACCGCCTCTTCCAGAGGAGAATCGATGGCCCGCTGCCTGCTGATCCTGCTGGTCGCTCTCGGGCTGGGGGCGCCGGCACAGGCTGGAGTGCCCTTCATCTACGGCCAGGTCCAGGCGGCCATGGACAGGGCCAAGGCCGAGGGACGGCCGCTGATGGTGGATGTCTTCGCCACCTGGTGCGGGCCATGCAAGGAGCTCGACGCCAAGGTCTTTCAGTCGCCCGGGGCGGAGGAGGCGCTCTCGGCCTTCGTGGCGCTCAAGGTCGATGCCGAAGCCGGAGAGGGGCCGGCCTTCGTCGAGCGGCACCACGTGGTGGGCTACCCGACGGTGCTGTTCCTCGACAGCCAGGGCAACGAGATCGATCGCATCTTCGGCGAGGTCCCGGCGCAGCAGTTCTTCGACTCGGCCCGCGACTTCCTGGCCGGCCGCAACACCCTGGCCGAGCTGGAGAAGCGCTTCGCCTCCGAGCGGGCAGGGGACCTGGAGCTGTCCTTCGAGATCCTTCTGCGCCACGCAGCCCGGGTGGACGAGGCGCCGGCGCTGGCGCATCTCGAGCTGCTGGAGGGGGCCCGCGCCGGCCTGGCCAAGGCACCCGCCCCGGCCGACCCCGACGCCCGCGCGCTTCGGGCTGGTACTCTCGCTCGCCTGGACGAGCTGGCCGCCCACGGGCGCTACGTCATCGCCAAGTACGTCCTGCTGCGCGGCAAGAAGCAGTACTCCCGGGCCCGCCAGAGCTTGCTCGAGCTGCGGCGGCGCTTCCCGGGCTCTCCGTACGCCACCTCCGCGCTCTACGACCTCGCCCAGGCCTGCCAGGGATTGAAGGACGCCGCCGGGACCCGAAAGGCCCTGGACGAGTTCCTGGCCGCCAACGGCAACTCGGCCGACGCCGCCGGGACCTACGCCTGGTTCTCATTCAAGCACGGTTTCGACACCGCCCGCGGCATCCAGATCGCCGTGCAGGCTTTGGAGAAAGCTCCGGACGACGATGGGCTCTGGGACACGCTCTCCGAGCTCTACTTCGCCCGCGGCGAGAAGCAGAAGGCGCTCGAGGCCAATTCCAAGGCCCTCGCTCTCAAGCCGCAGGATGCCTACTACCGAGAGCAGCAGCAGAAGTTCGAGCGCTGAGCGCGCCTCGTTCGACCGCTTGGCCGCCGTCCGCGAGGACGCCCTCGGCGCTCTCGTCAGTACCCTTCGTACCGCATGAAGAAGCGGTAGCCGAAGTAGAGGAAGAGTCCGACGAGGACCGCCAAGACGATGGCCATGGTTGCGATGGCCCGAAGTCCACTTCGGCGCAACGGTCGCTCATGGCTCTGTGTCGGTGGCCGGGCCATCGTACTCGTTTCCTCGCCGAGGCGAGCCATGCCCATCAGCTGGCGGGCCGACCTTTCCGAAAACAGCTCGGGCGCAGCGGCGGAGGTCTCCGGCTCGCTGCGCCCGCTGTTGAGGAAGCTCGTGCTGCTCGGCGCTAGGCCGGCTCGGCCCCCGCAGCCACCGGTTCGGCAGCGGTGTCGCGGGCGAACTTGCCCTGGAACAGCGACATCACACCGCAGTAGCCAAAGCCCATCTGGAACAGCACCAGGAACGGCAGCGAAAACCAGATCTGGTTGTCGATCGCGAAGAGGATGGCGAACGAGAGGTAGATCGCGAAGCCCAGCTCCACGAAGGGCAGGAACTTGGTCTTGCCGCGGTACTTCTTGCTGGCCCAGGACTCGGCCTTGCCCACCACGCCGTGCTTGGGTGTGCGGGTGAAGCCCGACTGCTGGTTGAGCAGCGCCTCGAGCACCGCCTTGGCATTGTTCAGCGACAGGCCGATCCCCAGCGACATGATGAACGGCAGGTACTTGAGCCGCTCCCACCAGCTCTTGCCCACCTCGCGCTGGCTGGCGATGAAGAACACGCTCACCGACAGTGTGGCCATCACGAAGAACGGAAAGTCGAGCAGCAGGACGCTGTACCAGCCGTGGCGGAAGCGGACCACCATCGCCAGCGGCATCAGCAGGCTCAGGACCACCATCAGCAGGTAGGCCAGGTTGTTGGTGAGGTGGAAGAAGGCCTCCTGCTTCACCTTGAACGGCAGGTCGGCCTTGAAGATCGTCGGCAGCAGCTTGCGCGCGGTCTGGATCGAGCCCTTGGCCCAGCGGTGCTGCTGGCTCTTGAAGGCATTCATGTCCACCGGGATCTCGGCCGGGCTGACTACCTCCGGCAGGTAGACGAAGTGCCAGCCCTTGAGCTGCGCCCGGTAGGAGAGGTCCAGGTCCTCGGTCAGGGTGTCGTGCTGCCAGCCGCCGGCGTCGGAGATGGTGGTGCGCCGCCACACCCCGGCGGTGCCGTTGAAGTTGAAGAAGCGCCCCGAGCGGTTGCGGGCGGTGTGCTCGATGACGAAGTGGCCGTCGAGCAGAATCGACTGGGCCTGGGTCAGCGCCGAGTAGTCGCGGTTGAGGTGCTCCCAGCGGACCTGGACCATGCCCACGCCCGGGTCGGCGAAGAACGGGACCGTCTTGCGCAGAAAGTCGGGGTTGGCGACGAAGTCGGCGTCGAACACCGCCACCAGCTCGCCCTTGGCCTTCTCCAGGCCGGCGGCCAGCGCCCCGGCCTTGAAGCCGTGGCGGTCGGTGCGGTGCAGGTAGACCACGTCCAGGCCGTTGGCCTTGTGCTTCTCGGCGCAGGCCCGGGCGATCTCGCAGGTCTCGTCGGTCGAGTCGTCGAGGATCTGGATCTCCAGCAGCTCGCGCGGGTAGTCGATCTTGGCCACCGCGTCGATCAGCCGCTCGACCACGTACATCTCGTTGAAGATCGGCAGCTGGATGGTGACCGGTGGGAGCTTCTCGAGCTGTCCGTTGGGCTTGGGCAGCGAGAACTTGTGCCGGTAGTACAGGTACGCCATGAAATAGCGGTGCGACCCGTAGGCGGACAGCACCACCAGCACCAGGAAATACACCGATAGCAATACCGTCTCGACCAGCGTCATATCGTTGACGTCCTACGGACCGCGTCGGGCGGACTGTCCCCGGCTCCGCGATCCTCACCCGCGCTCCAGACCGTTGGCCGAAGGCGGTCGGTGGAAAATCCCCCGGAAAATCGCGGGCGACTATAGGGCAGGCAGGCAGGCGAAGCAACTGCAAGACGGTCCACGACTTGGCGCGTCAACGCCCGCGCCGGCGCGCGCCTGGAACGGGCGGCCGGAGCGGGCGATGACGGGAGGCGGGAGGGGCGAGGAGGGTGCCGCGCGCGGCGGCTCAGTTGGCCGCGATCCGCGCCGCCGCGGGGGTCGGCTCGGCGGGGACCGTCCCCAACGCCACCGGCGCCTCCTCGAGGCAGGCCTTGGCCAGGATCGACTCCACCAGCTCCTCGAAGCTCATCCCGGCGGCCTTGGCGATCTTGGGCAGCAGGCTGGTGGCGGTCATCCCGGGCAGCGTGTTGACCTCCAGCACCAGGTCGTTGTCGGAGTCTGAGGCGATGAGGTCCACCCGGCTGTAGCCGCGGCAGCCCAGCGCGCGGTGGGCGGCCAGCGCCAGCGCCTCGACGTTCTGGCGCCGGGTCGGGCTCAGCCGCGGCGGCAGGTGGTAGCGGGTGCCGCCCTGGTACTTGCTCTGGTAGTCGAAGACCTCGCCCGGCGGGACGATCTCGCAGGTCCCCAGCACCTTCTCGCCGAGGATGCCCACGGTCAGCTCCTTGCCGCGCACGAAGCGCTCCACCAGCGCCTGAGGCCCGAAGCGCAGCGCCAGCCGCAGCGCCGGCTCGAGCTCGGCGGCCTCGCGGACCACCGTCAGCCCGCAGGAGGAGCCGGAGCAGGCCGGCTTGACCACCGCCGGGAAGCCCATGTCGCCGTGCAGCTCCAGCGCCTCGGGCAGCTGCTCGGCGGCGAGGGTGTAGCTGTGCGGGGTCTGGATGTTGTGGAAGCGCAGCACCTTCTTGGCCATCGGCTTGTTCATGGCCAGGGCGCTGGCCATCACTCCTGAGCCGGTGTACGGGACGCCGAGGATCTCCAGCAGCCCCTGCACCTTGCCGTCCTCGCCCATCCGCCCGTGCAGGGCCAGGAAGGCGGCGTCCACCGACAGAGCCCGCAGGGTCACGTCCAGGCCCGGCCCGGCCAGCACCCGGTGGACCTCGTGCCCCGAGCGCCCCAGCGCCTTGGCGATCGCCTCGCCGGTGCGAATCGAGACCTCCCGCTCCTCGCCCCAGCCGCCCATCAGCACCGCCACGCGTCGAAAGGTCACGTCCAGCCTCCTGGCTTCTCTGGCGGCGCTCCATGCGCCGCAGGCCCTCTCCTAGAGCAGGGGCGATGCCAACCTGGCTGCCGGCACTGTAGCGGCATGTAGCGGGGTGGGGAATTTTTCGACTGCGCGAATTTGCACCGGATCTCGGCACGTTGCGTCCGGGGCTCGCTCGGGCCGGCCCGGCGCGCGGCGGGCCTCGGTGCGGCCGTCGGGCCGCGGGGCGCTGGCGATCTCCGGGTAGGAGAAGC
>JBBIQS010000028.1:0-85169 GCA_037442205.1 Myxococcales bacterium
GGAGCCGGGGGCTCGGCCGGCTTGGCAGCGACAGGGGGCTCGGCCGGCTTGGCAGCGACAGGGGGCGCGGCCGGCTTCGCGGCGGCAGGCTCGGCGGGTTTGAGGTGGCCCAGCGCGGGAAGGGCGGCGCTGTCGGCTTCGGGCTCCTTCTCCGCGGCTGGCGCGGCAGCCGGAGCCGGCTCGGGGGCCTTCGCGGCGGCTGCGGCAGGAGCGGCCGCTTCGGGAGCAGTAGCGGGGGCGGACATCGCGAAGAGCCAACCGACCTTCGGCTTCTGCGGCTCGCGCGCGGGCGTCGTGCCGCCGACGGCGCTCATTCCCACCAGACCCAGCGCCAGCACACCGAACACCGCCGCACCGACCTTGCTCATCGCATTCCTCCAGCAATTTCGCCTGTCGAGACTACCACCCCGCCCCTGACCTCGAAAGAGAACGCACCGACGGCCCGCTCGATCTTCCGCGGTTCGGGCGAGCGGGATGACGCGCCGCATCGAGCTGTCGGCCGCTTGGGCGAGCAGCGAGTCCCGGGATAGAGTCGCCCAGGATGGACTCCTTCCTCAGCGGGCTGACCAAGCGCCAGTCGATGCTCCTGCTCACCGCCGTCACCTTCGGCGGGCAGGAGGGAGTCGAGGCCTTCGAGCATCTCCCGGACGACGAGGGAGACGTGCTGCGCGACCGGGCGGCGAAGATCCTGGCCGTGCCCCGCGAGCAGCGGATCCCGTTCCTGGTGGGCGAGATCAAGCGCTTCATCGCCTCGCGCAATGCCGATCAGCTGCGGGCCGCCGATCCCCAGCGGGTCGCCGACGCGCTCGCCAAGGAGCGGCCGGCGATCAAGGAGGTAGTGCTCCGAGCCCTCCCCTCCTCGCTCGCTCGAGACGTGCGCGACGCACTGGTGCAGCCGGTGGTCGAGCTCAAGAAGGAAATCCGCCCGGATCTGCTGGCGGTCATTCGCTGGCGCTTCGAGCAGCAACTGGCGGAGCTGATGCCTCAGCGCTCCAGCTTCGCCATCACGGATCTGGTGCTGGTCCCCTCGCGAGATCTGGGGACGCTCTGCGACGTCCTCGGAGCCCGAGCGCTCGCCCCGCTGGTGGCGGCGCTGCCGACGCCGGAGCGCGATGCCCTCCTCTCGGCCCTGGCCCCGGATCAACGCCAGCTGGTGACGCGGGCCTTCTCGGCCGGAGCTTCGCTGCGGCGGACCGATCCTGTGGTCGCCCGCCGGCAGATCGAGGAAGCATCCGCCGACGGCGGGCCCCGAGGAGCGATGCGCCAGATGGGAATCCGCCGGCTGGCGCGCGCCTGCCTCTCCCAGTCGGCGGAGCTGGCCCGGCGAATCGTCGAGGGGCACCGCGACGAATTCGGCGCGCGCCTGGGAGAGGCTCTCGATCTGGAAGAGCGCGAGGCCAAGCGTCCCGACGATTCGGCCAAGCAGGAAGTCCTGAGCGAGCTGGAGAAGCTCGCCACTCGCGGCGTGATCGACCGCCCGGTGCGCCTGCCGCCGCCGGCGCGCAAGCCGGCACCGCAGCGGCTCGGTCCGCCTCCGGGCGCTGGCGCCGCCGTGCCTCCGGCGAAGGTGGTGATGCCTCCGCCGCGCCCTTCCCTGGCCTCGAGACCGGCCGTCCAGAGCCCCGCCGCCAAGCCGGCGCCCTCGCCGACGCCGCCTCGGAGCGTGCCGGGTGCGAACTCCTCCGCCTCCCCGCGTCCGGCGACCGCGCCGCCGCCGGTCCAGCGCGGTGGCGCCGCCAATCCCTCCACCTCCGGCGGCGCGAAGCCACCCGCCGCGAGACCTGGCCCGGTGCGCGGGCCTAGCAAGAGCTGAGAATTCCCAAGGAGCCTTCGATGGCCAGCAAGATCATCAAGGGAGACGAGTTCGCCGACCCGATCCCCGAGCGCCCGGTGGCCCGCCCCGCGCGCCCGGGCGTGGTCGAGGCCGAGGTCTACGACGCCCACCAGAAGGCGCGCGACATCATCGCCGCCGCCGAGCGCCAGGCCGAGGCCATCGTCGCCAAGGCCAACGCCGAGCGGGACGCGGTCCGCGAGGCGGCGGTCGAGGAGGGCCGCCAGGAGGGGCTGGCGCAGACGACCGAGGTCATCGTCAAGGCCAAGCAGCAGGCCGGCCGGATCCTGCAGGGCGGCGAGGCGGACATCGTCCAGGTCGGGCTGATGGCCGCCGAGCGGATTATCGGCAAGGCCATCGAGCTCGACGAGGACACGCTGCTGCACATCACCGCCCAGGCGATCGAGGCGGTCCGCCAGCAGCGGGAGCTCGTGCTGCGGGTCAACCCCGAGGACGGGACGCTGCTGCGCAACAGCCGCAAGAAACTGATGGACATCCTCGGGCGCACCAAGGACATCGCGGTCAAGGACGACCCCGAGGTGCAGCGCGGCGGCTGCATCATCGAGACCGAGCACGGCACCGTCGACGCCCAGCTCAGCACTCAGCTGCAGATGCTGGAGCTGGCGCTGCTGGGCGAGAGGTAGGTCTTCAAGAGGGCGCCGAGGATCCGACCAAGGAGCCGAGCTGCCGCGACGCAAGAATCAGAAAATTCCACGAATCTCCTGCCACATGCTTGGCGGCTCGACATCTCGAATTTCCCAGAAGGGCAGTCCTGCTGGAATCGTCGTGCCATCCGGGGCAACGCGCTCGAACGACGCAATTGACCAGACGTCCAACGTGGCATCGCTGTCCAGGTTAGCAGCCGCGGCGGCAACGAACTGACAGTTCGGGCACTCTCCAGTAACCCCGATCCGCACATTCCCGGCGAAGGTTTTGGGCAGCATCGGGAAGACGATTTCCGGGTGCTTCTTCCCATGCTTGAACACATCGACGCCGATCGATTCGAATGCGCCAGCCGATGAGAATGCGGAAGTCGTCCGATCCTGCCTTGCGCCGCTGCCGAGGAAGTAGGCGTACCGGTTGCCGCGCTCTGGGAAGAATCCAAGCTCGACGAAATCGTTGCTGAATTTGTCCCGCTCCTGCATCAGCGCTCTCTCGGCGGTGTAGAGCGATTTCAGATTCGACCTTGCTTCGTACTCCTTCGAATGACCGCGACCTGGCTTGAAGCACCCTGTTCCGAGCAGCAATAGGGAGGCAGCCACCAGGGAGGCTCTTGCCAGATGCTCATTGCGCATGGGCGGTCCCTCCAGCGAAATCCTGCCTGACGCGGCATGATCATCGCCGAATAGGGCCAGTTGCCACAAGCGGTCGGACGGCGCTCGCGCCTCGCGAGACCGAGCACGGCACCGTCGACGCCCAGCTCAGCACTCAGCTGCAGATGCTGGAGCTGGCGCTGCTGGGTGGGAGGTAGGGCTCAGCCGCGCTCTTCGATCTTCGATCGCGGGTCACCCCAGCGCCTTGGTCAGCTCCCCGGCGATGGCCTGGGCGTGGGCCTCGTTGCGCTTCTTGTCCGGCCCCTCGACCAGCACCCGCACCTTGAGCTCGGTCCCGGAGAAGCGCACCAGCACCCGCCCCTCCTTGCCCAGCGCCTGCTCCACCGCGCGGATGGCCTTCATCACCCCCGGCAGCTCGGCCAGCTCGCGCTTGTGCTTGATCGGCAGGTTGAGCTGGGTCTGCGGGAAGGACACGAACAGCTTCTTGAGCTCGCTCAGCGGCTTGCCGCTGGCCACCATCACCTGCAACAGCTCCAGCGCCGCCACCACCCCGTCGCCAGTGGTGGCGCTGTCCAGGAAGATCAGGTGCCCGCTCTGCTCGCCGCCGAAGTTGTAGCCGCCGCGGCGCATCTCCTCGACCACGTAGCGGTCGCCGACCTTGGTGCGCACCAGCCTGGCCCCCATCCCCGCCAGCGCCACCTCCAGCCCCTTGTTGCTCATCACCGTGGCCACCACCGTCTTCTTGGCCAGCTTCTTCTGCCGCAACAGCTCGCGGGCGCAGATCGCCATGATCGCGTCGCCGTCGACCGTCTCCCCCTTCTCGTCGACCACGATCACCCGGTCGGCGTCGCCGTCCAGGGCGATGCCCAGCGCCGCGCGGTGCTTGAGCACCGCCTTGGCCATGTTCTCCGGGTGCAGCGCCCCGCACTTGGCGTTGATGTTCTTGCCGTCGGGGTCGACCCCCAGGCTGATCACCTTGGCCCCCAGCTCCTCGAACACCGCCGGGGCCACCTTGTAGGCGGCGCCGTTGGCGCTGTCGACCACCACCGTCATCCCGTCGAGGGTCAGCTCCTTGGGGAAGGTCCCCTTGAGGAACACCACGTAGCGCCCCTGGGCGTCGTCGATGCGGAAGGCCTTGCCGACCTTGGTGGCCGTCGGCCGCAAATGGTCGATCGACCGGGAGCTGATCAGCTCTTCGATCTTGGCCTCGACCTCGTCGGGCAGCTTGAAGCCGTCGCGGGCGAAGAACTTGATGCCGTTGTCCTGGTAGGGGTTGTGGCTGGCGCTGATCACCGCCCCGGCGTCGGCGCGCATCGACTGGGTGATGAAGGCGATGCCCGGGGTGGGCAGCGGCCCGACCTGCAGCACGTCCACGCCCATCGAGCAGATGCCGGAGGCCAGCGCGGTCTCGAGCATGTAGCCCGACAGGCGGGTGTCCTTGCCGATGACGACGCGGTGGCGGTGGCTGCCGTTGCGGATCAGGTAGGCCACCGCCCGCCCGACCTGCATCGCCACCTCGGCGGTCATCGGATAGACGTTGGCGACACCGCGGATGCCGTCGGTGCCGAAGAGCCTGCGCGAGGCGTCAGCGGGAGCGGGCCGGAACATGAGCGGGGGCGAGACCTCCGAAATACTCGGTGCCGACAGGGCGCTGGGCGTCCTGCCTGGGCTGCGAACCAAGCTGTCCATCCTCGGGGAGCCGGCAACGGCCCTGTCGAGAGCGGGCAGCGGGTGCGGAAGAGAGCAGGTTTCGAATGCCGAGGCAAGGATCGCCCGCTCGAAGAAGCGCCCGCTGGAGGAGCGAAGGCCCGCTCCCGGTTCGAACCGACCGGGCGAGCGCCAACAGGCCTCTCAAGGAAGCAGTTGGAGCGGCTTCCCCTTGCGATCGCGGAAGAGCGAGAAGTGCCCACGGTCGAGCATGACCACTGGCGTGCCGTGCAGGCGCTCGGCGACTGCCAGGAGCGTGGTGTCGGTCAGTCCGAGTTGGTGCTCCGGGTAGCGGGCGGAGATCTCCGCGGCGCGGCGCAGGTCGCCACCGGTTGATCCAGGCAGCACGCCCGGTTAGGAGCGCGGCAGGAAGGCGAATCCGCCCTCGCGGGCGCGGGCCACGGCGTCGACCATCTTGGCCGCGGCGACCGACTCGGCGATGTCGTGGACCCGGACCACATCGGCGCCGCCGAGGATGGCGGCGGAGAGGATCGCCAGCGAGCCCGGCAGCCGCGCCTCCACCGGCAGCCCGGTCAACTTGCCGATGAACGACTTGCGCGAGGCGCCCACCAGGATCGGCAGCCCCAGGCTCTTGAGCTGGGCCAGGTTGCGCAGCAGGAACAGGTTGTGGTCGGCGGTCTTGCCGAAGCCCAGCCCCGGGTCGACGAGGACCTTCCCCGGCGCCACCCCGCACCGCAGCGCGTGATCGACCGAGGCCTGCAGCTGCTCCATCACCTCGCCCACCACGTCGAAGTAGCTGGGGCTGTGCTGCATCGAGCGCGGCACGCCCTGGATGTGCATGGCGCAGGCGGCGGCGCCGGAGTTGGCGATCGCGGGAGCCATGGCGGTATCGAACTTGAAGCCGGAGATGTCGTTGACCAGGCTGGCGCCGGCCTTGACCGCCATCTCGGCCACCTCGGCCTTGGTGGTGTCGATCGACAGCGGCACCTCCACCCGGCGGGAAAGCGCCTCGATCACCGGGACGACGCGATCGATCTCCTGCTGGGCCCCGACCGGCTCGGCGCCGGGCCGGGTGGACTCGCCGCCGATGTCGAGGATGTCGGCGCCCTCGGCGGCCAGCCGCTCGCCGTGGGCCACTGCGTCGTCGGCTTTGGCGAAGTGGCCACCGTCGGAGAAGGAATCGGGGGTGACGTTGACGATCCCCATCACGAAGGTGCGGCTGCCCCAGCTGAAGAGGCGACGTCCGATCTGCGTCGGCGCCGGCGGCTCGGTCTGGGAGCGCAGCGCGCGCGCGATTGCCAGGCCTGTCGGCGCGGTCTCCGGCCCCTGAGCCGCGAGTGCGGAGGCCAGCGCCTCCAGGGCTTCGTGCGATCCCGACAGCAGCAGCGATCCGCGCGCCCGCTCCTCGTCCCCGGGCACCAGCGACAGCCCGGGATGGCTGGCCTGCACCAGCGCCAGCGCCGCCTTCGAGGCCCCGGTGATCAGCAGGTGCCCCAGGCCGTCGTCGCGCGAGAGCTTCGATGCTCGGTCGGCGGCGAGCCCGAGGCGCAGCAGGTGCAGCTCGAGCAGCGCGGGGCGCTCGGACTCGACGAATCGGGCGATGGGCATCGCTGGATGCTCCTGACGCTGAAGCTCGCGAGGGCGCAAGGCCGGAAAGAGGCCCTGCGCCCTCGTCGAAGCGGGATTCTACTGAGGATTACCCGGTGGCCTTGTTCGGCTCGCCCGGCAGCTTCCCCAAACCCTCGAGTGCGTCGAGGATCTTCTTCTTCTCCTTCTTCTCCTGCACCGGAGGCGGGGCGCTGGGCCGGGGAGCCGGCTTCTCCTTCTTCAGCTCGCCGCCGGCGATCAGCACGCTGATCTCCTCGCCGTCCAGGGTCTCGTACTCGAGCAGGGCGTTGGCGATGCGCTCCAGCGCCGGACGCTGCTCGGCGAGGATCTTCTTGGCCCGCTCGTACTCGGTCATGACGATCGACTTCACTTCGGCGTCGATCATCACCGCGGTCTCAGGGCTGTAGTCCTGGCTGCGGTTGATCTCCCGGCCCAGGAAGATGGCCTCCTCCTTCTTGCCGAAGGAGAGCGGCCCGAGCTTGTCGCTCATGCCCCACTCGCAGACCATCTTGCGGGCCATGTCGGTGGCCTGCTCGATGTCGTTGGAGGCGCCGCTGGTCATCTCGGCGAACACCAGCTCCTCGGCCAGCCGGCCGCCCAGGCAGATGGCGATCCGCTTCTTGGCGTAGTCGCGGCTGGCGTTGTAGCGGTCCTCGGACGGCAGCTGCTGCATCAGGCCCAGGGTCGGCCCGCGGGGGATGATGGTCACCTTGTGCACCGGATCGGTCTCCGGGAGCATCTTGGCCACCAGCGCGTGCCCGGCCTCGTGGACGGCGGTGTTCCGCTTCTCCTTCTCGGAGATGATCATCGAGCGGCGCTCGACGCCCATCAGCACCTTGTCCTTGGCGTTCTCGAAGTCCGGCATGTCCACCCGCTCCTTGTTCATGCGGGCGGCGAGCAGGGCGGCCTCGTTGACCAGGTTCTCCAGGTCGGCGCCGGAGAAGCCGGGGGTTCCGCGGGCGATGACCTCCAGGTCGACCTCGCCGTGCAGCGGCACGCGCTTGGTGTGCACCTGCAGGATGCCCAGCCGGCCCTTGACGTCCGGCCTGGGGACCACGATCCGCCGGTCGAAGCGGCCCGGCCGCAGCAGCGCCGGATCCAGGACGTCGGGACGGTTGGTGGCGGCCACCAGGATCACGCCCTCGTTGGCCTCGAAGCCGTCCATCTCCACCAGCAGCTGGTTGAGGGTCTGCTCGCGCTCGTCGTGACCGCCGCCCAGCCCGGCCCCGCGGTGGCGGCCGACGGCGTCGATCTCGTCGATGAAGATGATGCACGGGGCGTTCTTCTTGCCCTGCTCGAACAGGTCGCGCACCCGGCTGGCGCCGACGCCGACGAACATCTCGACGAAGTCCGAGCCGGAGATCGAGAAGAACGGGACCCCGGCCTCGCCGGCGATGGCCCGGGCCATCAGCGTCTTGCCGGTGCCCGGAGGGCCCATCAGCAGCACGCCCTTGGGGATGCGGCCGCCGAGCTTGGTGAACTTCTTGGGGTCCTTGAGGAAGGCGATGATCTCCTCGAGCTCCTCCTTGGCCTCGTCGATGCCGGCCACGTCGGAGAAGGTGATCTTGTTGTGGTGCTCGGAGAGCAGCTTGGCCTTGGACTTGCCGAAGCTCATCGCCTTGCCGCCGCCGGCCTGCAGCTGGCGCATGAAGAAGATGAACAGCAGGAACAAGAACACCAGCGGCAGGCCCTGCATCAGGAACTGCAGCCAGATGCTGTTCTGGTCCTCGGGCTCGTACTTGACCTGGGCGCCGGCCTTCTGCATCCGGTCGAGCAGGGCGGTGTCAACAATCGCCGGGCCGCGGGTGGTGGCCTCGGTGTTGTTCTTGTAGGTGACCTTGTAGCCGAGTCCCTTGATCGCGACCTTGGCGATCTCGTGGTTGTCCACCTTCTGCAGGAACTCCGAGAAGTCGACCTCGGGAACCTCCTTGCCGGTGTGCTGAACCAGCTGCCACAGGCTCAGGAAGAGCACGATCAGCATTACCCACAGCAAGATGCTCTTGTAATTCGAACGCATGCGGTCCCTTCGTCGTCCCGCCGCGAGGCGCTGCGTCCTCGGGCGTCTCCTGCCTGGAGGCTGCCACTGCCGCTTCAAGCCCGACTGCTCGATCCTCGGGCAGGAAGTCGAATTTTAGTAGCAACCCCTGGAGCGCTCAACTTATTTTGGCGTCCAGGTCCTTGTCCTTCCTCGGCTTTTCCGCTTCTGGCGCCGGCCGGCCGCGACTGCCACCTCGGCTTCGGATCCACTTCTACTTAACCGACCGTCCCGGCGGGCGCTTGTTGACCTGTCTACGGCTACTTCCCAGGCCGCTTGCGCCCGCTCGCCCTGCTCGGCGGCGTCCGAGGGCGCCACGCCCACCACCCACAGCACCCGCCCCTGGCTGTCGGCCAACAGCGGCAGCTGCTCGCGCTCTTCGCGCGGCACCTTGCGGTCGATGAGGAAGGCCTTGAGCTTCTTGAGCCGTCCGCCGCGGGCCCGGAAGCGGTCTCCCCGGCGGCGCGAGCGCAGCATCAGCGGCAGCGCCACCTGAGCCGGATCGATGCGGATCGCCCCCTGCGCCGCCACGCCCCGGCCCACCACCCTCCTGACTTCCACCGTCCCCTCGGCGAAGCGGAACTGCCCGACTCCGGGGACCAGGCGCTCGAAGCACTGGGGTTCGCCTGCCGTGCGCCGTCCGCCCAGCGTGAAACTCCCGTAGCGAACCTGGAATTCTTTTCCGCCACCGACCTGCACAGAGCGCGGCCCCTTCGACGCCAACGCCTCGGCCATGGCGAGCAGCCGCTCCCGGGTCGGGTCGAGGCCGACGAGCTTGCACGCCCGGCGTAGCACCCGCCGCTGCAGCGCGGGCTCCAGCGCGAGCAGCGGCTCGAGTTCGCCGGTCAGCCGGCCTTCTTGGTCCTGCCGCAGGATTCGCTTCGCGCGCCGCCTCGCCAACCGCTCCAGGGCGCGATCGTCCTGGGCGGCGATCTCCGCCGAGCGCGCCAGGGCCACGATCGCCTTGGGCCCCAGCGCCTTCTCGAGGGCCGGAAGGACCAGGGCGCGGACGCGGTTCCGGGCGAAGCGGTCGGAGCGGTTGGTGGGGTCGATCCGCGGCACGACCGCGCGCGCCGAGAGGAAGTCGGCCACCTGGCTGCGCGAGACCTCGAGCATCGGCCGGACGATCTGCCCGCGCCGCGGAAGGATGCCGCGCAGCCCGCGCACCCCGGCCCCGCGCGCCAGGCGCAGCAACACCGTCTCGGCCTGATCCTCGAGCGTGTGACCGGTGGCGATGAAGGCGCAGCCTCGCTCGCCGGCAATCCGGCGCAGGGCGGCGTAGCGCGCCCGGCGGGCCGCAGCCTCGAGCCCCCCCTCGCCCTTCACCTCGACGCGCTCGACCTGGCAGGCGAGGCCGAGCCGCTTCGCCAAGCACTTCACATAGGAGGCATCGGCGGCCGAGCCAGGCCGCAGCTGGTGGTCGATGGTCGCCACCTCCAGCTCGAGCGAGAGCCCCTCGCGCAACTCGGCGAGCCCCAACAGGAGCGCCACCGAGTCGGGCCCTCCCGAGACGGCCACCAGGATCCGCCGGCCCGCAATTCCGAGCGCGGTCAGCGACTTTCGCAGCTCTCGAACCAGGGGAAGCGGCCTCATGGCGGATAGGAGCCTCGGGAAGACCGGGACGTTGCAGGGGCTCGGATGGCTGCCTATCATCCAGGCAGGCGTTCAGTCGAGAAGAAAGTCCTGTGATCCTGCCAGATTAGGAGATTCGGCAGCCGGTTCCACCACTCGACGGACATTTTAGTTGCAATAGAATCTTCTGTTGTGTATGTTGAACATCGTCGAACGGTGCAGCGCTGCGGCGGTGGTTGTGGTCGGAAATGAAGGTCGCAGCCTGCCGGTTCAAAAGTTTGATGGCGCGGTGAAGTAAGAAGCCGCAAGAAAGTGTTGGGCCCAGGGGTCCCCCCCCTCCCCCTCTGGGTCCACGGGGCAGTCAGGGCGACCTGACTGCCTCTTTTTTTTGCCCAGAGCCCTCCCTGGCGCCCTGCGGCCCCGCGAGCCTCTCAGGTCGCGGCCGGCGACGGCACTTCGCAGAGGGCCAGGATCCGCTCCCAGACCTCGTCGAGGTTGAGCTTCTCGGTGGCGGAGAAGCCGACCGCCGTCCCCTCGGGCAGCGACAGCCCCTTCTCGATCTCGCGCAGGCGCGGGATGCGGCGGTGTTTGGGGACGCGGTCGATCTTGGTGGCCACCACCAGCACCCGCCTTCCCTGCTCCAGCACCCACGGGACGATCAGCTGGTCGTCCTCGGTCGGGCCGACGTTGGCGTCGACGATGCACACCACCCCCGCCAGCGCCTCTCGCTCACGCACGTACTGGCCGATCATCTTCTGCCAGTACCCGCGCTCCTCCTTGCTCACCTTGGCGAAGCCGTAGCCGGGCAGGTCGCAGAAGCGGACCTGGTGCATCCCGCCCTGCTCGTCCTCGGCGCGCACGATAAAGAAGTTGAGCGAGCGGGTGCGGCCCGGGGTGTTGGAGACGCGCACCAGCTTCTTGCGTTGGCAGAGCGCGTTGATCATCGAGCTCTTGCCGACGTTGGAGCGGCCGGCAAAGGCCACCTCCGGCTCGCCGGGCTTCGGATAGCTCTTGGCGTCGACCGCGGTGGTGAGGAACTCGGCGGTGTGGATCTTCATTGGCGCTCCCGTCTCGGGCGAGCACCATACCTCAGTCGGCCAGTCGACGTTGTCGCAGCCTGAGCGAGTTGGTGACCACGCTGACGCTGGAGAAGGCCATGGCCCCGGCGCCGAGCATCGGCGAGAGCAGGCCGGCGGCGGCCACCGGGATGGCGATCACGTTGTAGCCGAAGGCCCAGAACAGGTTCTGCTTGATGGTCTTGAGCCCCTCGCGCGCCAGCGCGGCAGCCTGGGGCACCAGCAGCGGGTCGGCGCGCATCAGCGCCAGCGGGGCCGCCTCCAGCGCCACGTCGGCGCCGCCGCCCACCGCGATCCCCACGTCCGCCGCCGCCAGCGCCGGGGCGTCGTTGACCCCGTCGCCGACCATCGCCACCACCTGCCCGGCTGCCTTGAGCTCCTCGACCAGCCTGGCCTTCATCTCGGGCAGCACCTGGGCGTGGATCCTGTCGGCGGCGATGCCCAGCCGGGCCCCGATGGCCTGGGCGGCCTTGGGGTGATCGCCGGTCACCAGGTGGACCTGCATCCCCAGTCTCGAAAGGCGGGCGACCGCCTCGGCGGCGCTCGGGCGCGGCGGGTCGAGCAGGCCCAGGGCTCCCGCCGGCTTTCCGTCGATCGCCACCAGCACCGGCGTCTCCCCTTCGCCCAGCAGCTCATCGATCAGCGAAGCCAGTGGCGCGATATCCACGCCCAGCTCGGACAGCAGGCCCGGCGTGCCCGCGATGACCTTGCGCCCTCGGACCTCGCCCTCGACCCCGCGTCCGGGATGAGCCTTCACCTTCTGCACCGGCGAGCGCTCGACCGAGCGCTCTTTGCCGGCGGCCACGATCCCCTTGGCCAGCGGATGCGAGGACTCGGCCTCAACCGCGGCGGCCATCGCGAGCAGCTCGCTCTCGTCGCCCTCAGGCAGCGCGGCGATCTTGACCAGCTTCGGCTCGCCCACCGTCAGCGTCCCGGTCTTGTCGAACAGGACGGTGGTCACCCCCGCGGCCCGCTCGAGGCTGGCGGCGTCCTTGACCAGAATTCCAAGCTGTGCCGCGCGCCCGGTCGCCACCATCACCGCCGTCGGCGTGGCCAGCCCCATGGCGCAGGGGCAGGCGATGACCAGCACCGAGATCGCCGCGAACAGCGCCCGCGCGAAGGAGTGCTCGGGGCCCAGCCACCACCAGCCGGCGAAGGTCAGCGCGGCGATCACCAGCACCACCGGCACGAAGATCCCGGCCACCTTGTCGGCCAGCCTCTGGATGGCGGCCTTCGACCCCTGCGCCTCTTCGACCAGCCGGACGATGCGCGACAGCGCCATCCCGGCGCCGACCTCGGTGGCGCGGACCTTGATCGCGCCCTCGCGGTTGACCGTCCCACCGACCACCTTGTCGCCGGGCTTGCGCAGCACCGGCATCGACTCGCCGGTGAGCATCGATTGGTCGATGGCGCTCTCGCCCTCGACCACCTCGCCGTCCACCGGCAGCTGATCGCCCGGGCGCACCAGCAGCAGGTCGCCCGCCACTACCTCGTCGATGCGGACTTCCCTGGCCTGCCCGTCCACGATCTTGAGCGCCGAGGTCGGCCTCAAGCCGGCCAGCCGCTCGATCGCCTCGGAGGCGCTCCCCTTGGCCTTGGCTTCCAGCAGCTTGCCCAGCAGGATCAGCGCGACGATGGCCGCGGCGACTTCGAAATAGAGGTCGCCGTGCCGGAAGAGCGCCGGGACGCTGAAGAAGTAGCCGGCGCCGGCGCCCAGGGCGACCAGGGTGTCCATGTTCGCCGAGCCGTGGCGCGCGCCCTTGGCCGCCGCGACGAAAAAGCCGCCGCCGGCGCCGAAGACCACGATCGTGGCCAGCGCCCACTGCAGATAGGCCGGCCAGCCGTGCTGCCAATGGGCCATGCCCATCACCACCACCGGCAGGCCGGCGACCGCCGCCACCAGGAAGCGCAGCCGCGCCTTCCTGCCCTCCCGAGCCCGCGACTCGGCGGCGTCGAGCGTGCGGCTCGCCGAATAGCCGGCGTCCTTGACCGCCTGCTCGAGCGCCTCGGGCCTGAAGCCGGGGCCGGGGACAACGCGCGCGGTGTTGCGGGCGAAGTTGACCGCCGCCAGCCGAACCCCGGGGACCTTCTGCATCGCCTGCTCGACGCGGGCGGCGCAACTGGCGCAGGTCATCCCGCCGATGGAGTAGAGAACCGCCCCGCCGCTCTCGGGCTTTTCTTGAGGAACGACTGCGGGCTGCGCGGCAGCCTTGGGCTCCGCCGGCCTTGGCGCCGGAGGGGCATCCGGTGCCGAAGCGACATACCGGCCGTCCCCCGCCTCCCAGACGGCGCCGATGAGCACTTGGATGTCGAGACCGGGCGAATGGCGAACCGTCGCCCGCTGCGCCTCGCAGCTGACCTCGACCTGCTCGACCCCGGAAACCGCGCGCAGGGCCTTGGCGACGCGCCCTTCGCAGTGCTCGCAGGTCATGCCGGTGACCCTGAGCTCGGTTACCGCCGGCCCGCTCTTGCTCGCGGCGTACCGGCCGCCGGGGATCGCGCCCACGGCGGCGATCAGCTGCTCGGGTCCGGTCTCCTGCCCGTGCTCGACGCGCGCCCGCCCGCCCAGCCGATTCACTTCGACCGCCTGCACCCCGGGGACGCCCCTGAGCGCCTCGGCGACGCGGCCCTCGCAGTGGCCGCAGGTCATTCCCGTCACGTCGAGGAGCGTTTCCATGGCCGGTGGGAGCCCCCGCAGGTCGCTTTCGATTCGAATTATTTAGATGCGGCGGGGGCCTGGAAAGGTGCGGCGGGCGCCGCGGCCGGCCCGAGGAGATTGGCGAAGTAGCGGTCGAAGGCCGAGTCGTCCCACTCGCGGGGCCCGGTGAACTTGGCCTTGATGCGCCCGTCGGGGCCGATGATGTAGGTCTCCGGCAGCTTGTGCGTCCCGTAGGCGTCGGCGCCCTTGGAGCCGGGGTCGCGCAGCACCGTGAAGTCGAGAGCCCGCCCGCCGAGGAACTCGTCGACCTCCTTCCAGCCGTCGTCGACCGACACCGCCAGCATCGCGAAGCCAGGGCGCTTGAGCTGGCCGGCCAGCCTGGCCATCGACGGCATCTCCATTCGGCAGGAGTCGCACCAGGTCGCCCAGAAGTTGAGGAAGACCGTCTGCCCCTTGAAGTCGGCCAGGGTCACGCGCTTGCCGTCCCGGGATTCCAGCGACAGCGGCGGCGCCGGGATGTCCAGCGGCTCCACCGCGATGTACTCCAGCGACAGCCGCTCCGGCTCGACGAAGATCTGGTAGGCCTTGGAAGCCAGTACCGCCACGAAGGCGAGCAGCACCAGCCCGGAGAAGGCGCTGCGGATCGGACGCGGAGTGCCCTTCGGCTTCTCGGGGGCCTTGCCCTTCCCGGCCTGGGCGACCAGCGCCGCCTCGAGCGCCTTGGCATCGACCTCCAGCTCGCTCAGCTCGGCCCCGTCGGCGACCACCACCGGAATCCGCTTGCCGTACCGCTCGGCCAGCTCGGGGCTGGATTGGATGTCGATCTCCTCGAGCTCGAACCCGAGCTTGGGGCGCACTCGCTCGAGGACCTTCTTCGCCTCGTCGCACAGCGAGCAAGTAGGCTTGCGGTAGAGCTGGACTTTCATGGCCGCTATCAACTCCCGAGAAGGCTTGGAGCCTTCCCAAGGCTCGTTCGGTTCAGGGACTGGCGAGCGCTAGAGGGTGACGACCGCGACCCGGTCGCTGCCGTCGATGACCACCTCGCCGCTCTCGAGGAAGCGCGGGCTGCCGCGCAGTTCGCGGGCCTGCAGCGCCCGCTCCGGCTTGCCGCCGCCGGTGGGCAGCAGCTCGAGCGCCATCTCCGGGTTGGGCGGCCCTCCCGGCAGCGCCGGCACCGCCGCGCCCAGCACCGCCAGCTTCTTGGCGTCCGGCGAAAAGGCCGGGCGCTGGACCGGCAGCTCCTGGCGGGCGAAGAGCAGGTCCCGCGCCGGCCCGAGCCGGAGCGCCCCCAGCGACCCCGCCGACAGCGGCCGCACGTACACCCGGGACGAGAGCACCGGACCGTGGCGGATCTCCAGCACCGCCAGCAGCGACTTGGAGAGGGCAAAGGAGAGCGTCGCCGGGCTGGCCACCTGCGAGGCGATCTCCTGGGCGTCGCCGCCCTCCAGCGGGTACGCCCACAGCGAGGGGCCTTGGCCCGGCCGGCGGCATACCAGCATCACGTACCGGCCGTCGCGGGTGACCTCCATCTCGATGGCTGCGGAGGGGTCGGCCACCTTGAGCGGCGCCACCTTCTTGAGCGGCTGCTGCAGCGGCGAGTTTCCTCGGTCGGCGGCCGCCGCCAGCACCGCCCCGCTCTTGGGGTCGGCCACCGCCAGCACCTGGCCATCGGGGCTGACCGCGATTCCGGTCCCGGGAATCTCGCGCCGGGATCCGCGCCCGAAGGCCGGGACCACTCCCACCGCCGGCCCCTGCGGCGACTCGACCGAGAACAGCAGGTCGCCCTGCCCGCTCCAGAACGGCGAGTGGTAGCGCCTGCCGTCGCCGTCCAGCAGCAGCGGCCGGATCTGGCCGTTGGCCAGCTCGTGGGCATAGAGGCCGGGCTGACTGCCCTCTGCACGGCAGGCGATAGTGGTGCCGTCCGGGGAGAGGACCCGGCCCTGGACCGCGGGGAGCGAAGAAGGCGGCTGGATGGTGCGGACCGTTGCCATGCTGGCGCCGAAGCTACTCCGACGCGGGCCCTGGTTCCAGTCCGCCAGGAAGCACCGCGCGCAGGGCTCCGAGTGCCATTTTGTTGCCTGACCCCGGGGTGGGGTAGACAATCCCGCCCATGGAAGGAATCGCCGGCGACCTGGGGACGATGCCCATCCCCGACCTCTTGCTCTACCTGAGCAACAAGTCCTTGACCGGCACCCTGGTGTGCGAGCGGGGCAACGTCAAGAAGAGCGTCAGCCTCAAGAACGGCGAGGTGATCAACGCCGCCTCGAACGACCCGCGCGAGTACCTCGGCCAGTTCCTCATCAACTTTGGGCACATCAACGAGGACCAGCTCACCAAGGCCTTCCAGACCCAGGCCGAGACCAAGGTCTTCCTGGGGCGGATCCTGGTGATGATCGGCCTGGTCAACGAGGAGACCCTCAAGCAGGTCCTGGCCATCAAGATCCGCGAGACCACGCTAGGGCTGTGCCGCTGGAAGGACGGGACCTTCAAGTTCGCCCGCGGGGTGCTGCCGCCGGACCAGGAGTCGGTGGAGGTGTCGGTGCCGCTGGCGGACATCCACCGCGAGGCCGAGTTCCGCGACACCGCCTGGGACGCGATGATGCAGGTCTTCCCCTCGGCCAGGGCCCCGCTCAAGCTCAACGAGGCCAAGGTCCCCGACGGCGTGGCTCCCGGCTCGCTCGACGGGCTGCTGTTCGACCTGCTGCGGGAGGGATACGGCATCGAAGAGATCTCGCTGAGGCTGCACGCCACCGACTTCCACCTCTACCAGCGGCTCTACGCGCTCTATCGGCAGGGGGTGGTCAGCGTCGAGGCCGCCGACCCGAGCGAAGAGGTGGCCATCGACGCCGTCGAGGAGGTGGTCGGCGAGGAGTTGCCCGTCCCCGAGCTGCTGGCGCACGTGAAGGAGTTCCTGGCAGCCAAGCAGTTCGTAGACGCCGAGCTGCTGGCGGCGCGGGCGGTGGAGATGAAGTCGACGCCCGAGTCCTATGCGCTGCTCCGGGAAGCCGAGGCCGGGCTGCTCGAGGTGCTCAAGCGCGACCTGCTCACCAACCCGCTGGTGCCCCGGCTGGTCGATCCGAACCTCAAGCTGCGCGACCTGAACCTGACCCCGCAGGAGAAATACCTGCTGTCGCGGGTCGACGGGACGCGCGACCTGAGGGCCATCATCCGGGTCTCGCCAGTGCGCGAGCTGGACGCGCTCAAGTTCTTCCGCAAGGCGCTCGAGGACAAGCTCATCGCCGTCCTCTGACCGCCGCGTCCCACGCTACCCCTTGAGCGGCAGCGCCCCGTCGCCCAGCACCGCCACCTCGATCGGATCGCTGGCGTGCAGCTGCCCGAGCGCCTCGAAGAGCGCCGGGATCGCGGACAGCTGCGACAGCCCGAGATCGACTTCGTACCGCAGGCCATCGGCGCCGATCGGGGTCGGCTCGGAGAGGAAGTGAAAGTAGCCGGCCCCGCTCTGGGCGAACTCGCCGGAGACGCCGCGCAGGTACCAGCCGCCGATGAGCTGCTCGGCGCGCTCGACCGTCTGCGGGCCAAGTCCGCGTGAGAAGCGCAGCCGGACGAAGAAGTAGTCCCAGGCAGTCCGAGTGGCGATGAGCACCGGGAACGGAGTCCCAGCCCGGTACGGAACCGAGAAGAAGCCGTCGGCGGCCGCCGGCACGCCCCGAGGAAAGCCATAGGTGGGCGCGTCCTGGATCATCCAGCGCTCGCCGGTGGAGGGGTTGAGGGCGTCGAAGCGCACCCGCGACCAGGGGCGCGTGGGGTTGGCCAGGACCGGGAGCAGACCCTGGGGCCCGTGGCGATGGGGCTCGACCTCGAGGCGCGCGCCCTCGGGGAGCTTGCTGGCCGTCTCGGCGAAGCTCTTGACGTAGGCCTCGCGGGTGGCCGCCAGGAGCGCTTCGCCGTCGATCAAGCCCGCGTCCTTGATCGCCCGCTGGAACTTTCGGACCGCGGCGATGTTCCCCTTCTCGGCCAAAATGCTCACCGCGGCCAGGCAATATTCGGTGGCGGTCTTGTCGGCCAGCTCGAGGTGGCCGGCGCGGGCCAGCAGGGTCGAGAGCGCCGCCAGCGGGGTCGGGGCCCGCGGGTCCTCGCCCGCCGACTCGCGGTAGGCGGCGACGGCCTCGTCGGTCAGCTCCAGCGCCTCCAGCGCCGCGCCCAGCGCGTGCAGCGCCGAGGCAAGCAACCCCCGATCCTCGGCCTTGGCGGCGCGCAGCAGCTCGACGCCGCGCCGGTAGTGCTCGACGGCGAGGTGGTTCTTGCCCAGCGCCCGCTCGGCGGTGGCGAGGTTGATCCACGAGTCGGCGGCGCCGGCGTCTCGGTCGGCGATCTGCTCGAAGAGCGCCCGGGCCTGCTCGACCTGACCCTGATTCACCAGCTCGACGGCCTGGCCGCGGAGCTGTTCGATGGTCTGCTCGCTCACTGGCGCTCTCCTGCCCCCGAAACCGGCGGCCTTTATGCCGCGCTGCCGGGCCCTCGTCCATAGGGCGAAATCGCGTGCTAGATTTCGCGCCCCTTCCCCCTGCAACAGGAGACCTCCTCGATGAAGCTCAGCCTCACGACGGGCGACAGTGCCAAGCAGAAGTGCGACCTGCTGATCCTGCCGGTGTTCGAGAGCGATCTCGCGGGAGGCAAGGACGTCTCCGCGGCGCTCCTCAGTGCCGACGAGGCGCTCGGCGGACTGCTCTCCAGCACCGCCGCCGAGGAGGACTTCACCGGCAAGGCCGATCAGACCTTCACCTTCAACACCCACGGCAAGATCGGCGCGCGGCGCGTGGTCCTGGTCGGGCTCGGCAATCGCCAGAAGCCCGAGACCGAGCTGCTCCGGCTCGCTTGCGGGCTGGCCGCCAAGACCGCCCTCAAGCTGGGCGCCGCCGCCCTGGCGCTGTGCCTTCCCGAGGAGGGCGAGCTCGCTGGCGTGTTGCAGGCCGCGGCCGAGGGCCTGCTGCTGGGGCTCTACCGCTTCGATCGCTACAAGACCGGCGACAAGGCGAAGGCCAGGCCCGAGCCCGCGGAGGCGGCGCTGCTGTTGCCGGCCGGCGCGCAGAAGACCAAGGCGCTGGAGCAGGCGCTGAGCCTGGCCGAACAGATCGCCGCCGCCGCCAACTGGGCCCGCGACCTGGTCAACGAGCCGGCCAACCGGCTCACCCCGACGCGGCTGGCGCGCATCGCCCAGGAGGTCGGCAAGGCCGACGGGCTCAAGGTCGAGGTCTTCGACAGGCGGGAGATCGAGAAGCTGTCGATGGGGATGTTCCTCGGCGTCGCCCAGGGAAGCGACGAGCCGCCCATGCTGGTGCGGGTCGGCTGGCTGCCCAAGGGCAAGGACGCCAAGAAGCCGCCGCTGGTCTTCGTGGGCAAGGCGATCACCTTCGACTCCGGCGGCCTGTCGCTCAAGCCCACCGAATCGATGATGGAGATGAAGACCGACATGGCCGGCTCGGCGGCAGTGCTGGGGGCGATGCGGGTGGTGGCGCACCTCAAGCCGCCGTTCCCGGTCTACGCGCTGATGGGCGCCTGCGAGAACATGCCCAGCGGCAAGGCCCTGAAGGTCGGCGACGTGCTCAAGAGTCGGCTGGGCAAGACGGTGGAGATCACCAACACCGACGCCGAGGGCCGGCTGGTGCTGGGCGACGTGCTCACCTGGGCGAGCGAGCTCAAACCCTCGGCCATCGTCGATCTGGCGACCCTGACCGGCGGCTGCATCGTGGCGCTCGGCCGTCACATCGCCGGGGCCTTCGGAAGCGACGACGGCGCGGTGTGGGAGGTTCTCGAAGCAGCCAGGTCGGCGGGCGAGGAGATGTGGCGGCTGCCGATCTCGACGCTGCAGAAGGACAACCTCAAGAGCGACATCGCCGACCTGAAGAACTCGGGCGAGCGCTACGGCGCCGCCATCAACGCCGCGCTGTTCCTCGAGGAGTTCGTCGGCAAGACGCCCTGGGTCCACCTCGACATCGCCGGTCCGGCCACTGGCATCAAAGATCGCGGCTACCTGAGCAAGGGCGCCAGCGGCATCGGCGTGCGCACCCTCGCGCAGCTGGTGCGCGCCCGCTGCAAGGCCTAGCCGCTACAGCTCGACTTCGAAGGGCTCTCGCAGCAGCACCAGCGCTGGGCTCTCGAGGTCGTGGACTTCGACCCGCGCCCGCCGCCCCTTCACGGTGAGGATGGCGGCGGTGCGCGGCAGCTTGAAGCGCCGCTTCCCGGCGCTCCCTGGATTGACGTACAGCCGACCGTCGAGCGCCTGCGCTGCCGGCACGTGCGAGTGTCCGTAGACGACCAGGTCGGTCCGCGTCTGGCCGATCAGCGTCCTGGCCTGCGCCAGCGGGCGCTCCGGCTTTCCCAGCTGGTGCAGCACCAACACCTCGAGCCCCTCGAGGCGCAGCCTGGCCTCCTCGGGCAGCCCCTCGGCGTCCTCACCGACGTCGTTGTTGCCACGGACCGCCGTGACCGGCGCCAGAGTCGAGAGCAGGAGCAGCACGTCCCGGCCGACGACGTCGCCAGCGTGGACGATCCGCTCGCAGCCGGCAAAGAGCGTGGTCAGCGCCGGCTCGAAGAAGCCGTGGGTATCGGAGATGAGGCCCACCCGCATCCGGCATCTACTCCATCCAGATCGGCGCGGCGACGAGGATGTCGCCGTCGGTCTGCGTCGCCCGGACCAGGGCGTAGCGCTGGCCGGACAGGGTGAAGTTGGCGGTGCAGCTGGTCGCCCCCTGGCAGTCGTGCTGCCCGAGCAGGACCTTGCCCGGGCCGTAGAGCTCGATCGAGACGAAGCCGTCGCCGGAATCGGGATCGGACGCGTCGACCTGCAGACCGATCGAGGAGTAGCCCTTGAGGATCGAGCCCATCCAGCAGCTGCCGTCGGCGAGCATCTTGATCGAGGCGTTCTTGTCCATGCTCATGAAGGTCCGGCGAGCGGACATGGCCTCGGCCAGGCCGGCGCGGCTGAGGCTGGACATGTAGAAACCGCTGCGGCCGTCGTCGGCGGTGCCCCAGTTCGCGTTGTGGTTGTCCTGGTCGTACATCGGCGACAGGTGCCAGCCGGCGTCGAGGGCGGCGAAGTACAGGTCCCAGACCGGGCCGCCGCCGTTGAACTCGAACAGCTGCAGCTTGCCGTCGGCGGCGGCGTCATACTCGAAGTCGTTCCAGGTCTGGGTCGGGTCCGAGCCCGGGTGATTGAACTGCCCGAGGCGGCCGCCACAGGTCGCCACCTTCCGGTAGAAGTCGTGGAAGTCGGTGTAGCCCGCTCCCCAGATATCGGGCGAGAAGAAGACGTTGTTGTGACCGGCGGACAGGCCGTTCGAGGTGCGAGCGGTGCCGTACTCGAAACCGCAGGCCGCTAGGAAGGTCCCGGGGACGTCGGCGCTGTCGGCCTGCGCCTGGCACTTCTGATAGCGGTTCTGGAACGGCGGTTTGAGATCGATGACGTAGAGCTGCTCGACGTGGTCGGTGAGCACCAGGATGTCGAGCCCTGCTGTCTGGCGCGCGTACTGGAAGGCATCGGCCGGGGTCAGCTTGCCGTCCGAATAGCTGGTGTGGGCGTGCAGGTCGCCGCGAAACGCCATGAACGCGCCGGTGCTGCAGCCGGTGCGGGGCACTGGCGGCCCGGCGTCCTGGCCAGCGTCGATCCCGGCCTCGACGCCCGCGTCTTGTCCGGCGTCCATCCCAGGCGGCTGGCCGGCGTCGAGCTCAGAGCCATCACCGGCCGAGGCGTCATCGCTCGAAGCGTCTAGAGAACCTGCCTGGGCGTCGGTTGTCTCGCCGGCCCCGCCATCGAAATCACCCGACGTCGCGGGCTGCGAGCAACCGGTCAGGCCGCCGGCGCCGAAGACTGCGAGGGAGACCAACAGGGTTGCAGCGCGCATGCGCGCCTCCAGGAAGCAAAGGAAGAATCACCGATGGTCAGGCGAGAGCCCGCTGGGCAGCGTGCTGCCGGCGCCGATGGCGGCGGCCGGCCGGCATTGGCAGACGTGGCAGCCCCGCTGATAGTCCATGGAGCACTCCGGCGCGCTGGCGCAGAGCATGTCCCGGTACTCGGGGCAGACCGTCTTGTTGGACTTGAGCTGGGCGCAGCCGGCACCGGCCAGCCCGAGCGCGACGGCGAGAATCAATCCCTGTGCGCGGCGCATGGGTTCTCCCGGTCGAAGTTCCTGGTCGATCTTGCCGCAACGACGCGCTGCCAGCCAGCGCCGGGGTCAGACCCCGCCGTCCAGCACGATGGTCGCGCCGTTCATGAAGCTGTTGCGCTCGGAGACCAGGAAGGCCACCAGATCGGCGACCTCCTCCACAGTCCCCGGCCGTCCCAGCGCGCACTGCCGCAGGTACTCCTCCATCCGCGCCGGAGGGATGTTGCCGCTGACTCCTTCGTCGAGCACGCCGGGCGCCAGGCAGTTGACGGTGATGTTGTAGCGGCCGATCTCCTTGGCCACCGCCTCGGTGAAGCCCTTCATCGCGGCCTTGGCGGTGGCGTAGGCGACCGGCGCCGGAATCATCTTGGTGCCCGCCAGGCTGCCGATGTTCAGGATCCGCCCTCGCTCCCGCCTGATCATCGGACGCAGTACGGCCTGGGTGGCCAGGAAGGTCCCCTTGACGTTGATGTCCATGGTCCGGTCCCAGTCCTCTTCCTCGAGGAGTGCCAGCGGGATGACCTGGCTGATGCCGGCGTTGTTGACGAGGATGTCGATGCCCCCGGCCTCGCGCTCCAGGGTGGCGACGATCTCCGCCAGCCCCTTCTTGTCGAGCACCGAGACCTGGAAGGCCCAGCCCTCGGCGCCCTGGGCGCGGATTTGCGCCAGCGTCTGCTCGGCCTCGGCCTTCGAGCTCGAGTAGTTGAAGGCGACCCGGGCGCCCTCTCGCGCCAGCGCCACGCAGATCGCCCGCCCCAGACCGCGCGAGCCTCCGGTGACCAGCGCCAGCTTTCCTGGCAGCAGCTTGCTCACGGTGGCGCATCATGCCGCCTCGCCGGAGAGCGAGGCAACCAGCGGCCGATTTCGGGCATTGTCGCCGGGCAGACTCTGGCTCCGCGGGCCGTGCTATACCGTCGGCACTCCCTGCGAGGCGCCAGATGCGCTACGTGCTCCTGGATCGCATCACTTCCTTGAAGCCGCCCGAGACGGCCACCGCGCTCAAGTGCGTGTCGCTGGCCGAGGACTACTTCTCCGATCACTTCCCCGGGATTCCGGTGATGCCCGGGGCGCTGCAGCTCGAGGGGCTGGCGCAGCTGGGCGGCACACTGCTCGAAGCCTCGCTGCGCCAGCGCGGCCGCGAGGACTTGAGCGCGCTGCTGACGATGATCGATCGCGCCAAGTTCCGCACCCCGGTCCGCCCCGGCGATCGCCTGGAGATGGAGACGCGGGTCGTGCAATTCAGCGAGGATGCCGGCCGGGTGAAAGCGCAGGCCTCGGTGGACGGCAAGGTGGTCACCGAGGCGGAGATCACCTTCGCCTTCGTGCAGGTGGAGAATTCCAAGTTGCTGCAGAGCCGGCGCGAGTACCTGAACATCCTGCTCCACGGCAAATCGGAATGACCGCGCGCCGCGTCTACTTGCGCGGCGTGGGTGCCTACACGCCGCTGGGCACCCGCTGGCCCCGAACCCTGGCCGCGCTGGCCGAGGGAAAGAGCGCGGTGCGCCCGATCTCCCACTTCGACGCCTCCGGCTTTCCCTGCCAAAGCGCCGCCGCGATCCCGACCGCGATCGAAGTGGAGGATCGGCGGCTCCCCTTTGCCCAGTCGGCAGCGCGCGAGGCCTGGGCCGCCGCCGGGCTCGAGGTGGCGCCAGAACGGCTGGGAGTCTTCATCGGCGCCGAGTCCGGACGCCCTTCGCTGGCGACGGTGATTGCGCTCTCGCGCGCCGCCGGCGGAGGCACCTCCTTCGACCACCGAAGTTTCGGGCTGCGGGCGAGCGCGCACGTGAAGAGCGCCGAGGTGATCTCTCCCTCGGCGGTCGCCTCGATCCTCGCCGGCGAGGTCGGTGCCGGCGGCCCGGTGATGACCGTTTCCCTCGCCTGCGCCTCCAGCGCCGCTGCGATCGCCGAGGCAGCGCGCTCGATTCGCCTCGGCGAGTGCGATGCCGCGCTCTGCGGCGGCGTGGGCGCGGACGTGGACCCCTTCATGTTGGCCGGGTTCGCGCTCCTGGGCGCACTCAGCGCCTCTGGCCGGTCCCATCCCTTCGACTGCCGCCGCGACGGCTTCGTGCTGGGCGAGGGCGCGGCGATGGCCGTGCTCGCGGCGGAGCCTCCGGCGAGCGGCGCGGCGATCGAGGTGGCGGGCATCGGCAGGACGCTCGACGCCCACCACCTCACCGCGCCCGATCCGAGCGGCGACGGAGCCTTCCGGGCGATGCAGCTGGCGCTGCGCGACGCGGGCCTGGAGTCGGTGGACTACGTACAGGCGCACGGCACTTCGACGCCGCTCAACGACGCGATCGAGGCCGCGGCGATCCGCAGGGTGCTCGGCCCCGGGCTCGCTCGCGCGCGAGTCAGCTCGGTGAAGGGGGCGCTGGGGCACTCCATCGCCGGGGCCGGCGCGCTCGGATTCCTGTGCGCCGTCGCCGCGCTGTCGGAAGGAACCGTGCTGCCCACGGCCGGCCTCGAGCAGCCCGATCGCGCCTGCGACTTGCCGCACGTGCTTGGTGAGGCGATCTCCGCCTCGATCGACACCGCGATGTGCAATGCCTTCGCCTTCGGCGGGGCCAACGTCAGCATCGTCGCGAGGCGCGCATGAGCCAGGAGCCGGTGGCCATCGTCGGCGCTGCCGCGGTCAGCCCCTATGGATTCGGGTGGCGCGGGCTCGCCCGCTCGGTCCGAGAGCGCCGACTGTCCCCGGGACCTTCCCGCGAGCTGAGACTGGTCCGCGAGGGCGCGCTGAGCTTCGAGGTCCCAGACCTTTCCTCCGAGGTCGATTCGGGAGACCCGAAGAATCGCAAGCTGATGTCGCGCGCCGCCCGGCTGGCGACCGTCGCCGCGCGGGCAGCGCTGGAGGAGGCGGGCTGGCGCGACGCTCGCGACGAGATCGGCTGTTTCCTGGGCATCGGGGCAGGCGGCGGCCCACTGGACGAACTGCGCGCGATGCTGCTGGCGAGCCTCGAGACCGGGCGTTTCTCGCAGGAGCGCTTCGCGCAGAGCGGCTTGGCCACCACCAATCCCCTCTTCGCCTTCCACCTGCTCACCAACTTCACCCTCTGCCACGGAGCGATCGCCCACGGGCTGGGCGGGCCCAACGGCGCCTGGTTCTCCCGGGGTTCAGGTACCCTGGTGGCACTGACCGAGGCAATCGAGGCCCTGGGTGTTGGGGACTGCGATCGCGCGCTCGCCGGCGGGGCCGACTGCGCGCTCTATGCCGGCACATTTCTGGAGCTCGACCGCGGCCAATACCTGTCCCGCGGCCTCGTTCCCGGCGAAGGCGCGGCGCTCTTGACACTCGCTCGCGATGCCGCGAAGCCGCTGGCGCGAGTCACCGGCTGGGCGCTGGACAGCGACAAGGCCCGGCCGATCAGCAATCGCATCTCTGACCTGCTCGGGTTCTTTGACTCCCGCATTCCGGACGCCCTGGTGATCGCTCCCTGGGGAACACCAACGCGCGAGGCTCTTTTCGAAGCTCTCGCCCGCCGCTGCGCCAAGGTGCTGGACGCCACCGCATCGCTGGGAGAGTCGCTGGCGGCCTCGCCGGCGCTGGCCTGGGTGGTCGGCCTCGACTGGCTGCTCTCCGACGGCCTGGAGTCGGTGGGGGTCCTCAGCGCGGGAATTGACGGCGATCTCGGCGCGGTCCTCCTCACTCGCGGAGAACCGCGATGACCCGCGCGGTGATCACCGGAGTCGGCGCGGTCTCCGCCTTCGGGGTAGGAGCACGGCGTCTGTGGGATGGACTGCTCGCCGGCAGGTGCGCGGTCGGGCCGCTGCGTTCGTTCGACGCCAGCGCCTTCACCAGCCAGGTCGGCGGCGAGGTGCCGCCGGGAGAGCGGAGCGATCCCTCGAGCTGGAACTTGCCGGCCTCGACTGGCGCCTTCATTGCCGATCTTCAGAAGCGCAGTCTGCTTCGAGACTCGAAGGTGCTCTTCGCCTTGCTCGCGGCGGCGGAGGCATGGCAGAGCGCCGGCTGCGGCTCGAAGGACTCGGACGCGGGCCTCTCCATCGCCTACGGAATGGAGCAGGCCTTCCTCGAGGATCTCGTTCCGCTGATCTACGGCGACCGGCTCGACTTCACTCGCGAAGCCAGGGTCGGCCTGCCCGAGATCCGCATCCGCAGCGTCTTCGACCAGGCTTCCTCGCTCATCGCCGAGATGCTGGGCATCACCGGGCTCTCGCTTGCCCACGCCTCGGCGTGCGCCGGCGGCGCGCTGGCGGTGGCGCAGGCCGCCTCGCTGGTCGAGCGCGGCCTCGCCTCGATGGTGCTGTGCGGCGCCTCCGACTCCATGCTCAACCCGATGGCCTTCGGCGGCATGTGCCGGCTCAACGCCCCTTCGCCGCGCAATTCCCCGGATGCCTGCCGTCCCTTCGACCGTCGTCGCGACGGGCTGGTGATCGGCGAAGGCGCGGCGATGTTCTTGGTGGAATCGGAGGAGCGCGCGCGGCGGCGAGGAGCACGGCCGCTGGCTCGGATCCTCGGCTGGGGAAGCACGCAAGATGCCTACCGGCTCACTGCCCCGCGCCCCGACGGCGTTCCGGCCCAGCGCGCTATGGAGCGCGCGCTGCGGCGGGCCAGGCTCGCGCCGGAGCAGGTCGGATACGTCAACGCCCATGGCACCGGAACCCCGCTCAACGATTCCGCCGAGGCCCGCGCCATCCGCGCCGCACTCGGCGCGTCCGCTGACCCGATTCCGGTCAGCTCGATCAAAGGAGCCATCGGCCACCTGATGGCCGCCTCGGGCGCGATCGAGCTCGCCTCCTGCCTGCTCCCCTTCTCGCGCGGCGTGCTGCCCGGAACGGCCAACCACCGCGAGCGCGATCCCGAGTGCTCCGTCGAGGTGATCGGCGAAGCCCCTCGCGAGAAAAGGGTGGAGGTGGTGCTCTCCAACTCGTTCGGATTCGGCGGCCAGAACGCGACCGTGATCCTCGGGAGATTCGAGTGAAGGCCGCCATCACCGGTTGGGCCTGGCGCACGCCCCTGGGGCCGTCCGTCGAAGGAACGGTGGACAAGCTGCTCGCCGGAGAGCGCGCCGCTTCGCCCGATCTGGGAATCGACGCCGGGAGCTACCGCTGCCAGCTGGGCGCCCCGATTCGCCAGGAGCCGGCGCCCACGAGCCAACGAAAATACCTGCTGCGCATGGCCCAGTACGGATTGGAGGCCGCCAAGGAGGCGCTTTCGTCCTCGGGCGTCTTGGCCGGCGAGCGACTGGGGGTGTTCGCCGCGGTCGGCGGCCTGCGCGTCCACTGGGGCGACACCATGCCCGCCCTGGCCAAGCAGGCCGACGACGGCCAGGGCGCCTGGGAGCGTGGCCTCGGCAAGCTGCATCCGTTCTGGCTGTTGCGGCACCTCTCCAACAACGCCCACGCCCTGTTCTCGGCGGAGGCCGGCGCCCGCGGCGAGGGCGTCACCTGCGCCGGGAGCAACGCCGGTGCCCAGGCCCTGGGCGCGGCGCTTCGCAGCCTCGAGTCGAAGGCCGTCGATGCAGCGGTGGTCTTCGCCTACGACTCGCTGCTCGATCCAGAGGCCCTGGTGGAGCTGGCGGCGCGCGGCGCGGCGACGCAAGCGGCGCTTCCTGAGCTGGCGGCTCCCTACGACGCCCGGGCTGCCGGATTCGTTCCCGGGGAAGCGGCGGTGGCGCTGGTGCTGGAGAGGGGCGAGCGGGCGCAGGATCGGGCCAAGGCCTTCATTTCCGCCGCCGATGGCGCCGACGCCAGCTCACGCGAACCAGGCGTGGCCGCGCTCCGGCGCACGCTCGCGCGGCTCGATGCCAGAACTGCCGTCGTCGACGGAGTGGGACTGGCCCGCCCAGACCTCGACGCCCTCGAGCGGACGTGTCTCGCCGACCGCGTCGGCGCCGAGTCGCTGCTCACCTCGGCGTCGGCCGCGCTCGGCTGCTGCGGCGCCGCCGGCTCCCTGGTTCAGGCGGTAGCTCTCGCCGAGAGCCTGCGGCGCGGCCTCCTCTATCCGATCGCGGGCCTGCGCAAGCCGGCCCCCGGCCCGTTGACGCCGATTCAAGAGGCCACGCGAACCACCTCCCGCGGCGGCCTGGCGGTTTGGGCGGGCGCTCCCGGGCTGGTGGGCGCGGTAAGAGTCGAGCTTCCCTGACAACCAAGGAGAACTTCGCAGTGTTGAGCCCCGATCAGAGCCTCGAGCTGATGAAGACGCGCCGCTCGGTGCGCAAGTTCCAGGAACACCCAGTGCCGCGCGAGGTCCTCGAGCGCGTGCTGCAGGCGGCGGCGGCATCGCCCTCGGCCACCAATCGCCAGCCGTGGAAGTTCGCCGTGGTGAGCCAGGCGGAGTTGCGGGCGCAGATCGTGAGCACGGTGCGCCAGGCCATCGACGAAGTCGGCACCTTCATCCAGAACAGCCGCCACGGCACGGAGACCGGCGGCTACCTCAACTACTTCCATGGCCCGCTGGCCGAGGCGCCGGTGATCGTCGCCGCCTTCTACCGCGAGCATCCCGACCTGCTGGCGCACCTGATCGAGACCGGCGGCGGCGATCCCTCCAAGTTCGTGACCATGCAGCAGATGCAGCCCGAGCTCTCGGCGGCCAGCGGAGCGGTGATGTCGCTGCTCCTGCAGGCCCACGCCGAGGGACTCGGCGGCTGCTGGATGTCCGGGCCGCTCCTGGCCCGCGCTCAGATCGGCAAGCTGGTGGGGATCACTGCCCCCTGGCTGATGTTCGCCGCCGTGGCCCTGGGCTATCCCTCCGAGGCCGCCCTGGCCACTCCGCGCAAGCCGCTGCCGGAGCTGGTCCGCTGGTTCGACTGAACTGCTTGGCGTTCCATCCACCACAGCGTCGGTCGTTTGACGCTCCCGACGGCGGCCCCGCATGATGTCCGCCCCTGACAGGAGCCCCACATGTCTTGCCGCCCTCCCCGGACCCGCGCTGACCGGCCGCTGGCCTACCTCACCCAGGAGCGCCGGGCCTGCCCGAGCTGCGGTCAGCCCATCGACTGGCGCACCATGTTCCGCGGCGAAACGGTGATTCGGAAGCGCTTCTGCCCGAGCTGCGGCGAAGCCGAGGAGACCACCGGCCAGACCACGCACGAGGCCCTGGCCGCGTTGACCCGCCAGGACGCCACCGGCGTCTACAAGCACACCACCTCCACCTGCCCCAAGTGCCTGGCCCTGATCGAGGCCAAGGTGGTCGTCCGCGACGGCAAGGTCTTCTTCGACAAGGAGTGCCCGACCTGCGGCCCGTCGCAGGCGCTGGTGAGCGAGGACGCCGACTACTACAAGAACGCCTACCTCTTCGCCCGCTGCGGCGCCGAGCCCCTGCAATTCACCCGCGAGGTGGTCAACGGCTGCCCCCAGGACTGCGGCCTCTGCTCCGACCACCAGCAGCACACCTGCGTCCCGCTGCTCGAGGTGACCGACTACTGCAACCTCGAGTGTCCGATCTGCCTGGTCGACAACCGCCATGCCCGCCACATCACCGCGGAGGAGATGACCCGGGTGCTGGATCGGGTCATCGCCGCCGAGGGGACGCTCGAGACCTTCGCCCTCTCCGGCGGCGAGCCGACCAGCCATCCGCGCATCCTCGAGCTCATCGACCTGGCCCTCGCCCGCAAGGAGATCGGCCGGGTGGTGATGCTCACCAACGGCCTGCGCATCGCCCAGGACCGCGGTTTCGCCCAGGAGCTCAAGAGGCGCGGGGTCTACGTCGGCCTGCAGTTCGACGGCTTCTCCAAGGAGGCCTCGATCAAGCTGCGCGGCCGCGACCTGATCGGCGAGAAGGAGAAGGCGCTCGCCCTCCTCGAGCAGCTCGACGTCCCCACCCAGCTCATCTTCACCGTGGCGCGCGGGGTGAACGAGGACCAGCTCGGCAAGGTGACCGAGCTGTTCCTCTCCAAGCCGCACCTGATCTCGCTGCTCATCCAGCCGGCGACCTACACCGGCCAGGGCGGAGGCACCTTCGGCGGCAATCCACTCGATCGGCTGACGATCCCCGGCGTGTTCAAGGCGATGGAGGAGCAGACCGGCGGCAAGCTCAGGGCCAAGGACTTCGTGCCCCTGCCCTGCCCCAGCCCGCACTGCATCGCCCTGACCTTCCTGCTGCGGCTCAACGACGGCGGCTTCATCCCGCTGCACCGCTTCGCCGACCTGCGCCGCTACGGCGGCCTGCTGCGCAACTCGGCCAGCCTGCCCGCCCTCCCCGAAATCGAGCAGGCGCTGCAGCAGGTCATCTACGATCTGTTCGCCAGGCCGGAGCAGGACGAGGCCCGCCCCATCCTCTCGGCGCTCAAGCGCGCGGTGGGCGCAATCTTCCCCGGCAAGCCGCTCAACTTCCGCGAGGCGATCCAGTCCGGCGAGCGGCAGGTGAAGTCGATCTTCGTCCACCACTACATGGACGCCCACGACTACGACCTGGAGCGGGTGCGCAAGTGCTGCAACCACTACCCGCAGGTCGACGGCCGGCTGATGCCGGCGTGCAACTTCAACATGTTCCACCGCGGCGCGGCGGTGGGGCCGAACTCGCCCAAGCCGGCCTGGAGCACGAAGAGCTGATGGGCCTGCTCGACGGCAGAGTGGCGCTGGTCACCGGAGGCTCGCGCGGGCTGGGCAAGGCCATCTGCAAGGTCCTCGGCCGCGAGGGGGCCAAGGTCGCCTTCAACTACTCGCGCTGCGACGAGGACGCCCAGCAGGCGCTGCAGGAGCTGCGACAGGCCGGGATCACCGCCTTCGCCTTCAAGGCCTCGGTGCTCGATCGGGCGGCGCTCGAGCAGATGGTCCGGCAGCTGGAGCGCGAGGCGGGGATCGTCGACGTCCTGGTCAACAACGCCGGAATCAGCCGGGTGACGCCGTTCGCCCTGCTCGAGGAGTCCGACTGGGACGAGGTGATGGCGGTCAACGTCAAGGGCGTCTACCTCGCCACGCAGGTGGCGCTGCGCGGGATGATCCGCCAGCGGCGCGGCCGCATCCTCAACATCGGCTCGCTGGCCGGGGTGAAGATGCTGCCGGCTCCGGTGACCTACTGCGCCTCCAAGGCGGCCATCAAGGGGCTGACCGAGGCGCTGGCCAAGGAGGTCGGCCCCTACGGCGTCACCGTCAACCACCTCGCCCCCGGGGCGCTGGACGAGGGCGTCTCGCATCACATCCCGCCGCATCGGATGGAGGAGTACCTGCGCCACTGCGCGCTGGGGCGGCCGGGAGGCGTCCAGGAGATCGCCGAGACGGTGGCGTTCCTGGTCTCGGATCGAAACAGCTACATGAACGGCGCCACCGTGCAGGTCGACGGAGCGGTCTAGGCGGCCGGCGAGAGGCCGGCCCGCCCTGAGCCGAGGCGCGAGCGCAGTGGCTCGCGCTCAGTGCGGCTTCACCGAGATGAAGAACTCCTTGAACTGGCGCAGCCGGGGCTTCTCGTGCATCGCCTCGGCGAAGCCGCGGCAGCTGGTCCAGCACTGCGAGCAGTCCCGGGTGCGGGCCCGCTCCGCCAGCTTGTCGCGGATGTCGAAGATGCTCTCGGCGAGGATGTTCCCCACCGGCTCGTTGAGGGTCTCGGTGCAGCGCGACACGTTGCCCTTGTGGTCGATGTTCATCTGCAGCTTGCCGGTCTGGCAGTTGCCGATGCCGCCGTCGGCGATGGCCCGGTCCATCTTCTCGATGTAGCTGGTGAACGAGACGAAGTCCGGGTACTTGCGCTTGAGATCCAGCAGGTGGTTGGTGACGCTCTGGTCCGGCAGCCGGCGCGGCTTGTTGCCGCGGTTCCAGGAGTAGAGGTTGACCATGTAGGTCACGCCGATGTCCTTGGCGATCTTGATCAGCGGCTCGATGTCCTCGAGGTTGTCGTCCATCAGCACGCTGATCATGTGGACGCGGTTCATCTTCCCCTTGCGGTGCCGCTGCAGCATCTCCAGCGCCGCCAGCGCCCGCTGGTACGAGCCGGGGGCGGCGCGCTGCCGGTCGTGGCGCTCCGCGGTGGAATAGTCCACCGAGACCGAGATCTCCTGCAGGCCGGCCTTGGACAGGTCCTTGGCGTAGCTCTCGTTCACGAACCAGCCGTTGGTGATCAGGATCGGGAACTGGTTGTTCTCGTTGAGGATGGTGATGATGTCGCAGAGGTCTTCGCGGATGAGCGGCTCGCCGCCGGCCAGCGAGACGATGAGCGTCCCCAGCTGATCGAGCTTCTTGGCGATGGCGCGGATGTCGTCGAGCGACAGCTCTTCCTTCGGGTTGTGCTTGGTCTTCCAGAAATCGCAGATCTCGCACTTGAAGTTGCAGCGGTAGGTCACCTGCAGGTTGCAGTGCAGGATGGTCCCGCTCACCAGCTGCCGCATCAGCCGCGCGCTGCGATAGCCGTAGTGGGCGCGGTCCTGAACGAACTCCATCATCCGATTCGGGTCCTGCAACAGGTCGAACATGGTCAGCTCCAGAGGCGAAGCTCGCCCAAGGCCGCGAGCGGTCGGCGCTGCAACAGCGACAGCGCCATGTGACAGAAGATGTGACAGCGGTCCTCGCAGTTGTCCGGGGGCTCTGCCGCGGCCCCGACCTGCTCCAGCGCGCGCCTGAAACGTCCGGCGCGCAGCACGTCCACAGTCCCGCGGACCAGATCGAGGCAGGGGTAGTACAACTGCCCATCCGGCCGCACGGTCGGCATCAGCATCGGGTGGCACTTGAAGGCCGCCAGGTCGCGAATCCCGCGAAGATAGTCGGGCACGCCGAGGACCCGCGCCCCGCGCGCCTTGGCGGCGATGACCTGCCCGACCAGCGACGCGTAGGCCGGGTTGCCCACCAGCTTGGGATGCACGCTGCGGCCGACGATCTCCGGCGAGACCTGGAAGCAGAGCCGCTCCCTCTCGGCCAGGCGCAGGACCTCTTCCACGTCCGGCAGGTTGTCGGGCGTCGCCACCGCCGAGAGCACCAGCCGCTTGCGCGAGTCCTTCTGCGCCAGCGCCCAGTCCAGAGTGCGCAGGATCTCCTTGGCGGCCGTTTCCGGGCGCCCGATCAACCCCGCGAGCCTGGCCGGGTCGAGCGCGTCGACGCTGAGCACCAGCGCATCGGCCAGCCCGAGCAGCCGCGGCCGCTCGACGAGCCCGATCCCCTTGGTATTGAGCACCACGCGGAACCCGAGGGCCCTGGCGTGCCAGAGCAAGTCCTCCAGATCGGCTCGCTCCAGAGGATCGCCGCCGGTGACGTCGAGGGTGTCGCTGTCCTGGCGCAGAACCGCGAACAGCCGCTTCATCTCGGAGGTCGGCAGCTCGTCCGCCGGCTGCTGCTTGAACGGCACGCCTTCCCCGTCGCAGCAGTAGCGGCAGGCGAGCGGGCAGCGGTGAGTCAGGTAGACGGAGAAGAGCAGCGGGCGCCGCGGCTGGCGCCGGGCGGCGATGGCGGCGAGGTTGCCGACGTAGTTGGCGACGAAGCCCATCGACCCCTTCCCAAGTCTCGGCAACACACGAAGCGGCACGACAATAGGCGGCCCGCCGAGAGCCGATCAAGGAGGCAGGCGATCCCTCTGCCACCTGACAGCGTGAGATTCGGAACGCTGCGCGGAGGCCATGCTAGGGTGGTCGGCCCCGAGGTCCCTGACCGTGAGAGCCCTGGCCGCCCTTGCCTCGATCGCGCTTGCCACCTCGACTGGCTGCGCGCGGCTGCTCGAAGCCAGCGTCGACGCCCAGCGGGTCAACCCCAGGGATCTGATCGGGGCGCGCGCTTCGGTGGTCGACCTGCGCGCGCCCGACGACTTCGCGGCCGGCCACGTTCCCGGAGCGGTCAACGTGGCGATGGGCGAGGTCGACGGCTTCCTTTACCAACTCCACAAAGAGAAGGGCCCCAGTCCCCTGGTGCTCGCCTGCCAGTATGGCTACGACGCCGCCCTGGCGGCCCCCATTGCCCGCATGCACGGCTTCGACGAGGTCCAGGTCCTCGGCGGCGGGATGGCCCGCTATCTCGCCGAGGGCCTGCCGCTCGAGCGAGGCGGACGCGGGGCCGCGCCGCCAAGCGCAACCCGGGAGCTGGCCCTCACTCAATACCAGCAGTGGCTTTCGGTCATCGCCGGCCTGGGGATCAAGCCGGTCTACATGGCGCTGTCGCTGGCGATCCTCATCCTCACGCGCCGGCGCGCCAAGGCCGCGGGCCTGTCCGTCCTCTGGCACGGCCTGCTCTGGTTCTTCATCGGCGAAGCGTTCTGCGCCTTGAACCTCGCCTGGCACTCTCCCGGGCGCATCTACCTCAACGACGCCATGCACGGCTTCGGGATGGCGCTGATGTCGGCCCTCATCCCCTGGGGGCTGTTCACCCTCTTCGACGAGCGCGTGCTGCGCTACTCGAACCCGGCACTGGGCTGCCGGCTCCAGCCGCTGTGCGGCCAGTGCTGGAAGCGCGACCCGGTGCGCTGCGGCTTCCACGACCTGATGCTGATGCTGCTGGGGAGCTTGGCCGTCGTCTCGCTGATCCCGCTGACCGGGCGGCTGCGGCCGGAGATGGTGGAGGCAGTGGTCCTCGGCACGCGCACCGACTTCGGGGTGCCCGTCCTCAACCTGTGGATCGAGCTGCGGCTCTACCCGGCGCTGGCCGTCGTCGGGTTCCTCGCCACCCTGGCCGTGCTCGGCTTCGGCGGGCAGAAGGGCATGCGCCCGGCCACCCCGCTCTTCTTTCTCTCGTTCGGCTTCCTTTCTTATTCGGCCCTGCGCTTCTTCCTGTCCGAGGCCTTCGGCGAGGCCTTCTGGTGGGCCAACTTCTGGGAGGAGCTGACCGAGCTGTTCTTCGTCGCCGCCATCGGGATGTTCCTCTTCCTGTTCCGGCGGCAGTTGTCGCTGGCGGGGACCCCGGCCGGCGACCGCACCCCGTCCGCCATCCGCTGAGGGCCGACCCATGCGGATTCGCCTGATCCAGCCTCCGCTCGTCCAGCCGCGGTATCGGCAGCTCACCCTGCCGGTGGTGGGCGCGGAGCTGGCTGCGCAGGGATTCGAGGTCGAGGCCTGCGACGAGAACGTCGAGCCGCTCGACGACTCGCCGGTGGAATGGGTCGGCATCAGCTGCCACGTCTACAACGCCCCGCGCGCCTTCGAGCTCGCGCGGCGCTTCCGCGCCCAGGGCAGCAAGGTCCTCATCGGCGGCACCTTTGCCACTCTCGCCCCGGAGCTGGTCGCGCCGCACTGCGACGGTGTGGTGGCCGGCGAGCTCGAGGGGCAGGCCGCCGAGATCGCCTCCGACGCGCGCGCTGGCTCGCTCAAGCCACTCTACCGCGCCAGCGCGCCGCCCTCGCTCGAGCACACCGTCCTCCCCGACCTGTCGCTGACTCCGGCCGAGCGCTACCTCAAGCTCAACTTCCCCCTCGAGATCACCCGCGGCTGCAGGTTCGCCTGCCGCTTCTGCACCTCGAGCGCGCTCTTCCCCACCACCCGCAGCCGCTCGGTCGAGGACGTCGAGCGCGACCTGGAGCAGTACGACCACGGGCTGGTGGAGCTCCTGGACGTCAACTTCCTCGACGATCGCCCGGCCTTCGAGCGCATGTTGCCGGTGCTCCAGCGGGCGCGCATCCCCGGCTGGACCGCGCAGACGACGGTGGCCGATCTCGCCGGAGATCCCGGCCTGGCCGATCGGCTCGCCGCGGCGCGCTGCCGCTCGGTCTTCGTCGGCCTGGAGACCCTGTCGCCCGAGGGATTGCGCTCGCTCAACAAGGGCTGGGTGAAGCCTCAGGCCTTCCTCGAGGCGGCGCGCCGGCTGCGCGAGGCCGGAATCCTGGTGCAGGTCGGGCTGGTGGTCGGCCTGGACAGCGACGTCCCAGAGACCTTCGAGCGGGCCGGCGACTTCCTCGAACAGGCCCGCGTGCAGTCGCTCATCGTCTCCTGGCTGCACTACTACCCGGGGACCGAGCCCTACCGCGCCTTGAAGCGGGAGGGGCGGCTGGTTAGCGAGGACCTGCGCGACTTCGACGGCAACCACCTCACCGTCCGCCCGCTGCGTGCCGAGCCAGAGGCCCTCCAGACCGCGGTGTCAGAGCTGCTCAGGCGCTTCTACGGCCCGCGCTCCGTCGCCCGGCGCGCCCTCCATGCCGGGATCGCCAAGGATCCGGCCCAGCTGGCGCACCACCTGTTCTTCAACGCGATGATGGGCTCCTACTACCGCAACCTCGAGCGCCTGGCCGAGCGGGGCGATCCGCCCGAGCGGCGCTACATGGGGCGAGCCGCGGGCGCCACCCTCGAGGACGCCGCCGCCGACGCCGGCAGCTGGCTGCTCGACAGGCTCCTCAGCTGACCTCCGGATTCTGGAGGGCGTCGCCGTTCCGGCGTCTGCCGCGCTCGCCGGGACGACGAATCGCGTCGGAGCCGCGCCCGTCCGCCGTCTTCCATTGTCAGGAACTCGTCACTGCCCGAAAATGCGCGCCTGCTCCTTCCTGCCGGAGACCTGCCCATGCCCGCCGCCGAGACCCTCACCATCGAGCAGCAAGTGCGGTCCATCGTGGCCGAGTCGCTAGGCAAGGACCTGGCGCTGGTGAAGCCCGAGTCGAACCTGATGGGCGAGTTGGGCGCGGAGTCGCTCGATTTCCTGGACATCGTCTTCCGCCTGGAGCGCGGCTTCGACATCCAGATCACCCGCGGCGAGATGGAGAAGGCGGCCCGCGGCGACATGTCGGAGGAGGAGTTCGCCCCCGGCGGCGTCATCTCCGACAAGGGCTTGGAGCGGCTGCGCCAGCTGATGCCCGAGGCCAGCGGGCGCATCGTCCAAGGCTTGAAACCGACGCAGATCCTGAGCCTGTTCAGCGTGCAGACCTTCGTCAATCTTGTGCACGCCAAGAAGGCCGGGCGCTCGGTCTAGCCGGCGCTGCTTGCGGCAGCGAAAGCCGGTCCCCTATGCTTCCTCGGACCCACTCTACCGGCTGACGATCCTTCGAGGTGTGACATGTCGTCCGACGAGTCTCAGCGCCGCAAGCCCATCCCCGCACCTCCGCGCAAGCCGCTGGCGGGCAAGGCTCCTCCCCCCAAGCCGGCCGCGACCGACCCGTCCAACCCCTGGGACGAGGCCACCATCGTCGATCCCAAGCTGCAGGAGCTGATCAAGCGGCAGGAGGCACTCGAGCGAGCCAAGAAGCCCGGCGTGAGCGGCGCGGAGGCCGAGGGTGCCGAGGAGAGCTCCGAGAGCGAATCCTCCGAGTAGCGTGCTGAGCCAGTTTGCGCTCCGGGGCGATCGGCAGCAGCTCATCCTCGGACGAGGCCTACGCTCGCACTCTGGCCGGCGATCGGCGCTGCCCCAGCCGGCTGCGCGAGCCGAAGCACTTGGCGGAGGCGGACTGAGCGGTCACAACCCCCCGCGCAGCCCGATGGTCGGCAGCACGTAGCGATAGCCCGAGCCACCGGAGACGCCTCCCGACTCCTCGGAGACGGTGGCATTGACGATGTCGACGTAGAAGTCGAGCAGCCAGCTGTTCCAGACCGCGCGCTTGTCCACCCGCAGGTCGGCCCGGAACTGCCAGTCGGCGCGGCCGGCGTTGGTGCCCTGGATGGTGTTGAGCGGGGTGCCGCTCTGCAGCAGCAGCCGCCCGCCGATCTCCCAGTTGCGCGGCAGCCGGATGCCGGCCACGGCGTTGAACATGTGGGTGCGATCGAAGTCGAACGGCGCCCAGCCTTTCTCGTAGTCGCGCTCGCTGTGCGAGAGCGTGTACGCCAGCCAGCCGAAGACGTTCTTGGCGTCGCGCTTGCGCAGCAGCACCTCGAGCCCGTACGAGCGGCCCCGGCGCTTGGTGAGGGCATCGGTGAGCGGGTTGACCTCGACCTGGCCGGCGTCTGACGGGAGCTGCCCGGGCAGCGAGCTCGGCCCCATCGTCTGACCGGGGTAGAGAGTGTTGATCGAGAGGTCGAACACCACCGGGTTCATGGCGTTGTAGTAGCCCTGCACGTCGAGGTCGATGCCCGGGGCCAGGCCGACCTCGACGCCGGCGCCGTACTGCGTCGAGACCAGCAGTCCCAGCTCCAGCGAGGCCTGGTCGGCGCCGGGGACCGGCAGGAACACCCGCGGCGGCTGGTGGTATCGGCCGACCATCGCCTTGAGCCAGAGCTCGCTCGCCTCCAGCGGCTGGCAGCGCAGCGTCAGCCGCGGGTCCAGGCTCCGCTGCTGGGCCTTGTCGTCGCGGTAGTGGTCGTAGCGGACCCCGGGGACCACCAGCAGCCGCTCCGACGGCTTGACCGGCGCCTCGAGGAAGGCGCCGACGTTGAACAGCCGCCCCGAGGTCTGGATCAGGGAGGCGGTCATCCCGATGACCTCCTCGACCGGCCGAGCCTCCGGCGGATTGCCGCTCTCGCGCAGCAGGGCCTCGCCTCCGGCGCGGACGCGCAGCCAGGAGGCGAGCGGCAGCGACCAGGAAACCTGGGGATCGACGAACACCGACTTGTTGGAGACGGCGCCGGCGGCGAGCTGAGTCTCGTCGTAGCCCAGCAGCACCCGGTAATTCCCGTTCTGCTCTTCCGTCCCCGTCTTCCACTTCAGGTCCAGGCGGTGGAAGTGGAAGAGCAGCTCGGTGGTCATCGACGAGGAGCCGGGCGAGTCGGCCATCTGCATCACGTCCTGGGCCCCGTAGGCGAAGACCGACCAGGCGCTCTTGGGCGAACCGCCATCGAGGCGCGCCTGGTAATCCCAGTACGAGAGGCCGAGGTCGGGGGTGAGCGCCTTGAGGACCAGGCTCGGATAGCCGTAGCGCCCGGCAATGCTGGCGATGAGGTCCGTCCCGGGAACCTGCTGGCGCACGAAGAAGCCGGTCTGCAGCAGGTTGAGGTCGAGATCGACCTTGTTCTCCCCGAGCTTCGGCCTCACGGTCTGGCCGTCGATGATCCCGCCGGTGTAACCGCCGTAGCTGACCGGGAAGCCGCCGGGGTAGAAGTCGATGCGGTCGATGAACTCGGGGTGAATGACCGAGGGCCCGCCGAAGAGGTGGAAGAGCAGCGGCAGCCGGGCGCCGTCGAGGAAGATGCCGGTGTCGCCTGGGCTCGAGCCGCGCACCATCGGGATCGGGAGCAGCGACATCACCTGGGTCACGCCGGGCAACACGGTCACTGTCCGCATCGGATCGCCCATGGTCCCGGGCATCTGGTGCAGCTCGCGGCCGCTCAGGGTGGTGCGCGAGATCTCGGTTCGCTCGCGAGTGCCGACCACGACCGACTCGTAGGGATTCAGGCTCTCGCGCTCGACTAGATACTTCACCTTCAGCTGCTCATCGGGTCGCAGCACTTCGATCCGCGAGAACGGACGCAGGCCGGCCGCGGCGAGTTGGACGCGCACCTCGCCCGACGCCACCGCCAGCGAGAACCTCCCCTGCTCGTCGGAGATCGCAAAGTGCTCGCCCTCGCGGTCGCGGGCCATCAGGTTGGCCAGCGGGACCGGCCGGCGGCTCCCGCGCTCGACCACCAGACCCTCGAGCAGGGCGTCGAGCTTCTTGTTCTCGGCCTCGAGCGACGGCGGGGGCGGCGGAAGGAAGGTCTGGGTGAAGGGAACCATCACCTCCACCGGCTTGCCGTCCATGCGCGCCGGCTCGAACCGGAAACTCTTGGCCGCCTCGAGCACCGCGCCGTCGAACGGCTCGCCGGCGCCTTCGGCGAGCTGGACCGCGGTCACCGCTCCGTCGATTCCGATGGTCAGCAGCACCTTGACGGCCACCGGCTCGGAGCGCGCCGGCGCCGCGGCCGGATAGGCGATGGAGAGCGAGCCCAGCGCCCGCGGCGGCACCAGCCCGCGCTCGACGGAGGCCGCCTCCGGCGGGCTCGCCGGCGAGGAGTCGGCCGATTGGGCCCTGGCGCCTGCCGAAACCAGCAGGCAAGTGGCCAACGCGGCGATCCGGTAGTTCATCGCCACGAGAACCACCACCCGATCCCGGCGCCCAAGTTGAGCCACCACTGCTTGCCCAGCACCGGCGCCCCCGTCTCCAGATCAGTCGGCCCGAGTTCCCGGGTGCAGGCAGTCCACTGGCTGTCGGCGACGAAGTACGGCCCAGTGGAGAAGAGCGGTCCGGCGACCCACAGGTACTCGACCCGCGCCTGGCCGGCCCAGGCGCCGCCGGTGCACGAATAGAGGTGCTCGCCGTCGGCGAAGGTGCGGCTGGCGATTTCCCCCGAGTTGTCGGGCATCGTCGCCGGAAGCTTCACCTGCGTCAGGCTCAGGCCCCCGAAGCCCAGCGCCAGCGAAACGCCCAGCGACGGCAGCGGATGGAAGATCGGCTCGACCAGCGCCGTCCACCGCGCGCCGTTGTAGTCGCCGCGGGCCAGCGTGTAGCCGAGGGTGGCGGCCAGCGACCAGGAGTCGTCGAGCCGCAGCCGGGTTCGCAGGTGGAAGGTGGTCCCCAACATCCGCGGCGCCGGCGCGACCGCGAGCAGGTAGCCCTCCTCCACCGCCAGCTCGACCCGCAGCCCCGGCTGCATCCAAGCGGCGCGATCGTCCTCGGTAGGCATCGACAGCGACACCCGGTAGCCGTCGTCGTCCACCGCCTCGCGCTCGCTCAGGACCTTGGGCGGCTCGCCGGCCAGCGCCGACAGCGGCAGCAGAGCAGCGAGCCACACCAGGATCACTTTCCGCATGGCCACCACTCGGGAAGTGAATTGGTTCGATCCCACTCGGGATTTCGGCACAGCGGCCAGCCGCCGCATCCCTTGAGCGGCAGGAACGTGATGCGCGGGCACTCGCCGGGGTAGACGAGCGCCAGGGTCTGGGCGTCGAGGCACAGGACCTTGGGCGGCTCGGCGCCGGTGAGGTTGGGCGCCTGGTCCGGCTCGCGCACCCGCGTGGTGTCGAGCGAGCTGCAGGCCAGGCGCCGGGCCTGGGTTTCGCCGACGGGAATGGGCTCAATCCAGTGGCTCAGGCTCACGCTGCCGCAGGCCTGCGCCGGCCCGGGCAGCGCGGTGAACAGCAGCGAGAACCCTGCCGGCGGAGGGGCGCAGCCGAGGGCGGGATAGAAGGTCGATTGCGCGTCGTAGCCGCCCTCGCGGAAGGTTACCCGCTGCTGGGGCGCCTCGAGGGTCTGGAAAGAGGCGGCGACGACCCGATCGGCGAGCTGGTGGCGCGGCCCTTTGCCGGTGTTGAGGTCGAGCAGATCGAAGAGGCCGTTGCCGTTGCTGTCGGCGGCGACGATGACGCTGCCCCAGGAGATCCGCGTCGTCTCGTCGCCCACCGCGACGCCCGCCGGAGGCAGCCGCCGGATCGGCAGTTGGAAGCTGCCGTCGCCCGCGAGCGAGATCTCTGCTTCGGACTCGACCGAGCCGGGCACGAACGAGAACGGGTCCGGGCAGGCCGCCGCCAGCTCGGGGTTGGCGCGGTACATCAGGCACCCGAGTGAATAGTTGGGCACCGCGCCCCAGACCAGCGCCGCCCGCAGCGGCGCGCCATTCGCCAGCGGCAGCACTGCCGCCAGATCGACCCGACCTTGAACCTGCGCCAGCGGCGGGGCAGCGAGTCCGAGATCGTCCACGCCGCCCAGGCAGCCGGCAGCGACCATCGCCGTGAGCAGCGAAGGGAGCACGCTAGAACGCACGGCCCACCCCCAGCCCGCTGGAGAGGAACCACCGCGCCAGCCGCGCCCCGGCTACGTTCTGCATCGTGAACCCGGGCCCCAGTCGCAGCTGCACGCTCCACGGCGAGTAGAAGGCGACCTCGGCGCCCAGCTCGGCCCCGACGAAGGGCCCAAGCGACCAGCCATCCCGGCGCAAATCGGCCACGCCCGCGGCGAGCAGCCGGTCGTACTGCTGGCGCTGTCCAAGCTGGCGTATCAGCAATCCGCCCAGGCTGAGCTGCGCGCTCAACGCCCCCACCCCGCGGCGCCACTCCACTCCGACCGAGGCGGCGGCCTCCAGGTTGAGGTGCGTCAGCTGCCAGTCGCGACTGGCCTCCGAGGTTCGGGCCAGGGCGAGCCGCGCGCCCCAGTACCCTCCGGACTGCAACAGCGCTCCGCGCACCTGCACCCCGCCGCCCAGCAGCGCGCCAGTGGGAAGCGCAGTCGGCGAGGCGCTCCAGACAAAGGCCCCGATCTTCACCACCTCGGACGCGGCGGCGCTGGGCGCGGGCGATTCCGCCGCTGCTGGGGTGCCGGAGAGAGCCGAGGCCTCCTGCGCCGGCAGCGCCGAGGGCGCAAGCGCCACGCCGAGCGCAGCGAGCCAAGGCGCCAACCGGATGACACCGTGCGTCGGAAGGCAACCGGCCCCGCCCCTCGAGCGCTCCGGGCCGGGCAAGGCGGGACTGGGGAGAGATGGGCTCACGCCGGCACCAGCGCTTCGTGGGGAGGCGCAAGACTGCCCAGAGAGGCCGTCCGCTGGCAAATCTCGGGGCTCCCGGCAATCGGACAGTGTACGAAACCGGGCGGTTTCCTTGGGCAATTCGCCTGCGCTCACCCCCGCTTGCGCCGGCCTTCCCGAAGGCGAGCGCGCGCTCGGTGGACCGGTTACATTGGGCCGGTCGGACCGGGAGATTCGGCAGTTCTGCTTGCACAGCTCGATAGGTGTCCCTTGCGAAATTCTCGGCTCGCGCTTGCCCTGGCGCTGCTTCTGCAGGCCGCCTGCGGCGCCCCATCGGATCAGGACCTGGGAACGCAGGATCAGGAACTGACCGTCTGCCAGGGGGCCCACACCCTCGAAGGCGTCGACGTCTCCAAGTGGCAGGGGACCGTCGACTGGGCCGCGGTGAGAGGCGCCGGCAAGGTATTCGCGGTCGCCCGGATCAGCGACGGCCTCACTCATCCCGACCTGATGTTCTCCGCCAACTACGCCGGCATCAAGGCGGCGGGGATGATCCGCGGCTCCTATCAGTTCTTCGAGCCGGCCGAGAACGCGCTCGATCAGGCGAACATGGTGCTCCAAGCAGTGGGCTCGCTCCAACCGGGCGACCTGCCGCCCATCCTCGACGTCGAGGTCACCGGCGGCGTCAGCCAGGCCCAGCTGCGGTCCCAGATTCACGCCTGGGTCGATCGCGTGACCCAGGTCCTCGGGCGCGAGCCGTTCATCTACGTCAGCCCGGCCTTCTGGAATTCCAACGTCGCCGACACCTCCTTCGGGATGAACCCGCTCTGGATCGCCAACTACAACGTCTCCTGCCCCAACGTCCCCGCCACCTGGAGCAACTGGGTCTTCTGGCAATACTCGCCCTCGGGGACCGTGGCCGGCATCAGCGGCGGCGCCGATCTCGACCGCTTCAACGGCTCCCTCGCCGACCTCCAGGCGCTGGCGGGGATGGCGGCCCCGGCGGTGGACGCCGGTTCCCCGCCCCCACATGACGCCGGCACCCCGCCGGTCCAGGATGCCGGCGCGCCTCCGATTCAGGACGCCGGGAGCCCGACCATTCGCGATGCCGGCTCGCCGCCGGTTCAGGACGCCGGCTCGCCGACGAGCTGGGACGCGGGCCCGACGCCCGCCCAGGACGCCGGGAAGCCCGTCAATTCCGGCTCCGGCTCGGGGACGGGCAGCGGCGGTGCCAGCTCCACCAATCCCTCGGACTCGGTGGCCAAGGGAGGCTGCGGCTGCAGCGGCGCCGGGGCCGGCCCCTCGTCCCTGGCAAGCGCCCTGGTGGCACTGGCCCTGGCCGTCGGCCGCCGCCGGACAGTGATGGCCGGTTGACGGTTCTTTTGGCCGGTCGCTAGACTCGCGGACTTCCCTCGGTGGCTTGCCCGCCCCGACATCCGTGAGAGGAGCGACCCGTGCGCGTCATCCAGAAGGTCAACGAAGCGGTCCTGGCCAAGACGGTGCAGCGCTGCCGAGAGCGGGGCATCGTGGTGCCCACCTTCGCCGAGCAGCGTGACCCCACCAGGATCCCGGAGAAGATCAAGAAGAAGCTGACCTCGATCGGGATGCAGGAGACCAACCCGCTCAACCTGTTCCGCATCACCTGGAAGAACGAGCCCAAGGAGAAGGGCGGGCTGTTCAACCGCGGCAACTGGGTCGAGTTCCCCTCCGAGGTGACCGGAGTCAACGCGCGGCTGGTGGGAATCGTCGGCAAGCACTTCCCGATCGGCGCCCACAAGGTCGGCGCCGCCTTCGGCTGCCTGGTGCCGCGGCTGGTGAGCGGGGAGTTCGATCCCGAGAGGCAGAAGGCGGTCTGGCCCTCGACCGGCAACTACTGCCGCGGCGGCGCCTTCGACAGCGCCCTGCTCGGCTGCAAGGCCGTCGCGATCCTGCCCGAGGGGATGAGCAAGGAGCGCTTCGACTGGCTCAAGGGCATCGGCACCGACGAGATCATCGCCACTCCCGGCACCGAGTCGAACGTCAAGGAGATCTACGACAAGTGCTGGGAGCTGCGGAAAACCCGCGGCAACGACGCGGTGATCTTCAACCAGTTCGAAGAGTTCGGGAACCCGGTCTGGCACTACAACACCACCGGCCCGATCATCGAGGAGATCTTCCAGCAGCTGGCGCCCAAGGGCGGGCGGCTGTCGGCCTACATCAGCGCCACCGGCTCGGCGGGGACCATCGCCGCCGGCGACTACCTGCGCAAGTTCTCCCCGAACATCAAGGTGGTGGCCACCGAGGCCCTGCAGTGCCCGACGCTGCTGATCAACGGCTTCGGCGCCCACCGCATCGAAGGCATCGGCGACAAGCACGTTCCCTGGGTGCACAACGTGCGCAACACCGACATGGTGGCGGCGATCGACGACGAGCAGGTGATGCAGCTGCTGCGGCTGTTCAATGAGGAGGATGGCCTGGCCTGGCTGTCGAAGCAGGGCATCAAGGACGACTTCCTCAAGCAGCTGCCGCTGGTGGGCATCAGCGGCATCGCCAACATGGTCGCGGCGATCAAGGTGGCCAAGTACTACGAGCTGGGCGGAAAGGACTTCCTGTTCTTCCCGATGACCGACTCGATGGCGCTCTACGGCTCGCGCAAGCAGGAGCTGCGCGAGCAGCACGGCGCCTACAGCAAGGAGACGGCGGCCGCCCACTTCGCCCGCTACCTGGCCGGGGCCGAGACCGACCACCTCAAGGAGCTGGGCCACTGGGACAAGAAGGCCCTGCACAACCTCAAGTACTTCACCTGGGTCGAGCAGCAGGGGAAGACCAGCGCCGAGCTCAACCAGCTCTGGGATCCCGAGTTCTGGGACGAGACCCTCGGCCAGGCCGAGGAGTGGGACAAGCTGATCCGCGATTTCAACGAGCGGACCGGCGTGCTCAAGGCCTTGAGCTGAGCTCCACGGTGATGGCGAGGCCCGCGTCCGAGATCCAGCGCGGGCCTCGTCGCCCCGTCCACGGCAAGTCGGCGAAGCCCGACCTGGAAGACCATCGGCTGCTGGCGCGCTGGGCGGCCGACTGCGCCCATCGGGTGCTGCACCACTTCGAGGCCCGGGCGCCCAAGGACGACCGGCCGCGCAAGGCCATCGAGGCTGCGCGGGCCTGGGCGCGCGGGGAAATCAGGTACAAGGCTGCCCGCGCAGCTGCTCTCGACGCCCACGCTGCAGCCCGCTCAGTCCTCGATGCCCCGGCGGCCTGCGCCGCCGCTCGCGCCGCCGGCCATGCCGTTGCCACCGCCCACGTCGCCAGGCACGCCGCCGGCGCCGCGCTCTATGCCGACAAGGCGGTGATCGCCGCCGCCAGCGAGGCCGCCCTGGAGAAGGAGCGCGCCTGGCAGAGCCGCCGGCTCCCCGAGCGCATGCGGGAGATCGGCTTTCCTCTGCTGCCAGTCAACTTCCTGAGGCCCCCGAAGCTCGTCAGCACCAAGCGAGGCCCGAAGAGGCGCTGAGCCCCACGAGACGTGGCGCGCCCTCCGGTGGTCCCGTTACCAGAGGGCCACCATGAACACCGCCCTCCTCCTCGCCACCGTGCTGCTCGGCATCGCCCCCGGCGCCAAGGCTCCCGATTTCAGCGCCAGGAACCAGGACGGGAAGACCGTCAAGCTCTCGGAATTCCTCGGGAAGCGGGTGCTGCTCTACTTCTACCCGAAGGACAACACCCCCGGCTGCACCGCCGAGGCCAAAAGTTTCACCGGCGACTATGACAAGTTCCAGAAGCTCGGGGTGGTGATCCTGGGAATCTCGCGCCAGGGCGAGGAGAGCCACCGCGAGTTCCGGGCCAAGCTCGGGATTCCGTTCGACCTGCTGGTCGATGACGACGGGTCGATCGCCAAGGCCTTCGGGGTCGGCCACATCCCGATCTTCGGCGTCCACAAGCGCCAGAGCGTACTCATCGACAAGGACGGCACGGTGCTGCGCTTCTACGAGGACGTCGACGCCAAGGCGCACAGCGCCCAGGTGCTGGCTGACGTCCAGGAAGCCGACGCCAAGGCGGCCAAGCCCCCTACCGCTCAGGGCACGGCAGCGGACGCCGGCGCGGCGCCGACGAAGTCCTCTCCGTAGAGACTCTTGAAGGCCTCGGCCGCCGTGCTCCGCAGCTGGGCGTCGGGCATCGCGCAGGCCTTGGCGGGCAGGCTGGCGTAGGTCTCACCCTCTCCGAACATCTCGCGCAGCAGCACGCTGCTCGCGTACCAGTGCGGCGTGGCGCGGGCGTACCGGCCGGCCACCATCTGGACGATCCGCGCCACCGCCAGGCAGCTGGGCGCGGCCCCGTCGTGGATCTCGGCGATCAAGGCGCGCAGCTCGCGCTCGGCCTTGTTGGCGAAGGGCATGTCGTCATCGCCCACGGCAGCCACCAGCACCTCCGGCACCTTCCTCTCCGACGGGTCCAGCGCGTGGCGCGCCTCGTGCGCCTCGACCAGCGAGGACTCCAGCTCCAGCGAAGCCAGCAGCGCGCGATTCCCCTCCCCTTCGCGCAAGACCTCATCGGCCCGGTGCAGCTGTCTCAAGTCGGAGGCCAGCAGCAGCGGCCCGCGCGGGCGGCCGGTCTTGGCGTAGGGCTCAAGCCGCTCGAAGAACTCATCTCCCCAGACGAAGCCCTCCGGGCGATAGAAGGTCACCTGGCCCTCGTGCATCCGCTTCTCCATCGCCTCGAACAGCTCGCTGCGGCGCCGCAGCTGGCCCGCCGCCAGCGCCACCGCCGCCGCGCCCACCTTGCTCTCCAACTGCCCGCGGAAGATCGCCCGCGCCGCCCTATCGACCTCGTTTCCCTTGGGAATCTCCGCGAACGCCTCCTCCAGATCCCGAGAGAGGTTCGGCTCCAGCCGATCGAGGAAGACCACCGGCCCTTCGTCGTCGGTCAGCCCCTCCATTCCCATCTCGATGTTGAGCCGGTCCAGGCGTCGGACTCGCATCACGTCCAGCGCCTTGTCGCCCATCTTCCAGCGGGTGCGCAGCTCGAGCGCGTAGCTGAGGACGATGGGCCGCTTGCTCACCTGCTGGACGTCGAGCCAGTACCGCAGCCCGCTGCCTTCGAGGGCCTTGTTGAGGCGGACGGCGGCCTCGCGCGCCGCGGCGAACTTGGGAAAGGACTTCCCGAGCGCCTCGAGCTCGGGCGACAGCGCCGACACCGGCGGCGGGACCTGCGACAGGTCGGGCAACGGCGAGCCGCCTCCGCGATGGTGCTCCAGCGCCCACATCGGCAGGGTCTCGGCGAAGAAGAATCGCTCCGGGGAAATGCGCGGCCGGGAACCTGACCAGCGCCAGAACCCCAGCCCGCCGGCGATGGCGGCCACGCCGAGCAACACCGCCAAGTAAGGAAGCTTGCTGCGCTTGGGGAGCTCGTCTTCGACTTCCTCGGACATCGCGATCCTCTCCGCCAGAGTGAGCGGTGAGGATACGACGACTCAGGCCGGGAGCGGATCCAGCCGGCGGCGCAGGAAGGAGTCGATCATCCCGACCAGCTGCCGCGGCCGTTCCAGCTGCGGGCAGTGCCCGAAGCCATCGATGACGTTGATCTCCGCGCTCGACGGCAGGTGCTGGCGGAAGAAGTCGATACCTTCGAAGGGGAGGACCTTCTCCTGGCCGCCCCAGAGCAGCAGCGTCGGCATCGAGAGCGCCCGCACCTCGTCGGGAGCCAGCCCCTCGACGCGGCTCGCCTCCTCGATCAGCTTTGCGACTCCGGGCCGGGCCAGCTGGTTGCGCATGCCCGGAGCGAACAGCGTCGGCAGCAGCGGCGGCGGGCGCACGTAGACCCGGCGCATCAGCTCGCGGGCGCCGTGCTCGGTGCCGTCGGCGTAGATGGTCAGGGTCTGCTTGAGCTTGTCGGGCCCCAGCGGCGCCCCGGCCGGTGCCACCAGCACCGCGGCCCGGACCTTCTTGGGATGGCGCGCGGCGAACCGGGCCACCAGCGCCCCGCCCAGCGAATTGCCGATCATCACCACCGGCCCGCCTACCTTGGCCTCCAGGAACCTGTCGACGAACTCGAGCAGCCCGTCGAAGCCGAGCGGCCCGGAGCGCGGCAGCGGCCCGAATCCCGAGCCGGGCATGTCCGGCACCAGCACCCGGCCCGCGCTCTTGGCGAACGGAAAGATCACCCGCGACCATCCGGCCGCCGAGCTGCCCAGCCCGTGGATGAGCACCACCGTCGGGCCGCCGCGGTTCTTTCCCGCCAGGTCGAAGTAGTGGATCTGGTCACCGTCCAGATCCGCCAGCACCGATTTCACCCCTCCCAGCACCAGCTGGCGCCGCAGAAGCTCCATCGCCAGCGGGAACAAATGCTCCCTCATGCTCGCTGCTCCTTACGACAGGCGGTCAGGGGGCTCCCAGCCAGCTCTTGGGATCGACCGGCTTCCCCTTCTCGCGGATCTCAAAATAGAGGTACGCGCCCTTCATCGAGCCAGTATCGCCGACCGCGCCTAGGGTCTGCCCCTGTTCGACATCGGCCCCCACCGCCACGTCCAAGCGGCCGAGATGGGCGTAGAGCGAGTGGTAGGCATCGCCATGGTCGACGATCACCAGGTTGCCGTAGCCGCGGAACGGCCCGGCGTGCACCACCTTGCCCGGTCCCACCGCAACCACTGGCGAGCCCTCGGGAGCGCGCAGGTCGATGCCCTTCTGGAAAGTGACGGTGTTGAACTTGGGGTTGACCACCTTGCCGAAGCCGACCTCGATCGGCCCGCTGGCCGGGAAGGGCAGCTTCCCCTTGCGGCGGGCGAAGCTCGAGGCCTTCAGGTCGCCCTGCAGCTCCTCGATCATCCGCGTCAGCTCCTGGTGCTGGCGCTGCAGCTCGACGAGGGCCCTCTCCTTGAGGTCCTGCTCCTCGACGATCGACGAGTGGAGGGCGGTCAGCTGCTCCTTGCGGCCGCGCGCCGCCTCGCGCTGCGCCTGGGCGCTCTGCACCCGGGCCAGATGCTCCCTCTTCGCCTCCTCGGCCTTCGCCCGCTTCTGCTGCACCGCCGCGAGCGACAGCTTGGCCCGCTCGAGCGCCTTCAGGTCCTCCGCCAGCACGAGCTCGAGCGCCTTCTGGCGCCAGAGCAGATCGCCGACCGAGCTGGACGCCAACATGATCGAGGCCCGCTGCTGGCGCCCGAGCTGGTAGCGGGCGCGCAGCCTTGGGCTGAGCTGCTCGATCAGCACCGTGAAGGACTGGCGGGCGGCCTCCTCTTCGGCCTGGGCGAGCTTGGCCTTGGCGGCCGCCGCCTGCGCCTGCTCCTCTGAGGCGGCAGCCGCATCCTCCATCGCGCGAACCTGCTCCTCGGCCGCCGAGAGCTCGTCCAGCACCGACGTGGCTTTGTCGTGCAGCCGCTGGAGCGCTTCCTCGTTGGTTTCGACCTGCTTCGCGAGCTGGTCGGCGCTGGCCTGCGGAGCCTCTGCCGGCTGGGCCGCAGCCAAGGTCGAGAGGAGCGCCAGGGCGCCGATGGCGAGGAGGCGGAGCATCTAGAGCCTCATGAACCGGCGCACGGCCCAGATGCTGCCCAGCAGCCCCAGAATCACCCCTAGCCCCGCCAGCTCGAGCAGCCCGCGCACCTCCAGCAGGTTGGGGAGCGGCAGCTGGGCGGTCAGGAAGCTGAAGGCCTCGCCCACCCGCGGCGCGACGTAGACCGAGATCGCCAGCAGCCCCAGCGCGGCCACGGCCGCGCCCATCAACCCCTGGAAGGCGCCTTCGATGAGGAACGGAACCTTGACGAAGGTGTCGGTGGCGCCGACCAACTGCTGGATCTCGATCTCCGCCCGCCGGGCATAGATCGCGAGCTGCAGCGTCGCCGAGACCACCACCAGCGCCGCCAGCAGCACCAACGCCAACAGCAGCGCGCCCGCCCAGCGGACCGCCAGCGACAGCCGCTGGAGGCGCTCGAGCAGATCCCGGCCGTACTCGACGGACGCGACCTCCGGCGCTTGCTGAAGCTTCCCGGCGAAGACGGCCACCGCGGCCGCCGAGCGGCTGTCGGCAGCAGGCCGTAGCTCCAGGCTGGCGGGCAGCGGATTCTTCGGCAGGTGATCGAGCACCTGCCCGGCCCCGCCGAGCTCGCGGGCGAGCCGCGCCAGCGCCTCCTCGGGACCGACCAGCTTGACCTCGGCGCGCTCTTCTCTGCGGAGCCGCTCGGCCAGCCGGCTCGCGTCCTCCGGGCTGATCGCGTCCTTCAGATAGGCGGTGATCTCCACGTCGCCGCCCCAGGCGTCCACCGCCGCGCCCACCGCTCCCGCCGCGAAGCGCGACAGCCCCATCGCCAGCAGCGACACGCCGATCGCCAGCGCCGCCACCGCGTGCACGAAAAAGCTCTGCCGCAGTCCGCCGAGCGCCGTTCGCAGGAAGTAGACGAGCTTGACCACGCAGAGTCCTCAGGCCTGTCAGGCGCCGGCGAGCGCGCGCCCCGGCCCCATCTGATCGACCACCACCTTGCCGCCCTCGATGGCGATGGTCCGCTTCTGGTAGCGCTCGAGCAGCGAGCGGTCGTGGGTGGCCACCAGCACCGTGGTCCCGCGGGCGGAGAAGTCGCGCAGCAGGTCCATGATCTCGATGGTCAGCTTGGGATCCAGGTTGCCGGTCGGCTCGTCGGCCAGGAGGATGGCCGGATCGTTGACCAGGGCGCGGGCGATGGCGACCCGCTGCTGCTCGCCGCCCGAGAGCCGCGGCGGGAAGGAGTCGGCTTTGTGCTCCAGGCCGACCTGCTTGAGCATTCCCTTGACCCGCCGCACCGACTCGCGCCGCGGCACGCCCAGCACGTCGAGGGTCAACGCCACGTTGTCGAGCACGGTGCGGTTGGGCAGCAGCTTGAAGTCCTGGAACACCACGCCGATGTGCCGGCGCAGGTAGGGAACTCCGGAGCGGCCGATGCGCGCCACGTTGCGCCCGGTGACCAACAGCTGGCCGCTGGTCGGCAGCTCGGCGCAGAAGATGAGCTTGAGCAGCGTCGTCTTGCCGGCCCCCGAGGGCCCGGTGAGGAAGACGAACTCACCCTTCTCCACGTGGAGGTTGATGTCCACCAGCGCCGGGGCGTCCCCCTGGTAGCGCTTGCTGACGTGGAACATCTGGATCATGGGCCCGAGGTTTTACCACAGGAGCGGCGCCACCCTGGCCGCTCCTTTTCCCACCGGGCTTTCCGGCACTCCCTGGGCCGCTGCTCGAGCCAGGATTGGGCCGCCGGCCAGCACCGCGGTCACATCTGCGTGCCGATCGTCAGCCCCGCGTACCCGGCCGCGACCCACTGGTTCGAGGCGTTGCCGGCCGCCATCCCGTAGCCGAGGAGAAGCCTGCCGCTGACCATCGCTTCGACGGCAATGTCGCGCGCCAGCGAATAGGAGACTCCCAGTCGCGGGCCGGAATTGATCCCCGCCGTCAGCAGCTCCAGGTCCGCAGACTTCGTCTTGACCGCGGTGAGTTCGTTGTCCCAGCGGAAGAGCAGTCCGATGGCGCTGGCGTCGCCGGTCAGCTGGATGTGGCGCGTGCCTGCGCCCAGCCCGAAACCGCCGCCGGTGAGCCCGCCCAGGTAGATGTCGCCGTGCAGATCGACGTTGGTCCAGTCGATCGCCAGCGGGCGCATCTGGAAGGCACAGGCGGACTGGCCGAACAGGCAGCGAAAACCGGCCGCCGGCTCGTAGGAGATCGCTCGCGAGGGGGTGGCCTGCGCGACCTGCACCGGCTGGGCCCGCTCGGCGAGAGGCGGCGCGGGTGGCGGCGGCAGGGGAGCATCTGGTGCCGGCGGCGGAGGCAGTGGCGCCGGCGGGGCCGCCTCGGGTGCGGGGGCAGCCGCCCAAGCGATCCAACCGCCGGCCTGGCCGTCGGAGCCCCTGGGCGCGGTATCTGAGGTGTCCGCGCGGGCTGCGAACGCCAGCAGGCAGAGGGCCAGGGCCAGCAGCCGAGCGGCCGATGGAGGGAACGAGATCCGAGGAGCTGAACGGGGAAGTGAAGGCATGCGATTTCTCCCGGCTCGCACATCGCGAGCTCGGCCTCTTGAATGCTGGGTCGGCTCGGCGCCCGAACATTCAAAGCCAGCCCGCGCTCGCTCGGAGTCATCGCCTGCGGACGAGGTTCGGCGATTGGGGGCGCGTCCAGGCCGCTGGCCGGTCAGCGCGGGGCACCAGCCGAAGGGGAGTTGGTGCGCGCGCCCGCGCTGACGCTCAGGGCGCCTGCTTGCCCGGTTTGGGCGAAGGCATGGTCTTGTCGCAGTCCGAGCGACAGCGGTCCTTCTGGAAGTCGCACAGCCGCTTGCAGTCCCTCACTCTGCCGGTCTGCTGGTGGCAGGACTCCTGGCAGCCGCTTCTCAGGTCGCAGGCCTTGCGGCATTCGGCGACCAGCTTGGCGTGGTCGGGCTTGGGACCCGAGGCCGCCGACAGCGACAGGACGATGGCGAAGAGTGGGAGCATCGAGGCACACGCACCGGTTAGGGGAAGGCCATCTTGAGCACGAAGTAGACCGAGCCGAGGTAGGTGTCGAAGCCCCGCATCAGGTCGTCGTAGTAGCCCCAGCCTCCGGCCACGGCGATTCCGCCCAGCAGCATCACGGTCGAGATGGTCGAGTACTCCACCATCGCCTGGCCCGGCGACTCCAGCGACCAGAGCCAGCACGCCAGCTGCCGCAGCCGTCGGCAGGCTGCCTTCGTCGAAGGGGTCACGGCGCCTCTCCCTCGGCATGCTCGTGGGCAGCGCCCTTGGGGCTTCGGGTGGGGGGGCTCATGGCCTTCTTGCACATGTCCTTGGCCATGGCGACGCGCTCCTCACAGGCGGCCTCGCAGCTGGCTGGCGCGCCCTGCTGCGCCTGCTTCTGCTTGTTGGCGTTCTGGTACTGGCGCCGCGCCTTCTTGGCGCACGAATCGGCGCACTTGGCCTCGGCCTGCTTGACCATGGCGTTGCAGTCCGGCTTCTGGGGCTGGGCGCCGAGCGACAGCGCGGCAATCAAGACCAAGATCATGGGTTCCTCCGGGAGAGGCACATCACCGACACGGCGCAGCCTCCCTCGCGCTTGGAGACGGAAACGACGCAGCGCTCGGCGCCACGCGTCCATCCCTCTTCGTTCAATCCCCCCTCGGCCCGCCTGGATTGCGGATCGGCCTTCCATCCGACGGGCGGCAGGGCCTGGCGGTAGAACTCGATGAGCTCGGTCGGGCTCTGGCAGTCCGCCGTCAGCAGCCAGGTCCGCTGCTGGCGGTCGCCGCTTGCGGACTGCACCGACACCGGCTGGCTGGCCAGCGGCGGCACCGGCCAGTCCTTGGGCGGTTCGCTGGTCTCGCCCCGGCTCATTCGAGCCGGATCCGAGACTGAGGCCATCACCATCGTTCCGTCGGGCACCGGGAGCACGGTGATGGTGCGCAAGAAGCCGTCGGCCGGGTCGCGGAAGGCCAGGTAGCGGCTGAGAGCCGTGACCTCTCCTTCGCGCACCTGGATGCCGGCAGCCCGCAGCTGCTGGGTGTAGTCGGCGAGCAGCTGCTGGAGCGGGACGCCGAGCTGCATCGAGCCCATGCGCACCATCGCCCCCGACAGCTTGACCTCTTCGCCCAGGTTCTCCCGCGGCACCATGCCCTGGTAGCTGGCGAACGCGAACAGCTCCTGGGCCGGCAGGTGGCGCAGCCGCTCGAGCACCAGCTGATAGGCGGCCGGATCGCGGGGAGGGAGCACCGGCAGCTGCGACCTTCCGACGCTGTAGGGATGCTGCGCGTCCCGAGCCGGCGCCGCCTGTGCCCCGGCCGGCGCCGGCGAGCCGGCGGCTGCCAACGACATCAGCGCCCCGAGCGCCAGCGCGCGCCTCGAGCTCACTTCCCCTCCGAGTTCGTCGCGCCCAGGTAGTACTTGCCGCGGGCGTTGTAGGAGTTGAGCAGCTCGTCGAAGAGCGGGGTGGTCATGAAGGTGCTGTCGCCGAACAAGCCGGGGATGGTCCGCTGGTAGTCGCCGGTGTTGGCGGCATCGGGGGCCTCGAAGTTGGCGACCATCCAGAAGCCCGCGCTGTTGGGGATCCCGAGCATGCCGAAGCCGGTGTTGGGCGACCCCGTCGGATCGATGCCGACGGCGGCGACCATGTTGCTCATCGCCGATCCCGAGTAGGCGGCACACGCTCCCGCCACCGCCAGGTACCAGGCCGGGGCGGTAAACACCTTCTTGGCCTTGGCGTAGTAGGCGTTGTTGGCGGTCTTGATGCCGCTCAGCCCGCTGCCCCAGGTGATGATCCCGCCCTGTTCGTCGACCTGGACCGGGTCGCCGACCCCCAGGCCCCAGCTGTCCACCAGGATCGCGGCGCGGTCCTTGAGGAGGAGGTCGGCGGTGCCGTCGCCTCCGTTCCTGTGCGCGTCGCCGGTGCGGTACTTCTTGTTGAAGAGCTTGACGTCGTTGACCCTGCCGAAGCCGGCCAGGAACGTCTCGCCGATCAGGTAGTTGAACATCCAGCCCTTGCCCCAGCAGCTGGCGACCCCGCCCTCGGACAGGTTGTTCTTGAACCAATTGAGCCCCGCCGCCGCCATCCCGTAGCGCTCGGCGCCGGCGTTGCCGACGATGTCGCAGGAGAGCTGGGTGGCGACGCCGGGGTTGGTGTAGGGGTCGTCGGTCTTGCAGTCCCCGGGGCCCTGGCACCAGCAGACGTGTCCGAACGGCTGGGTGTGGTGGTACTTGTGCCCGGCGTCGGAGAAGCCCGGCCAGCCGCCGACCGCGTCGATGCGCCCTTCGTTGATGTAGGAGCTGTCGTGGTCGGCGTAGTGGACCCGGTTTATGTTCGCCGCCGACTCGAGGACGTCGCGGGCATTGGCCCGGTCGACGCTGCGCTGGCGCGGGCGAGTGGTCTGGTCCCAGGTCGTGGAGATGACGCCTTCCTGGATGTCGAGCAAGTGCGCCACCGCGTCCTGGGCGAAGAAGATGAACAGCGTCAGCGGCACGAAGACGATCATCAGCAGCGACATCTCCACCGCCGCCTGGCCGGACTCCCGGCCCGCGCTCCACCATCCGCCTGCCGAGGATTGGGCGCTCATGGCAGCACCGCGGGCTGCATCGCCGCCGAGCCCGAGGCGGTGCCGAGTCCCGACAGACCGACGATCGCCGCGGCGTCGGTATCCCCGGCGGAAGTGAGCACCGCAGCGGCCTCGGTCTGTCCGAAGGGATGCAGCTTCACCTTCCAGTAGGGATTGAAGAAGTTGGGCGGCTCCTTCCAGTCCCCGGGGTGGTGGTAGTAGACGAGCGCCTTGGCCACCGAGACGGCGTTCTTCTGCGGCGACAGCTGCAGCGAGGTCTGGTTGCCCATCAGCGCGGTGGTCATCACGCCCTGGTCGTTGACCGTCCAGGGCATCTTGGTCCTGCCCTCGTTGAGCTTGAGGTCCTGCTCGGCGTAGCCGTAGACCACCGGCTGGCCGTAGGGCGCCTGGTCGCTCACCTTGAAGGTGGCGAACTTCAGCAGGCTGTCCATGTCCAGGCTGTGGTCGGAGCCGTCGCAGACGCTGCCCATGAAGCCCATGGCATCGTGGCTGTTGCCGCTCTCGATCGAGCCGGGGCCGATGATCCCGAGCAGCGGGGTCATCGGGTAGCCGCCCGGCGCGCACCAGTGCTGGCACATGCCGCCCAGGCCCCACCAGTCCTTGGAGACGACTTTGCTGGCCTCCTGGTTCGACGAGGGATCGACGTCGCCCAGCCCGGCTGCACCCTGGATGATCAGCGGGTCAGCGCTGTAGATGAACGGGCTCTGGCCGATGAAGAACATCCCGCCGCCGGCCTTGTTGGCGATCTTCATGCCGAATGGAGCCAGCACCGCCGTCGAGACCACCGCGCCGCGCTTGGCGACCCACTGCGGCCGCGCCGAGTTGGCCAACTCGGTCATGTCGCGCTTCTGGTGGAAGCCGGTGCCCAGGTCCACCGAGGCGGCGTACTGGGCGACGTTGAAGGCCATCAGCATCGAGGGGGTCGCATCGGTACCGGCGGGGAGGTTGAGGTTGGTTCCCGAGCCGTCGTCGAGGTTGGTCTTGCCCCTGGCCAGCTCCACATTCACGTAGGCGTAGGCCTCGGCCTGCGAGGCGTAGAGCAGGGTGATCATCAGCTTGTAGGCATCCATCGCCCGCTTGAACGAGGAATCGGTGTTCTGGATGTCGCCGCCCGGGTCGCCTCCCAGCCAGCTCATCAGGAAGTCGTACCCCGTGTAAATATCCTCCCAGGCGTGCACGCAGTGCTCCGGGCAGGAGCAGGGGATGCAGCCGTCGATGCAGGGGATGCAGCACGCCAGGCTGAACTCGATGCTCGCCATCTCGAAGTAGGAGATCGCGGCGCCGAAGTAGGCGTCGACGCCGGCGGCGATCTCGCTGTGGTAGGCGCTCAGGATCGACATTCCCACCAGCGCCCCGGCGATGGCCCGGTTGGTATAGGCGAAGTAGTTGTAGGAGCGGGCGACCTGGATGCCCATCGAGTAGGCCTGGGCGTCGGCGGCATTCTGGACGCGGATGCGCTCGTGCACCGCCCAGCTGACGTTGAGCACCATCGTCAGGCAGAGCGTCGCCAGCAGGAGCATGAGGGCGCCCAGGATCATCACCTGCCCGCGGGGGCGGCGCAGGGCGCGCAGCGGTGGCAGCGTTCTTCTCATCGGATCACCGCCTTACGGGTCGCCGGCCGCTCTTCCGGCGGTGTCGGGGTCGTGGTAGTGGAAGCACTTGTTCTCGGTCGGCAACGGGCACTCGCCGAGGAACAGGTTGGACTGCATGCGCATGGCGTAGTTGGCGTACATCGGCAGGTAGTAGTGGTGGGAGGCCATCGCCACCGCGAGGAGAGCCGAGTTGTCTTCGGCCTGGGGAACTCCGCCGCCGGCGGCGCCCTGGTCGTTCCTGCGCGGTCCCTGGTTGAAGGTCCCCATCCGCACCTCGTCGGCGACCCGCAGCCCGGCCCAGATCTCGAAGATCAGGTAGTTGGCGAAGGGGATGATCATCGGGGCGTGGAACTTGACCTGCACCCGCAGCTTGAGGCGGCTGAAGGCGCGCACCATCTCCACCTGGTTGCCGGTGCTCCCGCCCACGCCGCCCAGGTCGGCCATCTCGTCGTTGTTGCGATCGTCGTCGAAGTCGACTTCCTTGCGGTCGTTCTGGGGAGTGAAGGTACCGGAGTTGTTCAGCCACGGGGCCAGCGGCCCGCAGATGCGCGTCTCGATGAGCTTGAACCCCAGGGCTCCGGCGGCGGCGTTGGCCGCCACGGCCTGCAGGTAGGCCTGGCCATAGGAGGTGCCGTCGTTGGCCTTCTGGTAGCCGGTCCCGGTGGCCGACATCAACGGCGCCATCACCGCGGTGGCCGCATCGTCCATCTTCTTGACGCAGGCGTTCTGCAGGGCGCCGGCGCGCACGGCGCGATAGGCGGCGTACTTGAGCATCGCCCGCGCCTGGAAGAGCAGCGTCATCTGCATCAGCCCGAGGACCATGAACACGAAGAGCGGCATGACGATCGCCGTCTCCACCGCCGCCTGTCCTCGCTCGGTGCCGAGCGTCCTGCGCATCGACTCCTCCTGCGTGCCTCGCAGCACCGCGCCACCATCCTGAGACCGGGCGCCGGTGCCCGCGAGCACTTGGTGCATAGCTAGGTCTAACCGCACGGCGCTCACCAACCCATCGGTCAGGTTGACGCTGGTGTCGGATACTGGTGGCACCAAGGGGGGAGCGCCCTGCCGCAGGCCCATTTTCTGCCAGTTTCGGGCCGAGTGGTGACTTTTCCCTTGACATGGCGCGTCATTCCGCGCCAGCGGAGCGCTTGGGGCCGCGACTACTTGTCCGAGGGAGCAGGGCGGGCGCTGTCCAACACGTCGCGCAAGCCAGCCGCGGTGGAGATCTTGAAGTCCTTGGGGACCGCGAACAGGGCCTCGGGCTGCGGGCCCTCCTTGAGATCGCGCAACTCGGAGCTCGAGTCGGCCGACTCGCTCTTCAGGGGAAAGCGGGTCCTCGCGTCGAGCCACAGCGTCGTCGCCGTGCCTTTCTCGGGCGTGATCTGCCACTTGTGGGCCTGGCGGCCGCCGACCTTCTCGGCCCCGAGGTCCTTGCAGGTGGAGCCCTTCCTGGCCGCGCAGGGACTGCCGGGGGCCGACCAGCTCTGTCGGAAGTCGGCTGGGAACGGAATCTCGATCGCCAGCTTCTGAGCGGGGACGAGGTTGTAGCTCTTTCCCCGGGTCAGGTCCGTGACCACGGTGGTCTTGTCCGACTCCATGCGGAACTTCCTTCCCGAAGAGTAGACCTTCATGGTCATCGTCTCGGGCGGGTTGTGCTTGCTGGTGGTGATCAGCGTGGCCGAGAAGGGAACCTGGCCCTGGCCGGCCGCCGGAGCAGAGAGGGTCAGCGCCAGCGCCGCGAGTCTGAGGAGTCGGGACATGGGGAGCTCCAAGGCGAAGCGAGGTCTCGCTGGACGATCCTCGAACGCGGACCGAGCGCAACCATAGTGCCGATCGCCCGCGCCGCGCGAGCCGGGCGCCCCGCTGCCTCCGAGTGGCCCGTGCCTCGCCCGAGCGCGACGCCCACTCCCTCGACCAGCCGGACGGCCGCCCTCCCGCCGCTCAGAACTGCCCCTCGCGCCGCCTCCCCGCCGGCACTATGATTCGCTCCCCTTGGCTGACGACCTTTTCAGCCGCGCCGCCGAGCGCGACCTGTCCAACGCCCCGCTCCCCGAGCGAATGCGCCCGCGCCAGCTCGAGGAGGTGATCGGCCAGGAGCACCTGCTGGGCGAGGGCAAGCTGCTGCGCCGAGCCATCGAGGAGGACCGAGTCCCCTCGCTCATCTTCTGGGGACCTCCGGGGACGGGCAAAACCACGCTGGGCCGGATCATCGCCGAGCGGACCGGCAGCGCCTTTGAGGCCCTCTCGGCGGTCGGCTCGGGGGTCAAGGAGATCCGCGAGGTGGCCGCCGCCGCCCAGGACCGCTGGGCCGCCCGCCGCCGGCGCACCATCCTCTTCGTCGACGAGATCCACCGCTTCAACAAGGCCCAGCAGGACGCCCTGCTGCCTCACGTCGAGCGCGGCACCGTCACCTTGATCGGCGCCACCACCGAGAACCCCTCCTTCGAGGTCAACTCCGCGCTCCTGTCGCGCTGCCGGGTATTCACCCTGCGCCCGCTCGGCGAGGAGGAGATCGCCTCCCTGGTCCGCCGCGCGATTGGCGACCCGCGCGGCCTGGCCAACCTGGTCCAGATCGCCCCTGAGGCGATCGAGCACCTGGCGCAGGCCTGCTACGGCGACGCCCGCCGCGCCCTGTCGGCTCTCGAGGTGGCCAGCGCCAGCGCCAAGAAGGGCGAGCCGATCGGCCTGGCTCAGGTCGAGGAGGCGCTGCAGACCAAGACCCTGCTCTACGACAAGGCCGGCGAGGAGCACTACAACGTCATCTCGGCGTTCATCAAATCGCTGCGCGGCTCGGACCCCGACGCCGCGGTCTACTACCTGGTGCGGATGCTCGAGGCCGGCGAGGACCCGATCTTCCTGCTGCGCCGGATGGTGATCTTCGCCGGCGAGGACATCGGCAACGCCGATCCGCGGGCGCTGTCGGTGGTGGTGGACTGCCTGCGCGCGGTGGAGCTGGTGGGCCTGCCCGAGGGGGTGCTGCCGATGAGCATGGCCGCCAGCTACCTGGCCCTGGCGCCCAAGTCCAACGCCGCCCTCAAGGCCTACGCCGCTGCGCGCAAGGACGTGACCGAGAAGGGGCCGCTGCCGGTGCCGCTGCACATCCGCAACGCCCCCACCCAGCTGATGAAGCAGCTAGGCTACGGCGGCGGCTACAAGTACCCTCACAACTTCGAGGGCAACTACGTCCCCGACCAATACCTGCCCGACGCGCTCCGGGGCTCGAGCTACTATCAGCCCACCGACAACGGCTTCGAGAAGGAGCTCAAGGCGCGCCTGGAGGAGATCAAGCTCAAGCGCAAAGGCTGAGCGTTCGTAGGGAGGCGGCCATGTCCAGGCGCGACAAGCGCAAGAAGCACCAGCACCCGCACGGCGAAGACACCGGCAACTACAACAGCGGCCTGCTGGGCTCGATGCGCGGAGGCCTCAAGCGAGCCGCCGGACAAGGCGCGCCGGGGCGTAAGGGCCGTGCCCAGCGCGCCCTGGACATCATCCTCTGGATCGCGGTCATCGCCGCACTGGTCTACTTCATCAGCCGGCGGATGTAGCCGCGGCCCGGCCTCAACCCATCTGGCGCGCGTGCCGCGGGAGCCGGATCGGCTCCTCGGGCACCAGCGAGAAGACGAAGATTGCCACCGCGCACAGCGCGTTGTTCCAAACCGTCCCCCGGTTCACCGTCGGCAGGACGAAGGCCGAGATGAACAGCCAGGCCGACAGCGCCGTGTTCAGGTAGCGGGCCGGCGAGGAAACCATCGCCGCCAGCGCGAACGCGACGCAGAGCAGGCCCAGGATCCAGGTGTTGGTCAGCTGCGCTGAGCTGTGGCGCCAGACGAACGCCGAGATGAACAGCCACACGCCGATGACGACATTGGCGACCCGAAAAGGCATGGGAAGCCCCCCTTCGCCTGGAAAGCTGGGGATTGCCGAACGCGGGGCAAGGGCCTACGGAAACGAGCTGCCCGCTCTGGGCCCCGCCGGGCCGAGGCCTCAACCACGGCGGCGGAAGTCGCCCAGCCGCGCGACGTCCTTGCGCCTCTCCTGCCGGCGCTCCTGCGCCAGAGCCTCGAGGCGCTTGCGGCTGCCGAGGGCGGCGTACAGCCACAGGGCGATGATCAGCCCGGCGCCGGCCAGGCTCCACTGCAGCACCTTGGCCGGGCCCCTCGTCGCCGCGTCGAAGTCCCAGACGTCGCGGGGGCCGATGGGGGCGAAGAAGTGCTTCGCCTCCCGCGCCTGGCGGTAGCGGTTCGCCAGCGCGTCAAGCGTGCGCTGGGTCTCCCTGGGAATGGCGACCCGCCGCTCGACAAGCCTGCGCGCCACCTGCTCGACGCGATCGTGGCACCAGAGGTCCTCTGGCAGGTGGCCGAGGGCTTTGATCAGGTGGTCGAGCGCGCCGAACAGCTCGTCGGTGGGAGCAGTCTCGCCCCCGTCCTTGCCCAGTACCTTCATCGCCTCGCGCACGTGGAGGGCGGCCTGGTAGGTGGGCGAGGTGCGCTTCTGGTACTCGGAGATGCCCAGCACCGACAGGAAGTAGATGCCCAGGACGATCAGCAGCCCCCAGGGAACGCCCAGTTGGCGCCTTGGCGGGCCGTCGACATGGGTGTCATCCTCGGTGTCGAGGGGGGTCTGGCAGCTGGGGCAGTCGAGCGCGTCGGCCCGGACTTTGGCGCCGCAAAACGGACATCGCATGGAATCGGACACCCCGCGATGATCTTGGAGAGCCCGGGCCGGGTCAAGCCGCAGGTCGAGCAGACTGGCGATTCCAAGAATTTGCAGGTCGACCTGGCAGAATTTGCAGTTCCAAGGAGGCGGGCTGAACGGGAGGGGGATGCTCCCAGCACCAGATCCTCGGGCTCGCCGGGCCGTTTGCAGCGAGCAGGGTGGGACTGGTGGCCGCCGCGGGCTCGGCACGGTCACTGCAGCAGATGAGCGAGCGGCCGGCCTCTTGACGAGGAGCGTCATGAATCGTCAGCGCGCAGGACTGCAGGCCTATCGCGAGCTGTACGGAGCGGTGTGCGAGCTCTCGGAAAGCCTGTTCGATCAGGCAGTCGCCATGTGCCGGGATGAAAGGCAGGCTGCCGCGCTGGCGAGCTGCAATCTGGTGCGGGCGCTGCAGCAGGGGCGCCGCGCGAGCGGCTCGGGGCTGATGCGGCGGCTGTCGGAAGTGCGCTGGAGCGGGGCGCGCCAGCGGGCCACCTCCAGCCCTGGATAGCGGAGCGAGCGGGCGCCGCGCCGCCATCCGGCTGCGCTCGAGGCGGCTTCGGAGTATCTTGGCCGCGCTTGAAACGCTCCCCTCCGATGGCGCGCCCCGCGGCGCTTCACCCTGGCGACCGCGTCAGCGTCATCGCTCCTGCCAGCTCGTTCGACAGACCCGCGTTCGAGCGGGGACTAGCGCTGCTGGCCACGCGCTACCAGCCGGTGGTGCGGCCGGACATCTACGAGAGCCGCCGGTACCTGGCCGGCGGCGACGATCGGCGGCTCGCCGAGCTGTCCGAGGCACTCTCGGACCCGACCACCAGCGCCATCTTTTGCGCCCGCGGCGGCTACGGGGTCACGCGGCTGCTGTCGCGGCTGCAGCTGCCCCGGCGCGCCAAGCCGCTGATCGGCTTCTCCGACATCACCGCGCTGCACGGCCTGGCACAGTCGCGCGGCCGAGTGAGCGTCCACGGGCCGGTCCTCACCCAGCTCGGCAGGCTGGGAGAAGCGGTCGCGAACGAGCTGTTCGAGCTGCTGGAGACGCCGTCGGCGCGGGTCGAGCTGCGCGGCGAGCCGCAGGTGCCCGGAGTGGCCGAGGGGCGGGTGGTCGGGGGAAACCTCTCGGTGCTGACTCGGCTGCTGGGCACTCCGTATCTGCCGCCGCTCGAGGGGGCGATCCTCTTCCTGGAAGACGTGGGCGAGCGGCCTTATCGGCTCGATCGGATGTGGCAGCACCTGGCGCTCGCCGGAGCCTTCGAGAAGGTGAAGGGCATCGCGCTGGGAGAGTTCGTGGAGTGCGAGGAGAAGGGCGGCAAGTGGACCGCGGCCGAGATCCTGCGCGAGCTGGCCGAAGAGACCGGACTGCCCTGCGTGGCCGAGCTGCCGGTCGGGCACGGCGACCGCAACCGCCCGCTGCCGCTGGGAGCGCGCGCCCGGCTCGACGGGGCCGAGGGCACCCTGCGCTTCCTCGAGGGAGCGGTGCGGTGAAGCTCGCCGAGCGCCCAGCCCAAACGCCGTCCGTTCCGCAGATCCACCGCGCCCTGTGCCGAGGGATCGAGGAGGGGGTCTTCCCCGGCGGCGCCACCGCGGTCTTCCTCTCGGGGAAGCTGATCCACCTCTCGTCCGCGGGCCAGGCGCAGCGGGTCCCAAGCACGGTGGCGATGACAGACGAGGCGCTCTTCGACCTGGCCTCGGTCACCAAAATCGCCGCCACTACTTCGGCGCTGGCCGTCCTGCTCGGCCGCGGCCAGCTCTCTCTCGAGGATCCGATCAGCCGCTTCTGGCCGGGATTCGGCCGCGCCGGAAAGCAGCCGGTGACCGTCCGCCATCTCCTCTCTCACTCGTCGGGACTGCCGGCCTGGAAGCCTTTCTTTCTGGAGGTCGCCCGCGACGCCGAGGCTGCGCCGCTCTTCGCTTGCGACAAGCCGAACCTGGAGGTCCTCGGGCAGGCTGCGCAGCGAGGCAAGGCGATGGTCCTCGCCGCGATCGAGGAGACCCCGCTCGAGCGCGCCCCGGGCGAAGCGGCGGTCTACAGCGATTTGGGCTTCATCGCCCTCGGGCGCCTGGTCGAGCTGCTCAGCGGCACTCCTCTCGAGGACTTCGTCGCCCGAAAGGTCTTCGCCAAGATGGCGCTGCCCGCGCTCGGCTACCGGCCACTGTGGAAGCCAGCCTCTGCCGACGCGCTCATCGCCACCACCGGCGTCTGCCGGCCGCGAGAGCCAGCGCCCGGCCAGGAAGGGATCGTCCCAGCGCCAGATCCCACGCGTCCGCCGGAGGCTCGGCCCGGCGAAGTGGACGACGACAACGCCTTCGCCATGGGCGGAGTGGCCGGGCACGCCGGCCTCTTTGGAACCGCCCGCGACCTGGCCGCCTTCGGCAGCGCGGTGCTCGAGGAGCTGCGGGGCGCCCAGCGGCTGGCTCCCGAGGCGGTGTGGCGAGCGCTGTGTACTCGCGACGCGACGCCCGGAACCACCCGCGCCCTGGGCTTCGACACGCCCAGCGAGAAGGACTCCAGCGCCGGGCGCTACCTGGCCGCCTCGCGCAGCGTCGGCCATCTCGGATTCACCGGCACCAGCCTGTGGCTCGACCTCGAGCGGCAGCTCGCCATCGCCCTACTCACCAACCGCGTCCATCCCTCGCGCGCCAACGTCGCCATCAAGCCCTTCCGCCCCGCCTTCCACGACGCGGTGGTCGAGGCGCTCCAGTTGCAGCACTAGAGGACTTCACATGGAAACCGAGAACATCGTCCGCGACATCGACCCCAAGAAGATCCGCCGCATCCACCTGTTGGGCGTCTGCGGCACCGGCATGGGCTCCTTCGCCGGAATGCTGGCTGCCCAGGGCTTCGAGGTCAGCGGCAGCGACGAAAACGTCTACCCGCCGATGAGCGACATGCTCAAGGCCTGGGGCATCCGCGCCATGATGGGCTACAAGCCCGAGAACCTCGACGTCGCCAAGCCCGACCTGGTGATCGTCGGCAACGTGATCCGCCGGGTGAACCCCGAGGCCACCGCGGTGCGCGAGCGGGGCCTGCCGCACATGAGCTTCCCGGCGGCGCTCGGCGAGCTGTGCATCGGCTCGCGGCACTCGGTGGTCGTCGCCGGCACCCACGGCAAGACCACCACCACCGCGATGATGGGCCACCTGCTCGCCAGCGCCGGGCGCGATCCGTCGTTCCTGGTCGGCGGCGTCACCCTCGACTACCAGAGCAATTTCCGCATCGGGAACGGCAACCACTTCGTCGTCGAGGGCGACGAGTACGACACCGCCTACTTCGACAAGGGCCCGAAGTTCCTCCACTACCGGCCGCGCTCGCTCATCTTCACCAGCATGGAGATGGATCACGCCGACATCTACCGCGACCTGGCCCACTACCGTTCCTCGTTCGAGAAGCTGGCGGCACTGATCCCCGCCGATGGCTTCGTGGCGGTGAGCAACGCCTACCCCGGCGCAGTGGAAGTCGCCCGGACCTCCAAGGGCCGGGTGGAGACCTACGGCCCGGGCGACGCCCTGTGGCAGGCGGCAGAGATCACTCACGCCGACGGCGCCGCCACCTTCGAGCTGGTCAAGGGCGGCAAGGGGCTGGGGAAGATGGTGCTGACCATCGGAGGTCCGCACAACGTCGAGAACGCCCTGGGGGCCATCGCCACCGCCAGCGCCCTTGGCCTTTCGCTCGAGGAGATCGCCCGCGGGCTCAAGAGCTTCCGCGGGGTGAAACGGCGCCAGGAGATCCGCGGCGAGCCGCGCGGGATCCTCGTCGTCGATGACTTCGCCCACCACCCCACCGCGGTGCGCGAGACGATCGCCGCGGTGCGGGCGCGCTTCCCCGGGCGGCCGCTGTGGGCGCTGTTCGAGCCGCGCTCCAACACCGCCCGCTCCAACCTGCACCAGCGCGACTACGCCTCCGCCTTTCACGGAGCCAGCCGCGCCCTGGTGTGCGCCCCGGCGCCGACCGATCGCGTCAAGGAAGGCGAGCGACTCGACGTGAACAAGCTGGTCGGCGACATGGAGCGCGCCGGCACTCCGGCGCGCGCCCTGGCCAACGCCGACGAGATCGTCGAGGTGGTGCGCGCCGAGGCCAAGCCTGGCGACCTGCTCCTGGTCATGTCCAACGGCGCCTTCGGCGGAGTGATCGGCAAGCTCCTGGAGAAGCTTGCTTGACCCGATTCCTCCCGCTCTCGGCAGCCCTGGCGGCGCTCTCCTGCGCCACCGCCGGGGCCACCGGCGCCGAGGCCCTCGAGCTCGGGCCGGCGGCCATCCGCGAGCTGTCGGTTCCGGGAAAAGTCACCCTGGTGGTCTGCTTCGCGAGCTGGTCCGACGGCGCCAAGGTGGCGTTGCCGCCGCTGGCGCAGCTCGCCGAGAGCCACAGCGCCGCGCTCGCAGTGAAGGCCCTGGCCGTCGACGAGGATCAACGCCTGGTGCCGCCCTTCCTGGAGCAGCTCGGGATCCGTTGGGATTACTCCCCCGATCCGGGAGGCGCGCATTGCCGAGGGCTGGGGCTGCAGAGCGTTCCCGGCGTGCTGGTGGTCGATGCCACCGGAGCGCGACAGGGCAGCTTGGAAGGCCATGGCGCCGACGTCGCCCAGCGTTCGGAGAAGCTGGCGCGGGAGCTGATCGGCGAGCCGCATCGATAGCTGACGACCGGCTCAGGGCGGCGCCTGCACGCCTTCCCAGGTCGGCCTCTCGGCCTCTCGTCGCGTCGGCCTCTCCGCCGGCTCGAGCAACTCCTCGGGCAGGCCCAGCGCGATCGGGAAGCCCTGGAACACCTCGCGGGCGTAGAGCCCCGCCCTGCCCTGCTCCCGCCCCAGCCGCAGCCGGGCGCCGGTGAAGAGCTCGCCCACCCGCGCGCCGGGATTCTCAAACGGCACCTCGATGAAGGTGTCTGCCCAGGCGCGCTCTCCCGCCAGATCCGGCGCCCGCTCCGCCATCGGAGTCACCAGCCGCGGGACCATCGCCACCACCCACCGCTCTCCGAGCCTCCGGGCAAAGGCCACCAGCCGATCGGCGCGCTCGCCGTCGACCCGCAGCGGCAGGTAATCGCCCCGCTGGAACAGGTCCGAGAGCCGCCGGCGCAGCCTCAATCCGCGGCTGGTCACGTAGAGCTTGATCCGCCCGTCCTCCCAGTGCTCGACCAGGTCATTGACCAGCCCCGGCAGGTCCGCGCCGGCGCGCGCGTCGAGCTCGTCGAGCAGGGCGCTACGGACCTCGAAGTCCACCGGACGGCGGTTGTCCGGATCCACCAGGCTCAGATCCCACAGCTCGCTGCCCTGATACAGGTCAGGGACCCCCGGCACCGCCAGCTTCAGCAACAGCTGCGAGAGCGAATTGAGCGCGCCCACCCGCGCCACCCACCGCTGGAACGGCACGAACTCCCGCCAGAAGCGATCCGACCGCCGCGGATCGAGCAGCGCCGCCACGAAGCTCGAGACCGCCTTCTCCCACTCCTCGTCGGGATTGACCCAGCTCGTGTTCACCTTCGCCTCCCGGGTGGCCTTGAGCATGTAGGCCTGGACGCGGGCGACGAAGTTGGCCAGGCCCTCGCCGTGCAGCGGCTCATTGGGCCAGGCTCCGAGCAGCGTCTGGTACAGCAGGTACTCCTCGTTGCGATCCGGCGCCAGCTGCTCTCCCAGCGCGGACTTGTGGCGACGGTTGAGCCGCGACCACACCGACAGCTTGCGCTTGAGCTCGCCGGGGACCTCGGAGAGCACGTCGATCCGCGCCCGCACGTCCTCGCTGCGCTTGGTGTCGTGGGTCGTGGTGGCGGTGAGCGAGGAGGGCCAGCGCTCGGCGCGCTCGCGGTTGGCGGCGTGGAAGGCCTCGATGCTGGTGCCGAAGAGGTTGGGCTCGGCGCCGACCTCGTTGAGCGAGACCATGCGGTTGTAGATGTAGAAGACGGTGTCCTCCACCGACTTGGCCATCACCGGGGCGGTGATCTGCTGGACCTTGAAGACGAAGTCCATGCGCTCGGCCAGCGCCTCCGGCGTGCGCCGGCCGCCGCCCTTGCCCAGCAGCACCTCGCCGATGAAGTCGAAGATCGAGGCGCTGGTGGTCGGGTTGCGCCGCTTGGCCTGGCGCACCGCGGTCTCGATGAAGCGCCGGTCGTGGTCGTCGGCCGGGGCGCCCTCCGAGAGGTAGGTGCGGTAGACCGGGAAGCAGGCGATGACCTCGATCAGCGCCTTGCGCAGGCTGTTGAGGGTGAAGTCGCGGGTGCGCCGGTCGTGCTCGCTGACCCGGTTGAGCTGGCGGGCCAGCACGTTGAGCTCGCTGGACATCGAGTCGCCCATCGTCTGCCGCCGCTTCTGGTAGACCAGCTCCCGGTAGTCGAGGCGCAGCCCGGTGAAGCGGGTGAAGAGCTCGTCGATGGCCATGGCGTTGGAGGCGTCCACGAACAGGCCGTTGAGGGTGCTCATGATGTCGTAGCCGGTGGTCCCGTGGACCGCCCAGGTCAGCGGCATCCGCTCCTCGTGCGACAAGATCTTCTCGGCGACCACGAACAGCGGCCGGAACAGCGGCGAGCGGCGCCCGCGGGAGGCCTCCTGGCGCAGCCGTTCCCGCAGCCGCGGCACCAGCTCCGCCCACTGGGCCTCGATCTCCGGCGGCAAGAGCCCGTCGGCCGCCAGCCCCTGGCGCTCGGCGAACAGCCGCCGCCCGATGCTCACCGCCAGCTCCTCCTGCAGCCGGGCGAGGTAGTCCACCGGGCTGAACAGGCCGTCGGGGTGGTCGATGCGCAGCCCCTGCAGCTTGCCCTCGGCGATGAGCCTGAAGACCAGCCCGTGGGCGCGCTGCATTACCCGCGGGTCCTCCATGCGGATCGCGGCCAGGCTGTTGATGTCGAAGAAGCGCCGGTAGTTGATCTCCTCGGCGGCGACGCGCCAGTAGGCCAGCCGGTACGCCTGCTCGCGCAGCAGGCCGTCCAGCAGGTCGAAGCTGCGCGGGTCGCTGGGGTCGCCGTTGAAGCGGCGGACGTTCTCCTCGAGGAAGGCGCGCACCGGGGCCGAGGCCTCGCACAGCGCCACGATGCGCCGCTTGACCGCCTCCTTTTCGCGGTGGCGCTCGGCGATGAGCGCCGGGTCAGTCTCCGAGCGGGACGGCAGCTTCTCCACGGCAGTGACGATCGACAGCAGGTCCTCGAAGTGGACGTCTCCCGGCGGCAACTCGCGGCGCAGCTCCTCCAGCCGATGGGTGAGGATCGCCGGGTACTGGCGGGGGTTCACCGGGAAGCGCCGGTCGAAGTACTGGATGTGGAAGCCGCCGGCCTCGTAGCACAGCTTGAGCTCGCCCCGCTCCAGCACCGCTCCGTACTGGTCTCCCAGCAGCGGCAGCAGCACCCGGTTCTCCAGCTCCTCCTTGATCGGCTTCCAGTCGATGTCGAAGTAGTGGGCGTAGATCGACGAGGGGCCGTTCTCGAGCACGTCCATCCACAGCGGGTTCTCCGACCCGATGGCCATGTGGTTGGGAACGAAGTCGAGCAGGTGGGCCAGGCCGTGCTCGGCCAGCGTGGCGGCGAGCTGGTCGAGCTGGGCGGCGGTCCCGATCTCCGGGTTGAGCTCGTTCTGATCGACCACGTCGTAGCCGTGCATGCTGCCGGAGGCGGCCCGCAGGTAGGGCGACAGGTAGAGGTGGCCCACCCCCAGCTTCGCCAGATAGGGAACCAGCCGGGTCGCGTCGGTGAAGCCGAAGGAGCGGTTGAGCTGCAGCCGGTAGGTCGAACGCGGGATGAGCGTCAACTTCCGCAGCCGGCTCTCCAGTTGCGCGACGAGCTCCTCGAAGGGGTCGGCGCTCGCCTCATCCAAGTTGATCTTCCCCAGCGGCAGGGCGAGCCGTGGGCAAACGCACCCGCTCGAGCCCCCGCCCTTCGCTCAAGCGCGATTCCGCTCAAGCGTTCGCACCGGCTGCCGGGCGGGGAAGAGTTCTGCGCGCCAGAATCCCAGCGATCTTGGGGGCGGCCCCGAGGTGTCCCGCGCCGGAGGACGCAGCGGGCCCGGGCGGTTTCCGTGATATTGGGATCACTACCAGGAGCCATCATGCCCACGCTCGAAGACGCCATCGCCCTCGCGGTCGCCTCCCATCGCGGGCAGCGCGACAAGGCGGGCCAGCCCTACATCCTCCACCCCCTGCGCGTGATGCTCCGGCTCGAGACCGACCAGGAGCGGATGGCGGCGGTGCTGCACGACGTGGTCGAGGACGGCCAGGTCACGCTGGCGTCCCTCAAGAAGGCCGGCTACCCGCGCAGGGTTCTCGAGGCGGTGGATCACCTGACCCATCGCAAGGGCGAGGAGACCTACGCCGAGTATGTGGAGCGCGCGGCGTCGAATCGGCTGGCCCGCAAGGTCAAGCTCGCCGATCTCGAGGACAACATGGACCTGCGCCGGCTGCCGCGGGTCGGAGAGAAGGAAGCGGCCCGGCTGGCGAAGTACCGCAAGGCCTGGGAATTCATCAAGCAGCTGCGCTAGCGGCTGGAGGAGTCCGTGTCGGAAACCCCCTCATCTGCCAGGGCCGTCGCCGCCGCGCTGGCGGGGAACGTGCTGATCACCGTGGCCAAGTTCGTGGCCGCTTTCGTCTCCGGCTCGGGGGCCATGCTCTCCGAGGCCATCCACAGCACCGCTGACGCCGGCAATCAGGTGCTGCTCTTCGTGGGGCTCAAGCGCGCCGCTCGCGCGAGCGATCCCGAGTTCCCCTATGGCTTCGGGGCTGAGCGGTTCGTCTTCGGAATCCTTTCGGCGGCCGGGATCTTCTTCATCGGCTGCGGGGTCACCGTCTATCACGGCGTCCACGGGCTGCTACACCCCAAGGTCCCGGACATCGGGCTGGTGACCTGGGTGGTGCTGGGCCTGTCGCTGCTGATCGAGGGCTGGTCGATGTCGGTGGCGCTCAGGACGGCGCTGCAGGCCAAGGGGGCGCGCCCCCTCTTCGACTACCTGCGCTGCGACGCTGACCCGGCGACGTTGGCCATCCTGCTCGAGGACGGAGCCGCCATCCTGGGCCTGTTCCTGGCGGCGCTGGGCATCGTCGCCTCGAAGCTGACCGGCAGCGGCGTCTGGGACGCCGCGGCCTCGACTGCGGTGGGCGTGCTGCTCGGGTTCATCGCCTTCTTCCTGGCCCAGGAGAACCGCGAGCTGCTGCTCGGCAAGTCGGTCGCTCCCGAACTGGTGGATCGATTCTCTCACCTGGTGGCCCATACCCCAGGCATCCGCCACGTCCACGACATCAAGACCCGGCAGCTGACCCCGGAGACTTTCAAGTTCAAGGCCGAGATCACCCTCGACGAGGCCTACCTGGCCCAGAAGCTGGCGGAGGCCATCCCAGCCTCCGGGGTGCCGGCCTCCGGCGAGGAGCGCACCCGCACTCTCTCGGCGCTGGCCGCGGTCGCGGTGACCTCGGTCAGCGACATCATCGACGAGGTCGAGGAGCGGGTGACCAGGGAGATTCCCCAGGCCCGGCACATCGACCTCGAGGTGGACCACACCGAAGAGAAGAAGGCGCGGGTGGCCATGAGCCTGTCCAGCGAGCGCCGCACCCCGGCCTAGAGGAGGACCCCGTGCAGTGTCCCAAGTGCAATGCCGAGGCTGGAGCCGGCGAGTTCTGCCCCAGCTGCCTGGCCCAGATCGCCGCGCCGGCCCTCAAGCCCGACGAGGTCGACGCCAAGGTCGCCAAGCAGGACCAAGAGGAGAAGCTCAAGAAGGCGCAGCAGATGAAGGAGGGCGGCCGCCGGATGATCCTCTACGCCGGCGCCTTCTTGATGGCGGTCTCGATCGCCGCCGCGGCGCTGGGAATCATCGACCAGCTGCGCTCCCCCGGTTCGAGCGCCGAGGGAGAGCCGGTGCGGCTCAAGTGCCGCACCAACGCGGACTGCGGTCTGGACCGTTGCGGCCGCGAGATCGCCTGCGCCGATTCGTCGTGCCGCCCACTCGCCAGCGCCTGCCCTTCGGCGCCGGCGAACAACAACTGAGCCGGCAAGCTTCGCCCTAGCAGCCTTCGCTCACGGGCGCTTCTTGCCCTTCTTGCCGGTCGGTTTGGCGACCGCCTTGGGGGCTTTCGGCGGCGGAGCGGCGCGCGAGTTCACCACCACCTGGACCTGGGTGAAGGCTTGGTCGGAGGCGACCAGCAGCTCGCTGGAGCCTTCCTTGCCGGCGGTCAGCATCCCGTCGTCGGCGACCTTGACCACCGCCTCGTCCGAGGACTTGTAGGTGATCTGCGCCCCTTCGACCGGCGCCCTTCCCTTGTTGTCTCTGAAGAGCTGGACCTTGAGCGGCGCCTGCTCGCCCGGCTTGAGGACGACGGTGGCGGGAGCGCGAATCAGCCGCACCTCGGGCAGATCGACCTCGACCGTGGCCTTGGCCAGCGCCGGACCGGACTGAGCCAGCACGAAGAACCTTCCCTTGCCGGTGGCGGTGATCACCCCGTCCTTGGACAGCGAAATGCCCACCGGCCTGGAGCCGCTGCGAAAGTCGGGGTCGCTGGCCTCGTACTTGATCTCCAGGCCCATCGGCTGCTGGGAGGCGTCGAGCACCTTGCCGTTGAGCGCGGCGCTGGCGCCGAATCCCTCCAGCTTGAAGATGGGCTCGTCCCCGTTGGACATCAGCTTGCAACGCACCTGGCACTTGGGATCGAGCTTCAGCGTCGCCGGCAGGGTCACCTTGGTCGGCACCGTGACCACCATCCCGGCGCAGCTGACGCGCACGTCGGTGCTGCCCGAGCCGTTGGCGATCACCGTCCCGTCCTGGCGCACGTCGGCGGCGGAGGTGCTGGTGGAGAGGAAGACGCAGGGCTTGTGCTCGACGGGGTTTCCCTCCTTGTCGAGCACCCTGACCTTGAGGACCTGGGCGTCACCGGTCGAGGTGAAGCGCAGCTCCTTGGGGAGGACTTCGAGGGTGGCCGGCTTCGGCTTGCAGCCGGTGGCCAGCAGCGCCAGGGCGAGGATGGGTCGGAGGAGTCTCATGGCCGCGAATCTTATGCCGGCCAGCGGGCGGCGCGCGAGCGCACGGCATGCCAGCGTCTTGCCAAGCGCGACCCTGCCGACCTGCGAACGGTCGGCTGCAGATGGCCTTTGCTTTACGCCGCCAGCCCGGGTGGCCATCGTTGCAGCTCAAAGTGCGTCCCGCGCCGGGCCCCGGGGCTGGCATACTCCGGCTGCATCGAGCGGAGGCCGCCATGTCCAAGCACGACCGTCCATCCGGCAGCAAGAAGAGCGAGCCCTTCAACAACCCGTTCCAGGGCCTCAAAGCGGAGCTCAAGCGCGCCAAGGCAGAAGCTGCCTGCCCGCTCAGCCGACCGCCGCCGCCGCCCTCGCCTGCCCGGCGCCCGAGCGCGTCCCCGGGCGACGAGGAGCTCTTCGCCCAGGCGATGTCCGGGGTGGCGCCTCTGGCCGACAACCACCACGGCATCGCTCCGCCCCCGCCGCCGCGCCAAGCCCACGTGGTCAGCGAGGACGCCGAGGCGCTGGCCAGGCTGAGTGAGCTGGTGTCGGGCGAGGGCCCCTTCGACATCAGCAGCACCGACGAGTTCATCGAGGGCGTGGCCCCGGGGGCCGATCGCCGGGTGCTCGAGCCTCTCCGGCGCGGCGAGTTCGCGGTGCAGGGGCACCTCGATCTCCACGGGCTCACCAAACCCGAAGCCAAGGAGGCGGTGGACCGCTTCTTCAGCGAGAGCATGCGGACGGGGAAGCGCTGCGTGGTGGTGATCCACGGCCGCGGGCTCAACTCCAAGGACCAGATCCCGGTCCTCAAGGGGCAGCTGAGGGTGTGGCTGCAGCGCGGGCGGATCGGCCGCTCGGTGCTGGCCTTCGCCACCGCCCGGCCGCACGACGGCGGCTCCGGCGCCCTCTACGTGCTGCTGCGCCGCTGAGGCGCGGCGGGAAAGAGTGGGGTTCCGCCGGATGCGCCACGCCATCCCTTGCCTGGGCTCCCTCCGTCGGCGATCGGCGCCCGGGCTTCATGCCTGCTCGCTGGCTGGAAGAAGCTGGCGCAGCGGCGCCTCGTACGTCCCGACCAGCGACCCTCCGGAGACGGCCACCGCCGCGCGCGCCCCGGGGTCATAGCCCCAGATGCACTGGCAGCTGTCGGCGGCCTCCGCCGGCATCGACGGCAGCAAGGGCTCGGGCGGAGGCGGCACGAGCGGCGTCAGGACCTCCCACCCTGCCCCGCTCCATGTCCGCAGGCAGACCCCGCCGAGGCCGGAGGCATAGCCGATCTCGAGGACGCGGTCGGCTGCGGGGTCCACCGCGGCAAAGTAGGTCCGGTGGTCTTCGCCCAGCGTCCCGACCTGGGACCAATCGACGCCATCGAAGATCCAGATGTCGCGGCGGCCGGTGTAGCCAAAGCCAATCTCACCGCCCCAGAGCAGGACCCGCTCGCCGTGGCCGACGGGCAGCCCCCAGGCATCCGCGCGCTTGGGAGGCGAATGGGCGGTGGTGAGCTTCGTCCAGGCTCCATCGGCGAAACGCCAGGTGTCCCCCAGCGAGCGGCCGTGGCGCGTGCTGCCGCCGAAGAGGACGAGCCCTCGGGTAGTGCAGACCAGGGCAGAGCCCGCGCGCGGCCCGGGGCCCCCAGCGGCAACCGCCAGGCAGGACCAGCCGCCGGCGACAGACAAGGCAAACAGCTCTCCCTGCTCGGTGTAGACCCACAATCGGCCCTCGGCGTCTTGGGCGCACGCCCGGAGAGCCGGAAGGCCGCCCTTGTCATGGAGGCTCGGGCTCCCCTCGTCCGGCGATGCCGCCAGGACCCATCGCCGCTCCTGCCGCCGATAGACCCTTCCCGCCGAGCCGTCGACGTAGAGCAGCGCCGCGCCTCCCACCATTCGCCCTTGGGCGGAAGCCAGCTCCGGCCCCAGCGGCCGCCAGGCCCGGCGGCCCGCCCCAGGGGTGACCCGCCACCACTGCGTGGCCGACGCCATCTCAGTGGTCGCCAGCAGGATTCGCCGGTTCTCCTCGAAAGCGATGGAGCACGACTGCATCGGGGGAACGACATCAGCGAGTGGCTCCGCTTGCTCCCCCTTGAGGACGACCGCGGCCGAGACTTCGCCCGAGCCAAACAGCGCCAGACATCCGAGGTCGGCCATCGCCACCACCTGGCTTCGGTCCATCCAGGACTCAGTCCGACACAACTCCACCAGGGTCGCATCCTGCAACACGCGGATCCCAGTAGGACCGGCAAGCAGCACCCGCTCGCCAAGTTGGTCGTAGGCCGCCGACGAGACTGCCGCATTGGTTTCGAGAGCGCCGAGATCGACGCCGGTTTCGCCGGACAGCGACCAGAGGTGCTGGTACTCGGCCAGAATCACCCGCTGGCGCTGCCGATCAAAGCAAGCGCACAAGCGCGAGTCGGCCTCGAATGACGGCAGACGTCCCTGCAGCGCCCATGGAACGAAGCGGCTGCCCAGCTTCCACGCCGCCAGCGAGCTTGCCCAACCATGCGGCCCGCTGCCCCCGTCGTACCGCCGAATACTTGCGAATACGCCCACCTCCCCGGCGGTGGGGAGGTACACGGCGGCGACCTCCGCGATATCGGCCACCGAAGCTCCCGCGTGGCACCTCCACTCGTCTTCCTCGAGGTGCCACGCGGTCAGCAGCCCGGGCGTCGCACAGACCAACACCAGCATCCTTCGTGCCTCGTCCCACACCAGAGCCGTCTTCGCGTTGCGGACCGGAGTGAGCGCGGACGTGCGTTCCCAGAGCATTGAACGGCCGGCTGGCTAGCACTGATACCAGGCGCGACCCTCGGTGCAGCTTTCCGGCGCGGTGACATACATGAAGCCGTCTCCGCAGTTCAGCCCGGGAACCATCTCGTCAGAGAACCAGAAGAGCACCCGGTCCCCCTCGGGCATTTCTTCCGGGCCCTGGATCCAATGGGCGTGCCTCGCCGACAAGCCTCGCACCGGCGACTCGTCGATCGATGAATCCAGCTGTTCGTTCATGAAGGCGCAAACCGCCGAGGAAATCTGGCCCAGGCTCATGTCCGCCTCCGCCATCTCCTCCTCGACCTCCTTGATCTCGTCGAAGACGTACCCCGAGCGCTCGGCGACGATCTTTCCCTCTTCGGCCAGCTTCTTGGGGAGCGGCGCCCCCAAAGTCGCTTGGGCGGTGGTCGTGCCGCGCTTCAGGTCTTCTCGAGACAGGAAGACGACCTTCGTTTCCTCCGTGCTGGAGGTGAAGGCCTCATTGTCGTCGAGCGACTGCACGAAGACGGCAACGGCCGCCACCTTCTCGGGAAGAGAGGGGACGACCAAATCCCGAGAGAGGGTGAGCACGTGGTACATGGGCTTCCCCTCGTACTGCGGCCAGGAGGCTTTGGTCATGCCGATCGGCTCGCCGCCGACTCGGTTCACCTCGCCATTGGAAACATGTCCCGGCTTCGTTGCGAATCGATTCAACTTGCTCTTCATCATGTGTGGTCCTCCTGGTCTCAGTCGGTGCGGCCAGCTCCGCGGACGTCGGCAGGTTTGTCGCCGAGAACGCCTCGCTCAATCGGAGGACAAGGCTGGCTCCGTTTTGTCGCATTGCCGGCGCGGCCCAGGGCAAGCCCGCGCATCCTGAAATTCCAGGCAGCGAGGCTTTGAGCCGGTGAAGCGGAATCGCTTGGGCGCGAATTTCTGCGACAAATCCAGGAAGGGGCTGTCTCCCGATAGAAGGCCAACCATTAGAGGAGCCCCCATGCGCCGCTTCGAGTTTCAAGACCCTTCGTCCCACAAGTTCTGGCAGATCAACTTGGAAGGCAGCTCCTTCACCGTGACCTACGGGAGAATTGGCGCCGCCGGGCAGACCCAGACCAAGACCTTCCCGAGCGAGCAGAAGGCTCGGGCCGAGCACGACAAGCTCGTCCTGGAGAAGCTGGGCAAGGGCTATGTCGAGGTCGGCGCCGGGAGCGGTTCCGCTGTCGCGAGCCCGCCCCTTCCCCTGCTGGCCTACGTCGAGCGTTTCCGCGCCATGGTGGAGGAGCTGCGCCGGAATTCAGAAATCCGGGTGCTCGAATTCAACGTCCGGCCTCCGGTGTCCGACGCGGACCTGGCAGCGGTCGAAGAGCACCTGGGGGCGGAGTTGCACCCGGCCCTGCGCTCCTTCTACCGCCAGGCGGACGGCCTGCAGCTCCGCTGGATCAACACCAGCCGCGAAGCCTTCGACCCCGAGAGGCACGTGGCCAGCGAGCAATGGCTGACTCCCCCGGACATCATGAGGGACGAGGGCGCCTGCCCGGGCTGCGTCAACCTGCTCCCGCTGCGCGAGGCCTTTCTGGACGCCAATTGGGAAGGACAGATCTGGTTCCCTGACGCCGAGGAGGCCAAGGAACAGGTGGAGTTCGTCGGAGCCAGGTTCGAGTCGCAGCAGGCCTTCAACCGGGTGATCCGGCCCTTCGACTACTTCCATTTCTTCCGCCAAGCGGCCTTCCTCCTGCGGCCGGGGAACGGGTCGCCGCCGGTGCTCATCGGCGACGACCACGGGGCCTGCTGGACCAACTCCCTGGCGGTCGGCTTCGAGACCTACCTGGAGACCCTCCTCGCCCAGCGCGGAGCGGTCGAGAGCCGCAAGGCGTTCACCGACTCGTCGGGAGAAGAGCAGGGCAAGCCGGCCCCCGTGCGGACCCGCGCCTACTGGGAAGCGCATCCGGTGAAGCTCTCCAAGCTGCTCCGCGCGCTCGAGGATGACGACGATTGCTGAGGAAACTCGGCCGAGCCAGCGGAGACGGCGCATGCCAGATTTCGCGGATGGCAAAGGGATGCCAATGAAGGCTCGGCGGCGGTCTCGCGTTCTCCAAGCAGGAGAGCGGGGACTACGCCGGCCCTTGGCTCGAACATCCTCTGCCGACGGATGGCAGCACTTCGCCGTGCTAGCGTCGGCAGCCCTGGGCGCATCGGGTCGGGCAGACCTTGCTGCTCTCTGCTGGGCCGCTTGCCTGGCGGGCTGCCCGGAGGAGATCCTCGGCCCGGCCGACGCCTCTTCCGCACGAATCGCCTCCGGCCGGCAATCCGCACGTGAACCATCGCGGCAACGGAAAGCTCAAGTACGCCCTCTGACTGCCTGCTGAGGCGCGGGGAGGAGCATCTCGATGAACCGCTACCAGATCGGCGACAAGCGGCTGGAGCTGACCGAGGGAGACATCACCCTCGAGGACACCGAGGCGATCGCCAACGCCGCCAACTCCGGCCTGCTCGGCGGAGGCGGAGTCGACGGGGCGATCCACCGCGCCGCCGGCGCCGAGCTGCTGGCGGCCTGCCGCGCCCTCAAGCGAACCTTGCCCGGCGGACAGCTGGCCACCGGCCGCGCGACCATGACTGCCGGCTTCCGCCTGCGAGCCCGCCACGTCATCCACTGCGCGGGCCCCATCTACTCGCGCGAGGGCGCCCGGGCCCCGGCGCTGCTCGCCGGCTGCTACCGAGAGGCCCTGCGGCTGTGCGAAGAGAGCGGGCTGTCCTCGGTGGCCTTCCCCTCGATCGGCACCGGCGTCTACGGCTATCCGGTCGACGAGGCGGCGAGCGTGGCCCTGGAGGAGATCGCCCGCCACCTGCGAGCGCACAGGCTGCCCAGCCTGGTGAGGATGGTGCTCTTCGACTCCGGCACCCTCGCCGCCTACGCGCGGGCCGCGGAGGCGCTGCTGGGCGCTCCGCTCAGTGCCGAGGCGGAGCCGCCGTCGCCGGGACCGGGGTAGCCGCCTTCGAGAAGCTGCTCAGTCGCTCGAGAAGGCCGTGGGGATCGTAATAGGTGAGGCAGACCTGCCCGGCCTGGATCCGCATCCCACTGGCGAGCATTCGGGGACCGCCCGCCGCCAGCGGCCGGTCGTCCGCCCAGGTCCCGTTGCGGGAGCCGGCGTCGCGCACCGTCCAGCAATGCCGGGAGGCCTCCATCAGCAGCAGGTGGACCTGCGAGAGGGTGGCGTCGTTGATCTCCAGGTCGTTGGCCGGGCCGCGCCCCAGGGTCAGCTGGCCGCTGCCCGCCTTGCGCGGAATCATCGCCAGGGCCAGCGCCTCGCCGGCGCCGGCGCTGGGCACCGGAGTCGGGACGCGCACCGCCAGCAGCGTGGGCGAACCAACCCCCGGCGGCTTCCAGGCCCCCGGCTCCCACACCAGCCAGCAACAATCGTAGGCCGAGGTCAGGGCCTCGACGCCCGCGCCGTGGAATCGGCGCGAGAGGGCAGAGAGCAGGAAGCTGATCATGTCTTCGGACCTCGCTTGGAAGGCGCCTGGCCCGAACCCGGGGACCGCTTGAGGCCCCAATATCTCTGATGCAATTCGATGTTGAGCGGATCCCCTCGCAGCGCCTCCTCGAGAACGTGCAACGCCTCGCGCGTCTCAGACGCGGCGAAGTGGGCATTGGCGGTGACCAGCTTGACCCGGGAGGCGCCCTCGGCCTTGGGATTCTGGGTCACGAATGCGCGACGCAATTGCTCCAGCTGGGAGATGGTCATTCCCGCCGACAGGCAGCGCGCCACTCCGGCGAAGTTGCCGCGGACGGCGTCGTACTCGGCCCGCGGCACCGGCGATCCCAGGACCTGCACCGCCGCCTGCAGCCGCTCGAGCGCCGCCTTGACCTGCTTCTGCTGGCCTTCGGAGAGCGGCCCCTTGAGCAGCGCCTCCAGCTCGGCGGTGGCCTGGCGGACCCGGGAGCGCACCTCGCTGCACTCGGCGTCGGCAGCCACCCCCAGCAGCGCGTAGTGATCGCCGGAGATGCGCCGGCGGTAGAACTCGAGCACCGCCTCGGCCTTGGGGTCGTCGGCGAGGCTCCTGGGGGTGGCGGGCTCGGCCAGCGGCGCCCCGCGCACCAGCCGCTCCACCGACTCCTGGAACGAGCGCGTCGCTCCCACGAACTGGACCGCGAAGCCGGGCGACATGCCCCAGGCCTGGGCCTGGTCGGCCGAAACATGGCGCACCACGTCGCCCTCGCACTCCAGGGCCTGCGAGCCGCCGGCCTGCAGCGAAACCTTGACCCGCGAGAAGAGCCCGGGCAGCGGCGGCTCGGCGCACAGGAAGACCCCGCCGCGCGACAGGTCGGCGGTGGACAGCCGGCGGGGAGCGCCGAGCCCCGGCCACGACACCAGCGCCTCGATCTTCGCCTGGTGGCGCGGCGCCTCCGGCTGCGGCGCCGGTGGGCGCACCGGCGGCGGAGGCGCCGGCGAGGCGAGCACCGAGAGCAGCGCCGCCTTGAGCTCGCGGCCGCTCTGGTAGCGCTCTTCGCGCTTCTTGGCCAGAGCCCGCTGGATCACCTTCTCGAAGGCCTCGGACAGGGCCGGGTTCAGCTGCCGAGGCGGAGGCGGCACTTTCTCCTTGTGCGCCAGCCAGTAGGCCAGCGGCGCTGCCTCGAAGAACGGCAGCCGCCCGGTTGCCAGCAGATAGGAGATGACGCCCAGCGCGTAGAGATCGGCCCGACCATCGAGCGGCTCGCCGGTCCATTGCTCCGGGGCCATGTACTCGGGCGTGCCGACCGCCAGCCCGGCGGAGGTGATCCCGCTCGGCGACTCGCCCAGCTTGGCGATGCCGAAGTCCACCAGCTTGACCAGGTCCTCGCGCCCCGCGCGCTTGACCAGGAAGATGTTCTCCGGCTTGAGGTCGCGGTGGATGACCTTGACCTCGTGGGCCGCCTGCAGCGCGTCGCAGGCCTGGGCCAGGACCGGGATGCAGACCTCGGGGGCAATCGGGGTGCCCACCAGCGCCGACAGCGGCCGGCCCTCGAGGTACTCCATCACCAGGTAGTAGCGGTTCGGCGGCAGCAGGTTGAGGTCGAAGACGCTGACGATGTTCTCGTGGCCGATCAGGTTGGCCGCCCGGGCCTCGGCGAAGAACCGCTCGACCAGCACCTTGTCCGAGGCCAGGTAGGGATGGAGAAACTTCACCGCCACCTTGCTGCCGATGACCGCGTGCTCCCCGAGGTAGACCGCCCCCATCCCCCCGCGGCCCAGCGACTTGACGATGCGGAAGTTGCCGACCTGCGTCCCCAACAGCTCGTCCGGGCCGTCGGCGGGCAGCGGCGCGGGGCCGAGGGCCACGGTGCCCCCGGTCGCCTCCTGGCCGGTGCCCAGGCAAACTTCGGTCGCCGAATGGGCCCCGCCGCACAGTGCGCAGCCGGTCGCCCGGCTGCTCGAGGCAGGCCACTCAGTCCGGTCCCCGCTTGCCATCCGATCGGTCCCCGCATCCAGCGCTTGAGAGAGGGCGGAAAAACTAGCATCAACCGCTGGCCGGGTGAAAGCGACAGCACTCGGGGTGCGCGTCCGAGCGAGGGCGGCGCCTCGCTCGGGCCCGCTTCCGCCCCCCTCCCCGCGCGCCTCAGGGATGCCGGGGATTGCCGTCGAGGTTCTCCTCCACCGCGTCGCGGCCCAGGTTGCGGCGATCGACGGTCCCGACGTCCACCGGGTGGCCGCCGGTGCCGAAGCGGCGGGCGGCCTCGGACAGGTCCCGCAGGACCATCTGCTCGCTGTCGTAGCGTTCCCGAGGCAGGCACTTGAGGAAGTTGATGACCTCGGGCGGGGCCTCCGACTCCTCCGCCGCCATCACCAGCTCGTCGCGGTCGGCGGGGTAGTCGACGCCCGCCAGGCTGGACGAGACACTACGCTCAGGTCGCTCTCCGACGCCGTACGCCATGGGACCTCCTGGAGGCCCGGCGCACCCGCGACAGCGCCTGCTGCGCCTCGCGGGCCTGGTCGCGCCAGTGGCGGCGCGCCTCGACGGTAACGAGAGCCCGATCCACCTCACTGCTCAGCTCGTCGAGCGCCCGCTCCAGCGCTCCGAGGAACTGGCGCTCGGGCAGCATTACCACCTTGGGGTTCCGGGCCATGGGCGACTTAACAATGCGCCGGGTCGGCCCCGCTGGGAAGCGCCAATCTTTCTCCGCGCCGCGTCCGCCACCCTGCCCTCCCGCCTTTCCAGGCAGCTGGCGAGCGCTCAGCGGCTGGCGCGCCGCCCGCTCGTTCGCCGGACAAGCGAGGGCGGCCAAAGGCAAGTGCCGGCGGCCGGGATCGGGAGAAATTGCCAAAAATTGGACCCCTTATGCCTCGCTGCTAAGCTCGGCGGTGCACCGGATTGGGCGTGCGCGGAGGGCCCGCGCCTCGCCGCGATTGTCGGGCCAAGGGTCGGATGTCCGCGGAAGCCGAAAGCAAGAGCGCCGCAGCGCTGCAGCCGCAGCCGCCCCCGCCGTCCGAGGGCCGCGGGCGCTTTCCGCCGCCGCAGCTGCGCATCCACGACCGCAGCGTGTACGTGGGCTTCGGGGCCACGCCGCTGGGCGAAGGGCTGACCCTGGCCGACCTGGCGCTGGTGGTGCCCGAGGTCAGCTTCCCCTTCGACATCGCCGGCGCCGCCGCCACCCGCTACCAGAAGAAGAAGTGCAAGTTCGGCTACTGCGACGTTGAGCTCGACCACGGCCTGCTCCACCGGGCCCTGCACAAGGTGCAGCAGGGCTGCTCCGAGCACATCGCCTCGCTGTCGCTGCGGCTGTCGGCCGGCCCGCTGGAGGGCGAAGGCCAGGTCTTCTCGCAGGGCGGGCTGTCGCCGTTCACCTTCCGCATCGGCTTCCAGCCCGAGGGCACCGCGGTGCTGGCGGTGGTCTACGACTTGCGGCTCTACGGCCCGGCGCCGCTGCCGGCGCCGTTCCTGGCGGCGCTGCTGGGCCGGGCCGCCCACCGCGCCGGGGCCGTCCCCGGGGGCGAGCCCTGGGGCGCCAGCGGCGTCACCTTCGACCCGGTGCCCGAGCTGCTCAAGCGCGCGGTGCCGCTGCGCGGCTTCCGGCTGCCGGACATGGACAACGCCCGTCTGGCGCAGGTGGTCCCCGGCCCCAAGTCCTTCCATCTCCACTTCGCCGATGGCGGCCGCGCCGAGATGGCGCTGGACGAGGAGCTGCTCACCGCGCTCGAGGGGACGCGCTCCTTCGCCGAGGGCGAGGAGCTGCTGCGCGACGGCGACCTGGCCGCCGCCGAGGCCTACTACCTGCGCCGCGGCGAGCCCAGCGACGCCCATCCCTTCGCCCAGGAGCGGCTGCTGGCGCTGCTCTCGGCGCGGCCCGACGCCCAGGATCTGTCCCTGGATCTGGCCCAGGCGCTGCGGCGAAACCGGCCAGGCGCGGCCATCGCCTACTGGGCCGAGGCCCACCTGCGCCTGGCCCGCGGAGAGGGTCGGCGCGCCGGCGAGCTCTATCTGGAGCTGGCCGAGCTCTCCAAGCGGCGCGGCGAGGAGATCGCCGCCTTCCACGCCCTGGCCGCCGCCGGCCGCGCCCTGCTCGACCCGGCCCCGAGCCTGGCCAGCCGCGCCTTCCAGGACGCGCTGGCGCTGCGCCCCGACGACCTGCCCTGCCTGCTGTCGCTGGCCACCGCCGCCGATCGCGCCTGCGAGCCCGAGGGCGCCATGCGGGCCTACCGGCGCATCGCCGCCCTGGCACGCGATCCGCACCAGGCCTCCCGCGCCCACGTGCGCCTGGGAGATCTGCTGGTCCGCCTGTCGCCCCGCGACCGGCCCGCGGCCCGGCTGCACTACGACGCGGCGCTGCGGCTGTCGCCCGACGACCCGGACGCGCTGCTCGGCCTGGCCAAGCTGTGCCGCGCCTCGGGCGAGCACCTGCGCGCGCTGCGCAACCTCGACCGCCTGCGGGCGGTGGCCAGGTCCCGCGGCGAGGCGGCGGTCGAGGCCCGGGCGGCGCTGCTCTCCGGCGAGATCTGGGACCAGGAGCTGACCCACCCCGGCAACGCGCTGCTGCGCCTGCAGGAGGCGGCGCAGCTGGCCCCGCTGGACGGCGAGGCGCCGCTGCGCACCGCCGAGCTGTTGGAGCGGCTGGGGCGACACGCCGAGGCCCTCGAGGGCTACCAGCAGGTGGTGGTGCTCTCCGAGGGCAAGACGCTGGGCCCGGGCGGCGAGGCCTTCCGCAAGACCGCGCACCAGGCACACCACGCCCTGGCCCGCATCGCGACCGAGCGGCTGAGCGACACCGGGCTCGCCCGCCGGCACTTCGAGGGCGCCCTCGCGCTCGAGCCGGACGATGCCGTCGCCCTGCGGGCGATGATGCCCGAGTACCGGCGCGCCGGCAGCGCCGACAAGCTGGCCCACGCCTGCGAGCGCTGCGCCGCCGCCAGCTCCGATCCCCTCGAGCGCGCCGCCCTGCTGGCCGAGGCCGGCGCGCTGCGGCTGTCGCCGCTGGGGCAGTTCGACAAGTCCGAGCGCCTGCTCGAGCAGGCTCTGCTCTTCGACCCGAGCTGCCGCGCCGCGCTGCGCGCCCGGGCCGATCTCTACGAGCGCAAGGGCGACGGCAAGGGACTGTGCCGTCTGCTGCTGCGCCTGGTGGAGCTGTGCGAGCCCAAGGAGAAGCCCTCGCTGCTGCGGCGGCTGGGGCGGGCCGCGCGCGAGCTGGCGCAGGATCTCGATCTGGCTGCCGACGCCTTCGCCCGCTCCCTGTCCCTCGAGCCGGGCCACCTGGCGACGCTGGCGGAGCTGGTGCAGGTCCAACGGCAGCGGGGCGACGACGCCGCGCTGGCCAGAGCCCTCTCCGATGACGCCCAGGCGCTGGAGGCCGAGGGCGAGTTCGCCGACGCCGCCGCCACGCTGCGCGAGCTGGCGCTGTTGGAGGACCAGCGGCTGGGCCGCAGCGAGGACGCCCTCTCCCGCCTCGAGCACGCGCTGGTCCTGGCCCCGGAAGATCGCGAGGTGCTGCTCAGCCTGGGCGAGCTGTCGCTCAAGACCGGCAAGGCCGCCGCCGCGCGCGAGGCCTTCCGCTCGCTGCTGGGAGCGCAGCCGGCGCCCGCAGAGGCGGCCGAACTCCAGATCCGGCTCGGGCAGGCCTGCGAAGCCCTGGGGGAGCGCGCCGCCGCCGTCGACGCGTATGCCGCCGCCTTTGCCGACAAGCCTGGGGACGACGTCCTCGCCGAGCGGCTCGATGCCCTGCTCGCCGACGCCGGGCGCGAGCGGGACCGGGCCGCGGTGCGCAGGGCCCGCGCCCGGGCCCAGGCCGACTCCGGCCGCCCCGGCGCGGCCGCCGCCAGCTTCCTGGCCGCGGCGGAGATCCAGCTCCGGCTGGACGAGCGCGAGGGCGCCGCCGCCGCCTTCGAAGATTGCCTCTCCGCCGATGCCGACGGTCCGACGGCTCCGCGCGCCCTGGAGGCGCTGGCGACGATGGCCCTCGACGAGGGCGATCAAGTCCGCGCCGGCGAGCTCATCGCCCGACGCGCCGACTTCGAGGCCGATCCGCGCACCGCCGCCCGAGCGCTCTACCGGGCCGCCGACCTCGCCAAGCAGTCCTCGCCCGATTCGTTCAAGGCCCTGCTCGCCAAGGCGGTCTCACGCGACGGGCTCTACCCGCCGGCGCGGGCCAGCCTCGCCTACCTGCGCCTGGCCGAGCGCGAGCTGGCCCAGGCCCTGGCCCACGCCGAGGTCGCGCTCTCCGGTCGAGATGATCCCGACGCGCTGGACGCCGACGCGGCGCTCGAGTTGGAGCGGCTGGCCGCCCGCGCCGCCCGCGAGCTGGGCGACTTCGACTCGGCTCGGGCCCACCTGAGCGCCTACTCGCAGGGCCATCCCGAGAACACCGAAGCCCTCGCCGAGCTGGCCGATCTCCATCGCAAGGCCGACGATCGAGCTGGCTTGGCCGCCGCCCTCTCTGTCCTGGTCGAGCGCTTCAAGGGAGAGCGGGCTCGCCGGACGCTGGTCGAGTACTCAGGGCTGCTGTGGGAGCAGGGCCGCCACGACGAGGCCCGCGCCGCGCTGCGCCGCGCCCTCGGCCTGGATCCCGACGACGTCGCCGCCCTGGACGCGATGGCCGACGCCCTCGACCGCCGCGAGGACGCCCCCGAGCGGGCGCGGGTGCTGCTGCGGCTGGCGGATCTGGCCCGCGATCCTGAGGAAGTGGAGCGCCGGCTGGTGGACTGCGGTCAGGCGCTGCTGGAGGCCGGCCGCAACGCCGAGGCCGCCCAGGCCCTCTCTCGCGCCGCCCGGGCTACCGGGAACAGCTCTACC
>JBBIQS010000029.1:0-84938 GCA_037442205.1 Myxococcales bacterium
CTCGAACTGGACCGAGTTGTCGAGGCTCGCACGTGGCAAGAACCGGTGCGAACGGGTCGAGAGCCCCTCCACTCCGCCTGCCCTGAGCTCGTCGAAGGGCTCGGGCTGACCGGGCTACCCTCTCTGCGACCGGGCGGCCGAAACCGTTTGCCCTGAGCCTGTCGAAGGGCCCTCGACAAGCTCGGGCTGACCGGGGCGGCCTTCTCTGCGAGCCGGCTGCCGGAACCCTTTGCCCTGAGCCTGTCGAAGGGCCCTCGACAAGCTCGGGCCGACCCGGGCGGCCTTCTCTGCGAGCCGGCTGCCGGAACCCTTTGCCCTGAGCCTGTCGAAGGGCCCTCGACAAGCTCGGGCTGACCGGGGCGGCCTTCTCTGCGACCGGGCGGCCGAAACCGTTTGCCCTGAGCCTGTCGAAGGGCCCTCGACAAGCTCGGGCCGACCCGGGGCGGCCTTCTCTGCGAGCCGGCTGCCGGAACCCTTTGCCCTGCGCCTGTCGAAGGGCCCTCGACAAGCTCGGGCTGACCGGGGCGGCCTTCTCTGCGAGCCGGCTGCCGGAACCCTTTGCCCTGCGCCTGTCGAAGGGCCCTCGACCAGCTCGGGCTGACCGGGCTGGTCTCTCTGCGAGCGGTCGGCCTGACCGTTGGACTTTCCTCCCGGATTCCCGCTACCTTCCATCCGTGATCGCCGCCTCTTCCGCCCTGCGCCGAGCCATTCGGCACCTCGCCTTGGCCCTGCTCGCCTTGGCATGGCTGTCTTGCGGGTCCGCCACCTCGGGCGTGTCGGTCGGCGGCAACCGGCTGACCCCCAAGGACGCGGTCTTCTGGAGCGGCGCCTTCCCCCTGAGCACCCGGGCCGGCGCGGTGGTGGTGATCGGCGACCAGGGCTCGCTCTGCAAGCGCTACCCTTCGGCTGATGCCTGCGGCGCCCGCGGGATGGAGAGCTTTCCCGGCGACGGCACCTTCATCGTCATCGAAGCCCCGACCATCGCCCCCGGCGAGTTCCAGTTCGGCGCCAAGGATCTCGCCCGCTCGGCCAGCCTGCGCTTCGCGGTGGTCCGCGACGGCGCGGTGGCCTTCTCCGATGAGGCGATCAGCGGCACGGTCTCCTTCTCCAGCCTGACCACCGGCTCCGACGCCTCCGGCACCTTCTCCGCCAACCTCAAGAGCGGCGAAACCGCCAGCGCCAGCTTCCAGGCCAGCTACTGCCGCGCGTTCGACGACTTCGCCAAGCGCATCGCCGAGGCCAATCTGAGCTGCACCTCCTCGCTGCTCACCAAGTCCTGCGACGGCGCCTGCACCTGCGCCGGGCGCGTCAACACCGCCCACTGCGATCGCGCCGACTCGAACGCCGACTGGTCCTGCTCGTGCAGCTTCCAGGGCACCGCCTCGACCTGCACCGTCCCGCGCACCACCGCCGACGTCTGCGCCCCGGGCAACAGCTGCTGCGCCCTCGACTTCTGAGCTCGCGATTGCCCGCCTCCCGCCGTCTGACCTCGCCCGCCGCCCCGGACGCCTCGCCCTGGCACCTGGAGCGCGAGGCGATGCGCGCTTCGCTGCTGAAATGGTTCGACGCCAACCAGCGCGACCTCCCCTGGCGCCGCGACCGCTCGCCGTACGCGGTGTGGGTCTCGGAGATCATGCTCCAGCAGACTCAGGTGGCCACGGTCATCCCGTACTTCCTGAGGTTTCTGGCCCGCTTCCCGAATCCGGCCGCCCTGGCCGCCGCGCCGCTGGAGGAGGTGCTCGCCCAGTGGAAGGGCTTGGGCTACTACAGCCGCGCGCGCAACCTGCACCGCGCCGCGCAGCTCATCGCCAGCCAGGGCATGCCCGACACCGCCGCCAAGCTGCGCGAGCTGCCCGGCCTGGGGCGCTACACCGCCGCCGCGGTGGCGTCGCTGGCCTTCGGCGAGAAGGTGGCGGTGCTCGACGGCAACGTCGCCAGGGTGCTGGCGCGGCTGGGGGCGATCGCGGAGCCGCTCGAGGCCCCCGCGATCCAGAAAGTGCTCTGGCAGCAGGCGGAGGAGCTGCTCGATCCCGGCCGGCCGGGCGCCTTCAACGAGGCGATGATGGAGCTGGGCGCCCTGGTCTGCTCTCCAGGAGAGCCGGGGTGCCTCGCCTGCCCGCTCTCGGCCCACTGCCGGGCCCGGCAGCGCGGCCTGCAGGCCAGGATCCCGGCGCCGAAGCAGCGCGCAGCACGCAAGAAGCTCGATCTGGCCTGCGCGGTGGTCCGCAAGGGAGAGGCGCTGCTGGTCGCCCGGCGCGAGGAGTCCGGGCTCTTCGGCGGATTGTGGGAGCTTCCCTGCGCCGAGATCGGCGGGGAGAAGGACGCGCGCTCCGGCCTCGCCGAGCTGGGACTGCGCGCGATCGACGGCGAACCGATCGCCCTGGTCCGCCGGACTCTCACTCACCGCGATCTGTCGCTCCATCTGCTGCGCTGCCGCGCTCCCCGCGGCAAGCTGCCCGGCTATCTGGAGCAGCGCTTTGCTTCCGCCGACCAGCTTCAGACGCTGGGGATCTCCACCGCGATGGCTCGGGCGATTGAGCGGGCGCTGAACCTCGACTGAAGATCCCGATCCTTCGGCGAGGGCCTGGGAGCGCCGGCGTCTCGCCGGCCGCGTCCGGCCGAAGGCCGGGGCGTGCGCGGAAGGTTAGGACCGCAGCTCCTCGCCGCCCTGCATCCCGCGGATCTGCGCGAGGATCACGCTCAGCTCGCCGATGAGGGCTTCCATTCGACGCTGCACGTCGATCGCCTCGAGGATCGTCTGCCGGGGCCCCGGTTCGACCAGCAGATCGGACGCCGCCACGTCGCACAGCCGCCCCGGGTCCGAGATTTGCGCCACTTCCTCGGCCAGCAGCTCGCCGATCTCTCCGGGCAGCGCCTGGCAGAGGGCCAGGATGCAGGAGCGCACCGCGTCGAGGGACGAGAGATCGAGCGCCGGCCTGTCGGCCAACTCTTCGGCAATCACCTCGCGGTAGCCGCCCAGCGCCACGGCGTGCTCGCCGACGATCCGAATCCGCATGATCCCTCGGACCTGCAGGTCGAAGCGCCCGTCAGGCAGGCGCCGGTGCGCCTCAATGACTCCCGCCCCCGCAATCGGCCGCAGCTCCGGCTTGCCGTGCTTCTCCGGCTCCCAGCCCGGGGCCAACATCGGCAGCGCCAGCACCTTGTCGCCCTCCAATGCCTCCGCCACCAACGCCCGGTACCTCGGCTCGAAGACGTGCAAGCCCACGCTCCCACCGGGCAGCAGCGCCGAATTGGGCAGCGGAAACACCTTCAACCTGGCCAGCGCCGTGCGCACCTGGTCTTCGGCGGTCATGGAGGCCTCGGAAAATCTCCAAACCTAGATTGGATGGGGTCCCGCCGTCGCGCCACCGGATCTTTAGGACGATCGCTGGCTGTGCTTGCGCTCGCTTCCTCGTCTTCTCTTCGGTCTCTTCACGAAATTCGGCTTGGGAGCGCCCCGGCCTTCGGCCGGACTTCGGCCGGCGAGACGCCGGCGCTCCCAGGCGCTCGGCGCAGTACTTGGCTTGCTGCTGTTGCTCTTTGCCGCGGTTCGCCCGCCACCCTGAAGCGCGAAGCGCCAGGCCCTCGGAAGAGAACCCGGCGCTTCGGTCTTCAACTTGCTGCTGAGCGGGCTAGGCCGCGCCTTGGCGGGCAATCGGCACCGCGGCGCTCGCCTTCTCGGCCTTGCTGCCGATGCGCATCCCGTAGAACGACCGGTAGACGAAGAAGCAGGCGACGGCGAAGAAGGCGACCGCCGGCACGATCCGCATCGTCATGTTGGTCCCGCCGACGCTGGGGCTGATCTTCTCCGCCAGCTCCACCGCCAGCAGGCCGAACAGGGTGGTGAACTTGATGATCGGGTTCAGCGCCACCGAGCTGGTGTCCTTGAACGGGTCGCCGACGGTGTCGCCGACCACGGTCGCCGCGTGCAGCGGGGTCCCCTTCTCCTTCAGCTCCACCTCGACCACCTTCTTGGCGTTGTCCCAGGCCCCGCCGGCGTTGGCCATGAACACCGCCTGGTACAGGCCGACGATGGCGATCGAGATCAGGTAGCCGATGAACAGGAACGAGTCGAGGCAGGCCAGCGCCAAGGTGATGAAGAACACCGTCAGGAAGATGTTCCACATGCCCTTCTGCGCGTACTGGGTGCAGATCTCGACCACCTTCTTGCTGTCGGTGACCGAGGCCTTCTCCACGCCCTCGAGCTTGATGTTGGCCTTGATGAACTCCACCGCGCGGTAGGCGCCGGTGGAGACGGCCTGGGTCGAGGCGCCGGTGAACCAGTAGATCACCGCGCCGCCGAAGATCAGGCCCAGCAGGAACGGGGCGTGGATGATCGACAGGTTGCTCATCCCGGTCTGCATCCCGCCGGTGAGCAGCATGATGATCGAGAAGATCATCGTAGTGGCGCCCACCACCGCGGTGCCGATCAGCACCGGCTTGGCGGTGGCCTTGAAGGTGTTGCCGGCGCCGTCGTTCTCCTCGAGGAAGTACTTGGCCTTGTCGAAGTTGAGGTCGAAGCCGAACTCCTTCTTCACCTCGGCCTCGACGTTGGGCACGCTCTCGATCAGCGACAGCTCGTACACCGACTGCGCGTTGTCGGTCACCGGGCCGTAGCTGTCCACGGCGATGGTCACCGGGCCCATGCCCAGGAAGCCGAAGGCCACCAGGCCGAAGGCGAACACGCTGGAGGCGGCCATCAGCCCGACGGGCAGGGTGGTCGACACGCCGTAGGCGATGCCCATCAGCCCGGCAATCACCAGGCCCATCCAGAAGCCGGAGAAGTTGCCGGCCACCAGGCCGGAGAGGACGTTGAGCGAGGGGCCGCCCTCGCGCGAGGCGGTGACCACTTCCTTGACGTGGCCGGAGGTGGTCGAGGTGAAGACCTTCACCACCTCGGGGATCAGCGCGCCGGCCAGGGTGCCGCAGGTGATGATGGTCGCCAGCTTCCACCACACGTCGCTGTTGCCGCCCGAGAGGCCCAGGGTGGGGATCAGCAGGTAGCTGGCCAGGTAGGTGACGCCGATCGAGACGATCGAGGTCAGCCACACCAGCGAGGTCAGCGGCGCCTCGAAGTTCATCTTGTCGGCGTTGCCATACTTGGCCTTGGCGATGGCGCCGTTGACGCCGTAGGACAGCAGGCTGGTGACGATCATCATGATCCGCATCACGAAGATCCACACCATCAGCTGGCCCTTGATCATCTCCTCGGGCACCGCCAGGGCGATGAAGCTGATCAGCGCCACGCCGGTCACGCCGTAGGTCTCGAAGCCGTCGGCGGTCGGGCCGACCGAGTCGCCGGCGTTGTCGCCGGTGCAGTCGGCGATCACGCCCGGGTTGCGCGCGTCGTCTTCCTTGATCTTGAAGACGATCTTCATCAGGTCGGAGCCGATGTCGGCGATCTTGGTGAAGATGCCGCCGGCGATGCGCAGCGCCGAGGCGCCCAGCGACTCACCGATCGCGAAGCCGATGAAGCACGGACCGGCCTTGCTGGGGTCGATGAACAGCAGGATCGCCAGCATCAGCACCAGCTCGGTGCTGATCAGCAGCATGCCGATGCTCATCCCCGCCTGCAGCGGAATGGCGTAGGTGGGATAGGGCTTGCCCTTCAAGCTGGCGAAGGCGGTGCGGCTGTTGGCGAAGGTGTTGACCCGGATGCCGAACCAGGCCACCCCGAAGCTGCCGCCGATGCCGATCAGCGACCAGATCAGGATGGTCAGCACGGTCGGGATCTCGTAGTGCTGCAGCCAGCCGAAGTAGACCACGATGATCGCGCCGATCAGGCCCTCGAGCATCAGCAGGAACTTGCCCTGGGTGAGCAGGTAGGTCTTGCAGGTCTCGTAGATCAGCTCGGAGATGTCGCGCATCGCCTTGTGCACCGGCAGGTTGCGCAGCTGGACGAACTGAACCAGCCCGAACAGCAGGCCGCCCAGGCAGATGACCAGGCCCGCCAGCAGCAGGGTGTGGCCCGACACTCCGAAGAACGACACCGAGTGCAGATTGGGGAGCTTGAGGTCGGCCTCGCTGGCCGCGGCCGCGCCGGGCAGGGCCAGGGCGGCGAGCCCGGCGGCGAGCGCGAGCACCCGCGAGGCTTGGGTCTTCCACTGGTTCATTGTCGGACTCCCATCCTGCCCTCCGCTCGAGGCGCGGGCATCGGAGTTGGCGGTTGAAATACCGGGTGACTCGAGACCTGCCGCGCCAAATGGCTTCACGACCGGGCGGAGGTCCGTCTCACTGCAACCGCGGTCGGCGCGAGGCCCAGACAGCGGTCCGTCGGTTGGATGTAGGAGTAATTTTGCGTCGCGTCAAGAGTTTTCAGGCGGCCGCCAACCTGCCCGCCCTTGACGCACTGCCTCGAATTGATCCAACCCGGCGCCATTCCGGCGGAATATTGGCCAGCGGACCTTCGCGCGGCAGCGGCTGCCCCGCTGGGTCGGGGGCGACCTCAAACGACGTCTTGGGCGGGGCCGCGCAGGGCTTCGATCGCCATCCGCTTGGCCTCTTCGATCACCGATCGGCCGCGCGAGAGCGAGCCCGGCCCCAGCCTGGGAAGCCGGGAGCTGACCACCGCCACCGGAACCCGCGAGCGGCGCAGCACCTCGAGCTGCAAGTCGAAGTGGTCCTGCCGCAGGGCGGTGACTGCGCTGGCCATCGCCCCGGCGTAGGCCAGAGGCCCGCGCGGCTGCCCGTCCTGCGCGCGCGAGGGAAGGTAGTGGACGACCACCACCTCGGGTTTGAAGGCCTCGTGCAGCGCCAGCACCGGCGCCTTGTCCACCAGCCCGCCGTCCCAGAAGAGCTCGCCGTCGACCTCGGCGGCGCGGAACAGCCCGGGATAGGCGCAGGTGGCGTGGACCCGGGAAGCGAGCTCGCCCCTGGTGAAGCCCTGGGCGGTCCCTCGGCTCAGGTTGGCGGCGACCAAGAGCAGCGGAGTGCGGCAGGCCTCGATCGATTTGGCCGGCAGCGAGGCCTCGAGCAGCGCCCGGAAGCGCTCGCCCTTGAGCAGCCCTGTCGCGCCCCAGCCTCGCAGCGCGCCGGCCAGGGCTCCGAAGGGATCCGGATCCCAGAAGTCCCTGCGCTCGACCGCGCACAGGCGCTCGGCGATCTGGGTGGCGCTCATCCCGGAGGCGGCCATCGCGCTCACCAGCCCGCCGGCCGAGGTGCCGGCGAAGCTGTGGACCTCGACGCCGCACTCCTCCAGCGCCGCCAGGAAGCCGGCGTGGGCGAAGAAGCCAAAGTAGCCGGCGGAGAGGACCACCCCCACCCGCTTGCCTTGGAGCCGCTGAGTTAGCGTCGGTGCCGAAGGGGTCGCCATCCGCCTGCCTCCTGGGAGCTGCCTCGCCTGGAAGGCCTCGGGCTTGCTCGGCCAAAACGACTTCGGCGGCCCTTGTTGGAAGGGGCCGCCGAGGCTTGCAGGCTTGATTTTGTCTTGTGAGTGCGGTCGGAATCGAACCGACAACCTATGGATTAAGAGTCCATTGCTCTGCCAATTGAGCTACGCACCCTCGGAAGGCCACCATCTTCTGGTCGCCGCCGAAAAACGGCGCGGTTTGTAACTGAGGCCAGCGAGCTTGTCAACAACTCGCTGGCCGAATCGATTCCCGCGCCTCGGCTCCCGGCTACTTCTGCCCCGCGGCCAGCGCCGGCTGCTCGACCGCCTGGTCGAGCTTGTCGAAGTGCTCGTAGGGGTGCTCGAGCCACTCGCGCAGGGTCTTGGACATCACCGAGGCGTGGAAGCCGTCGATGATCCGGTGGTCGAAGGTGGCGTTGATCGACATCACCTTGCCGACCACCAGCTTGCCGTCCTCCACCACCGGCGCATCCTTGACCGCTCCCACCGCCAGCAGCAGCGGGACCTTCGAGTAGGGCACCACCGGCACGTACGCCACATCGAGCCCCAGGGTGCCGACGTTGGTGATCATCGCGCTGCCGAACGGATCGTTGGGGATGCCGGCGAAGCGCAGGTCGAGGTTGAGGGTGTAGCTGAAGAACGACAGCAGCTTGAGGAACAGGTTGAGGAACAGGTAGGGGATGGCCAGGAAGGTCTTGCGCGTCCCCTCCAGCGCCTCGTCCTTGCGGGCGCGGACCTTGTCCACCTTGGCCTGGAACTCGTCGCACAGCTGCACCAGCGACTTCTTCTCCACGTCGTAGAGGGTGGCGCCGGAGAGGTCGATCTTGCTCGAGCCCTCGTCGGTCATCACCACCTGGAAGAAGACGCCGATCACCTTGCGCAGGTAGATGCGGTTGAAGCGCAGCACCGCGTTGGCGTCCGGGCAGGCCTGCAGGGCGGCGGCGGTGGCCTTGGCCATCAGGTGGCTGATCGTCAGCCGCCGGCCGGTCTTGGCGCGGAACTCCTCCACGTACTTGAGCGCGTTGTCCATCCGCAGGTTCATGGTCCCGTAGACCTGGGGGTCGTAGGCGTTGGACCAGGTTCCGATGGCGATCTTGCGGAAGCTGCTGACGTCGTCTTTGCGGACCAGCTCGAGATTCGGCATGCGTTTCCCCGTTCAAAGGCTCAGCGCACGTGCGCTGGAGGCCTGACGCTACCAGACCTGGCGCCAGCGCGGACAGTGGGCGGCCTCTTGAGCCCCCGAACGCCTCGCCGAGGGGCTCGTTTCACTCTCTGGCAGTTGCCCGCGGGCGGCGACCGCCGGACAATCGCAGTGGCAGCCCCGGGGAGGCAGACCCGGCCGCGGCTATGGAGATTTTCAGGTGATCGCTCCCGAGAAGATCCGGCAATTGCTCGAGGACTACCGCCGCCTGTCGGAGGCGGCGAAGCGTGGGCCGCTCAGCCCTCCGGATCGACAGGCGCTGGAGCTGGTCAAGGACGTGCTCCTCGAGGAGGGCGCGCTCCTCGAAGCCCAGGAGACCAGGCAGATCCCGCGCGTGCCGCGCGCCCCGCTGTCGATGGAGGTCCAGTTCCCCAGCCAGGGCTCGGTGGCCAAGGCGCTGACCAAGGACGTGAGCACCGGAGGCCTGGCGCTGGCCACCGACCGCCCGCTGCCGGTGGGCAGCGTGCTCAACCTCACGGTGAAGGTCCCGGGCTGGCCCGAGCCGCTGTCGGTCAAGGGCCAGGTGATGTGGGTCAAGGCCGGGACGATGGGCATCTCGTTCCAGGAGCTGGGACCCAAGGATCAGCAGCGACTCAAGGATCTGGTGCTGGAGAATACGTCGGTTCTCTCCAAGCTGACCTCGGCGCTGGGGCACAAGGAGAAGCAGGCGAGTGCGCAGGTGTCGGGATGGGCCTGCGTGGTGCTGCGGCTGGGCGACGAAGTCATGGCCGACGTCACCGCCGAGCTGCTGGGAGCTCACGGCTACCTGGTCCACGAAGACCCGCCGCCGGAGGTACACCCGGGCCTGGTGGTGGGCGACCTGAGAACCGCCTCCGCGCTGGTGCATCGCTTCAAGGGCATTCCGCTGGTGCTGGTCAACGTCAGCGGCCCCGAGGCGCTGGTCGGCGACATGGCGACGCTTCGGCCGCGCGGGTACGTGCAGCGGCCGGCAAGCCCGGCGCGGATCGTCGAGGCCGTCCGCAAGGCGGTGCAGCTGCAGGGAACGACGACGGCGGGGTAGTTCGGTCCGGCAATTCGGACGGCGCGCTCGCCTTCTACCCTCACCCCCTCGGTCCCCCTCTCCTTCGGCTTGCGCCTCAGGAGCAGGGGGATGACTTGTTCGCAGCGCGAGCGGCGGATGTTCGCGCGCGCTTCGTCGCGAATTGCCGCCGAGCCGCCCCCTCCTCCGGAAGCGAAGCGACGGAGAGGGGGCCACGGGGGTGAGGGGATCGGAGGCCGCCGGTGCCGGGAACGGCCTCCGTCACGCCGCGCAGCACTCGGCGGGGAGCTCGAACCAGCGCAGCGCCTCGAAATCGGCGCTCAGGTTGGTCGACGGCGGCGGGGACCAGGCCGGCATCGACTGCGCCAGCTTCCGCGCCTCCTCGATGAATCCGGGCAGCGCCTCCTCCGACAGCCGCTGGTCGTGGCGCGGGTAGCGCAGCTCGCCGCTCGCCGGGTCGTAGCCCAGCTCGTGCAGCCGCAACAGCGGCTCGGCCAGCCCTTTTCGATGCCGCCACAGTCCGGTCTCGGGATCGAAGCGGTAGTCGGGCAAGAAGCGCCAGCCGTGCTCGGCGACGAAGCTCACCGCCTCGAGGACGTAGCGGAACACCGGCTCGGAGATGAAGTAGTTGAAGTTCACCCGGACCCAGCCCGGCTTGATCCCTTCGTGGCCCTTGGAGATCTCGCGCTCGAACTCATGCGAGCGCTCGAGGTTGATGCCCAGCAGCCGGTGGCCGTAGGGCCCGGCGCAGGAGCAGCCACCGCGGCTCTGGATGCCGAAGAGATCGTTGAGCAGCGCCACCACGAAGTTGTGGTGCAGGTAGCGCCCGCTGGGCCGTTTCACCACGAAGGAGACGATCGACAGCCGCTCGGCGTTGAGGTTGCCCAGGATCTCGAGCGCCGGATTCGCCGACCAGGATTCGAGCGCCCGCCGCAGGAACTGCTCCTCGGCGGCGCGGATGACCTCGGTGCCCACCGCCTGCTTGAGCTGGAAGACCAACCCGGCGCGAATCGACTCCACGATCGCCGGAGTCCCGCCCTCCTCCCGCTGCACCGCGTCGGAGAGGAAGCGGTGCTCCACCGGATTGACGTAGGCCACCGTCCCGCCGCCGGGGACCGTGGGAACGCGATTGCTGATCAGGTCCTTGCGCATCGCCAGCACACCGGGAGTCCCAGGGCCGCCGATGAACTTGTGCGGCGAGAGGAAGACCGCGTCCTTGTAGGCCAGCTCGCGGCCCGGGCCATTGGGGTTCATCTCGATGTGCGTGTAGGGCCCTGCGGCGGCGTAGTCCCAGAACGACAGCGCTCCGTGCCGATGCAGCAGCGTGGCGATGGCGTCGGCGTCGGAGACGATTCCGGTGACGTTGGAGGCCGCCGAGAACGATCCGATCTTCAGCCGGCGGTCGCGGTACTTGAGCAGCTGCTCCTCGAGCCGGCGCTGGTCGATGTGGCCGTCGGAATCCTCGGGGATGGTGACCACCTGGGCGATCGACTCGCGCCAGGGCAGCTCGTTGGAGTGGTGCTCGTAGGGCCCGATGAACACCACCGGCCGCTCGCTCTCCGGGATGTGCGCGGAGAGCTTGTACTGGTCCTCGAGCTGGCAGGGCAGCCGCAGTCCCAGGATCCGCACCAGCTTGTCGATGGCCGCGGTCGATCCCGAGCCGCAGAACAGGACCACCGTCGACTCGTCGCCGCCGAGAGCGTCGCGGACGATGTCGCGGGCGTCCTCGCGCAGGCGCGTGGTCTGGCGGCCGGTGCCGCTCGACTCGGTGTGGGTGTTGGCGTAGCGCGGCAGGACTTCCTGGCGGATGAAGTCCTCGAGAAACGACAGGGCGCGGCCGGAAGCGGTGTAGTCGGCGTAGATGATCCGGCGCGGGCCGTAAGGGCCCTGCATCACCTGGTCATCGCCAATGACCGCGGCGCGGATCTTCTCCAGCAAGGGCGAGGCGGGGACGGGCATGGGCCCATCCTATCGCTCCGCGCGAGGCCTACCAGTTGTCGATCGAGCCCAAGTCGAGCACCTGGGTGAAGCCGGCGTTGCGCAGGATTCGGCTGGCGATCCCCGAGCGGTGTCCGCTCGCGCAGTAGACCACCACCGGCTTGTCCTTCGGCCCGACCTCGGCCAGCCGGCCCTCGAGCCCGTCCACCGGGATGTTCACCGCGCCGTCGAGATGCCCGCCGCCGTATTCGCCAGGAGTGCGGACGTCGAGGAGGAGCGCGCCCGACTGGACCAGCCGATGAGCCTTGGCCGACGGGGTTTCAGACTGCCGAGCGCTCGCTGAGGTCGAGCCAGAGGCCTGGCAGGCGGACAGCGAGAGGGCGAAGGCGGCGAAGAGCCATCGGAGCGACGTGGGGGTTGGGAGGCGCATGCCCCTTAGAGACACATTCCTGCCCAAGGGTTTCGCCCGGCTGGACGCACTCACCCGCCAGCCAGGAGGCAGCTCACCCCAGCGTCGCCTGCGAAGCCTTGCTCTTGGCCCGCTCGCGCAGGAACTCGATCACCGCCGGCAGGATGGAGATCAGGATGATGGCGAAGATCACCAGCGAGAAGTTCTTCTTCACGAAGGGATGGCTGCCGAAGGCGAAGCCCGCCGACAGGCAGATCCCGACCCACATCACTCCGCCGATGATGTTGTAGGCGATGAACTTGCCGTAGCTCATCTGCCCGATGCCTGCCACGAAGGGGGCGAAGGTGCGGATGATGGGGATGAAGCGGGCGATGACGATCGTCTTGGCGCCGTACTTCTCGTAGAACTGGTGCGCCTTCACCAGGTGCTTCTTGTTCAGGAACCGCACGTCCTCGCGGGCGAAGACCTTCGGCCCGACCTTGCGCCCGATCCAGTAGTTGGCGGTGTCGCCCAGGAAGGCCGCCACTCCCAGCGCCGCGAACAGCCCCCAGAAGCTGATCGAGTTGATCCCGGCCAGCGCCCCGGCGGTGAACAACAGCGAGTCGCCCGGCAGGAACGGAGTCACCACCAGCCCGGTCTCGCAGAACACGATCGCGAACAGGATGGCGTAGGTCCAGCTCCCGTAGGTCTGCACCAGGTCGCCCAGGTGCTTGTCCAGGTGCAGGATGAAGTCTTTGAACCAGAGGATGTACTCCATGTTTCTCCTGGCGGGCGAAAGGGCGCTCGCCTCCCCGGAAAACGAAACCCCGGGCTCGCGGCGAGCGAGCCCGGGGTTTTATCACTTCTCTTCAGCTTCGCCAGAGCGGCGAAACAGGCGTTCGTCCTAGCCCTGCTTCGGCTGCTCGACCTTGCCGTAGCTCATCTTCGACAGCTGGTCGAGGTAGCTCCACTTCTTCTGCACGTTCTCGCTGGCCAGCGCCAGCAGCTTCTTGGCGTCCTCGGGCTTGCTCTTGGTGAGCATCTTCCAGCGGGTCTCGTTGTAGGCGTACTCCTCGAAGCTGATCTTCGGCGCCTTGCTGTCCAGCCGCAGCGGGTTCTCGCCCTTGGCCGCCAGCGCCGGGTTGAACCGGTACAGCGGCCAGTGGCCGGCGCCCACCGCCCGGTCCATGTTGTCGATGCCGGTCTTCATGTCGATGCCGTGGGCGATGCAGGTGCTGTAGGCCAGGATGATCGACGGCCCGTCGTAGGCCTCGGCCTCCATGAACGCCTTCACCGTCTGCATGTCGTTGGCGCCGTAGGCCACCGTGGCCACGTAGACGTGCCCGTAGGCCATGGCGATCAAGCCCAGGTCCTTCTTGGGCATCGGCTTGCCGCTGGCGGCGAACTTGGCCACCGCGCCCAGCGGGGTCGACTTCGACATCTGCCCGCCGGTGTTCGAGTAGACCTCGGTGTCCAGCACCAGCAGGTTGACGTTGCGCCCCTGGGCCAAGACGTGGTCCAGGCCGCCGTAGCCGATGTCGTAGGCCCAGCCGTCGCCGCCGACGATCCACACCGACTTCTTCACCAGGTAGTCGGCCAGGTTCAGCAGCCGCTGGCTGGCCATGTCCTTCTGCCCGGCGAGCAGCTTCTTGAGCTCCTCGACCCGCTTGCGCTGGGCGAAGATCTCCGGCTCGCTCACCTGCTTGGCGCCCGCGATCTCCGCGACCAGCTGCGGATGGCTCTTGGCCACCTGGCTGACCGCGAGCATCTCCAGGGCCTGCTCGTGGAACTTGTCCACCGCCAGGCGCATGCCGAAGCCGAACTCGGCATTGTCCTCGAACAGCGAGTTGGACCAGGCCGGCCCGCGCCCTTCCTTGTTGGTGCAGTACGGGGTGGTGGGCAGGTTGCCGCCGTAGATCGACGAGCAGCCGGTGGCGTTGGCGACCAGCGCCCGCTCGCCGAACAGCTGGGTGAGCAGCTTGACGTACGGGGTCTCGCCGCAGCCGGAGCAGGCGCCGGAGAACTCGAACAGCGGCTGCAGCAGCTGGCTGCCCTTGACCGTGTCCTGCTTGACGCGGGTGCGGTCGATCTCAGGCAGCCCCAGGAAGCGCTCCTCGAGCGGCCGCTCCTGCTCGCGCAGGGCCGGGGTGTTGTCGACCATCATCAGCGAGCGGCGCGCCGGGTTCTTCTTGTCCTTGCCCGGGCAGATGTAGACGCAGGCCTCGCAGCCGGTGCAGTCCTCGACGAAGACCTGGATCGAGTACTTGTGCCCGGTCAGGTCCTTGTCCTTGAAGTCCATCGTCTTGAGGCCGCTGGCCGCCGCCTCGGCCGGGTAGGCCTTGGTGCGGATGGCGGCGTGCGGGCAGGTGATCGCGCACTTGTTGCACTGGATGCAGATCTCCGGGTCCCACACCGGCACCTGCAGCGCGATGTTGCGCTTCTCCCAGCGCGAGGTGGACAGCGGGTAGGTGCCGTCGGCGGGGAAGGCCGACACCGGCAGCTCATCGCCCAGCCCGGCGATCATCTTGGCGGTCACTTCCTGGACGAACTGGGGCGCCTTGGCGCTGACCGCCATCGCCATCGGAATGGCGCTGGTGATCCGGCCCGGGACCTGGACCTCGTGCAGGTTGGCCAGGGTGGCGTCGACCGCCTTCCAGTTCTGCTCGACGATCTTGTCGCCGCGGGCCCCGTAGCTCTTCTTGATCGCCGCCTTGATCTTGGCGATCGCCTCCTCGCGCGGAAGGATGCCGCTGATGGCGAAGAAGCAGGTCTGCATCACGGTGTTGATGCGCCCGCCCATCCCGTTGGCCTTGGCCACCGAGTAGCCGTCGATGCAGTAGAACTTGAGCTTCTTCTCCAGGATCTGCTCCTGGACGTGCTTGGGCACCTTCTCCCAGACCTCGCGCGGGCCGTAGGGGCTGTTGAGCAGGAAGGTGGCCCCGGGCTCGGCGTCCCTGAGCATGTCGTACTTCTCGAGGAACACGAACTGGTGGCAGGCGACGAAGTTGGCCCGGGCCACCAGGTAGGTGGAGTGGATCGGCTTCTTGCCGAAGCGCAGGTGGCTGATGGTCATCGACCCCGACTTCTTGGAGTCGTAGACGAAGTAGCCCTGGGCGTAGTTGTCGGTGGTCTCGCCGATGATCTTGATGCTGTTCTTGCTGGCGCCCACCGTGCCGTCGGCGCCCAGGCCGTAGAACAGGCCGCGGAAGGTGCCCGGGTCCTCGGTGTCGAACTTGGTGTCCCAGGGCAGCGAGGTGTGGGTCACGTCCTCGACGATGCCGGCCACGAAGTGGTTCTTGGGCTTCTGCTGCTTGAGGTTGTCGAACACCGCCTTGACGTGGGCCGGGGTGAACTCCTTCGAGCCCAGGCCGTAGCGGCCGCCGACGATGCGCGGCATGGCCTTGAACGGGGTCTCGCCGTCGGCGAAGGCCTCGGCGATGGCGGTCTGCACGTCGGCGTACAGCGGCTCGCCGGCGCTGCCCGGCTCCTTGGTGCGGTCGAGGACGGCGATCGCCTTGACCGAGGCCGGCAGGGCGCCGATGAAGTCCTTGACGCTGAACGGCCGGTACAGCCGCACCTTGAGCACGCCCAGCTTCTCGCCCTTGGCGTTGAGGTAGTCGACCGTCTCGTGCACCGCCTCGGCGCCCGAGCCCATCATCACGATCACCCGGTCGGCGTCCTTGGCCCCGTGGTAGTCGAACAGGTGGTACTGGCGCCCGGTGAGGCGGGCGAACTTGTCCATGGTCTTCTGCACCACCGCCGGCGTCGCCAGGTAGTAGGGGTTCACCGCCTCGCGGCCCTGGAAGTAGACGTCCGGGTTCTGGGCGGTGCCGCGCATCACCGGGTGATCGGGCGACAGGCCGCGGGCGCGGTGGGCGCGCACCTGCTCCTCGTCGATCATGTGGCGCATGTCGTCGAAGGACAGCTCCTCGATCTTCTGGACCTCGTGGCTGGAGCGGAAGCCGTCGAAGAAGTGCAGGAACGGCAGCCGGGCCTCGAGGGTGGCGGCGTGCGAGACCAGGGCCAGGTCCATCACCTCTTGCACCGAGCTCGAGCAGAGCATCGCCCAGCCGCAGGAGCGGGTGCTCATCACGTCAGAGTGGTCGCCGAAGATCGACAGCGCGTGGGCGGCGATGGCCCGCGCCGAGACATGGAAGACCGTCGAGGTCAGCTCGCCGGCGATCTTGAACATGTTGGGGATCATCAACAGCAGGCCCTGCGAGCAGGTGAAGGTGGTGGTCAGGGCGCCGGCCTGCAGCGCGCCGTGGACCGCGCCGGCGGCCCCGCCTTCGCTCTGCATCTCCTGGACGAGCGGCACGGTGCCGTAGATGTTCTTCTCGCCGCGCGCCGACTTCTCGTCGGAGATCTCGCCCATCACCGAGGACGGGGTGATCGGGTAGATGGCGATGACTTCACTGGCCGCGTGAGCCACGTGGGCGACGGCGGTGTTGCCGTCGATGGTAACGAGTCGCGGCTTGCGTTCGGCCGGGTTGCTGGACATGGTCGCTGCCTCCGTCTGACTGCCTGTCTTGGCACCGCCCGAGACCCGCCCGGACAGCGCCCCGTTGTTTCGCCGCCCGCGACCGGTTCAGTCGAAGCCGACGAGCATCTTGATGTACTGGGCCCGCTCGAACGACTGGGGAGCGGGGTTGGTCTTCTGGCTGAGGACGCCGCGGACGTCGTCGATCGAGCGGTACTCCTTCTCCCGCAGCCAGGCCTCCATCTCCTGGAGCATCTCGCCCAGGAGCTTCTCCTTGTGCTTGAAGATCGCCGAGCAGACCATCGCCACGCTGGCGCCGGCGAGGATCATCTTCAGTGCGGTCAGCCCGTCGTGGACGCCGCCGGTGGCGGCGAACTCGAGGTTGGGGACCCGCCCGTAGAGCAAGGCGATCCAGCGCAGCGGCAGCAGCGCGTCCTCGGGGCGCGACAGCTGCAGCCGGCTCAGCACGGTCATGTTCTCCAGGTCGAGGTTGGGCTGGTAGAAGCGGTTGAAGAGGGTGACCGAGTTGGCGCCCCGCTTGGCCAGCTGCGAAACCATGTGCGGGATGGAGGTGAAGAACGGGCTGAGCTTGACCGCCAGCGGGATCTTCACGCTCTGGCGCACCTGGCCGACGATCTCCAAGTCGTCGCGCTCGACCTCGGCGGCGGTGCGCTCGACGTCGGTCTGCACCGAGTAGAGGTTCAGCTCGATCGCCTGGGCCCCGGCCGATTCCAGCCGCTTGGCGAAGTCGACCCAGCTGCCGGGGTGCAGGCAGTTGAGGCTGGCGATCACCGGGATGGAGAGGCTCTTGCGCGCCTTCTCCACCAGCTTGAGGTACTCGGTGGTGCCGACCTGAAAATCGATGTTGGAGAAGTAGCTGCTGGCCTCAGGGCCGCTCTCCTCGGCCTCGTTGAGGAAGGCGTCGAGCTTGTCGGAGTCGAGGAGGATCTGCTCCTCGAAGATCGATTTCAGGACCACCGCCCCGGCGCCCGCGTCCTGCAGCTTCTGCAACTTCTCGAAGCTGTCGGTGAGCGAGGAGCTGGAGACCACCAGCGGGTTGCGCAGAGGGATGCCGAGATAGCGCGTCGCCAAGCTTGCCATGCTGACTTCCTTTCGTCCTGCAACCAGGAACGTCGTCCGCCGAGCTGCCAAGCGCGCGCACTCTAGGCACGAACCAAGCCTTGGTCGAGGGAAAAAACGAGCGTGCGCGCTCGCTTCATTCCTGCCCCTGCGCCCTTCTAATGGGGCGAAACCTCAAGGCTTTTGTTGACGCACTGCGCCAGCAGCCAGAGCCCTATTCAGGCGCTCGCAGGCCCTGCCGCCAGCTCAACGATTACGGATCTCCCGCGCTACTTACTTGAACACGCGATTCGGCGGCTTTTCACGCGCCCGCCGCAGTGAGAGGGCCACTCCGCGCCCCCGCGCAGACGTTCGAGCAGCCGGGGAGGTCTCGCGGGAGTCCTAGCGAGAGCGCGCCGCGCCTCGCAGCAGCTCGAGGCCGCGCTGGAGGTCTTCTGGGACAGGCGCCTCGACGCTCAGCCGGGCGCCCCCGGGCTCGATCAGCACCAGGCTGCGGGCGTGCAGCGCCTGCCGGCCGACGGCCAGCGCCGCCGGATGCGAGCGCGAGGCCTCGGAGCCGTAGACCGCGTCCCCGAGCAGCGGAAAGCCGGCCTCCGAGAGCTGCACGCGGATCTGGTGGGTGCGCCCGGTCTCCAGCTCGACCTCGACCAGGGCCGCGCCGGCGAACCTCTCGACGACCCGGTAGCTCAGCGCCGCCCGGCGGGCCGACTGGACGCGGGTGGAATAGCGGCGCGGGTCCCTCGGATCGCGCCCGTACGGCGCCTCGAGCCGCTGCGAAGGCGGCGGCTCGCCGAGCACGATGGCCCAATAGGCCTTGCGGGCCCGCTTGCCCTCGAAGGCCGCCTTGAGGAAGCCGAGCCCCTCGTCGGTCTTGGCCAGCGCCAGGCAACCGGTCGTGTCTCGGTCGAGCCGGTGCGCGACTCCCGGCAGCGCCTGGCCGCCGACGTCGAGATTCTCCACCTGCGCGGCTACCCGCCCGACGATCGAGGGCATATTCCCCTCGGGCTCGACCGTGATCCCGGCGGGCTTGTCGACGATCACCAGCAGCGCGTCCTCGTGGAGGATGCGCAGCGGAGGAGCGGAAGCCTCGGGCGCGGGCAAGGCGGGCTTGGCGGGCGACCCCAGCTCGATTTCGATCTCCTCGCCGCCCCACAGCTTGCGCAGCGGCTTGCAGGCCTTGCCGCGGATACGCACGCTGCCCGCCTCGATCAGTTTGCGGGCGCGCTCCAGCGACATCCCCGGAACCTCGCGGGCCAGGAGGCGATCGAGTCGCTCTCCGGCGGCGCTGCGGTCGGCGGTGATGCGGGTCGTTGTCATGGGGCGCGCAGCCTAGCCCAACCGCTCGCCCGTTTTCCCCTGCCCTGGCCAACGGGCTTCAAGTCTGGCTCTATTCGCGCCATGGCCCGTCGAACCAGGACCCCGAAGTGGCTCAAGGTGGCACGCCAGAACGACTGGGGTGCGCCGGCGCCGGGCGAGAAGCCCCAGTGGCTGGCCCGCGCCCTCTCGCGCGCCGGCCATCTCGATCGCGAGCAGGCCGAGCAGGCGATTCGGAATGGGCGAGTAACCCTCGGCGGCCGGGTGGTGCGCGAGCCGCTGGCCCTGCTGCGCCCCGGGGATGAGGTGCGCCTGGACGGCAAGCCGCTCGAGTTGGAGGCGCCGACGCTGGTGCTGATGTTCCACAAGCCGGCGGGGGTCATCGTCTCCGGGGCCGATCCCCAGCAGCAGGGCACGGTCTTCGATCTGTTCCGCCCGCTGCTCGACGAGAAGCTATCGCGCTACGGCTGGCACGCGGTCGGCCGGCTCGACCGCGACACCACTGGGCTGCTGCTCTTCACCAACGACGAGCTCTTCGTCTCCTACGCCACCCGCCCCGAGCACCACCTGCCCAAGCGCTACCTCGCCCGGGTCTCGGGAACGCCCACCGACGAGCGGCTGGAGCCCCTGCGCCACGGCATCGAGCTCGACGACGGCCCGGCCAAGCCTGCCAAGGCGGTCATCCGCGGCCCCTCGCAGGTCGAGCTGACGATCTCCGAGGGGCGCTTTCACCAAGTAAAACGAATGCTTGCGGCCGTGGGCCTGCCGGTTCGCCAGCTTCACCGCGAGGCGATCGGCGAGGTGGCCCTCGACATCCCCGAGGGAGCTCTCCGGCAGCTCACCGAGGGCGAGATCCGCGACGGGCTACGCTACCCGCCCCCGCCCGCCAGAAGATGATGCGCGGCCCAGGGGTTCCGGAGTTAGAATCCGGACAGCATGAAATACCTCGACAAATCCTTCAGCGTGTCGCCGGGCGCCTCTGACGCCTATCGCGACAATTGGGACCGCATCTTCGGGAAGAAGCAGAGCCAGCGGGAGCGCTACCTGGCGCTCACCGAGCAGCTTGCCGAGGCCAAGAAGAACCAGGCCGCCGGGCTGCGCTGCGAGCTCGAGGCCCTCTGGGCCGAGATGTCGCCCGAAGAGCGCAAGGGCCTCAAGAAGCCGTAGGGCTTTCTCCGCACCTTCCCAGCGAGCACGCGGCCGCCTCGAGGCGGCACGCGGCGGTCACGCTCTGCCCTCATCCGCTCCTCGACTGCGGGCGCTGTGCGCCTGCCTCAGGATGAACGGAGGCAGCACAGCGGGGCGAGCTGAGAAAACGCTACTTCAGCTTCCCCGCCACCTCGTTCATGCGCCCGGCCAGCCGGTCGTTGCGCACGCTCTTGGAGGCCTCGATCAGGCAGGCGGCGCCGTCCCTGAGCCCCAGCCGCTGCAGCCCGTCCACCGCGTGGCGGACGACGGTCTCGTCGCTGTCCGACAGCGCCTTGCACAGCGGCTGCAGCGAGCTGCGACGCGGGCGATCCTCCAGGATGGCGCCGGCCTCGCGCCGGATTTCGACCGAGGAGTCGTCGGTGAGCGCATGGTGGAGCGCGGCGTGCCCCAGTTCGGACTCGTTGGCCACCAGCGCCTTGAGGCAGCTCTTGCGCAGCGGCACCGGCGCGTCGCTGCCGATCAGCTTGGCCACCGCCGCCACCGCCGGGGGCCAGCCGCGCTTCTCGATCAGCCAGCAGGTCCGCCGCCGCACCTCGTTGTCCGAGTCGGCTTCCAGCACCTTGACCGCCAGCGCTGGCAGATCCTTGGGCTCGAGCCTTTCCAGCGCGTCGAGCGCCGCCAGGCGCACCTCCTTCTCCGAGTCCTGGAGCAGCGCCTGGCTCAGGTGCGGCGCGCCGGCGCCGATCTCCTTGAGGGCCTCGACGCAGACCTTGCGCGTCTTCCAGACCTCGTCCTTCTCGACCACCGCCCCGATCGGATCCACCGCATCCTTGGAGTGGCGCTGAGCGAGCCGCTTGCAGGCCTCAGCCCGCGCCTCGGCGCCGCCGGTCTTCAGATAGTCGATCAGGTCGTTGTAGCTGAGGTCCTTGGGAAGCGACCCGGCGGCGGACACAGCGGGCGCAAGCAGCGCGAGAAGAAGGAAGCAGGTTCTCATTTCGAAGTTCCTCTGGAAGATCCGGTGATGAGTCAGCGGGAGTCAGAGTTCGGGTCGCGCTCGATGACCGCCCCACTCTCATAAGCGGCCGATTGAAGGAAGCGCATCGACGCCTGGATGGCTTCGGGCCGATAGAAGACCAGGAAGTGCGAGGCGAAGTCGGACTGCCCGTTGCCGGCGAACTGGAGGAAGCCTCCGGTCCGGGAGTTGGTGAGGTTGCCCTTCACCGGCGCGGTCAGCGGCGTGAGCCCGGCCAGCTCCATCTCGCGAATCGGCGAGGGCATCGGCAGCACCGAGGGAATCATCCCGGCCACCGCCATGGCGTTGGCGGTGCGGTAGGGGGTGAAGACGTCGAGCAGCCCCGAGGTGACCAGGAAGTTGGCGCCTCCGGCATCCGCCCAGCGCGGCGAGGCGTTGATCGGGTCGGTGGCGTCGACCAAGGTCTGGACCAGGGTCAGCACCGGGTGCAGCTCGGAGAGCGGCTCCTGCGGCGTCAGCTCGAGCAGCGTGGTCAGGAGCGTGGCGATATCGGTGTCCTTGCGCTCCATGATGGTGATCGACATCCCGCCCCCGGCGCCGGAGAGCAGGTAGCTCTCGATTCCTCGCTCGAATGCCGCCGCCAGCGCCCCGGTGATCCCGCCCTGCGAATGGCCGAAGAAGCCGACGTGCGTGGTGTCGAAACAGACCGCCTGGCCGCCCGGGCCGTTCGCCGCCGGGACCGACAAGGCCCCGGACTTCAGCAGCCGGGTCAAAGAGAAGGTGTCGATGGCCGACTGCCGGAAGTTGCACCGGCCGGCCTTGGGGTTGGTGTAGTTGAAGGTCAGCAGCCCGACGTCGAAGGTCTTCCCCTCGGCGCGAGGTCCGTGCAGCGGCTGGTCGAGGGCGATCGAAGCCAGGCCGCGGGCCGCCAGCCGCCCTGCGGTGCCGTCGTCGTAGCCGGAGTAGGCGTTGCCGCCGGTTCCGTGGGCGATCTCGACGATCGGATAGCAGCTGCCTGAGCGCGGCGGGTCCTTGGGAATCGTCAGGACGAAGCGCAGCGTCTCGGTGCGGAATGGCGCCGGCTTGCCGTCGACCACGTGGAAGTTCCCGCCGTCGTCGGCGTAGGGCACCGTGCCTTCCTGGTAGTTGGGCGAGTCGAACTGCCCTTCCATCACTGAGTAGTTCGTCGTCGAGGTGCTGTTCCAGCGGAAGCTGCGATCGACGGCGTAGGGCCCGGTGGAGACGCCGAAGGGCCGGTGCCAGGGACCCAGCGCCGGAGCCGGCAGCTCGCTGCTCACCTGCCGGTGGATCTCCCGCATCTCCGCGCTCGGATCCTGAGTGGTGAAGACCGTCGCGGCAGCGATCTGATCGGCCCCGATGCCGTCGACGGCGAGGCGAGCAAGCAGCGGCGCCCAGATCGCCTTGAGCCCGTCGAACATGTCCTGCGGGACCGGTGGCTTCAGCCCGTCGGGCAGCGCGCCGCCGGTCAACAGCGCCGCCAGCAGCGGATGCTGCCCGAGCGGAGCGCCGTTGGCGCCTTTGACCGAGCGCAGCACCACCAGTGCGTAGGTGGTGGCCGGGCGCATCGGGAAGCCGAAGGTCGGGCCGACCGCCAGCGAGTTCTTGTAGACGTACTTGATCTGAGAGATGTCGAGGTCGTTGCCGCGGTACTCCCAGCGCAGCGGACGGCGCTTGCCGTACTCCGGCGAAGAGGCGGTAACGTCGATGAGCTGGATCGGGCTGTCCGTCGCCAGGAACGCGCCCGGGTCGGTCGGGATCGTCGCGGCATCGAGCGCGCCGTCGAAGGACATGTGCACCGGGGCGGTGGTGCTGAATCCGGTCAGCTCGGCCTCGGCCAGCGCCACGTAGCGCTGGAACATGGTCGAGCTGGCCAGCCCCGGGAAGTCGCTCAGCTTGAGATGGCCGGTGGCGTCGCGGCGGTGATCCGACGGGAAGGGAAACCCGACCCAGGTCGCGCCGCTGTGGCCGGCCTTCTTCGCCAGCGTGGGGTCGAAGACCACCTTGACCCCCGGCACTCCGGCATCCGGCTCCTGGGAACCGGGTTCGCCGGAGCAGCCGGCCAGCGCCCAGGAAGCGAGACAGAGAACCGCTGCCCGATACCCCCAGCCGATCGCGAGCTTGGACATGAACGAGAGGATACCTCGGCTGTCAGGCTCCGAGGGCTCCGGCTCGGTCAGGCGGCGTTCTTCTTGAGGATCGCCTCCAGCCCACCGCGGGCGATGGGGTGGTAGCCGTCGCGGTACTTGTCGAAGCAGCGGCGGGCCAGCGCGCGGGTCGACTCGGACTTGGCCAGCGCGGTGTAGAGCGGCTTGAGGTACTTCATCCGCCCCACCTCGCCCAGCACCTGCTCCACCCGCCCCAGCACCGGCTGGTAGCCGGACTCGACCGCCAGCGCCAGCCAGGAGATCAGCACCTCGTAGTTGCCGCGCCCGGTGAGCTTGAAGCGGGCGTCGAGCTTCTCGAGGTCGGCGGCCTTGGCCGGGCGCGGCATCGACTCCAGGCAGAGCGACCACTCGGCCGGCGTCCACTTCTTGCCCTGCGCCTCCTCGGGCAGCCTGGCGCCCAGCTTCTGCAGCTCCTCCAGCCGCACCGACCGCGGCGCCGGCGCGTTGCCCGGCAGCCCCGGCTCGTGCAGCCAGGCCTGCGAGTTGATCTTCTTGAGCGCCCCCGGCAGCTCCTTCTCCACGAAGTCGATGAACTGCTCGGTGGTGATCGACTGGAAGGCGAAGGCGTCCACGTACTTGCGCAGGAACGGATCGAAGGCCTTCTTGCCGACCGACTCCTCGAGCGTACGCAGGAAGAGGTAGCCCTTCTCGTACGGGACCAGCGAGTAGGCGTCGTCGGGGTCGATTCCCTCGTAGTGGGTGCGCAGCAACGTCAGCTCTGGCCGATCGACGAAGCCCTCGATCGTCTTCTCCAGCTGGCGGCGCCCCAGCGCGGCGTGCAGCCCCGCCACCTCGGCGCCCTCCAGCGCCTCCTGGATCCGCCGCTCGGCGAAGACCGTCCAGCCCTCGTTGAGCCAGAAGTGATCGGCGTTGGCGTTGGTCACCAGGTTGCCGGTCCAGCTGTGCGCCAGCTCGTGGGCCACCACGTTGACCAGCGAGCGGTCCCCGGCCAGCAGCGTCGGGGTGACGAAGGTCAGCCGCGGGTTCTCCATGCCGCCGTAGGGGAAGGACTGGGGCATGGTCAGCAGGTCGAAGCGGTCCCAGCGGTAGGGGCCGAGCAGCTTCTCGGCGCTGGTGAGCATCGAGTCGACCTCGGCGAACTCCCAGGCCGCCTTCTCCAGCACCGCCGGCTCGGCCCACACCCGCGAGCGCGGCCCCAGGTCCTTGCTGGCCAGCTGCCCGACCGCCAGCGCCAACAGGTACGGCGGGATGGCCTGCGGCATCTCGTAGCGCTCCATCGCCCAGGCGCCGTTGACGTTGCGCGAGACGAAGGAGGCCGCCATCAGCGCCCGCAGCTCGGCGGGGACGGTCAGCTCGGCGGTGTAGCGGATGCGCACCCGCGGGCTGTCCTGCAGCGGGACCACCGAGCGGGCGTGGATGGCCTGGCACTGGCTGAAGAGGAACGGGTGCTTGCCGCCCGAGGTCTGGGCCGGGGTCAGCCACTGCAGCGCCGAGGCCTCGGGCGAGGTGGCGTAGGTGATGGTCACCGCCTTGGTGTTGGCGGGCAGCTCGACGTGCAGCCGCGAGCCGAGGATCGGCTCGGGCTTGAAGAGCTCGTGCTGGAGGGGCTTGCCGCCGTCGCCGAAGACGCCTTCGATCACCAGGTCGCGGGTGTCGAGATCGAGCGGCCCGGTCCCAGGAGCGGCGAAGGTCAGCGTGGCCTCGCCCTTGAGCGTGCGCGACGAGAAGTCGACCTTGGCGCGCCAGGCGAGGTGCGAAATCTGGGGCTGGGTCGAGTCGTTGTACGAGTGCGGATCGAGACGGGCCATGGCGTGCTCCTCCGTTGGGTTCTCAGGCGCTGCGCGCAGGGGGGAGTACCAGCTTCCGGCGGTGCAAGTCGAGCGATCCCCCTTCTGGAGCGGGCGAAACTATCGTTCGCCCTGCGCCAGTGTCAGCTGCTCAACCTGAAAGCTTCGGGATCAGCGATCTGCAGCGGCGAGCCGCTCGACCACCGCGAGGTACTGCTGCATCGCCTGCTCGCGGCCCAGGCCCTTGCGCTTCTCCCAGGCGTCCCACTTGGCGCGGCCCTTGAGGTCGAGCATTCCCGGGCGCTTGCCGGAGACGTCGCCCTCGGTGGCCTGCTTGAAGAGTGAGTACAGCTCGAGCAGCGCGTCATTCGAGGGACGGGCCTTGAGCTGCTTGACGCGCTCCTGAGCTTTGGCGAAGTCGTCGGCGAGAGCCATGGGATCCTCCACGAGAACCTAGGTTAGAAGCGGACGGCGATGCTGCCGCCGGCGCCGGTGATTCGGCTGCTGGCCCAGGCGCCGCCTTCGACGCTGGGGATGAGGAAGAGGCTGGTCTGGGCGTCCGCCATGCCGAACTCGCTCTTGAGCAGCCGGTACTTGCGGCCCTGGAATCCGAGCGGCTTGAGGATGCTGCCGATGCGGGTCACCACCAGGCTCAGGCCGCCCGACAGCAGCATCGCCCCGCCGATCATCGTGCCGAGCGAGGCGTTCTGGACCGAGGCGTAGTTCATCTGCAGCAGGACGTAGCCGGCGATCATGAGCACCGCGCTGACCGCCTCGTTGATCAGCAGGCTGGTCCCGTGCTCGGTGTCGCCCTGGTAGAACGAGCCGACCCCGAAGCCGACCAGCAGGTTGAGCAGGAAGCCGGCCACCCGGCGATCCTCCCGCACTTCCTGAAGGATCAGCTCCTTGTCGGCCAGCTTGAGGCCGCGAAAGCGGCCGTCGGTGCGCACCACCCGGGCGATGTCCGCCTCGTCGGTCTCCTTCAGCAGCAGCCCCAGGGACTTGGGCAGGTCGGGGTTGAAGGCCGCCTCGGAGGCCGACGCCGGAATTGGAGCCGCCGATGTCGGCGCGGCCTGCGGAGGAGGCGGCGGCGGGGCCAGCGGCGGCGGAGGCGGCGGAATCGAGGCGGTGGTGGGCGCCGGGCTGGTGGCGATGCGGATCGCCTCGACCTCGGCCTTGGGGACGGTGAGCATCGTCCCGTCGGGCCGGGCGAGCACCGCCACCTCGCCCGGGCTGCTGAGCAGCCGCCCTGCCAGCTGCGAGCCGTCGGTGCAGTTCAGCACCACCTCGCGCTCCTCGGCCGCCTTCCACATCGCGTCGGGAACAGCAGTGGCCGCTCGAGCGGGAACAGCCGTCATAAACAGAGCCACCAGAAGCGTGCCCAGAAACCTGCCCATGCCGTGCACCCCGCTGCCAGACGCAGGAGTGCTCAGAGCTAGCACGCGCGAGCGCGGGAGGTCCAATTCGGACGCGACTTGGCAACCCGCGTTGGCCCTGAAATGCTGTCGCGCAATGCTCCCCCGCCGCTGGCTGCCCTTCGCCCCCACCGCCGCCGTCCTCGCCTTCGCCATCCTCCGGGCCGTGCGCGGCAGCTGGGCGGATTACACCGGCTACATTGACGCCGGTCGCTCGCTGCTGGCCGGCAGCTACAGCACCGCCGACTCCAACACCTGGCCTCCCTTCTTCTCGCTGGTCGCCATTCCGCTCTACCTTCTTTCGCTGCTGCCCCAGCCGCTGGCCAAGATGCTGTGGGCGACGGCGACCATCTCCGGTTTCGCGCTGGCGACCAACCGCTGGTGGAGAGAGGCCAAGCCCGAGGGGACGCCGGACTGGGTGGCACCGGTCGGCGCCTTCCTGGTCTCGCAGTTCTGGCTCCACCACCTCGTCTATCACCAGGTCTACGGGCTCATCTTCGCCTGCGCCGCGCTGGGATTCATCGAGGCGCATCGCAAGAGGGACGTGCGCGCCGGAATCTGGATTGGCTTGGGGGGTCTGGCCAAGGTCACCCCCGCCCTGACGCTCGCCTTCTTCGTCTTCACCCGCCGCTGGAAGGTGGTTGGAGCTGCGGCGGCCACCGCGGTGCTGGGAACCCTGCTGCTCATCCCCTTCCTCGGCGTGAACGGAACCCTGGGCGCCTACCTGCGCTGGCTCGAGGTGATCGGAGCCTTGGGCGGGCCGCACGGGGTACTCAATCAGAGCCTGCCGGCACTGATCGACCGGCACATCACCGATCAGGCGGTCAGGGACGGGGTTGGCGTCGCGCCGCTGCTCACGCTCGACTGGACCTTGGCCGAGAAGATCGCCCGAGGGATCAGCTACCTGCTCTTCGCCGGCCTGGCGATGCTGATGGCGCGGCGCAAGGTCGGTCCGCTGCTGGCCTTCGCCCCGCTGGTGGCGGCGGCGGTCTACGTCGCGCCTTACTGCTGGCGCAGCCAACTGGTCGCGTTCCTGCCGCTGCTGCTGCTGACCCTGGCCGAGCTGGCGAAGACCCGCGAGCGCTGGGGGCTGGTCCTGCTCGCGCCCTTCGTGTTGCTGATGCCCGAGCGCGAACCCGACCTCATCGGCTGGAAGGCCTACCTCGTCACCGAGGGGATCAGCCTCACCTCGGTCTGCATGTTGCTGCTGCTGGTGCAGGCCAGCCGCTTCGTCGGCGTTCGGCGGGCGGCGGATGAGCGCCTGGAGACGAGCGCGGCTACACCCGGAACCGCCTGACCTCGTCGCGCAGCACGTCGGCCTGGCTGGCCAGGGCGTCGATGGCCCGCTCCAGCTCCTTCATCGACAGGTTCTGCTGGTCGACCACGCCCTTGATCGACTCGACGGCCTTCATCACCTGCTCGCTGCCCTTGGTCTGCTCCTTCTGGGCGCGGTTGAGGTGGGCGACCATCTCGTTGATGTTCTCGATGGTGCGGGTGATCTGCTTGGACCCCCGCGACTGCTCCTGGCTGGAGCGCTCGACGTGCTTGGTCACCGAACGCATCTTCTCCGCCGACTTCATCATCTGCTCGGAGCCCTTGGCCTGCTCGGCGGTGGCCTTGGCGATCTGCATCACCGTCTCGGCGATGCGGGTGATGGCATTGGTCACCTGCTTGGAGCCGCGCGCCTGCTCCACTGTGGCCCGGGCGATGGCCTTGACCATCTGCGTGGCCTTGCCCGAGCTCTCGTTGATCTTCTTGAGCGCCCCTTCGGCCTCGCCGCCCAGCCGCACTCCCTCGTCGACGTTCTTGACGCCGCGCTCCATGGCGGTGATGGCGTTCTTGCTCTCGTCCTGAACGCCCTGGATCAGCTGGGAGATCTCCTTGGTCGAGGCGCCGGTGCGCTCGGCCAGGTCCTTGATCTCGTCGGCCACCACCGCGAAGCCCTTGCCGTGCTCGCCGGCCTGGGCGGCGATGATCGCGGCGTTGAGAGCCAGCAGGTTGGTCTGCTCGGCGACGTCGTCGATGACGTTGAGGATGTTGCCGATGCTGCCGATCTTCTTGCCCAGGCTCTCGATGACCCGCGCCGCCTCCTTGCTGCTCTCCTTGATCTTGTCGATGCCGACCAGGGTCTTCTGCAGCGCCTTGGCCCCGGTGTCGGCGTCCTGGGAGACCTGCTCCGACAGGCGGGCGGTCTCGTTGGCGTTGGTCTCCACCTGGCCGATCGAGATGTCCATCTCGTTCATCGACGAGCTGGTCTCCTCGGCGGTGGCCGACAGCTCCTCGATGTTGCGGGCCACCTGCTTGATGGAGAAGGTCATCTGCTCGATGGCGGTGGTGGTCTCCTCCACCGAGGCCGACAGGGTCTGGATGTTCTCCACCACCTCGTCGTTGGTGGCCGCCATCTCCAGGATCGAGGAGCTGCTCTCCTCGGCCGACTGGGCCAGCACCTCGACGTTCTCGGCGATGCCCTTGAGGCTGGCGATCATCTGCTCCATCGACGAGGAGGTCTCGTCCACCGACTGCGCGGCGGTGGAGGCGCCCTTGGCCACGGTGTCGCCGGTGTGGCTGATCTGCTCGATGACGTTGGCGATCCCCTCGGAGACGCCCTTCACCTTGGCCAGGGTGATCCGCAGGTTCTCGGCCGTCCGGTGGAGGGCCCCGCCCAGCTGGCCGAACTCGTCGCCGCCCTGCGCGCCCGGCTGCAGGGTCAGGTCGCAGTCGCTGATCCGCTTGGCCACGCTCATCATTCCGGCCAGCGGCCGCATGATGAACACGCGGCTGATCAGGAACAGCAGCACCAGGAAGACGACCAGGCCCACGATCGAGCCCATGAACATGGCCCGCTGGACGCTGGCCTTGACCTCGGTGACCCGCACGTCGCTCAGGATCACCAGCGCGTAGCCCAGCACCTGCTCGGCGCCGCCGCTGCTGCCCTCGATCAGGTCGATGCTCCGATCCTTGGCGGCCCGGGCCCACAGCAGCATCCCGCCGCCCAGCTCCAGCCCGTCGTTGCTCTGGGGAAAGCCGTGCTCGCGGAAGGTGCGCAGCGCCCCGCTCAGCTCGCGCGGGTCGGCCCCGGGGGTGACGGCGATCAAGGTCAGGTCGGGGCGCACCAGGGCCACGTAGCCCTCGCCCTCGGCGATCTGGGCCACCCGGGCGATGGCGCTGGCTCCGCTCTGCGGGTTGTTGAAGCTCTTGGACTCGCTCTCCGCCAGCGAGTGGGCGAGGTCGCTGCCGCGGGTGTTGAGGCTGCGGCGCAGCGACTCGTCGATGGTGGCGTTGATGAAGGCGAAGGTCGGCCCCATGGTCAGCAACAGCACCACGGTGAACGAGCCGAAGATGATGGTGCGCAGGCTGAAGCGGTGCAGCCAGCTCATGGGCATGGCCTCGATGGCGCGGAGACGGGCGCCAGGATAGCAGAAGCCCCGCCGCCGCGAGGCCGGCCGCTCAGGGAATGGCGACCGCCGCCTTGAGAACCTCGGGCCCCACCGGGACCCCGAGCGACTGGGCGGTCGACAAGTTGATCACCAGGTTCCACTTCGGCTGGGCGGAGGCGATCTCGGCGGGCTTGCGCCCCTTGGCGAGCTCGAGCGCGATGCGGGCGGCCTCGCGGCCGGAGGCGGCGAAGTCCGGGGCCACCGCCGCCAGCGCCCCCTGGGTGACGAACTCGTCGGAGAAGGTCAGCAGCGGCAGCTTGCGCTCGAAGGCCGCCTCGAGCATCAGCCGGAAGGTGTTCTGGGTCACCACCGTCGAGTCGGCGAGCACCCAGAAGGCCTGGACCTTGGGCAGGAGCTTGGAGAGCGCGTCGGGGAAGTCCTGGGCGGAGCTGGCCGGCTCGGCGAGCAGGGTCAAGGAGAGCTTCTGGGCGGCGGCCTGGGCGTCCTCAAGCAGGCCGGCCGAGCGCTGGGGATTGAAGACCACGCCGATCGAGCGGGCCTGCGGGAGCAGCCGCTTGAGCTCGCCCAGCTGGACCGCGGGCGGAATGTCGAGCGGGACGCCGATCAGCCGTGGCCCGTCGAGCCCCTGGCGCTTGGGGTCCATCACCATGCAGTAGACGATGGGCAGCTCCATGAGCTCCTGGGCGAGCTTGGCGGCCTTGACGCCCACCGCCAGCAGCATCGCCGGCCGCTCGGCGCGGATGCGCGCCAGCGCCTGGTCTCCCTCGAAGTCGAGGACGTGGACCGAGACCGGGCCGTCGTAGGCCATCTTGAAGGCCGACAGGGCGCGCTGGTAGGGAGCGGTGTTCTTGGCGACCAGCGCGCTCACCAGCGGGCGCGGGCTCGCCTCGGCGGAGGCCGCGAAGGCGCACAGGATCGACAGTGAGGCAAGCAATCGGCCCCCCGGTCGATGGTGCGCGAGCATGGGTGTTGAATCTCCGACGAAAAGGCGGCCATCTTAAAAGTCGCCCGCCCGAAGGGTCAAGGAAGGGGCGAGCGTCCGATGGCGCGCCGCGGCGAACAGCAAGCGCGGCGGCGAGCCATCGGCGGGTGCGCGCTACAGGCCACCGCCCGGAACGGCAATCTCGGTCAGGTTCTCGGGGATTCGGACCTCGATCCGCTGCTCCGGTTCGGCGCTGACGACCACCGGCTGTCGGAAGAGCCTCATCGCCTTGCGCCCGCCGGGCTCGACTCCGAACAGCGTGTAGCTGCCGGCCGGGACGTGCTGGAACTCGGTGTCCTGCGGCCCGGGCTCGCCGGGGAAGCCCGCGGACCAGGACTCGCGCATGTCCTCCGGCTTGGCCGGCATCGGCACGTCTCCCGGGAGCAGGACGAAGAACATCCTCCTATCCCCGGGGTTGCGCAGCATGAGGTGGGCTCCGCCGCTGAGCGGGGCCAACTCGACGCGCACCTCCCCTTCCTCCGGGACCTCGACCGCCTTCGGCATGAACCGCGGTCGGCTGCCTGCCGCGCCCGGCATCATGACGCGGGCGAGGACCCACCCGCGGCCCGACGGCAGTCCAGCGACCATGAATGTGCCGTCGGCGCCCGCCTCCGCCGTCTGCGTCGCCTCGCCGACTCTCACCATGAGGCTCGCCGGGATCGGCTTCCCCGCCCCGTCGGTCACCCGGCCCGCCACCGCGCCCCCCTTGCGCATCCGGATGACGATGCCGTCGTCGGTGGGAGCCAGCGGCTGCCAGGCGAGCCGATGGCCTGGGTGTTGTGCGAACACGGTCAGGCTGCGTCGATTGTCGACCCGCGGCAGCGCGAAGCTGCCGTCGGCCCCGGAGCGCACCGCGCCGGCTTCGATTGCCAGGTAGGTGTGCTCGGGATGCTTGGGCTCCTCATCGCCCACGTCGACCAGGGCGCCCTCGACCGGCGCTCCGGTCTTGGCATCGAGGACAGTGCCGCGCAGGGTGCGGCCGCCCACCAGGACGATGTCCCCGGCCTCGATGTCCTGCTTGCTTTCGGGGAACTTGCGAGAGATCGGAGCCAGCCCTTCGGCCTCCACCAGCAGCTCGACCGAGCCCTCGCGCGCATAGAAGAGCTCGGCGAAGCGGCCATCGTCGGTGTGGAGCTCCCGGCGGTTGAGCTTGAAGTGCTTCACCGGCGAGCCGTCCTCCAGCACCACGCGGCCGCGGATCTTGGGCTGGACAGACATGACCAGCTTCACGCCCTCGTCGCCGGCCTTGGCCTCGACCTCGTCGGAGGTCGTCATTCCCTCCTTGTGCGCGATGAGCCGGTAGCTCCCCGCGGCAAGGTAGTCGATGGCGAAGGAGCCATCGGCCTGGGACATCGCCGAACCCGGCATCGGGACCTCTGCCCCTTCGAGGATCGCTTTCTTGTCGAGGCGGTCGCGGTCCGGCATCGCGCGGACCATGACCTCGGCGACCGGAGAACCATCCGAGCCGGTCACTGTGCCGCGAATTGATAGTCCGACCGGGAACTTGAGGCGCACCGTCGCCGGCGCGCCCTTGTGCACCACCGTCTCCGCGCGGGCGAGCCGGAAGCTCCCGCCCTTGCGAGGATCGCGAGCCAGCCGTGCCACGACGTGATGGCGCCCCGCCTCCAAGCCCCTGATGCGGAAGGTGCCATCCGGACCGCTGGTCGCGTCTCTCCACCCGTCGCCTCGCTCGTCCCGGCGGAAGCCGTCCGCCTTCTCCTCGGCCTTGCTCGGGCCCGCTGACACTTTCACGCCCGCCTGCGGCCGCTCGGCCTCGTCCACGACGATCCCTTCGATTTCCAGCCCGCGCTCCAGCGTCACGCGGCTGTCGGAGCTCGGCGCCGAAACCTTGTGGCGCGCGACCAGGAAGTCCTTGTGATTGACGGCCAACTCGTACGAGCCGGGCAGCAGGCCGTCGATTTCGAAGGTGCCGTCTCCGTGCGTCCTGGCACTGGAGCTCCGATGAGGGTTCTCGCCGATTTCGTCGGCGCGATTGCCGTTCGGTTCGCTGGCCCCGACCCACGCTCCCTCGACTGGCTTTCCGTCGGGATCGACCACGGTACCGCGCACCAGCGCCGCCGGCTCCAGGGTGAAGTCGGCATTGGCGCTCCCGCTGCGCAGCACCTCGACCTCGCGCGAAGAGGGAGCGAGGAACTTCTCAGCGCTGACGTGGATCCGGTACTTGCCGGGCGCGAGAGGTCCGACCCGAAATCGGCCATCGCTCCCGCTCTTGCCGGTCACCCGTTGGTACGAGTGTTCCTCCATCGAGCGCGCGGTGATCTCGGCGTCGTTGATGGGCTTCCCGGCGCCCAGCACCAGGCCGACCACCTCTCCGCCTGTCTCGATGCGCAGCTCGAGGTCCAGCACGTCCTTTCCCGGCTCGATCCGCACCTCGCGCCGGGCGTAGCTCAGCCCCTCGCTGGCGGTCAACTCGTACTCCAGCGGGCGCAGGCCGTCGAAGCTGAACCGCCCTTGCTCGTCGGTCTCGATCTTCAGCTTGCGATGGCCGCCCTCGCAGCGCACCAGCGCGCCCTTCACCGGCTGCTCCTCGCGCAGCACCCGGCCCGTCAGCCGGCGCGGGGTGTTGAGCTGGAGGTCGTTGAGATTGCCGTCGGCGTCGACGCTCTCCTCGGCGGGCAGGAAGCCGGCCTTGGAGGCGACGACCCGGTGCTTGCCCATCGGCACCGGCCCGATGGTGAAGCTGCCGTCGGCGCCCGAGGCGGCGTCGAAGAACCGGCTGTGCTCGGCGAAGATCGCGGTCACCGCGGCGTTGGCCACCGGCTTCTTGTCGTCGTCGACCGCCTTGCCGTGCAGCATCATCCCGGCGTCGACCCTCACCTCGACGTTCTCGCTGCCGGCGCTGACTCCGCGCTTCACCCCGATCTGCGCGCCCGGCTTCTCCGCCCAGAGGGCGAAGACGCCGGCCTCGATTCCCTCGATGGCGAAGGTCCCGTCGGCGCCGCTGGTGGCCCGGGCGATGGGAGGGGCCTCGCCACGCCGCTCGAGCACCAGCTCGACCATCTGCGCCGCCGCCTGGGGGCAGCCGCACTCCAAGAGCTTGCGGCCGCACTTGTTGTCGCAGCCGCAGACCAGCTCGGAGAGGACCTCGTCTCCGCCGTCGGCAGTGGCGACCACGATCGCCCCGGCCACCGGACCTTGCGCCCCCGCCACCGTCCCGCGGATGGTCAGCGTGCCCTTGGGCGGAGGCAGCGGCGCCTCGAGCAGGCTGTTGATCGGCGTCCGCACCGCCTCCGAGCGCGCCGCCGAGGCCGAGGCCCTGCCGCCCTCCTCCGGCGGCGAATCCGACGGGCCGAGCCACAGCCAGAGCGCGGCACCGACCAGCGCCAGCAACGAGATGACCGCGAAGACCTTTTTCACGACTCTCTCCCGGCGCGCAGAGCGCGCTCCCCAGCATCCCGTCAGACAGCACGGGCAATCCCCGGTTCCGTCTCCGGGAATTGGAGCCAACATGCTTACATCGTTGTCGAAGGAACCCCTCCCTCGACCGAAACGACAATAGCAGCGCTTATCGCCCGATCCCGAGTGGGGTCAAGAGCGCCCAGCGAAAGTCCCCTCTGACTTCGCGAGTTACTGGTTGTCGTAGAGCCCCTGCATACGCGGATCGACCTGGCCCGGCGCCAGCTCCTCTTCCTTGGGCTCGGTGCCGTTGACGAAGGGCTCCTTGACGGAGTTCTTCGCTTTTTCGGCGGTGCGCTTGCCGGTGTCCAGGTCGATGTACGCCCAGACGATATCCGCGCCCGGCGGCGGGTCGTCGAAGTCCGGCTGCGGCCGATCGGCCAGCGCCGACTTCATGTAGTCGACCCAGATCGGCAGCGAGGCGCGGCCGCCGGTCTCGTACTTGCCCAGCGGGTGCTCGTAGCGGTCGTAGCCCAGCCAGACCCCGGTCACCAGGTCGTGGGTGAAGCCCATGAACCAGGTGTCGAAGCTGTCGTTGGTGGTCCCGGTCTTGCCCGCCGCCGGCTTGCCCAGCCGCTGCGCCGGGGCGCCGGTGCCGTGGAGCACCACCTCGCGCATCAGGTGGTCGATGATGAAGGCCGTCTCCGGCTTCATCACCTGCTCCGGCTTGTCGAACAGCTTGGAGTAGCCGGCCGCCACCCGCTCCTCGAAGGTGGCGAACTCGTCGTCCACCGCGGTGTGGTCCTCCAGGGTGCGCCCGAAGCGGTCCTCGACCTTGCGGACGTAGGTTCCCTTGAAGCGCTTCCCGAAGCGGTTCATGGTCGCGTAGACGTTGACCAGCTCGGCCAGGTGGACGCAGCTGCCGCCCAGGGCCATCGACAGGTCCTCGTTGATCGCCGTGCTGATCCCCAGGTTGTGGGCCCACTCGGCGGCTTCCTTGACCCCCACCGCGTGCAGGGTCTTCACCGCCGGCACGTTCATCGAGTTGACCAGGGCGGTGCGCAGCAGCACGTCGCCCTTGAAGTCCTCGCCGAAGTTGGCCGGCTTCCAGCGCAGCTGGTTGTCGGGGTCGTCGAAGACCACCGGGGCGTCCACCAGCAGGTGGTTGACCGGCCACTCCAGCTGCTCCAGCGCCGCCGAGTAGATCAGCGGCTTGAACGAGCTGCCCGGCTGGCGGCAGGCCTGGTATGCGCGGTTGAACTCGCTGGCGTCGAAGTCGTAGCCGCCGATCATCGCGGTGACGTAGCCGCGCTGCGGGTCGACCGAGACGATGGCCCCCTGCAGCATCGGCTCCTGCTCCAGGGTCAGGAACGGGCCGTCCTGGGGCAACAGCTTGAGGAGCTTGAGGCCGGTCTCGTCCTCGGCCTCCTTCTCCAGATCAGACCGCGGGACGGCGCGCACCAGGATGACGTCGCCCACCTTGAGCGCCTGCTTGACGTGGGTGATCAGCGAAGCCAGGTAGTACTTCTCCGGGTTGGGCTCGCGGGCCCAGCGCATCCCCAGGATCGGCAGCTTGGCCTTCTGGCCGCCGATGTTGACCTCGGCGTAGTTGTCCTCGACTTGGATGCGCTCGACGTAGCCGACGTAGAAGCGGCCCTCGGTGAGCTTGTGGTCGCCGAGCCTGGCGGCGATCCTCTTCTCGAAGGCGGCCTTCTCGGCGTCGGTCTTGAGCTGGGCCTGGGGACCGGTGAAGCCCTGGCGCTTGTCGACGCGGATCAGGCCGTCGAGCATCGCCACCTGGGCGGCGCGCTGGTTCTCGGCGTTCATCGCCGTGTAGACCTTGAGGCCGTCCTTGAGCAGCCGCTCGTTGCCGTAGCGGCTGACGATGTCGCGGCGCACCTGCTCGGTGAAGAACGGCGCCAGCTCGTGGAAGACGTCCTCCACCGGGTAGACCTTGGGATCCTCGGCCTCGGCCGCCTTGCGCTCGGCCTCGCTGATCATCCCCTCCTCGAACATGCGCCGCAGCACGTAGTGGCGGCGCTTCTTGGCCGCCTCGGGATGGGCGAAAGGCGAGAAAGCGCTCGGGGCCTGGGGCAAACCGGCGAGCATCGAGATCTCGCCCAGCGAAAGGTCGCGCACGTCCTTGCGGAAGTAGTTCTCCGCCGCCGACTGCACGCCGTAGCTGTGGTGCCCGAGGTAGACGTTGTTCAGGTAGAGATAGAGGATCTCTTCCTTGGTGAGCGACTTCTCCAGTCGCAGCGCCAGGATCAGCTCGCGGGCCTTGCGGCGCAGGGTCTTCTCGGTGGCGCGGGCGTGGGCCTCGGCCTTCATCTGGGCGTGGACCCGCAGCATCTCCAGCCGCATCCGCTCCGGGTCGTCGGCCAGGGTCTTGCCTGTGAGCCGCTGCAGCGCCAGCGCGTGGATGCCGGCCTCGTCGCCCTTGGCCGGCAGCGGGGCCGCCTTGGGGGCCTCTTTGTCGGCCTTGGCGGCCTTGGTCTCCTTGAGGTCCTTCTGATCCTTGGCGCCGGCCTTGGCTTCCTTGGGCTGGACGGCAGGCTTGGCCTCGCCGCTCTTGTCCTTCTTGTCGTCGTCGAAGCCCAGCTTCTCCTCGAGGCGGGCGCGGGAGGCGGAGTCGATCTCGGCGCGGATGCGGGCCTCTTCGGCCTTGACCATCTCCGGGTCGCTGGCCAGCGACTTGGTGGAGAGGCGGCGGCGCGCCTCGGCGCGCACGTCCTCGTCGCCGATCTTGGAGAGCTCGACCGAGACCAGCACCGCCTTGGCCGCCTGCTGGGTCAGCGTGGAGCCGCCCTGGACCTTGTGCCGCTGCACGTAGGTCTTGAAGGCGGCGCGCACCGTGCCTACCGGGTCGAAGCCCGGGTGATCGAAGAAGCGCTCGTCCTCCGCGGCGATGAAGGCCTGGACCAGCTTCTTGGGGATCTTCTCGTAGGGGATGACCTTGCGCCGCTCGTCGTAGAACTCGCCGCTGAGGGCGCGGTCGTCGCTCCAGAACTCGGAGAGCACCGGCGGGCGGTAGTCCTTGACGGTGGGCAGCGCCGGCAGCCCGGCGGAGAACTTCACGTAGCCCACCGAGACCACGATCACCCCGGCGACGATCGCCAGGCCCAGCAGCAGTCCGAAGCCGAGCAGCAGCCGGCGGAAGATGCTCGGGGGCGGAGGCAGGTCGAGCACCAGGGTGGTGCGGCGCTTGCGCGGCTCGCCGGAAGCGCCTTCCGCGCCGGGCTCCGCCGGCGGCGGAGAGGGCGGAGTGCTCGAATCAGGGGGCGGCTGAGGAGGGATCTCTTCGGACATCGCGTCTCGCTGGGAGCTGAAAGGCCCAGCATCTTAGGGCCTGCCACCGGGCACATCAATCGTCGGATGGCTCATGGCAACCCAGGGAAGCCGCGGATGGCTCACCTGCTGGCCGCTCCTGCGTCCTGGCGTTCGGGCGTCGGCTGCGCGGCGAGATCCAAAAACGCCGATTCCACCGGCCCCAGGTCTGGCTCGAGGCCAGTATCACCGCCAGCGCCGACACTTGCGCGAGGTCGACCATCCCCGACTGCGATTCGGCGCGCTCGGCCAGGGCTTGTCTCCCTTCGAGGGCGAGCATGGCAGCCGAGCGAGTGTTCGCGATCGAGGAGGCGGCTGAGAGCGGACCTCTTGCCCATGCAGCGAGGAGCGCCTGCGGCGGCGGCATCCGCCCTTGCGCGAGGCCGTTGCGCCGGGCAACGATAACCAGGCAACACTCGGGGGAGGGCTGACCGAGGAGGTCATCTCATGGCTCGGACGGCTTCGAGACCGACCAGGAGGTTGCTGGTGACCGGCGCGGCTGCTGCGCTCTCCGGGTGCGTTGCCCTCGGGAATGGACAGCTCTCGCCCGGCCGGGCTCCCGCGCTGCTGGCCGCCGATTCCTCGAACAACTCCAGCGACTCCGGCTCGGGCAACTCGTCGCAGGGGTCCGCAGACAGCTCGAAGAGCTCGGGCGACTCTTCGAAATCTTCGGCCGACTCCAGCAAATCGGTGGAGAGCTCGAACAACTCCTCGGCCCCCGGAGGCTCCTCGGACCTCAACGCCTCGAGCCAGAACTCCAGCGCCAACTCGAGCAAGGCGACCGGCCAGAACTCCTCGGGCGTGGTGGCGGGCAGCGCGCTGCTGGGGAGCACGCTGGTGGGGGTCGGCTTCGCCATCTACGGCACGGTGCGGCTGGCGAAGAGCTCGGGGGAAGAGCACGCGAAGACCGTGCTCCTCTATTTGCGGGCCAACGGCGAGCAGCTCCGCCAGGACCTGGCGCTGGGAGCCGGCCCGACCTTGGACGACCTCGCCGCCGCCGCCGAGGTTCGCCCGGATCACCGCCCGCGCTTCCTCAAGCTGCTGCAGCGCCACCGCCGCGAATTGCTCGCGCTGGCTGATCTCGACCGACTCACCGCCGAGGGCGCGCTCAGCTTCCTGAGTCGAATCGGCGAGCTGGCACTGGCCGATCCGATCCTGGAAGAGGACTGCCGCGACTGGCTGGCCCGCCATCCCGAGGTCGGATGAGGTGGCTGCCGCTCTCGCGCTGCTGAGCCTGACGCTGGCGCTGGGCCCCGTTCCCGAGCGCCTCGCTCCCGACTGCGACCTGCTGCTGGCGCCCGGAGCAGAGCCCTGGCCCGCCGACCTCCTCGAGGATCTGCGCATTGGGCTCGCGCGGCTCCCGGCCGCGCTGCGCCAGTTTCCCGGCGGCCCCCTCGAGCTGGTGCGGCGCGACGAGGCCCGTCCCTTCGGGATGGGCGACGGCAGCCGCGCGGCGCCGGACTGGGCCGACGGCCGGCGCTCGTTCTTCCTCTATCCGGTCGCCCCTTCGACGAACGACCGGCGAGCGCAGTGGCGCCTCGACCGGCTCAGCCGGGTGGAGCAGACGAGGCTGTGGCGCGCCCGGGCGCTGGTCCACGCCGTGCTGCAGCGGTGGGATGACGTCCTGGGGATGAGTCGGCGCCCGCTCTGGGGCCGCCTCAACGGCTGGCAGCCCGCGCTCGGCCTCTTTGCGGATCGCCCGCTCAACACGGCCGAGGGCGCCTTTAGCCGGGCCCGGGGCCGAGCCAGCGCCTCTCTCGACCTGGTCACCTTCGCCGAGGAGCTGTTCGTGCCGGCCGAGGCAGTGCGGGAAGACGCGCTGGCGCTGGACGAGACCGTCGGTTGCCAGGAGTTTTCCAAAGCTCGGGCGTTTCTGACGCTTCTGCACGAGGCTGGCCTCAGCCCGGAGCCGGTCGCCGCCCGCTGCCCGGCGTTCGAGGAGTGGGCCGAGCTCGACCAGCTGTCGCACCTGGAGGTCCTGCTGGTCACCGCTTCGGGCAGGCGTCCCGAGTCTCTGTTCGGGCACCTCCTGCTGCGGCCGGTCTACCGGCAGCAGGGCCGGGTGAGGGCCCCCAGCTTCGAGACGGCCGTCCAGATCGCCGCGATGACCGAGGACCCTCACCAGGCAGGGCTGGGCTACGCCGTGCGCGGGATCTTCGGCGGGTACTCGACGGTGGTCAGCACCGTGGCCTGGGGCGACTTCGCGCGGGAGGCACTGGTCCTCGAGCAGCGCACCATCCGCCGCTTCCGCCTCAACCTGTCTGGCGAGGAGAACCGGCGAACCCTCGAGCGAGTCTGGGAACTCGAGCGCCGCGGCGCGTTCGACTACCACTTCTTCAGCGCCAACTGCGCCTCGGTGCTCGCCTTCCTCATCGCGGGCGCCTTGCCTGAGCAGAGCCGGATCGAGATCCCCGGCATGTTCCTGGTCGCCCCGGGGACGGTCCTCGACGGGCTGGCCGCGACACGTGTCAGCGGCTCGGAGAGCGGCCCGCTCCTTTCCTACGAGCCAGGCGACCTGCTCTCGGCTCGGGAAATCGCCGAGCGGGCCGAGCGCTCTCGCGTCGAGCTCGAGAACGATCTGCTCGCCGACCTCCCCTCGCCCGCCCGCCGCGCCGCCGCCGAGGCCTTTCGCGGCGCGCGGGATCCGCGGCCCGCCAAGAGGAGGGAGGCGTTCGAATCGATGGCCGGGCTCTCCCGCCTGACCTGCGAGACGAGCTGCCGGCGTCATCTCTACGAGTGGTGGGCTCAGACGGTGCGCGCGGAGCGCTATCTGCTCGACGGCGCCCTGCAGAGGCGGCGGCAGATCGAGGCCGATGCGGTCATCCGAAGCCAGGTCCTGCCGGGAGATCCCTCGCCGGAGCTCGCGGAGAGGCAGCGACTGCTCGAGCGCGAGAGCAGGCTGCACCAGCACTGGATGGTCCTCGATCGCGCCCAGAAGCGTGAGGAGCTGGCGGCCACGCTGCCGCGCCGGCCGCTGACTTCGCAGGAGCGCGAGGAGCTTGCCGCCACACAGGAATCCGAGCGCACCTTCGACCGGCTGGTCGAGCTTCACGGAGATCTGGTGGAGTCGCGGTTCGCCGAAGAGGACCCGACCGCGCTGCTTGAGCGCGAGGCGGAATCGCTGCGCGCCGACCAATTGCGCACCGCGACGAAGGCGCTGCCGGAGTCGGGAGCGTGGCGCGCGGCAGCGGGCGTCGGCGCTCGACTGGGCGCTGACAGCTCGGTAACGCCCACGGTCGCCGTCTACAGCGCCGGGCTGGCAGAGTTGCTGGGAGACCAGCGCCGACATGGCTTCCGCTCCGGCGCCGAGATGCGCGTTCTTGAGGGAGAGCTGCAGCTGCGCTCGAGCGGCCGCTGGCCTGCGGTGGCGCGCAGCGACTTCACGCTGTTCGGCTATCGCACCCTGCTGCGCGAGCTCCCGCGCTTCCGCACCAGCTGGTGGGACGCGTTGGGCTGGGGAGCGGCAACCACGATGAGCAGCCGCGAGTGGAGGCTCCTGCCGGACCGGGCAGGCATCACCGGTGAGCTGCTGGCGCCGCTGGCGGCGAGCGCGGACTTCGACAGTCTGGCTGCAGTCGGGCTGGGAGCCGGCTGGTTCGGGGGTTGGGGCGGCGGACGGCTGGGTGCTGGCCTCGGACCGCGGGTCTCGCTGTCCGTTCGCCTGGGGCTCCCCGGGCACTCGGCCCAGGCCCTGCGGCTCGAAGGGTCCTATCAATGGAGCATGCTGCTGCTCGCCGGCGGCGAAGTATCCCCGGCGCACGAGCTGGAGGCGGCGATCGGGGCCGACTTCTTGCTGGGCAATCCGCAGCGCTTCGCGCTGCTCGTGAAGCCGCGGATACAGATCGAGAGCGGCTCGGACAGGAACGCAGGGTGGCGTGGGGCGGCCAGCGCGCTGGTGTGGTTCGAGCCGCTATGAGGGAGACGCGGGGCGTGTGGGCTCGTGAGCCCTCACTTCACTGAGGAGGCGGCATCGGGCATTCCGGCCCCAGACCATGCGCGATGTCGGGGAGCCCGAGCTGGAGCGCCAACCGCAACAGTTCGCAGCGCTTGGTGCGAGCCTCGACCGCCGCCTCGCCGCCCGGGACGAGGAAGATCCTGGTCCCGTGCCCATCGGCCAGGAAGCGGAGGGCGCGCTTCTGATCGTCGGGCGAGAGGGCGCCCTGTGCGTCGAAGCGCAGCCGCAGCGCCCGGGGATCCTCGGCGTAGGTGCCGACGATGAGCGACGAATTCGGCTCGCACGCAACCGGCCGAACCGCCTGCGGATCCGAGTGCGGCGCGGTCCACGGCGCCGAGTTGCTCTTGCCGACCAGCTTGGGCTTGTCGATGGTCAGCAGCCGCACCGCCGAGTAGGCCACGTCGACCCCGAGCGGAATCGTGTAGTAGAGCCCGCCGCAACCGAAGTCGGACCCGGGCTTGGAGCACTGAGTGCCAATTCCGATTGCCACCCCGGCTCCGATGACTCCCTCGACCAAGATCGGCAGCCAGTGGGCCTGGTAGATGCCGCCTTGGTACTCGTACTCCTTCCGCGCATGCCAAACCCGATCGAGGCCGCGCGTCACTTCCTGGCAGGAGAGAACCAGCCGGCCATTCTCGAAGCGCAGGTCGCGTTCGAGGTCGGTCTGCGACTGGCCGGTAGGACGGCGCTGCTCGGTGGAAGTGGTGTAGCGCGGTCCACTGATCAGATAACCGCCGTCGATGAGGAGGCCGCAGCCGGTCTGCGACACCAGGGTCAGCGCCGTGAAGATGGCGAATCTCATGGTGTGCTCCTGACGCGCAGCTCCCAGTGCCCGCCGATGACGATGCCGGTTGGGCCGGGCGGCTCGGGAATCCAGACGTAGTTCTCGCCCGGCGGCAGCTCCCAGTGGCCGTCGATCCATTGGTGCTCGCGTTGCTCGGTGCTCCAGCGCCAGTAGCCCTGCAGCCAGACCGCTCCCGGCGCCGGAGAAGGCGGGACGGTCTCGACGCGTGGCGCCGGCGGTCTCTCGCTCTGCTCGTAGAAACCCGGCGACCAGACGAACTTCTTGCAGATCTCGATCCATCCTCCGGGGATCCAACGCGCGCCGGGGAACGGTGGCGGCGGCGGAGCCTCGGCCAGCGGCGGAGGACGTCCCCAGTGGCCGGGAACCCACTTGAAGGTCGTCGCAACCGTCACCCAGTAACCGTCGTTCCAAGGCGCTCCGGGCCCCGGCGGCTCTCCCCTCTCCTCCTTGCGCGGCGGAGGCGCGTTCCAGTGGCCTTCCTGCCAGACCCAGCGCCCGGCGGTGTACTCCCAGGTCCAGTAGCCCTGCTGCCACCGGCAGCCCTCGACCGGCGGCGCGCCCGGGGACTCGCTCTTCGGCCCAGGCATCGCCGGCGGATTCCAGTAGCCCTCGTGCCAGACCCACTTTCCCTTGCCCTCGATCCAAGTCCACGAGCCTGGAACCCACTGGGCGCCCTCGGCCTCCGCTGGCGCCGGATCCTCGTTCTTTGGCTCGGGCTTCGGCGGGCGGGGTTTGGCAGGCGGTGGAGCCTCGACCTTGGCGACGCGCGCCGGCACAGGAGCGGGCGGCGGCTCCGCCGGCTTGGGCTTGAAGGGCGGCACCAGCTCGACGACTTGATAGCTCACCTCGGCGTCGAGCAACTCCTGAGGAATCTCGGACCACAAGACGATGGTCCCGCTCTCGTCGTAGGCGTTGAGGTAGCGGACCCGGTACTCCTCGAGCCGGGAGCATTTCTCGCCGCGCGCCTCGAGGAAGGCCAGCTGCCCGGGCCAGCTCTCGGTCGCGACGCGATCCCAGTGTCCGGCCGGGCGCTGCGGCAGCGGGATGACGAGTTGGGCATCGACGGCGGCCTGAGGCGGCTGCGGCGGCGGAGGGAACTGAGTTGGAGGCGGCTGCCAGGCCTGGGCCGAGTCGCCACGCGCTGGGTACACCGGCGCCGGGTAGCCCGTGGCCACTGGCTTCGTTGCAGCCGCAGCGGGTTCGACGTCCGACACAGGCACCGGGAAACTCGCGGATGTTGGCGCCGGATATGCGACGGCGGGCTCCGCAGCCGGCGGCGCGACAGGCGCCTCCGCTGGAACAGGCGCCGGCGCCACGACCTGGGGATCGCTGGTTGTCACCGCCGCGGGCTGGACCACGTTCGAGGCTGCGACCGCCGCCACCTCGCCCTTGGCGCGGCGGGCCTGCAGGTCCTGCCACTGCTGCCAGCCCCAGCTGTCGTCGCCCAGCGGCTCGGTTTCGCCGTCCGGAAAGGCGACCGTCAGCCGAGGCGCGCAGCGGGCGCGAAGGACCAGCGAGATCTCGAAGTCATGGTCACCATGGTCGGCCCGGCGGGGAACAACAATCTCGATCGGCCCCTGGAACCGGCCATCGCCCAGGCGAACCGTGCCGGACTTGATCGGCACCTTCTGGACGCCGGCACAGCCGCTGCCGAGTGCGAGCGGAGCCAGGGCAAGGATCAGGCGCAGTCTCATGATTCCTCTGTCGTCCGACTCGGCCGGCCCGGGAAGGTTCCCGCTAAAGGACGCTGTCGTGAACAAATCTCTATCTTCAAGCTTAAAAAGACGCGGAGCGGCGCGAGAACTTCAACTCCCGGAATCGGCCTGGCAGCGGCGCGGGATTCGGACCCGGACGTTCGTGTCGTTGGATCGAATCAACTCCGATTCAGGGCTGCAGCGCCTCCCGCACCTTCCGCTCGGCCACTGCGGCCTCGTAGATGGAGAGCAGGCCCTGCCCCCGTCGGTCCGGACCGAACCGAAGCGCCCGCTCGCGCGCCGAGCGCTTCATGCCGGTGCGCAGCGAGGGTTCGAGGAGCCTGACCATGCCCGCGGCCACCGCGCCTTCGGTCGGCTCGACCACCAGGCCGTCCTCGCCGTCCCTGACCAGCTCGGCCATTGCGCCCTCTCGAGCGGTCAGCGTCGGGACCCCGCACGCCATCGACTCCAGCACCGCGCGGCAGGTGCCGTCGTTGCCTTCCGCCAGCCAGAGGGCGACGTCGAAGGCGCGGTAGGCGGCCACCAGCTCGTCGCCGGTGCGATAGCCGGCGAAGATCACCCGCTGGGCGAGCCCGAGCTGCTCCACCAACTGGCGAATCGCCGGCTCGTGCTCGCCGCGGCCGACGATCGCCAGCCGGGCCTGCGGATTCTCGTGCGCGATGCTGGCGAAGCCCCGGACGATGGTCTCGTGCCGCCGCTCGATCTTGATCCGCGAGACGATTCCGAAGAGCACCTGGTCCCCGGCCACTCCGAATTCCTGGCGCAGCCCGCGGTCGCTCGGCGAGAAGCGCCGGCCGTCGACCCGTCCCGGCAAGATGTGAATCCGCGAGTCGGGGACTCGGTGGTCATGCTCGAGCCGCCGCGCGTAGTCCTGGCAGGAGACCACCACCGCGTCGCAGGCGCGAAAGCCGACGCCGCGCAGCCATCCCGGCCTCAGCGAACGAGCGATCTCGGCGGTGCGCACCAGCGCCGGCCGATCGACCATTCCGCGCATCGCCAGCATGGCCAGCGTGTGATCGTGCGCGAAGCGGCAGTGGACCAGGTCCGCATCGCCGACGCGCTCGCGCAGCAGCTTGAGATCTCGCAGCACCTCAGACGCAGTGGGCTTGGGACAGAGCGTCAGCTCCTTCATCAGCTCGAAGCCCGCGTCCCTGATCGCCTGGACGTAATTTCCCGACCGCCGGGTGTCGCAGCCGAAGAGGACCTGGTGACCGGCGGCGCGCAGCTGCCTGGCGTCTTCGAGGCACAGCTCGGCGGGTCCGGTGACGGATGAGCTGGAGAGCAGCGACAGGATCTTCATCGAGACAAAACCCGGCGGTAGACGTCGAGAGTAGCCCGAGCCATCGCCTCGGGCGAGTAGAGCTCGCGCACCCGCGCCTGCGCCTGCCGAGCCCGGCGCGCGGCTTCGCCTGGATCAGCGAGGGCGCGCTCGAGGGTTTGAGCCAGAGTCGCAGCGTCGCCCGGCGGCGAGAGGAATCCGGTCGCCTCCTCCGAAACCAGGTCCAGCAACCCGCCGGTCGCCGAGGCCACCACGGGTACGCCGGCGGCCATCGCCTCGGCCAATGCGACGCCAAAGCCCTCCTCCAGCGATGGCTGGACGTAGAGATCGAAGCCCACCAGCAGCTGGTGAAGGTCGTCGCGGTTCCCGAGGAAGGTCACGGGCAGTCCTCGCGCCTGTTCTTCGAGCCTCTCGCGCAGCGAGCCGTTCCCGATCAGGAAGAGCCGGCAGCTGCGGCGAGGCGCCATCAGCTTCACCGCCTCAATGAGATCGGAGAAGCCCTTCTCCCTCTCCAGCGCGCCCACCGCGCCCAGCGCCACCTCCCCATCGCCCACGCCAAGAGCTTTGCGCGCGACCGGGCGCACCAGGGAAATCAGCTCGGTCCGAATCGCCGGCGGAACGACGTGGATGCGCGACTCCTGCGCCCCCGCTTCGAGGAGCCTCGTCCTCGCGGCGGTGGACACGGCGAGGAACGCCGAGGTCCTTCGATACTTCAGAGAGCCGAACAGGCCCTTCCCCGCGGCGAACGCGACCGCCCGCGTCACTACCAGCGGCCGGGAAGCGAAGAGCGAAAGTCCCTGCGCCCGCGCGCTGAACGCGTGAATGAGCTCGGCCCGGCTGGCCTGCGCCGCCCGCCGGATTCCGAGCATTCCGCGCGGATCGAGCTCATTGGCCATCGGGACGGGGAAAGCGCCGCGCTCGCCCTCGAGGATCGCGGCGCCAGGAGGCGCGCACAGCGCCACCTCGCATCCCATCGGGCGCAGCAGCTCGGCCAGCAGCTTCACCTGCCGCTCGCCGCCGCGCATGCCGCGCTCGCTGGTGACGAAGAGCAGTCGCACGCCGTCCCTCAGCCCTTCCCGGCGAGCCGCTTCTGCTCTCGCTCCAGGTCGTCGAGCTTGGCGTACTTCATGAAGTCGTAGAGGCCCGAGAGCGAGGCGTGCAGGTAGCCGGCATAGCCGTCCAGGAACCCGAGTTGCAGCACGTAGCGCTTCAAGAACCCCAACGGCCAGCGCAGCGCCGACAGCGTCGAGAACCGCCGCCCGGCCAGGTGACGCTCGCGCGCCAGGTGGCTGGTGTAGCGGTTGAACTTGTCGAAGTACTCCTCGAGCGAGGCATAGGGGTGGTGGATGATCGGCGCGTCGAGCGGCAGCACCCTTCCCTCGACCAGCGCCCCGCCGTGGACCTGCCTGGTCTCGTAGCGGGCCCTGTCGCGCCGGAACAGCCGCAGGTGCCGCTCGCCGCCCAGCCCGCCGAAGCGCGCCCGCCGCCCCATCAGATGGGTCTGGAAGAGCACGTCGAAGCCGTCGGCCTTTCCCTCGGCGATGATCATCGGCAGCACGCGCTGGAGCTTGGGCGAGCAGCGCTCGTCGGCGTCCAGGTTCAGGATCCAGTCGCCGCCGGCCTGCTCCATGGCGAAGGCCTTCTGCGGCGCGTCGCCCGGCCACGGATTCTCGAAGACCTTGGCCCCCGCCGCGCGGGCGACTTCCCGCGTCTTATCGGTGCTGAGCGAATCGACGACCACCACCTCATCGGCGAAGGAGACCGACTCCAGGCAACCGGGGAGATCGCGCTCCTCGTCCTTGGTGACGATGGTGACGCTCAGCCGGGGCACTTCACGCTCCCTTGAGCTTCTTCATCAGGTCGGTGGACGAGTGGTCCTTGGGATCGCCGGCCACTGCCACCCGCCCGCCATAGGCCAGCACCTCGTCGCGCTCGGGGACGGTGGTCGGGGTGTAGTCGGTGCCCTTGACGTGCACGTCCGGCTTCAACGTCCGCAGGATGCCGCGCACGTCGGGCGCGTCGAAGACAGTGACCAGCTCCACGCACCAGAGCGCCGCCACCATCTCGGCGCGCTCCCTCTCGGGAATCACGGGGCGCCCCGGGCCCTTGTAGGCCCGGGTCGAGGCGTCGGAGTTGACCGCCACCACCAGCACGTCCGCCAGCTTGCGGGCGTCCTGCAGATAGCGCACATGGCCGACGTGCAGCAGGTCGAAGACTCCATTGGCCAGGGCGATGGTCTTGCCCTGGGCGCGAAGCCCCCGCGCTTCCTCGACGATCGCCTCCAGCGACTTGATCTTCTCGGTGCTCATGGGCGCATCGACTCCAGCTCTTGGGCGAGCTCGGCGCGGGAGACGGTCTCGGTCCCCGCCTTCTGAACCTTGAGGGCCCCGGCCACGTTAGCCAGCCGGGCCGCGTCGACCACGCTGGCCCCGGAGGCCAGCGCCACGGTCATCGTCGCTCCGACGGTGTCCCCGGCTCCGGTGACGTCCACCGCTTCCTTGCTGCCGTGGGCGGGGATGGTCTCCATCCTGCCGTTCTCGAGCACCATCATGCCGTTGCGGCCGCGGGTCACCACGATCGCCTGAGCAGCCAGCTTGCGATGGGCGGCCTTGAGCGCCCGCTCGAAGGCCCCGGGGACGTCGGGCCTCACTCCGGTCAGCGCCTCGAACTCGGGCTCGTTGGGCTTGAGCACCCCGGCCCCGGCGAAGGCCCGCAGGTTGTAGCGGCTGTCGACGCACACCGGCAGGCCGTCCCTGGCCACCGCCAGCACCGCCGGGATCACCGCCTCGCCCAGCACTCCGGCGCCGTAGTCCGAGACCAGCACCGCGTCCGCCGACTTCGCCAACTCCTTGAACAGCCCGGCGATCTCGGCCTGCACCGCCGCCGGCAGCGAGCCCTCGTGCCCGCGGTCGAGGCGCAGCATCTGCTGTCGGCGGGTGTTGATGCCGCCGGCGAGGATGCGGGTCTTGGTCTCGGTGGCGATGCCGGGCGCCTTGGGCGATACCAGGCGGATCGAGGAGTCGCGGCACAGCTCCCGGACGCTGGTCCCCATCTCGTCGCGGCCGACCACGCCCAGCGCGGTGACCTTGGCCCCCAGCGCCTTGAGGTTGTTGGCGGCGTTGCCGGCGCCGCCCAGCTTCACCTCCGCCGACTCGTAGCGGACGATGAGCACCGGCGCTTCGCGGCTGATGCGGTCGGTCTGGCCGAAGATGTAGTGGTCGGCCACCAGGTCGCCGATGACCAGCACCTTGCGGCCGGCGAAGGCGGCGAGCAGCTCGAGCAGCGGGCTCGAGGGATGGGCGGGGAGCTTCTGGGCGGGTCGCACCGGGCGATTATCGAGACAAAAGTCGCATAGTCAATGCGACTTCCGCACGGCGCTCCGGCGCGCTTGCCTTCAGGAGAATCAGGCGGGCGAGCGCTCTCGCCCGCGCCTACTCGGACAGATAGCGGATGCGCTTGTGCACGTCGGTGTTGATCGAGTGGTACGGCTGGGCGAGGTTGCCGGCGGCGAACATCGTCTGCCGCATGTGCTCTGCGTCGTCGCTGCCGATGGCGTCGGTGAAGATGGGCAGCAGGTACTCGATCCCCAGCTTCGAGGGCTTCAACAGCCGGGCGTCGTAGAGCCCCGGGTACATGAAGCGCGGGTGGATGTGGCCCCAGCGGTCGCGGAACCGGTTGGCGTCATAGCTGTCGACGTAGAAGCCCTGCGTCGGGCTGTACTGGAGGATCGCGGTGGCGTTGTTGCGGCCCTCGAGCAGCATGTCCACGGTCTTGGCCCCCAGCAGCGCCGCGTAGAAGCGGTCGAAGAGGATGGGCCGGCCGCCGCGCTGGGTGTGGCCCAGCTTACGAGTGAAGATCGCCTCGCTGGCGGACTGGCCGCGGCGGTAGTCCTGGAAGTACTTGTCGCCGATCATCGCGATCAGCTTGCTGCGCAGCGCCTCGGCCGCGCCGCTCAGGGCGATGTTGCCCGCCGGATCGGTGGTCCTGGTCTCGGCGCCCAGCTCGCGGCCCGCCTCGTCGACGATGCCCTCCCCGCACACCACCACCACGTTCTTCTGCAAGTCGTAGATCTGCTTGATGCGCTCGACCAGGTACTCGAAGTTGGGCGCGATCTCGGGGACGAGTATCAGGTCGGGGCGGCCATAGGCCGAGCCGAGGGCGATGTAGCCAGAGTGGCGGCCCATCACCTCGACGATGGCGATGCGGCGGTGGCTCTCAGCGGTGGTGCGAACGCGCTCGACGCCCTGGGCCGACACGAACACCGCGGTCGCGAACCCGGGGGTGACGTAATTGATGACCTGGTCGAGCGCGAAGACGGCGGTTGAGGTGGCGCGCTCGTAGTGGAAGCCGCTGGCCGACTTGTTGGACACGCGCACCCATTCGTCCGGTTCGCTCGGGTAGTTGAGACCCAGGTCGTTGTCGATGGTCTTGGGCGCCAGCACCACCGGCAGGCGCTCGGCCAGCGGCTGCAGGCCGTTGAGGGTGCCGTCGCCGCCGACGCAGATCAGCCCCTCGATCCCCAGCTTGCGCAGGCGCGCTTCGATCTGGTCGATCTGCTGCTTGTTGCGCGGATCGACGTAGTCGCGCGACGAGCCGATCAGCGATCCTCCCTTGGTCGGATCGAGCTCGGGGATCTCCTGGTAGAGCGGATTCAAGTGCACGTGCGGGACGCGCGGGTTGAAGAGGCAGTTGAACCCCTTCATCAGCCCGAGGATCTCGATCTTGAGCTGGTTGGCGCGCGCGACCGCGCCGTGGATGGTGGCGTTGAGGGCCGGAGTGTCGCCGCCGGCGGTGAGGATTCCGATTCTCTTCATGGAGTCCCTGCCCGAGGCCGCCCGCCGACTGAGCCAGCGGCCGGTGCTCGGCTTCCTGTGCGGCCTCTCGCGCGCACTTCGACCCTCAATCAGGTCTCAAGATAGGCCCCGAATTCCCGCGGGGATCCGCTCGACTTCACCCACTCCGCCAGCACCTCGACCAGGCGATCGCGGTTCTGGCGAGTGATCCGGACGAGCTCCACACCCCTCGCCAACTTGGCCTCGGCGATGAATCCGCCGCCGTGCATCGCCGCCGTGGCCAGGACCGGGACCTCGCTCGCGAGCGCTCGGCGCGCCGCCGCCACGAACCGCTCGGAGAAGCACTCCATCTTGCCGATCTCGTCGATGACGAGCAGCGAGGCGTCCTCAGAATGTTCGAGTGCCGGGATGGCCACCGACTCAAAGGAAGCCAGCAGTACGCGGTAGCGGCCGACGCGCGGGGAGCCAGCACTGTGGTCCGCGAGCGCGGCCCTGCGGCCGTCGAGCGAGACGACGTCGAACCCGGTCCGCCCGCGGCGCCCTCGCTTCTCCTCAGTGTAGAAGCCGCGCGCCGGCGCTCCCTCCAGCCGCTCGACCACTGCCCGCACGAGCGTGGTCTTGCCCACTCCCGGCTCGCCCGTCAGAAGGCACTTGAGAGGAAACGCCCTGCCCGCCTCCGCCATCTCGACCTCCCGGCCCTGCGTTCACTCGCCCGGCCCTCATGCGCGAGATCGGCCGCGGGCGCATGCCCACCGTGAACTTGAGGTCGCGCGCCGACAGGACCTCGCCGCGCATCCGGCCAATCGCATGCTCGCCGCCCTGGACGTCCACTATCGCGATCCCGGCGCCGTTGCCGCCGGCGTGCTGTTCCGCGATTGGGCCGACGCGGCGGCGGTGCGCGAGCTGACGGCGAGCGTCGCGTCCGTCGAACGCTACCAGCCCGGCGCCTTCTACCTGCGCGAGCTGCCCTGCCTGCTGGCAGTGCTCGAGAAGGTCCGCGAGCCGCTCTCCGCGATCGTCATCGACGGCTACGTCTGGCTCGGCGACCTGGCACACCCCGGCCTCGGCGCGCACCTCCATGAGGCGCTCGGCCGCCGGGTCCCGGTCATCGGGGTGGCCAAGAGCGCCTTTCACGACCTGCGCGCGGCGGTTCCGGTCGTCCGCGGGAGGAGCCGCAGGCCGCTCTACGTGACCGCCGCGGGCATCGATCCGATGCAGGCGGCCGAGCTCATCCGCGCCATGCACGGCGCGCATCGAATTCCGACGCTGCTGGCGCGGGTGGATCGGCTCGCTCGGCAGGCCGCCCTCTGAACTGGCCGACAGCAAACACTTCACGCAATTATTCACTGGCCGTGCGATAAGGCTGCCCGTGACTACCTTCCGCGACCTGAATCTCTCCGAAAAAACGCTGCACGCCCTCGAGCGCGCCTGCTTCAAGCAGCCCACCCCCATCCAAGCGCAGGCCATCCCTCCTGCCCTGGCCGGCAAGGACGTGATCGGCGCCGCCGCCACTGGCACCGGCAAGACGGCGGCCTTCCTCTTGCCGATCATCGAGCGCCTGAGCGGCAAATCCGGCACCCGTGCGCTGGTGCTGGCGCCGACCCGCGAGCTGGCGATCCAGATCGGCGAAGAGCTGGAGCGCTTCGGCCATGGCCGTCACGTGCGCGGAGCGGTGGTGATCGGCGGGGTGGGCATGGGCGCGCAGGCCGCCGCCTTCCGCGACCGCCACGAGGTGATCATCGCCACCCCGGGCCGGCTGGTGGACCACCTGCAGTCCGGGACCGCGCGCCTCGACGAGATCGAATTCCTGGTGCTGGACGAAGCCGACCGCATGCTCGACATGGGCTTCAAGCCCCAGCTCACCAAGATCCTCCAGCGGCTGCCGCGCAACCGCCAGACGCTGCTCTTCTCGGCGACCATGGGCGGCGAGGTGGCCGAGTTCGCAGCCTCGCACCTCAAGCATCCGGTGCGGGTCGAGGTGGCCCGCAGCGGCACCACCGCCGAGCGCGCCGACCAGCGGGTCTTCCTCTGCGCTCAAGAAGAGAAGATCCCGCTGCTGCTGGCGCTGCTGGAGGAGGACCAGCTCTCGACCCTGGTCTTCACCCGCACCAAGCACCGCGCCGACCGGCTGGCCAAGAGCCTCGCCCGAGCCGGCCACGAGGTCACCCGCATCCACGCCGACCGCTCGCAGGGTCAGCGCCGCCAGGCGCTCGAGGGCTTCCGCGAAGGGAAGTACCGGGTGCTGGTCGCCACCGACATCGCCGCCCGCGGGATCGATGTCGCCGACATCGGGCATGTCGTCAACTTCGACCTTCCCCACGTCGCCGAGGACTACGTCCATCGGGTCGGCCGCACCGCCCGCGCCGCGGCCAGCGGCAAGGCCTCCGCCTTCTGCTCGCCCGAGGAGATGGATCTGCTGCGCGGCATCGAGAAGCTCACCCGCAAGGCGCTGCCCCGGGCCCAGGTCCCGCGCGACTCCGAGGCGTTCCGGGCCGAGGCGCAGCGGTCGGCGGCCGCGCGGGCGAGCCAGGGCCAACGCCATCAGCATCATCAGAAGCCCGGCGGCGGGCACCGCCGTCCCGAGCCCGCCCGTAGCCACGGAGGCGAGCACGGGCACGGCCAGCGGCGCGGCAGCCACCCCGACAGCTCTTCTCAGGGCGAAAGCTCAGGGACCTCGGCGCACAAGCCGCGACTGGTCGGCTCGTGGCGGCCGCGGCGGCGGCGCTGACCGTCAGGCCGCCGGCCGGCTCTGCGCGGCAGCCGTCTCGTTTGGCGGCCGGGTCTTCCAGCGCCGGTGCAGCCAGAACCACTGCTCCGGATACTGGCGGATCATCCTCTCGAGCCGGTCGTTGAGCATCGCGGTGAAGGCCAGGATGTCGGCGTCGCGGTCCTCGCTCTTGCGCTCGAAGTGGTAGGGGCCTTCGATCAGCGTGCGGTAGCGGCCATCGGGCTCGAGGACGATCTGCGTGATGAACAGCGGCACCCCGGTCCGCTCGGCCACCACCGCCGGGGCCGGGGTGGTCGCCGCCAGCTTGCCGAAGAAGGGCACGAACACCGCCCGCTTCAACAGCATGTTCTGGTCGATGAAGATCGCCAGCGCTTTCCCGGAGTTCACCGCCGCCACCAGGTTGTCCATCCCCTTGTGGATCTCGTCGATGCCCGCCATCCGCCGCACGCTCACCCACAGCGCGTTGGCGGCGCCCTTGAGCTTGCGGGTCAGCGCGGTCAGCGGCACCCCGTGCCGGGAGCCGTAGACGCCGATCATCTCGAAGTTCCCGAAGTGCGCCCCCAGGACGATGAAGCCTTTGCGCGCTTCGAGCAGCGGCGTCAGCTTGTCGAAGCCCTCGGCATTCACAATCTGGCGCAGCTCTTCGTCTGACATCCCCGGGGTGCGCAGGAAGTCGACCATCGCCACCGCCAGGTGCCGGTAGCAGCGCCGCGCCAGCTCCCACCGCTCTTGCGGCGACTTCTCGGGGAAGGCGATCTCCAGGTTCGAGAGGGCGACCTGGCGCCGGATCCCGAGGGTCCAGACGGTCCACGCGACGAAGCGCATGAAGGCCAGCAGGACGGCCCGCGGCAGGTGCTGGAAGAGCCAGAAGACGATTCCCATGGCGACCCTAGAGGAGCTGGGCGAGCTGCTCCTCGCCGGAGAGTATCGCGAGCTCGACCTTCACCACCCGCAGCGGCCCGGCCGACTCGCCCGCGATGCGGACCCAATCCTTCTCGGTGACCGCCAGGGCCTCGGCCCCGGCCTGCTGCGCGCGCCTCCGGGCGTCGGCCAGCTCGCTCGCCGAAAAGGCGTGATGGTCCGGATAGATCGCCGCTCCCACCACCTGCGCCCCGGCCTGCTGCAAGGTCGCGCGGAAGGAGTAGGGGCGCGCCAGCCCGGCCAGCAGCAGCACCTTCTTCCCCGCCAACGCCCCCGGCCCCAGGCTCTCGCCGCGCTCGTCGGCAACGTCGCGGATCCGGTAGCTGGAGCGAATCGGCGGCCGGCCGGTCAGCCTCTGCACCTGCGCCGCCAGCGCCTCCACCTCGGCCGCAGGCGCCTGATCCACCTTGGAAATCCAGGCCAGCGAGGCCCGCCCCAACGCCTGCGGGCTCTCCCGCAGCGGCCCGCGCGGCAACAGGCTCCCGTTGCCGAAGGGATTGGCGGCGTCGAGCACCACGATGTCCAGGTCGCGCGCCAGCCGCCGGTGCTGGAAGCCGTCGTCGAGCACCAGGGTCTTGGCGCCGAACTTCTCGACGGCCTCGATCGCCAGCCGCGCCCGATCCGCCCCCACCAGCACCGGCACTCCCGGGCAGGCCCGCGCGATCAGCTGCGGCTCGTCCCCGGACTGCTCCACTCCGCACAGCACCCGCCCGCCGTCGCTGACCACCGCGCTCCGCTCCGACTGCTGCCGCCCGTAGCCGCGCGAGAGCACCGCCGGCCGCTGCCCCGACTCGAGCAGCCGCCGCGCGAGGTGGATGGCCACCGGCGTCTTGCCCGCGCCCCCGACGGTGAGATTGCCGACCGAGATCACCCGCGCCGGGACTTTGCGCGCCGACCGCGCCTGGGCTTCACCCCGCGAGCGGGCGAACAGGCCGAAGAGCAGCGACAGCACCCACAGCGGAAACAGGAGCAGCCGGGCAAGCAAGCCCTCGCTCTTTCGATACCAGAGCTGGATGAAGAACCGGTCCATCGGCGCCGCGCGCTCCCGCGAGCGGGAGTTGATACCCCCTCTCGAGCGGGGGCGCCAGCGACCCGGCGAGATCATTTCGCTCGAACGGCTATCGGAGGGACTGGAGACCGGAGAAAAACCCGCCTGCCTGGGTGCTATCGGCGCTCGCGCTCCTTGAGCGCAAGGTCGAGGAAAGTCGTGGGCTTGCGCAGCACCATGGCCACCATGCAGCGCGCCAGCGTGCGCACTCCGAACTCGGAGACGATGACCCCGACGTTGGCGAGGACGTCCTTGCTGGTAATGACACCCTGCATCGCCGTACCTCCGCGCTCGACTGCGGAAGAGCCCTGCAATCCCTCGGCCGGCCCAGATCCAGAGGGCCTCTTGGACGGGCGAGAACGAGCGTTCGACCGGTCGCCTGCCCGAAAAGTGTAGTGATTGCGGCCATTCCCCTGGCGGGCTGGAAAATCCTTCCTCGTTCCGGGGCCGTCCTACCGGGCGCTCCGTCTGCGGCTCCCTATGCTTCCGATGTCCCGATTCGGCGCATGTTGCGCGCGGAAAGCGCGCCGGCGCGGGCAGAGCGGGCGCTGCCGTCGGCTGCGCGACGGGAGATCGACGCGGCGGGACCGACGCCCAGTTCGGCGCCAGGACGGCGCTGTCAGTGCACCGCCGGGCGCCGCAGTCGGAGGGCGGCCTCGAGCACCGGCGCCACCTCGAGCTGCCGCAGGCAGTCGTGATGGCCCTTGGGACAGCGCTCGCCGCCGTGGTTGGTGCAGGGGCTGCACGGCAGCTCGCGCCGCATCACTTCCGACGCCGGCGACAGCGGCCGCCAGCGCGCCGGGCTGGTCGGGCCGAACAGCGCCACCACCGGGGTCCCCAGCGCCGAGGCGATGTGCACCGGCCCGGAATCGCCCGCGACCAGCACCTCGAGCCAGGAGATCGCCGCCGCCAGGCCCCCGACCGACAGGCTCATGGTGTCCACCAGCGGCATCCCGGCCGGCATGGCCGCTCGCACGGCATCGATCTCGTTGCGATCGCCGGGTCCGCCGAAAAGGACGGGGGTGAAGCCCCGCTCTCCGAGCTGTTGGGCGAGCTGCGCGAAGTGCTCGGCCGGCCAGCGCTTGGTCGCCCAGCGCGCTCCCGGCGCCAATCCGACCAGGCGCCCCGCGGGCAGCTCGCGCGCCTCCTGCCGGCTGCTCTCGGACACCTTCAGCTCCAGCGCCTGCCCATCGGGCTCGACGCCAAGTGGCCGCAGCGCCTCGAGAAACAGGTCGACGGCGTGGGCCCGGACCAGTGGCGGGTCGTCGCCGAACAGCGCCCGGGCCGCCTCCAGCGGAGTGCGCTTCTGCATCGCCAGCGAGTCGCGGGCCACCGAGCGCAGCAGCGCCGTCTTCGGCTTGCCCTGCAGGTCGATCACCAGGTCGTAGTCGCGCTCCTCGAGCTGGCGGCGCAGCTTGAGCCAGCCCTTGAGCCCGCGATGCTCGCCGCGCTTGTCGTAGCCCAGGGCGGCGGCGTGCGGATTCTCCTCGACGAGCGGCAGGTAGGGGCGCTCCACCAGCCAGTCGATCTCGGCGTCGGGGAAGCGGCGCTTGAGCGCGCGGACGGCGGGCGTGGCCAGCAGGACGTCGCCCAGGGCCGAGAGCCGCACCAGCAGGATGCGCTTGGGCTCGCTCACGGCGCCGGGACCGCCTTGGGGCCGTCGCCGGCGCGCCGCTCGAGCAGCCTGGCCATGTGCGAGACGTTGCGCGCCGAGGCCCCGCGGATCTGGGTCACCGCGGTCCGGGCCAGCGCCCCCAGCCGCTCCAGCTGCTCGGGCTTGGAGAGCAGCTCGGCGGCGACGCGGAACAGGTGGTCGCCGTCCTTGACCTGGATCCCGCCGCGGCCGACCAGCACCTGCACGCTGTCGTGGAAGTTGTCCATGTTCGGGCCGAACAGGACCGGCCTGCCCTGCGCGGCCGGCTCGAGGATGTTCTGCCCGCCGCGCTTGGTGAACGAGCCGCCGACGAAGACCAGCGTCCCCAGCCGATAGGCCTGGCTCAGCTCGCCGATGGTGTCCAGCACCGCCACCTGGCAGCCGGGCTCAGGCGGCTCCTTGTCGGTCCGCAGCCGGCACTTGAGCCCGGCGTCCTCGACCAGCGCCTTCACCCGCGCCGCCCGCTCGATGTAGCGCGGAGCCAGCGCCAGCCGCAGCGAGGGATGCTGCTCCAGCAGCCGCCGGTAAACCTCGATGATCACTGGCTCTTCGCCCTCGTGCGTCGAGCCGCCGATCAGGATCGGCGCGTTGGGCTCGAAGCCCAGCGCCCGCCGCAGCGCCTCGTCGCCCGCGGCCGAGGCCGCCGCCGGCACCAGCGCGTCGAACTTGGTGTTGCCGGTCACCCACACCCGATCCAGCGGCGCGCCCAGCTTGAGCGCCCGCTCCGCCTCCTCGTCCTCGCGCATCAGGAACAGGTCCACGCTCTTGAGCGGGTTGCCGATCAGCGAGAAGAAGGCCCGGTAGGACTTGAGCTTCTCCTGCGAGAAGCGGCCGTTGGTCAGGGCGATCGGCGTGCCGTGCTTGCGCGCCGCCCGGATCAGCGAGGGCCAGATCTCGGTGTACTCCAGCACCAGCAGGTCGGGGTCGATGGCCTTCACCGCCCGCCGCGCCGCCCCCGGCAGGTCCCAGGGGGCGAAGGTGATGGCGTCCACGTCCTTGATCCGCTGCCCCATCAACAGCCCGGAGTTGGTCAGCGTCGACATCAGGATGGTGCAGCCGGGGAAACGCTCCCGCATCTCCTTGATCATCGGAGAGAGCGACAGCAGGTCCCCGGCCGAGGCGCCGTGCAGCCAGATGCGCGGGCGGCCTCTGAACGCGAAGGCTCCCTTGGAGTAGAACCCGAAGCGCGCCCGCCACCCGGAGCGGGTCTTCTTGTGCAGCGCCAGGAACGGAAACGCCAGCGCGAAGACCAGATAGACGAGGGCGGAGTAGAGGTAGGACATCGCTCGAGGTGTTGGGCGGCGGACGGAAAGGGCTCCCTTCTAGTCCAGTCGGCCATCGGCGCGCCAGCGGCCTGCGCCCGGTTCCCTGGAGAGCTCGTCTTTCGCCCGAGCGAGCTCCCGGCTCACCCCGAGCGGAGCGCGCCAGCGAGGGGCCCTTGACTCCGCTTCGCTCGGGCTTCGCGCGCGGCGGCCAAAAGAAAAGCGCGGAATCGAGGGGCTTCCTCGACTCCGCGCTTCCCGCTCTGCTGCAAAGCTTCTGCTCGAATGTCTTCTAGAGGTGGACGCCCGCGGCCGCCAGCGCGGCCAGCTGCTCGTCGAGCGGCGCCGCGGCGCAGTTCTCGGAGACGACCGCCTGCTCGGCCATCGGGTCGCCGATGTCGCGGAAGCGCGCCGGCACCGACTGGTTGGCCCAGGCCGGCCCGCTCGCCTGCTGGATCTGGAAGTGCAGATGCGAGCCGCAGGAGAAGCCGGTGTGGCCCGCCTCGCCCAGCACCGTGCCGGCCTTCACCTTCTGGCCCGGCTTCACGAACACCTTGGAGAAGTGCAGGTACTGCGTCTCCAGCCCGCCCTTGTGCGAGACGATGACGTAGTTGGCGTCCGGGCCGAAGGCGCGGTCGCACCCGCCCCGCGTGGAGTCCGCGCGCGCCACCCGCACCACCCCGTCCTTGGCCGCCAGCACCGGCGTCCCATCGGAGACCCGGAAGTCCCAGCCCCAGCGGTCCACGCCCATGTGGCTGAAGGTCCCGTGCCCCTGCGAGACCACGATCCGCGCCCCGCACTTGAACGGCACCTCGAGCTGCGGCAGATCGGCCTCGTTCACCTGGCGCGCCTGAACCTCATCGCCCATCTCCTCGACAGGCAGGACAGGCCCGAAATCAGCTGATGCCAGCACGGCTGCGAAGACCACTCCCGTCAGAACCATACGCGCTCCATCGCCCCCTCACGCCGAGTTGGTCGGAGGAACAGAGCCCTAAACTGTACAATTCCGTCAACGCTGCACCGCGGGCCCTTTCAGTCGGAAGTGTGGGGCGAATGCAGGGGCTTGCGGCTGTTGGCATCAAGGCCCTCCCTTAACCCCAAGCAGCGCGAGCAGGGGGGGAACGACATGTCGATTCGACTCTTGGCGATCGGAGCATTGGCGGGCGGCCTGCTGCTCGGCCTGCAGGGCTGCAAGAGCTCGAAGCAGGGCGTGGGTGGGACGGGCCAGTCCACCGAGCAGCCGGGCGTTGGTGGCTCGGCCAAGAAACACGCGGACGCCGGGTCCGGCGGCTCGGCGATGCCGGGGATGGGCGGCACCGGCTCCGAGGAGAGCGCTCCGAGCGGCTCGTCTGGCTCCAGCGGCTCGGAGAACCCGAGCATGCCTGGCGGCTCCGGCGGCCAGTAGTCCCTGGCCTGTGGGAAATGGCGGCCCCGGGGAGCGGCGAGCTCCCGGGGCCGCGGCCGTCTTCAGCCGGCGATGTGCTCGCCGCCGTCCACGCCCAGCACGTTGCCGGTCAGCCAGGCAGTCCCCGGCTTGCAGAGCGAGGCCAGGCAGCGGGCCACGTCCTCGGGGGTGGTCAGGCGCCGGTAGGGGTTGCGGGCGCGGGCTCGCTCAATCATCAGCTCATGCCCGGGGATCTTGCGCAGCGCCGGCGTGTCGGTGGCCCCGGCGCGCACCGCGTTGACCGCGATCGACAGCGGCGCCAGCTCCATCGCCAGCTGCCGGCAGTAGGACTCGAGGGCGGCCTTGGCGGCCCCCACCGCGCCGTAGCTCGGCCAGGCGATCTGCGAGCCCTCCGAGGTCAGGGCGAAGATCCGCCCGCCCGCGCCGATCAGCTTCCGCTTCACCAAATCCTGGGTCCAGTAGACGAGGCTGTTGGCCATCACGTCGAGGGTCATCTCCAGCTGCGCCTGGCTGACGCAGTCCGGCCCCTCCACCGGGCACAGCGGCTTCAGGGTTCCGAAGGCCAGCGAGTGGAGCAGCACCTGGACCTTCTTCTCGCTCTTCTGCTCGGCGAGCAGGCGCTCGAGCTCGGCGAGCACCTCCGAGCGCCGCTCGGCGTCGGCGGCGTTGACGTTGAAGAAGGCGCACTGCCGACCGGCCGAGCGCACCTCTTCCTGGACCTTCTCGGCCATGGGCAGCGTCGACTTGCGGTCCAGGTGCACCCCGGCGATGTCGTAGCCCTCGCGCGCCATCTCGCGCGCACAGGCGGCGCCAAAGCCGCTCGACGCCCCCAGGATCAGCGCCCAGCCGTTGCTCGAAGCCATGTCCGGTTCCTCGGTCGAGGGGCAGCCGATCTGCCCGAAAGGGCTGGCGAATGTAGCGGCCCGCCCAAACGGCTGTAAAGCGACAGTCCCGGCAGGCAATCGCAGGCCCTCCCGCAAGCGCCCCCCGCCTTGATGCCTTCGGCGGGCGAGGGTTACCCTTCCGGCGCGTCCATGATGGAAGAGCTCGACATCCGCCAGCGCGAGATCCTGCGGGCCATCGTGCAGGAGCACATCGCCACCGGCGAGCCGGTGGGCAGCTCGGCCATCGCCGGCAGCCAGGTCGCCGTCTCCCCGGCCACCGTGCGCAACGTGATGGCCGACCTCGAGGCCCTGGGCCTGCTGGAGAAGCCCCACACCAGCGCCGGGCGCATCCCCACCGAGCAGGGCTTCCGCTACTACGTCGCCACCCTGATCCGGGTCTCGCCGCCCAGCCGGCCGGATCGCGAGCAGCTCGAGCGCGGCCTGCCCAGCGACGCCCCGGCCGACGAGCTGCTCAAGGAGACCACCCGGCTGCTGTCGGCGATGTCGCACAACGCCGCGGTGGTCACCACCCCCGGGCTGACCGGGGTGCGCTGGCGGCGGGTGGAGTTCGTGCGCCTGCGCGAGGACCGGCTGTTGGCGGTGCTGGTGACCGACTCGGGCCTGGTGCGCAACCGCCTGTTGACGCTGGACTTTTCCATCTCCTCCGCCGAGCTGTCCCACGCCGAGGAATGGCTCAACCGGCTCTTGGCCGACTCCTCGCTGGAGGAGCTGCAGGCCCGGCTGCGGGCCGAGGTCGAGGGGGCCCGGGCCGAGTACGACCAGCTGTCGCGCAAGGCGGCGGCGCTGGGGGAGAAGCTCCTGCAGGGCAGCGGCGAGCCGGGCCAAATCCACATCGAGGGCCAGGACTCCTTCTTTGACGCCAAAGAGTTCTCCGACCGCCGGCGGATGAAGGAGCTGTTCGCCGCCCTGGAGGAGAAGAGCCGGCTGCTGTCGGTGCTCGACCGCACCCTGGGCGGCAGCGAGGTGCAGATCTTCCTCGGCGCCGACACCGAGTTCTCCGCCCGCACCGGCGCCGCGGTGGTCGCCGCCCGCTACGCCTCGCCCGGGGGGGTGGTCGGCTCGCTGGGGATCATCGGTCCCACCCGGATGGACTACTCCAAGGCCATCGCCCTGGTCGACTACACCGCTCGTCTGCTCTCCAAGCTTTTGCAGCCGGCATGACGCAAACGGGCAAACCTCGATCTCCCTAAGATCCGAGCGGTAATTCCGCAAGCCAAACGGCCATTTGCACCCGCTGACGCGCTCGGGGTAGAAGATCAGACTGGTCGTATTGTCCGGCGGCCAGCAGCCAGGAGCTTCGCGTGTCCGACGCCAAGAAGGGCGATTCGATCGCCACCCAGATCTCGGACTCGGTCATCGCCGAGGCGATGAAGAGCGTCGAGCGGCGGGCGGCGGGTGCCGCGGCCGAGGTCGAGGTTCCGGTGGAGGCCCAGGCGGCCGCGCCGGCCGAGGCCCCTGCCCCGTCGGAGCCGGCGGCCGCGGCCGAGGATTCGGGAGAGGTGGCGACCCTCCGGCAGCAGTTGCTCGAGGCCCGCCAGACGCTGCGCCAGCGGGAGGCCGAGCTCGAGGCCAGCCAGGCCATGGGGCGCGAGACCCTGGCCAAGCTGCGCGACCAGCACGAGCGCAGCCTGCGGTCCGCCGCCGACCTGGAGAACTTCAAGAAGCGCGCGGCCCGCGAGCGCGACGAGGTGGCCAAGTTCGGGCTGGAGAAGCTGCTGCGCGAGGTGCTCCCGGTGCTGGACAACCTCGATCGGGCGCTGGACCACGCCAAAACCCCCAGCGAATTCGACGGGTTGAAGAGCGGGATCACCATGACCCGCAAACTCTTTGAAGACACCCTGGCCAAGTTTGGTGTCAAAAGCTTCACCGGGATGGGCCAGCTGTTCGACCCCAACCGGCACGAGGCGATGCAGTCGGTGGAATCGGACGCGCCGGCGGGGACGGTGATCCAGGAGCTGGTGCGGGGCTACACCCTGCACGAGCGGCTGATGCGCCCGGCGATGGTGGTGGTGGCCCGGCCGCGGCAGCAAACCGCCCCGGGTGTGACCGGAAGCACTGCGGCTGAGTCGAAGGCCGGCGAAGATCCTGCCGGCAATACGAGCTCCGGCGGGGGAGCCCCGGCCGCCTAACCGCGGCCTAGCGAACGGGGAAGAAAAGACATGGCGAAGGTCATCGGCATCGACTTGGGGACCACCAACAGCTGCGTGGCAGTGATGGAGGGCGGCGAGCCCGTGGTCATCCCCAACTCCGAGGGGAGTCGGACCACTCCTTCGATCGTCGGCTTCACCGAGGCTGGCGAGCGGCTGGTGGGGCAGATCGCCAAGCGCCAGGCGATCACCAACCCTGAGAACACCATCTTCATGGTCAAGCGGCTGATCGGCCGCAAGTTCGACACCGCCGAGGTCAAGCGCTCCACGGGGCTGGTGCCGTTCCGCATCGTGGGTGCCGACAACGGCGACGCCTGGGTCGAGTCGCGGGGCAAGAAGTACTCGCCCAGCGAGATCAGCGCCTTCATCCTGATGAAGATGAAGCAGACCGCCGAGGACTACCTGGGCGAGCAGGTCACGGAGGCGATCGTGACCTGCCCGGCGTACTTCAACGACGCCCAGCGCCAGGCGACCAAGGACGCCGGGCGCATCGCCGGGCTGAACGTGCTGCGGATCATCAACGAGCCGACCGCGGCGGCGCTGGCCTACGGCCTGGACAAGAAGAAGGACAGCAAGTCGGAGAAGATCGCCGTCTACGACCTGGGCGGCGGCACCTTCGACATCACGGTGCTCGAGCTGAACTCGGGCGTGTTCGAGGTCAAGGCCACCAACGGCGACACCTTCCTGGGCGGCGAGGACTTCGACCAGCGGGTGATCGACTACCTGTGCAAGAAGTTCGCGGGCGACACCGCCATCGACCTGAAGAAGGACCGGATGGCGCTGCAGCGGCTGAAGGAGGCCGCCGAGCGGGCCAAGCACGAGCTGTCGAGCGCCGAGGAGACGGAGATCAACCTCCCGTTCATCACCGCCGACTCGACCGGGCCCAAGCACCTGACCGACACCCTGACCCGGGCCAAGCTGGAGGAACTGGTCAAGGACCTGATCGAGAAGACGGTCGAGCCCTGCAAGATCGCCTTGAAGGACGCCGGGGTGACCCAGCAGCAGCTCGACCAGATCCTGCTGGTGGGCGGCATGACCCGCATGCCCAAGGTGCAGGAGCAGGTGAAGAAGTTCTTCGGCCGCGACCCGAACAAGAACGTCAACCCGGACGAAGTGGTGGCGATCGGGGCCGCGATCCAAGGCGCGGTGATGAAGGGCGAGGTCAAGGACGTGCTGCTCCTTGACGTGACCCCGCTGTCGCTGGGCGTGGAGACCGCCGGCGGCGTGTTCACCAAGATCATCGACAAGAACACCACCATCCCGTGCAAGAAGAGCCAGGTCTTCTCGACGGCGATGGACAACCAGCCGCTGGTGAGCGTGCACGTGCTGCAGGGCGAGCGCGAGATGGCGGGGGACAACAAGACCCTGGCCCGCTTCGAGCTGGTGGGCATCCCGCCGGCGCCGCGCGGCGTGCCGCAGATCGAAGTTACCTTCGACATCGACGCCAACGGCATCGTCCACGTCTCGGCCAAGGACCTGGGCACCGGCAAGCAGCAGCAGATCCGGATCACCGCCTCCTCCGGCCTGACCGAGGAGGAGATCCAGAAGATGATCTCCGAGGCGCAGTCGCACGCCAGCGACGACAAGAAGAAGAAGGAGCTGGCGGACGCCAAGAACAACGCCGAGGGGCTGATCTACACCACCGAAAAGAGCCTCGAGGAGTACTCCAGCCTGCTGACTCCCAAGGACATCGAGGAGATCAAGAAGGACTGCGCCGATCTCAAGGAGGCCCTCAAGACCGAGGACGTGGCCAAGATCAAGGGCTCGTACCAGACCCTCGAGGGCAGCGCCTACCGGATCGCCGACCTGGTCTACAAGTCGGAGGGCGGGAGCTAGCCGCCGAAGACGATTCTTGTTTCAGGCATTCGAACGACCGGGCCCCGCTGGCCCGGTCGTTCTTCTTTTTTGGCGGCTTGGCGCCGGCAGAGCTACTTCGGCGCGGCGATCTGCTGGGGGCTTGCGCGCCTGGCGATTCTGCGCGCGCGCAGTCCTCGACCCAGCGCGACCAGGAAGACCGGGGCCAGCGCCAGGTAGAAGCCGGGGCCGGAGACGAAGGCCCAGACCGGCTTCGACGACTCGAGGGCGGTGTAGAGCACGGCGCCGACGTGGAGCACCACCAGGCCGCACATCCAGCCGAGCATCGAGCGCATCGCGCGCAGCGCCTGGGGGCGGGTGTCCAGGTCAGGTGACATCCGGCCGAAGTAGCCGACGAGGAATCGGTCGGGCGCGCAGATCATCGCCGCCATGAAGACCACGGTCAGGCCCTCGATGATCGCCGGCTTGGTCTTGAAGAACAGCTCGTCGTCGAAGGCGATGGAGATGCCGCCGAGCCCGGCGATCAGCACCGCGTCGAGCGCCAGGAACCAGTCGAAGGCGCGACTCCTGGCCCAGGTGACGGCGAGCTGTCCGACCGCGAAGGCGATGGCACAGGCGATGGAAATCCGCACGTCGGTGACGAACGAGTCGACCACCATGAAGACCAGCAGCGGCAGCAGCAGGGTCAAAAGCTTCGTCGCCTTCACGGGAGCACGGGCCTCGAGGGAATTGTCCGGCGCGTTCTACCATCTCCTCGGGCGTCGCAGGCCCTTCCCAAGAACACGGTTCGCGGTGGAGCCGGCGCTGCCTGGGACATTTCCAGGCAGCCGAGGACACGCCTGGTTTCGTTCACCCGGGCGATCAGGCAGGCGTTCGCATGGATACGCATGTGAGGGCCGCTTGCTATCGTAGAGGCCGCCATGTCCAAGTAGCCGGTCGACTACGCGGAGCTCTACGCCGCTTTCCAGGATGTCCCGGACACCAAGGTCTCCGAGATCGTCGATGGCGAGTTGTACGTCAGCCCTCGTCCTGCCGTTTCCCATGCGACCGCCACCACGGAGCTCGGCGTAGATCTTGGCGGCCTCTTCGGACGAGGCCGAGGGGGACTGGGCGGTTGGCGCTTCCTCGATGAGCCCGAGCTCCACTTTGGCTACGACGTCCTCGATCCCGACCTCGCCGGCTGGCGCCAGGAGCGGATGCCGACCGTTCCCAAGGTCCCCTTCTTTACCTTGGCGCCAGATTGGCTCTGCGAAGTCCTCTCGCCGAGAACCGAGACACTCGACCGCACGCGCAAGCTGCCGATCTACGCGCGGGCAGGCGTCCTTCACGTCTGGCTGATCGATCCCCTCAAACGCACCCTCGAAGTTCTCCGGCTCGAGCAGCAGAGCTGGGCGCCAGTCGCCAGCTACTCCGGCGACATGAAGGTGCGCGCCGAGCCCCTCGACGCCGCCGAGATCGACCTGCTGCCGCTGTGGGGCGAGACCCGGCAGCAGCCCTGAGCACCCCACGGCCGGCGGTTCTCCCGCCAATCGAGCCCCTGGGGCCGCGATTGCCAAGTCGTTTCGCTGCGTTATATTCGGCGGCGACCGGCGCGGGAGTTCCGCGCCCGAATTGAAATTGCTTGAGATCTCCGGTGGTTGCGCCGGGGCAGGGCTGTTGCGGAGAACCATGAGCGGCCAAGCGCAGAAGCGCGACTACTACGAAGTGCTGGGGGTCGGCAAACAGGCCACCGGGGACGAGATCAAGAGCGCCTACCGCAAGGCGGCGCTCAAGTTCCACCCCGACCGCAACCCGGGCGACAAGGACTCCGAGGAGAAGTTCAAGGAGGCCTCGGAGGCCTACGCGGTGCTCTCCGATCAGGAGAGGCGCGGCCGCTACGACCAGTTCGGCCACTCCGGAATCAACGGCAATCCGTTCGAGGGCTTCGGGGGCTTCGGCGGCTTCTCCGGGTCGATCAACGACATCTTCGGCGACATCTTCGGAGAGATCTTCGGCGGCGCACGGCGCGGCGGACGGTCGGCCGTCAACCGCGGCTCCGACCTGCGCTACAACCTCGAGGTCGCCTTCGAGGAGGCGGCCTTCGGGACCGAGGCCCAAGTCAAGATCCCGCGGCCCAAGCGCTGCGACGACTGCCAGGGCTCGGGCTCGAAGAAGGGCGCCGGCACCCGCCCCTGCCCCGGCTGCGGCGGCACCGGCGAGATGCGCTTCACCCAGGGCTTCTTCACCATCGCCCGCACCTGCAGCCACTGCAACGGCGCCGGGCGCATCGTCAGCGACCCCTGCAACAGCTGCAAGGGCCGCGGCAAGGTCGACGCCGAGGCCACCCTCACCGTCAAGATCCCGGCCGGAGTCGACACCGGCACCCGGCTGCGCCTGAACGGCGAAGGCGAACCCGGGGAGAACGGCGGCCCGGCCGGCGACCTGTACGTGGTGGTACACGTCCGCGAGCACCCGATCTTCCAGCGCGAGGAGAGCGAGATCTTCTGCGAGGTGCCGATCAGCTTCACCGACGCCGCCCTGGGAGCGACGGTCGAGGTCCCCACGCTCGAGGGCAAGGTCAAGACCAAGGTCCCGGCCGGCACCCAGAGCGGAAAGGTGATCCGCCTCAAGGGCCACGGCGTCCCGAGCCTCAACGGCTACGGCCGCGGCGACCAGCACGTGCGGATCGTGGTCGAGACCCCCACCAACCTCTCCCGCGAGCAGAAGCGGCTGCTGGAGGAGTTCGCCGCCGCCTCCAACCCCGACACCCATCCCCAGGGGAAGGACTTCTGGGCCAAGGTGAAGCAGCTGTTCGGGAGCTGAGCTTTCGTCCCTTCGCTCGCCCGCCATCCATTCCGCCAGCCGAGCCTTCGGGGAGTCCCTTCCCGGGCGAGAAGTGCTTTGCATTTCGCGGGCTTCTGCCGTAAACGCATGAGTCCCGCCGGGCGGAATCGACGCTTCGATTTCGCCTGGCCGGGAAGCGGAAGAGCGGGCGGAAGAACCCGCCGTTCCGCGCGTTGCTAGACCGTCTCTCCTGGCCTCACGGGTGCCGCCTTGCGCCTCAACCTCCTCCACGCTTCGGTCTCCACCTGCCTGGCATTGGCGCTGCTCGGATGCCCCAAGCGCGTCGGCTCGCAGTCGGAGCTCGACCCCACCGCCCGCGAGAAGCTCGAGGCCGCCAAGCAGCAGGCCAGCTCCGGCAATCCCCAGGAAGCGCTCAAGCTCCTCGAGCAGGTCCCGGACAAGGAGAGCCGCGAGGTCGGCGAAGTGCTGTTCGAGGTCGCCGAGAAGCAGTTGCAGGCGCGCGATTTCGCCGGGGCCCGGAGCAGCTATCGCGAATTGCTGGCCCGGTTCCCGCTCTTCGACAAGGCCGACCTCGCCAAGTACCACCTCGGCCTGGCCCAGCTCGAGCTCAAGGAGTACCGCGACGCGCTGCAGACCCTGACCCCTCTCTACGGCCGGCTCTCCGACGCGCAGCGCCCGGAGGCCGCCACCAAGCTGGCGCTGGCCGCCGAGGGAGCGCGCAACTGGGTCGAAGCGGTGCGCTGGCGGGCCGAGGCACTGCGCCAGGCCAAGACCATCGAAGATCAGACCGCCGAGCAGCAGCGGATCGTCGAGCTGCTCGAGAGCCGGGTGGCGTTCGTGGACGTGGCGCGGCTGGCGGAAGAGACGCCGGTCGAGTCGCCGGTCTGGCCGCTGCTGCACTTCAAGCTGGCGCGGATCTTCTCGCACCTGCGCGACCAGACCAGGCTCAAGGAGACGCTGCAGGCGCTGCTGGAGAAGGCGCCCAACAGCCCCTACGCCTCCGACGCCCGGGCGATGATGGAGCGGCTGGAGAAGCGGACCGCGCCCAAGCCGGACACGGTCGGATTGGCGCTGCCGCTGTCGGGCAAGTTCAAGAGCTTCGGGGAGAGCGTGCTGGCCGGGGTCAAGCTGGCGCTGGCCAACAGCCCGGTGAAGATCGTGACCCGCGACACCGCCGGGGACCCGGCGCAGGCGCGCCAGGCGGTGACCGCGCTGGCCGAGGACGATCAGGTCATCGCCATCATCGGCCCGGTGCTCTCGGCCGAGAGCGAGGATGCCGCCGCCGAGGCCGAGATGGAGGAGACGCCGATCGTCACCCTCACCCGCGCCGAGGGGATCACCGGCGAGGGCCCGTACGTCTTCCGCAACATGCTGACCAACAGCGCCCAGGCTCGGGCGCTGGCCGACTACGCCACCCGGGTGCGCGGGCTCAAGAAGTTCGCGGTGCTCTACCCGAACATCGCCTACGGAACCGAGCTGGCCAACCAGTTCTGGGACAGCCTGGACAAGACGCAGGGCACCGAGGTCAACGGCGCCGAGAGCTACGACGCCGACCAGACCACCTTCGCCCCCATCGTGCAGAAGCTGGTGGGCCGCTACTACCTCGACCAGCGCGAGGAGTTCGTGGCCAAGAAGAAGGAGATCATCGACGCGGTGAAGGACCCGTTCCGCCAGCGCAAGCTGTTGGAGGACGCGCGCAAGAAGCTGGAGCCGATCATCGACTTCGAGGCGCTGTTCATCCCGGACTACTTCAAGAACATCGGGCTGGTGGCGCCGGCGCTGGCGGTGGAGGACGTGATCACCAACGCCTGTGACAAGCGGGACCTGGAGCGCATCGCCAAGACCACCGGGAAGAAGCCGGAGGAGATCAAGTCGGTGCAGGTCTTCGGGGCCAACGGCTGGAACTTCCCGGAGCTGGTGGAGCGGGGCGGCAAGTTCGTGCAGTGCGCGATCTTCGTGGACGGCTTCTTCGTCAACTCCGACCGCAAGGAGACCCGCTCCTTCGTGGACGCCTTCCGCAAGGCCACCGGGCGCGACCCCGGGCTGCTGGAGGCCTCGGGCTACGACACCGCGCGCATCCTGCGCACGGTGATCGAGGGACAGCGGCCGCAGAATCGGGCCGCGCTGCGCGAGGCGCTGCTCAAGGTGAAGGACTTCCCCGGGGCCACCGGCAAGACCTCGTTCAACAAGGACCGCGAGGGCGAGAAGCCGCTGTTCTTCCTCACCATCGACCGCGACGAGATCCGCGAGCTCGACAGCGAGGCCAAGAGCTAGTGCGGTGTCCCGACACCTCTTTCAAACAGGTCGCGCTCCGGTCAGCCCGAGCGTAGGGCGAGCGAAGCGGGCCCGGAGTCGAGGGCCGCTCGACCGCGCCTCCCCTGAGCCTGTCGCAGAGCTCGGGGGGACCGGTTTCCGGCCCGGCCGCTCTGCCCTTCGGCGGATCGCCGCGGCGCTGCTGTGCGCGTCGATCGTCGGCTGCGCCGCCGTCCCCGGAATCCCCGGGCGCGAGCTTCCCTCTGCCCGCGCCGCCTCCCCTTCCGCGTATTTCTCCGGCCCGGTGCTCGGCGTCAGCCGGCGCCAGGTGCTCGAGGCGCGGGATTTCACCTACGCCGTCGCCATCTCCCGGCCGCCAGCCGCCTTCGCCTGGTCCCACCTCGGCGCCAGGCAGTACCTGCTGACGGTGTCCGAGCTCGACCCGGCGCCGCGCAAGCTCGGCGAATCGGGGATCAACCCGATCGAGTTCGACGTGGAAGGCCTGGCCTTCTCGCCGGACGGCGAGCGAATCGCCACCGCCTCGCGCGAGGGAACGATCCGGCTCTACAGCCGCCGCGCCGAGCTGCTGCGTTCGCTCTCCCTCGACGAGCCGCTGGTGTCGATCGCCTTTTCGCCCGACGGCAAGACGCTGGCGGCCGGCGGGGCCAAGGGAACGCTGACGCTGCTCGACGCCGCTACCCTCTCCTGGCTCGGCGACAGCCGCGCGCACCGCGACGAGATCCGGGCGCTTGCCTTTGCCGACACCGGGCGGCTCTTTTCCGGGGGCTGGGACAAGTCGATCGCTCAATTCGGCGTGAAGCGGAGCTCCCAGGTCATCCGAAATGCCCGCGCGCGCCTGATCAAGGAGAAGGGGCTGTCGCTGATTCCCTTCGAGCTGGATCGCAAGCCGCTCAAGCTGGCGCTCGACGCCCGCAGCCCGGTGAATGCCGTGACCGGCAAGTTCGCCATGGCTCTGGGGATTGACCCAGCCGGCCTGACCGACAGCACGCAGGCGCTGACCGCCAACGGCCCGGCGCTGGTGCGAATCGCCAAAGGGCGCCAGCTCGCGCTCAAGGCGCTGCGGGCAGAAATCGCAGTGGCGATCTGCGACGCCTGCGTGCCCCAGGGAGCCGACGGCGTCCTGGGCCAGGACTTCCTCACCCGCTTCGAGATCGCCTTCGATCAGACGCTGGGCGAAGCAGTGGTGACCTTGCGCCCCGAGCAACCGGACCCTGCCGCGACCGAAGTTGCCACGCTCGAGCAGCAGGCGCGCTTCGAGCTGGCGCAGTTCGTCAACGACCTTTCGATCGATCGCGCCGGCAATCGCCTCGGGGTAGCGCTGGGAGCGACCAAGGCCGAGCGCAATGTCGAGGTCTACCAGCGCGAGAAGAAGGGCATCGTCGAGCCGCTCTCTCCGGACAACCTGGTGGCGGTGATCGACGCCAGCAACGGAGCGTTTCTCGAGCGGCACCAGATCCACCACGGCGTCGTGTCGACGGTGGGAATCAGCCCTGACGGCCGGGCGCTGGCCAGCGGCGGCTGGGACAAGCGGCTCTACGTCTTCAGCGAGGGCGGCGAGCAGCCGCTTTACGAGGACGAGTTCGGCTGGTCGGTGAGGCGGGTGCGCTTCTCGCCCGACGGCCGCTATCTGGCGGTGGGAAGCTGGACGCCGCAGCACGCCTCCAACACCGAATCCGATCCCGCCGCGGTGGTCTACGACGTGCGCTACGGCGCCGACGCCCAGGTGACTTCGCCATGAAACTCCAAGGAATCGTCCGCAGCTGCGCGCTCGCCATTGTTCTTCTCTCCTCGGCCTGCTCGAAGCGGGCCGAGCCGGCGCCCGGCGACCTGCTCTCGCAGGTGCGGACGGCGCTCGCCGAGCGCGAGAAGAAGATCACCAGCTACCGCTACAAGGGAATCACCGAGCAGGGAGGACAGAAGGCGGAGTTCGCCTTCACCTTCAAGGCGCCGGGCAAGATGCGCGGCGAGCTGATGGGCGGAAAGATGATCTTCGCCTTCGACGGCCGGCGCTTCCGGCAGTGGGACGAGGCCACGCAGCGGCTGACGGAGATCGACCTCGACTCAGCGCCCAAGGATCGGGCGGCGATGCTGCTGCACCGGGCCTTCGCCCCGTTCGCTCCCGACGGCTGGCGGGCGCCGCTGCTGGCCGGGAAGCTCGAGGCCAAGGAGATCGCGGGCGAGAAGCGGCAGATATCGGTGACCGCCCGCGCCACCGCCGACGGGGAGAGCGCGGCGATGAACTTCCAGTTCGCGCCGCCGGTGATGGACTTCCTCGGCAAGTCGGTGGAGGGCGGCGGCAGCGTGCGAGTAATTGAGCAGCACTGCGAGCAGACGCTGGGGCTGTGCTTTCCCAAGAAGATCGAGGAATCGCGCCCGGGGATGCCGGCGAGCGTGACCACGCTGAGTCAGGTGGAGCTCAACGGCGCCGCCCCCGCCGAGCTCTTCGAGCTGCCGGCGCCGGCGGGGGCGAGCGTGGAGAAGCGGGAGCTGCAGTAGCGTCTGCCCCAGAGTTGCTGCCCCAGAGGCGCTGAGCCCCGACCGTAAGGGAGGGGCCGACGTTGGGCCCTGCGCAGCTCAGGGATGATTTGGCGCCTGCAAAGGGCGAATCGGCGCCACGGACCAGCGGACGCTGCACAGGGCACCACGTCCGCCCCTTGCTGACGCGCGGGGCTCGTCTCGCGCCGGCGCAATGGCAAGGAACCTTCCGGACGCCCCACTACCGCTCCAGCTCGGCGGCGGTCTTGTTCATGTTGCCGGCCAGCCGGTCGCTCTTCACTTCCTTAGCCGCCTCGCGCAGACACTTGGCGCCTTCCTTCATCCCCAGGTTCTTCAATCCGTTGACCGCGTTGGAGGCGATGCGGTCGTTCTTGTCCTTGAGGGCCTTGCACAGCGGCTCGAGCGAGGAAGCCTTGGGGTGGTGCTCGATCTGAGCCGAGGCCTCCTTGCGCAGATCGTCGTTCTGCTCCTCGAGCATCATCTTGTGGGCCAGCGCGTAGCCGTGGTCGCTGCCGATGGCGACCATCGCCTGGACGCAGGACTTGCGGAGCTCGAGGCTCTCGCTCGAGTCGCCGACCACCTTGAGCACCGCGGCCTCGGCGGCCTTCCAGCTGCGGCGCTCGATGGTGCGGCAGGCCTGGCGGCGGACGTTGAGCTCCTTGTCCGAGGCCAGCACCTGTCCGGCCACCACGCCGCCGCCCTCGGGGTCGACGTCCTGGATGGAGTCCATCGCCTCCTCGCGCATCTTCTTCTCGGGATCCTTGAGCAGCGCCTCGCGGACGAACTTGGCGCTCTCCGGGTTCTGGCCGATGCGCTCCAGAGCCTGGACGCACTCGACGCGGACCTTGAGCGAGGCATCCTTGAGCACCAGCTCGCCGATGGCGGAGATGTTGGCGGGATCCTTGCGCTCGCCGAGACGTTTGCAGGCCTCCTTGCGAGCGTCTTCGCCGCCGTTCTTGAGGTAGTCGAGCAGGTCCTTGGTGCTGCTGTCCTTGGGGATGGCATCGCGCGCGAGCGCGGGGGAAGCAAAAGAGAACACGGCGACGGCGACGAGCAGGGAGCGCATGCGACCTCCGGAGTTGGGCCTCGGCGATTCGAGGCGAAGGAACCGGGAGATTGCAGCGGCTCGCCGCTCGGGTGTCAACCATCCAAGGCTCCAGCGGGCCCGGCGCCGGTCTGAGCTCTGGCCGCAGCAGCGAGCACTCTGCCGCCGCGATTGGCAGTCCCGCGGCCACGGGTCCACCTTCCCAGGAGGAAAGGGAGCCCGGATGCCCGTTCCGCATGAGAGAAAGGCCTTGGTCACCGGCGCGACCGGCTTCATCGGCCGGGCGCTGCTTCCGGCGCTGCGCGCCGCCGGCTGGCAGGTGGTCGCTGCGAGCCGCCGGCCGCCAATCTCTGTCCGACGAGATGCCGGCGTCGAGTGGAGGCTTTGCGACGTCCTCCGGCCGGAGACGCTCCCCGCCGCGCTGGCAGGGGTCAAGGTCGCCTACTACCTCGTCCACAGCATGGGTGGCGGACAGGCCGACTTCCGTGATCTCGAACGCCGTGCCGCCGAGAGCTTCATCGCTGCCACGGCGAGGGCAGGCACGGAGCGCATCGTCTATCTCGGCGGTCCCGAGCCGAAGGGGCGCGCCTCCGAGCACCTGCGCAGCCGCTTGCACGTCGGAGAGATCCTGCGCGCCGGTCCGGTGCCGGCGATCGAGCTTCGCGCCTCGATGGTGATCGGCAGCGGCGGAGCGTCCTGGCAGATCGTGCGCGACCTCGCCTCGCGCCTGCCGGCGATGCTGCTGCCGCGCTGGCTGCGGTCGCGCACCCGGCCGGTGGCGCTCGAAGACGTGATCGCGGCGCTGGTCGCCGCCGCCGAGCTGCCGCTTCAAGGAAGCGCGTGGTTCGACCTTCCCGGTCCCGTGATTCTCACCGGCCGGCAGATCCTCGAGCGAATCGCCGCCCTCGAGGGCCGGCGGCTGTGGGCGCTCGATCTTCCGCTGCTGACGCCGCAGCTCTCGGCGCTGTGGCTGAGGCTGGTGACGCGCACCGACTTCTCCCTGGCCCGGGAGCTGGTGGTCGGGATGCAGGAGGATCTGCTCCCCAAGGACGAGCGCTTCTGGCAGCTCATCCGCCGCAGCCGGCTGGTGCCCTTCGACGAGGCCGCCCGCCGGGCGCTGGCCGAGGAGAAGCCGGGAACCGGGCTGTGGGAGCTGGCCGCCCGCCTCGAGGAGAGCCTGGTGGCACGGACGACGGCCCGAGCGCCTCGCGGCTGAGGGCCGGTCAGACGTGGTTGCGCAGCATCAGCTCCGCCGGATAGGGCGACAGGAACGCCTGCCGGGAGAGATAGGCGACGTCGAACTTGCGCACGTAGTGCTTGATCAGCGTGAGCGGCACGATCAGCGGAACGAGCGAGCGCCGGTAGGCGTCGATGGTGTCCAGGAGCTCGGCCTTCTCGTCCCCGGTGAGCTGCTGCTTGAAGAAGCCGAGCATGTGCTGGAGCGCGTCGGTGACCTTCTTGGCGGTGGAGCTCTGGGCCAGTGCGGCGGAGAACCCCGCCTCGTAGGCCGCGAAGAGGTCCTCGGTCCGGCGCTCCTTGGCCGAAGCGACCAGGCGCCCGAGCTCGGCATATTTGGAGCGGCCGTGGGCCAGCAGCAGGAACTTGTGGTCGGCGTGGAACCCGACCAGCCGACCGCGCTGCCGGCCTCCCGCCACGAGATCGAGCCAGCGGCGGCGGCAAAAGACGCGCTCGATGAACGCCTCTCGCAGCTTCGCGTCGCGCAGCCGCCCCTCCTCCTCCACCGGCACGGTGGGGAAGCGCGCCATGAAGGCGGCGGTGAACAGGCCGGCGCCGACGCGCTGCGCTTTCCCGGCCTGGTCGTAGAGCTTGACCCGCTCCATCCCCGAGCTCGGCGAGTCCTTCTTGCAGACATAGCCGCACAGCTCGACGCCCTCGAGCTGCCTCAGCTTCTGCTCGACGAAGCGGTTCATCTGGCCGGTCAGGTCGGCGCCGGTCCGGCTGACCAGGCGAGGCGAGCGCGATTCTCCGACCAGGTGCATCGACGGGCGCGGGGTCGGCAGGCCGCAATCCACCTCGGGGCAGACGCGCACCCATTCGACGAAGGGGCCGAGCACCTCGACCAGGAAGGAGTCGTACTTGTGCTGCCCGTCGTAGCGGACCTTGTCGCCCAGGAGGCAGGCGCTCACGAGCAGGCGCACCCTGCTTTTTGTTTCGGCCGGCCTGCTGCTCGGCACAGGGGAGAGCGCAGGCGCGTCCGAGTCGCTCGCCGCTGGGAGCCGGACTGGGACTTTGGGCTCGGTCACTTCCGCCTCCCTCCGACCGAAAGGTGCGCCGGCGCCGCGCTTTCTTCACCGAGCCTCCCTCTCTCCGAGGAGGCGTGCGGCCGGCGCCCCGGCGGAAAGAGTGGCGCAGCGAGCCCACCCCGCGAACATCTAGCTTCCAGGAGGAATCGACCATGCCCGCGGCCAAGCCGAAGCGAACCCCGAACAAGTCGGCGCCCGAGAGAGGTCGCGGCGAGCCGCTCGACATGCAGAGCGAACCCGAGGCCGTAGACGCCTGGCTCGGCACCTGCCGCCATCCGCTCAAGCCGGTGCTCGAGGAAGTGCGACGCATCATCCTCAGCGCTCATCGCGAGGTGGGCGAGCACATCAAGTTGAACCACCCGGCCTTCTTCTACAAGGGGCCGCTGGCGCCGTCGGCCCCGAAGAAGTTCCCGCGCTACCTGATCGTCAGCAACCTCCACTCCAAGGACGGCGGCGTGCTGCTGGTGGTGTGGCAGGGCGGCCGGCTCAACGACCAGACCGGGTTCCTCACCGGCGACTACCCCGATGGCCGGCGGCTGGTGAGGATCGGCTCGCTGGCCGAGGCGAAGAAGAGCGCCGCGCCGCTCAAGAAGCTGGTGCGGGCGCTGGTGGGGAGGATCGCCGAGTAGGTCGCCGCGAGCGCCGGCTTTCAGACGCCCGCGAAGCCTTCGCGCGGCTGGAAGATGTGCGACTGCATCGAACTCGACGACTCCAACATCGGCTGCCTCACACCCCGCCGCGCCGAGACGAACTGCGCATTGCGCGCGCCCCAGCCCTGTCGGAAGGTCGCCGGTGCGCAATTCTGCGCATCAACCAAGCTGGGAGGCAGCAATGTCACCGGGGAGCAATGGAACCACGCAGTCGCACAACGACCAGGCGGAGATCAGGCGGCTGAGCCTGCAGACCCTGGCCAACATCATCTACTGGCTGCTGTCGCCGGGGCAGGAGGAGATCTGGAAGCAACCGCTGGCGCAAATGCTCCAGCCGCTGTTCCTCGCCTACAAGCCCGAGCTGGGCGAGGCGCTGCCGGTGGAGGACGACGCCACCTTCCGCGCCGCCTCGGAGACCACCAACGCCACCGCGGCGCAGCTGCGCCGGAAGCGCAAGGCGCTCGACGGACAGCTCGAATTCCTGGTGACCTTCGCTCCGGACGAGGGCAAGCGGGCCAAGTACGAGGCGCTGCAGAAGCTTCTCCGGCCGGCCAAGGCGACGCACCGGCTCTCGTACCAGGACGAGGCCGGCGAGCTGATGATGATCCAGGAGCGGTTGGCGGGGATGCCCGACAAGCAGCGGGAGCTGGACGATCTGCTGACCGACGTCGGCTCGCTGGGCGACCTGCTGCGCGAGATGATCAAGCTGGTCGGGGCGCTGCGCGACGCCGACGCCCAGCGCGTGATGGCGCTGCAGTCCAAGGTGCCGGCGCAGAAGAGCGCGGCCGAGCAGACCAGGCTCAAGGGAGTGGACCTGCTGTCCAACCTGATGCTCAGCCTGCGCACCGGCGGGGCCAGCGAGGAGGTGATCGGCCGGGTGCGGGCGCTGATCCTCGAGGCGCAGCCGCCGCATCGGCGCAAGCGGGCGGCGAGCTCAAACGGGCATCCTGAGCAGCCGGCGACCGTGCCGGTGGCCGAGCCGGCGAAGTTGCTCGCGAACCTGGCGGCGCAGACCGAGACGGCGGTTCCGCAGGCCCCGACGGCGGCTCACGCCAGCGACAACGGCGCCACCACCGGCGAGCAGCCGGCGAGTGGAATGAAGATGTAGAGAGAGAGGCAGCGCAGTCCACTCGGGGCGCTTCGGGCATCGGCCGACCAAGGCGGTGCCTGGAGCGCCCCGCTCCATTAACGCTTTTCGCACTTTGAATCGTGTTCACCCCGGAAGCCTCAGGCTACCGAGTGGCTCATGGTCGGGCGACACTCGCAGGAGATCCTCAACTCCATCGCGGCGAACGTGCGCCGCGAGCGCGAGAAGCGCGGGCTCACTCAGGAGGCGCTCGCCGAGGCCGCCGATCTGGGATCGAGGTTCGTCCAGCAGGTCGAGGGCGCGGCCGTCAACCTGTCTATCGATCCCTTGGTCCGGCTGGCCGACGCGCTTGAGATTCCGGTGGTGACGCTCTTCCGGAAGGCAGATCTGCCTCCGAAGAGAGGCCGGGGAAGGCCGCCGGTGAAGAAGCGCACCGCCCGCTGACCACCTGCTCCTATTTGCCCTCAGGAGCATTCCGGCCAGCGAACCCAGCCCCTTCCCCTTTCCCACCATCCGAAAGCCTGCCAGCGGGGCAGCCAGACGTTTTTGTTCATGGTTCCTGGCGGGACCGCTGGATATCGAAGCTCAAGGGGCAGCGCCGGTCCAAGGCACCGATCTGCCCTTCGCTCGTCCGCGAGCGCTTCATTTCGCGCCTTCGGGGCTGCCGTCGCGGCGTGTTTCCTTGGCGTGGGCAGTACACGTACTCGAAGCTATTCGGCGTCATCCTGGCCCCGGCGGCTTGGCAGAGCCCTGCTCGTGCTTTGATGATCTTGCCTTGATGGTCGGCCAGTTCATTCGTGCCATGACCACGATTGTGCCTACGGCAGCCAACAGGGCGGATCCCATCGGCACTAGTAGACGCAGCCACTCGATGCGTGTCTGTAGGTACCCGCCGATGCACTCCACGTCGGTGATGGCAATCTGCCGAGCGAATGACTCCAGGTCTCTTACAGACGACCAGTCGGATGCGACGTGTCCACATGCCACCTTCAGGAAGAGAAGGTAGACAGCCATGCGCACGGCATAGAACACCACTGCACCAATCAGCAGTCGGACCAACCAAGTGATGGCGCGCATGGATCAGTACCCGTGGTGGAGTTTGGGTCCGTGCTGCCATCCTTCTGGTAGTGGGCCGAGGCCCATTAGATCGAGCAGTTGCAGCAGCTCGGCTTGGGCTTTCGCTTCGTCGCGCAAGCCTGCGACGTGCTGGACCTCGGCAATGAACGCGATCCTTCGAAGACGAGTGTCAGGAGTCCTGAACAGATCAACGCTCAACAGGATCTCGTTGCCTCGCGCCCGGCCGATGTATCCACGCTCCGAAGATTCTCGCGATTGCGAGAAGTCCACGATGGTGACCTGAGCCGTATCGGCAGCGGAGGCAAGTTGGTTGAGTCGAGTGAACGTCAATGTTGTCGCATCGGGGTCGGTAGGAAGCGGACTGCGACAGGATGCAGGATCGAGCCCCTCGTCCGATGGACGCAACCGCTTCAGATTCTCGAAGTCGATGTTCTCGCCAATCCAATTCGCGGCCATTTGGAAAATGACCAACACAGCGACCATCGCGAGCACGAGCAGCAGTCCGCCAAGGAGCGTGATCTTCCCACTCGGATCGACGTGCGTTGTAGGGGCATTACGCGCGTACTGGTACAGCGGAGGCCCGTCGGCATCGATTCCAAGTCGGTCGGGCTGCATCCATGTTCCGATGACACTTTGCAGGTAGCGGTCGCGATGGTAGGTGCCCGCCCAGTCCCGCTCGTGCTCCCGCCCAGTGAATCCCATCGCCAAGACCGGTCCGGTCCCTGACGTGGTCCTGGATCCGTACACGTCGTAGCTGTTCGTCCTGACGACCGCGCCGTTGCGGTCCACGAGGGCATAGACGCTCCCCAGCCCATCGGTCAGCGGATAGACCTTGGTCGGCTGCCCGTTGAAGAGCAGGGTCGTCGAGAACACCTCGTCAATCCGCTGCGGATTGTTGACGTAGAAAGCCTTCCGAGTGCCGAGGTCGTCGTACTCCGCAACCACGCTCGGGCCATCGAGCAGGTACCGGGTGGTCCCGGAGGAATCGAGCTTCTTGGTCCGCAACCCGTTGGCGTCGTACTCGAAGACGTTTGCGGCCCCGCCCGGCAAGTCGATCCGCATCAGCCGATTGTCCAGGTCGTAGACGTAGGAGCGGACGCTCGTCCCCTGCGTCTCGGTCTTGAGATTCCCGTTCCCGTCGTAGGCGTAGGCAGTCGTGACGATCGGATTGACGTAGTCGTACTGCTGCACCTGCGTCACCTGGTTGAAGGCATTGGTGGTGTACGCGTAGTTGATCTGCCGGCCCGCCGCCGGCGGCTGCTCCACCATCAAAGTCCGGTTCCCCAGCGCGTCCAAGGTGTAGGTCACCGTCCGCCCGCCGGGATAGCTCACCTTGATCAGCCGGTTGCCCGCGTCGTAGGAGTAGCTCTCGACCGTTCCGTCGAGGAAGGTCTTGTTGAGCCGGTTCCCCACCGCGTCGAGGTCGTATTTGAAGCTCTGCAGCGGCCGGCCTTGCGCGTCGGCGTAGGCGATCAGCGTGAGCCTGCCTGCCGCGTCGTACTCGTAGCTCGCCGTCACCCCGTTGCCGAACACCAGCCGCTCCCGGTTCCCCGCCAGGTCGTAGAACAGCCGCGTCTTCTCTCCGTCGGGCTCCACCACCTCCACCAGTCGGTTCAGCTTGTCGTAGCGGTAGCCGAAGCTCAGCCCGTCCACGGTGGTCGTAGTCCGATTCCCGTTGGCGTCGTACCCGTGGACGAAGATCTTTCCCAGGGTGACGTCGTCCACCTGCTCCAGCCGGTTGAGCGCGTCGTACTTGAGGTGGCGCTCGTGGCTCGGGCCCTTCTCCAGCGTCCGGTTTCCCCTCGAGTCGTAGTCGTAGCTGTACTGGCTTCCGTCCTGGAAGATCGCCGCCTTGAGCCGCCGGTTGGCGTCGTGCTGGTAGGTCGTGACCTTGCCGTTGCCGTCGGTCTTGGTCTCTCGGTTGCCCGCCTTGTCGTAGCTGTAGCTCGTGGCCTGCTTGAGCGCGTTCACCTCGGTCAGCAGCCGGTTGGCCTTGTCGTAGGAGTAGCCGGTGACGCTCGAGCCCGCGGTCACGCTGGTCCGGTTGCCCCGGGCGTCGTACCCGTACCCGACGTAGCCCTGCGGCTGGGTGACGCCGCTGAGCCGGTTCAGGCTGTCGTAGGAGTTGGTGGTGGTGTTGCCGTTGGCGTCCACCTCGTGCCACGGCAGCCCGTTGGTCAAGTAGTCGCGGGTGTTGAGGTGCCCAAGCGGATCGGTCCGCCCGGTCTCGCGGCCGAGCAGGTCGGTGGCGATGGTGGTCTTCCGCCCCAGCGGATCCACCGTCTCGCACGCCTGGCCCTGGTCGGCGCAGTAGCCGAGGCTGGTAATCGCTCCGTCCGGCGAAACCGTCTCCGACAGTCGTCCGGCCTGGTCGTAGTGGACTTCGCTGCGGTTTCCCTTGGCGTCGACCCTCGCCGTCACGCGCCCTTCGGCGTCATACTCGGTCCTGGTGACGTTGCCTTTCGCGTCCCTGGTCGAGGTCAGCCGGTTGAGCGCATCGTAGGTGAAGGTGGTTACCGCCCCGGCGGCATCCTTTATAGAGGTGCGGTTGCCCAGCGCGTCGTAGCCGTACTCCGTCCGCTGTTTCAGGGCGTCGACCATCGCCGTGACCTGCCCGCGGGCGTCCACCTCCAGGGTCCGCTTGCTCCCGTTGCCGTCGGTCACCGAGGTCAGATGTCCCGCCGCGTCCTGTCCCAGGGTCGTCACTCCGCCTTCGGGATCGGTAATCGTAGCAACGTTCCCCTGCCCGTCGTAGCCCAGCACCGTCACCGCGCTCCCGGGCTGGATGATCGTCGTCGGACGTCCCTGGGTGTCGGGGACGTAGGTGGTGGTGTTCCCGTTGTTGTCCCGGCTGCTGAGCAGGTTTCCCTTGGCGTCGTAGGTGTTGTTGGTCGCCGGCTGGCTGGTGTAGGTCAGCCGGCTGTAGGTCGGGTCGTAGGTGCTGCTGACGGTGTAGCCGAGCGGATCCTTCCTGCTGGTCAGGTTCCCCTTCGCGTCGTAGCCGTAGGTCCAGGTCGCCCCTCGCCCGTCCGCCTCCGTGAGCTTGTTCATCGAGCCGTCCCAGCTCATCGACTTCACTTCGCCGATCGGGCTCGTCACCTTCACCGGGTTGCCGGCGGCATTCCACTCCCAGGTCGTGGCCAGCCCGGTCCGGTCGATCACCACCGCCTTGTTGGCCAGCGGGTCGTAGAGCACCTGCATCCGATTGCCGGCCGGGTCGGCCATCCCCACCCAGCGGCCATCCTCGTCGTAGAGCTCGGTCCAGAGGCCGCCGTTCTTGTCCGTCCGGCTCGTCAGCTTGTGCCTGGCCGAGTAGCCGTACCTCTCCACCTGGCCCAGCACGTCGTGCGCCGCCGCGAGGTCGTCGCCGTCGTGGTCGAAGACGATGGTGCGGTTCGCCGCGTCGGTCACCTTCGACAGCTTCCCATTGAGGTCGTAGCTCAGCGTCAGAGCTACTCGTCCCGACGAGTCGGTCACCGTCGCCAGCCGGTTCTGGGCGTCGTAGCTCAGAGCGCTGTTGTGCATGCGCCTCCGCCGTGGTGAATCCATAAGCGCGAAGACTGGCTCTGGCTGACTCACGCCTCTTCGCACTCGCAATGCCCGAGCTTCCTCGCGATCGGCATGGAATGTAAAGAGCGGTCCGTGACCTACTGGGCAGAACAGTTTCCTTGGCGTGGGCAGTACACTCTCTATCTTCCCGCCCCGCCCCGAGAATGACGAATTGCGACTGGAAGCACAATCACTAACAGAATATGAATTACTGCCATTGCCACGGCAGTCGCCGCCACGCCAAACCGATGGAGCTGAAAAGAGACCGACAGTGTGCCGAAATACATAAGCAACGGAAACAATGGAGCAGGAGATGGGGATTGCGCTGAGGCTCGATATCTTGCTATCACATAGACCGAATAGACGTCAGCCAGCCCTCCAATCAACAGCGGCAGCCAGACGATGATTCTCATGGCTTAATCCTGTGGCCAAGGAAACCTGTGAGCCACATGAGCCCACTGGGCCACTCCAGACTGCTTCTTAATACTAGCTCTGAAACCTTGTCACCGAAGGGATACTTCCCAATTATTCCCGACAGCAGATAATCAAGATAGCCACCTTTTCCGATCTGAACCCATACCCTAGAACCAATAACCCCTGCGGCCGCCGCACCCGTTTCCCAATGCGTCACCCACACATATTGCGCCAGCGTAAACCCGCCAAAAGAGGCAAGCACTATAGACAGCCATACAACGATGGCCGTTTGCAGGCCATAAATGTAGGCGAACGATCCGGTATTCACACAGTGAAGTCCAGTAGCCTCGCGTCCGAGACCTGTCAAGCCGAACGTTAGCCCATCTCCAACCCCAGCAAAGAAAGCCGCGACATCATCTTCACCTTGAATGGCATCAGTGAGCATGAGCGTCATTGTAAATGCCAAGAACATGGTGACCATTCCGACCGCCACCGGGACAAACACGAACTGACCGTGCGGATCCGTTGCTGATGTAGGCACCGCATTTGCGTACCTGTACACGTTCGGCCCATCGATCATCCCCAGCCTATCCGCCTGCGTCCACCGCCCCAGCGCAGGCGACATGTACCTGTCGCGGTGGTAGTTCAGCCCGCTTTCGTCGTGCTCCCGCCCAGTGAACCCCATCGCGAGAAGCGGTCCGGTCCCTGACGTGCTTCGAGCCCCGTACACGTCATAGCTGTTCGTCCGGACGACAGCGCCGTTCCGGTCCACCAAAGCATAGACGCTCCCGAGGCCATCGGTCAGCGGATAGACCTTGGTCGGCAGCCCGTTTAAGAGCACCGTCGCCGAGAAGACCTCGTCAATCCGCTGCGGGTTGTTGACGTAGACCGCCTTCCGGCTGCCGAGATCGTCGTACTCCGCGACCACGCTCGGGCCATCGAGCAGATACCGGGTGGTCCCGGAGCTATCGACCTTCTTGGTGCGCAGCCCATTGGCGTCGTACTCGAAGGCGTTTGCGGCCCCGCCCCGCAAGTCGATTCGGGTCAGCCGATTGTCCAGGTCGTATCCGTAGCTGCGGACGCTCGTCCCCTGGGTCTCGGTCTTGAGGTTCCCGTTCCCGTCGTACGCGTAGCCCGTCGTGATGATCGGGTTGTAGAAGTCGTACTGCTGCACCTGCGTCACCTGGTTGAAGGCATTGTTGGTGTACGCGTAGTTGATCTGCCGTCCTGCCGGCGGCTGCTCCGCCACCGAAGTCCGGTTCCCCAGCGCATCCAAGGTGTAGGTCACCGTCCGCCCGCCGGGATAGCTCGCCTTGGTCAGCCGGTTCCCGGCGTCGTACGAGTAGCTCTCGACCGTTCCGTCGAGGAAGGTCTTGTTGAGCCGGTTCCCCACCGCGTCGAGGTCGTACTTGAAGCTCTGCAGCGGCCGGCCCTGGGCGTCGGCGTAGGCGATCAGCGTCAGCCTTCCCGCGGCGTCGTACTGGTAGCTGGCCGTCACCCCATTGCCGAACACCAGCCGCTCCCGGTTCCCCGCCAGATCGTAGAACAGCCTCGTCTTCTCGCCGTCTGGCTCGGTGGCCTCCACCAGCCGGTTCAGCTTGTCGTAACGGTAGCCGAAGCTCAGCCCGTCGACGCTGGTCGAAGTCCGGTTCCCGTTGGCGTCATACCCGTGGACGAAGCTCTTCCCCAGGGTGAGGTCGTCCACCTGCTCCAGCCGGTTGACCGCGTCGTATTTGAGGTGCCGCTCGTGGTTGGGGCCCTTCTCCAGCGTCCGGTTGCCCCTCGAGTCGTAGTCGTACGAGTACTGGCTCCCGTCCTGGAAGATCACCGCCTTGAGGCGCCGGTTGGCGTCGTACTGGTAGGTCGTCACCTTGCCGTTTCCGTCGGTCTTGGTCTCCCGGTTGCCGACCTTGTCGTAGGTGTAGCTGGATGCCTGCTTGAGCGCGTTCACCTCGCTCAAGAGCCGGTTCGCCCGGTCGTACGTGTAGCCGGTGACGCTCGAGCCCGCGGTCACGCTGGTCCGGTTCCCTCTGGCGTCGTACCCGTAGGACACGTAGCCCTGGGGCTGGGTCACTCCGCTGAGCCGGTTCAGGCTGTCGTAGGAGTTGGTGGTGGTGCTTCCGTTGGCGTCCACCTCGTGCCACGGCAGCCCGTTGGTCAAATAGTCGCGGGTGCTGAGGTGCCCGAGCGGATCGGTCCGCCCGGTCTCCCGGCCGACCAGGTCGGTGGCGATGGTGGTCTTTTTTCCCAGCGGATCCACCGTCTCGCACGCCTGGCCCTGGTCGGCGCAGTAGCCGAGGCTGGTGATCGCTCCCTCCGGCGAAACCGTCTCGAAGAGCCGCCCGGCCTTGTCGTAGTGGAACTCGCTTCTATTTCCCTTGGCGTCGATGCGCGCCAAAACTCGCCCCTCGGCGTCGTACTCGGTCTTGGCGACGCTCCCCTTGGCGTCCGTGGTCGAGATCAGCCGATTGAGCGCGTCGTAGGTGAAGGTGGTTACCGCCCCGGCAGCATCCTTTATAGAGATGCGGTTCCCCGTCGCGTCGTAGCCGTACTCGGTCCGCTGGTTGAGGGCGTCGACCATCGCCGTGACCTGCCCGCGCGCGTCCACTTCCAGCGTCCGCTTGTTTCCCTTGCCGTCGGTCACCGACGTCAGGTGCCCGGCCGCGTCCTGCCCCAGCGTGGTCACTCCGCCCTCGGGATCGATGATCGTGGTGACGTTTCCTTGCCCGTCGTAGCCCAGCACCGTCACCGCGCTTCCGGGTTGGGTGATGGTCGTCGGCCTTCCCTGGGCGTCCGGGACGTACGTGGTGGTGTTCCCGTTGTTGTCCCGGCTGGTGAGCAGATTTCCCTTGGTGTCGTATGTGTTGCTGACGTAGGGCTGGCTCGTGTAGGTCAGCCGGCTGTAGGTCGGGTCGTAGGTGCTGCTGACGGTGGCGCCCAGCGGATCCTTCCTGCTGGTCAGGTTCCCCTTGGCGTCGTAGCCGTAGGTCCAGGTCGCCCCGCGCCCGTCCGCCTCGGTGAGCTTGTTCATCGAGGCGTCCCAGCTCATCGACTTCACTTCGCCGATCGGGCTCGTCACCTTCACCGGGTTGCCGGCCGCGTTCCACTCCCAGGTCGTCGCCAGGCCCGTCCGATCGATCACCACCGCCTTGTTGGCCAGCGGGTCGTAGAGCACCTGCATCCGATTGCCGGCGGGATCGACCATCCCCACCCACCGGCCGTCCTCATCGTAGAGCTCGGTCCAGATGCTGCCGTTCTTGTCGGTGCGGCTGGTCAGCTTGTGCCTGACCGAGTAGCCGTACTTCTCGACGTGGCCCAGCAGGTCGTGCGCCGCGGAGAGGTCGTCGCCGTCGTGGTCGTAGGTGAGGGTGCGGTTGGCGGCGTCGGTGACCTTCGCCAGCTTCCCGGTCGCGTCATAGGAGAGGGTCAGCGCGATGCGCCCGGACGAATCGGTCACCGTCGACAGCCGGTTCTGGGCGTCGTAGCCCAGCGTCGTGCGGTTGCCGTTGGGATCCTGCTGGGAGAGCAGGGCGCCGCCCGGGTCGAAGCGGTACACCAGCCCGTCCTTGAACTTGAGCTGAT
>JBBIQS010000030.1:0-83947 GCA_037442205.1 Myxococcales bacterium
CTCAGCGGTCCGCGGTGGGGTGGAGATCGAGGTGGCCGACAACGGCAACGGCATCGAGGAGCGCCATCTGGCGCGGATCTTCGAGCCGTTCTTCACCACCAAGGGCGATGGCAAGGGCACCGGACTGGGGCTGACCATCGTCCAGGGCATCGTCGACAAGCACGGGGGCAGCATCCAGGTGCGCAGCAAGGTGGGGCAGGGGACGACCTTCACCCTCTGGCTGCCGGTGCATCCGCCCTCGCTCTGAGCTGCCTGGCGACGGGCCCCCTCAGTTCCCGCTGGGCGTCGGTCCGGGGCGACCCCACCACTGGTGCTTCCAGCCCTTGACGCCCACGAACAGCACCGCCACCACCGCCTGGGCGCAAAGCAGCGTCGGCAGGGCGACGCGGAAGGCGGCCTCGTCCCGGAAGGCGAGCTGGAAGCCGATCAGCGCCAGCGCCCCGGTGAGCCAGGCGGCACAGGGGTTGTGCTCCTTGCGCAGGGCGCGGCGCCAGTCGAACCGGGTGGAGAGCTTCTCGGGGTTGGCCGGGGTCAGCCGCGGAATCCAGCGCGGCACCTGGCGGCAGTAGTCGTCGAAGCGCTCGTGGAACAGGCCGCGCAGGAAGTTCTCCTCGGCGCGGATGATGAACCAGTACTGGCCGAAGAAGAAGGCGAGGGTCAGCGCCGCGGCGACCGGCTCCTGGGCCAGCGCCAGCAGCCCCATGACGATCAGCGCGTTGCCGACGTAGAGCGGGTTGCGGACGCGGGCGTAGGGTCCGGCGGTGTTGAGGGTGCTGGCCTCGAGCTTGTTGCCCTGGCCGCTGGTGCCCTCGGGGACCTGGCCCAGCACGTAGCCCCGCAGCGCCTGGCCGGCGAGCGCCACCGCGATTCCCAGCGCGTCGAGCGCCCACTGAACGGCGGGGCCGGGGCCGGTGCCGCGGGCGCGCCACAGGAGCCAGCCGACGAAGAGGATCATCGGGACGGGCGTGAAGCTGCGCCACTTGAAGAGGGCGCGTCCCGTGGTGAGCTGGCTTGGGCTGGACATGGGGCGCGGACCTTAGCAGACCCGCTCCGGTCCCGTCATGCCCCTCCCGCGAACGGCGCCCAGCGGCCTCTCGGACGGCGGCCTCAGGGGCAGGCCGCCTGGCAGCTGTGGTTGGCGCAGGCGAAGGTGGCCGGGCCGCGCGGGCACTGGGGAGGAGTCAGGCCGGCGGGGCAGTCGTAGTCGGCGGTGCAGGCCCCGAGCTGCGTGCAGCGCATCGGCAGGAGGGCGCCGCACATCGGGCAGGTGTCGCGGCAGTACATTCCGGCGACGCAGGGCGAGGCCGGCGAGCACTCGAGACCTTCGCCCTTGAGGCACACGCCGGAGTGGAGGACCGGGACCGCGGCGCACTGGGCCTCGCAGGGGTTGGAGTAGGTCTGGTAGTTGGTCCCACACACCGGGGCGAACATCGCCGGGCAGGCGCAGCACTTCCCGCAGATCGGCGCCTGGGCGCAGCCGTGGATGTCGATGCCGTTCGGCTGCGAGCAGCCACCGGCCGGGCAGCTCTGTGGCGGCAGGGTGGGGCAGCTCTGGCAACAGGCGCTCTGGCAGAACGCCGTGCCCAGCCCGCAGTCGAAGGTCGAGGCGCAGCTCCTGGAGCAGGTGCCGCAGCCCTCGTCGACCTGGCCGTTGCAGTTGTCGTCGATTCCGTTGCCGCAGATTTCGGGAGCGCCGGGATGGACCTTGGGGTTGGTGTCGTCGCAGTCGCACTTGCCGATCAGGTTGCTGCACAGGTCGGCGGCGGGGCTGCAGTCGGCGCCGTAGCCGTCGCCGTCCTGATCGCGGCAGGGGTCCAGCCCGCAAGTGCCGGCGCAGGGGCAGGTGACGCAGACTCGCTGATTGCAGGTGCCGGAGCTGCACTGGCTGTCGCTGTGGCAGCCGGGGACGCACTTCTTCGGGGTCGCGCAGCCGATGTCGAACTCGCAGACCTGGCCGGCCGGGCACTGCTTGTCGTCGACGCAGCCCGGTCCGACGTTCTGGCAGGTGCCGGCCCCGCAGGCGCCGATGGCGCAGAACTGGCCGTTGGGGCAGGGCGTGCCCTTGTCGCAGCCGGGGACGCAGCGCTTGCTGGTAGCCGAGCAGGCAGTATCGGTGGGGGCGCAAATCTGGCCCGGCCCCGGGCACTCGAGGTCGCTCTGGCAGGGTTTGGGCGGAGAGATGCAGAAGCCAGGGCAGCTGCAGCTAGTGCACGCGTTGCGTGGCGCGCAGGCCTGGCCAGCGGGGCAGCCGTTGCCGGTCACGTCGCCGCGGCAGCCGGGGACGCAGGTCTTGGCGCCGGAGCAGGTGGTGTCCTGGTCACAGACGAATCCCGCTCCGCACTCCTGATCCGACTGGCAGCTCTTGGAGTCGCACTTGAACTGGCAGCGGCCGGCCTCGCAGGCGAAGGCGCCGGTGCAATTCGGAGCGCCGAGCGTGGAGGCCTGGCAGTCGCAGTCGCTGACCTGCTGGCAGGCGCCGGGGCTGGAATCCCAGACCCGCGGGAGCTTCTCGGTCACGCAGACCCCGTTGCTGCAGCGGGCTGCGACTGGATCGCACGCGCTGCTCTGAGGTTGGGGGCAGTCGCTGTCGATGCGACAGCCGGCGTCCGCCGAGCCGCTGGCGTCCGCGGAGTCGTCGACGACCGGCTGGAAGCACCCGGCGGCGAAGAGGGCGGCGAAGAGAAGGTAGCTGGTCAGGGCGCGCTTCATGGGCCCCTCCGGTCGGATGGCCAAGGTCCAGATTTCACAAATGGCTGATCCAAGGCAAGCCGCATGCCCCTCGGGCGAGCGGAGCAAGTCCAGGAATGACGGCAGGTTGGCTGGGCGCGCGCCTTTCCGGCCGAGGCGGAGCGGCGGGCTTTCGAGGAGCGGGCTCAGAAAACCGAGGTCGCCCGGCCGGCAGGCGAGCGGAGGAAGGTGCGGCAGTCGAGAGCTGGCTGCTAGATTGCCGGGGCGCCGGGAGTAATATCCCGCCGCGCCGGTTGGACCGCCGATTTCACCCTTTCAGCACCGAGGAGAGCGAATGGAGAGCGCCGCGACGCAGCAGAGCCCCGCGACCGCCGAGCAGGACCGCGCCGCCGCCGCCGAGCTGGCCCAGGCCCGCTCGCAGATCCTGGGCGAAATCGACAAGCGCATCGTCGGCCAGCGCGACGTCATCGAGCATCTGCTGATCAGCCTTTTCGCGCGCGGCCACTGCCTGTTCGTGGGCGTTCCCGGCCTGGCCAAGACCCTGCTCATCTCCACCCTGGCCGAGGTGCTCAACCTCTCCTTCAACCGCATCCAGTTCACTCCCGACCTGATGCCCTCGGACATCACCGGGACCGACGTGCTCGAGGAGGACCGCTCCACCGGCAAGCGTGTCTTCCGCTTCGTGCGCGGGCCGCTGTTCGCCAACATCATCCTCGCCGACGAGATCAACCGCACCCCGCCCAAGACCCAGGCCGCGTTGCTGCAGGCGATGCAGGAGTACCGGATCACCGGCGGCGGCAACACCTACCCCCTCGACCTGCCGTTCCTGGTCTTCGCCACCCAGAACCCCATCGAGCAGGAGGGCACCTATCCGCTGCCCGAGGCCCAGCTCGACCGCTTCATGTTCCTGGTCGACGTCAGCTATCCCTCCGCCGAGGAGGAGGTGCAGATCGTCAAGTCGACCACCGGGGCCGCTCGCGCCGCCCTGACCAAGGTGCTGTCGCCGGAGAAGATCCGCGCGCTGCAGGAGCTGGTGCTGCGCGTGCCGGCCGCCGACTCCGTGGTGCGCTACGCGGTGGAGCTGGTGCGCAAGAGCCGCCCCAAGGAGCCGGGGGCGCCGGACTTCGTCGACCAGTACCTGTCGTGGGGCGCCGGGCCGCGGGCCAGCCAGTACCTGGTGCTGGGGGCCAAGGCCCGGGCCATCCTGCAGGGACGCTTCGCCGCCACCGTCGACGACGTGCGCGCCCTGGCCCGCCCGGTGCTGCGCCACCGCGTGCTGACTAACTTCCACGCCGAGTCCGAGGGCGTCACCTCGGTCCAGCTCATCGACCGGCTGGTGGAGCTGGTCCGCTAGGGCGCTCTTCTCAGATCGTTCGCCGTTGGATAGGGTGCCTTCCTTCAGTTCGTGGAGGCACCGTCGTGAAATCCCTGATCGCCGCGAGCGCCCTGGTCCTCTGCTCAGTTGCCGTTGCCGAGCCTCCGGGCAAGCGGGCCTCCGGCCCAATGGTCGTGGTCACTACCGGCCGGCTGCTGGTGCTGGGCAACGAGCTCAACGAGCTGCGCGGAAAGCTGAACAAGGCCGACCGGCTGATCGGCGAGGCGCAGAAGAGCCGGATCGGCGGAGCGCCGCTGGCCGAGCTGCTGAGCAACGCCCGCAACCGGCTCGACAACGCCCGCGAGTACCTGGCCATCGTGCCGCCGGAGGAGAAGGCCCAGTTCGTCGGCAAGGAAGGCCGTGAGGACGACGAGCGGATGGCCGACGCGGTGCTCTCCGGCAGGCTGGTGGTGGCCGACCTCGACTCCGTGCACCACGAGCTGGCGCGCGCCGACTTCAACCTCGCCCAAGCCGAGGCCAAGCTCGGCGGCCGGGGGCCGGGGCCGTCGGTGACCGAGGCCCGGGCGGCGCTGCAGGGGGCTCGCGAGGTGCTGGCGCAGCTTGGCGGACAGCAGCTGCTGCCGCCGCCCCCGCCGGTCAGCGCCGAGCCGCCGCTGCCTCCGCTCAAGCTGGCGGGAGCGCGGCCGCATGTCTGGCCTATCAGCGATCAGGCGTTCAACGACCTGATGGCGGCCATGGAGCAGCAGAGCTTCGCCGACGACCGGCTGCGGGTGCTGGAGGCGGCTTCCCAGACCCAGTTCTTCTACGTGGCCCACGTGCAGAAGCTGCTGGCCAAGTTCGTCTTCGCCCAGCAGCGGCTCAAGGCGGTGCAGCTGGTGCGCAACCGCATCCTCGACCCGCAGAACAACTTCCAGCTCTTCCAGGCCTTTCAGTTCCCCGCCGAGAAGGAGGAGCTCAAGCGCATCCTCACCGGCAACCCCGACTCGGCGCTGCCGCAGCCGATGGCGCCGCAGGCCCTGGACGCGCTGATCGAGAAGATCCGCGCCAGCTACACCTACGCGCTCTGGTACAAGATCCTCGGCGACGAGGCGGCGCAGAATTGGTTCCTCATCGACCAGGTGGCGGCCATCGCCGTGCCCTTCCCCACCTACGACGCGCGGATGCGGGCGGTGGAGATCCTCAAGCCGCGCATCCTCGACCCGCAGAACTACTCCCGGCTGGAGCCGCTCTTCTCCACCCAGGCCGACCGCGAGCGGCTCAAGGCGCTGTTCGTCCAATGAACGGCGTTCTCCGGCCGCGGCAGCTGGCAATCGGGGCCTGCGTCCTCGCCGTCGGAATGGGCTTGATCGGCCTGGTCGACCTGGTGCGGCTGGCGCGGGTCTGGCGGTGGCCGTCCACCGAGGCGACCATCGTCGCCTCGACCTACCAGCTCGATCACGAATACCGTCGGCGCCGCACCTGGACCAAGGTCAGCTACTACCGCGCCGACATCCGCTACAGCTACTCCGTGGGCGGCCAGACCTATACGACAACAACCATCCGTGCGCTGGGCGATTCGGCCGAGAAGTACGGAGCCATCGAGCCGCTCGTAAACCGCTTCCGGCCGGGGACCGCTGTCCCGGTGCGCTACAGTCCGGCTGATCCACAGGTGGCCTACCTTGACGCCGACCTGCCTTGGCTGTCGATCCTCGGACTGGCCCTGCTGCCGCTGGTCGGGGCGGCGCTCTCGGTCCGCAGCGTGCGCGAGGCGCTCTTTCGCGACTGAGCGGCAAGTGACCCCGGCGGGGAATCGATCGCCTGCTCGCCCGTTTTGAGACCTGACGGCGAGGCGAGTGCACGTGAGCCAGGCCATTTTTCCTCTGGCGCCGCCGGCCCCTGACCGACCACAATCCACCACTCGATGCTCCTCGACCCCAAGGCCCTGGCCAAGCTCGCCACCGTCAAGCTGCGCGCCCGCGCGGTGGTGGAGGGCGTGCTCAGCGGCCTGCACAAGAGCCCTCACCAGGGTCAGTCGGTCGAGTTCGCCGAGCACAAGGAGTACGCACCCGGCGACGAGATCCGGCACATCGACTGGAAGGCCTACGGCAAGTTCGACAAGTACTACGTCAAGCGCTACGAGCACGAGACCAACCTGCGGGCCTTCATCGCTGTCGATGCCTCGGCCTCTATGGGCTACCGCTCCGGCGATCTCTCCAAGCTCGACGTGGCCTGCGCGCTGGCCGCGTCGATCTCCTACCTGCTGGTGCGCCAGCAGGACGCGGTGGGCTTGCTGATCCTGCGCGGCGGCCGCGCCGAGTACCTTCCGCCGCGGGCCTCGGCCGGGCACCTGCAGACCATCCTCGGCGCCCTCGAGGGGCTCAAGCCCGAGGGCACCACCCGCCTCGCCGAGGCGGCCACCGTGCTCTCGGAGAAGGCCCGCCGCCGCTCCGCGATCTTCGTGCTTTCCGACCTCTTCGACGAGGACCCGGGCGCGCTGCGCCGGCTGCTGCAGGTCCGCCTGGCCAAGAACGACCTGTCGGTCTTCCACGTGCTGGATCCGGCCGAAGTCGAGTTCCCGTTCGAGGACAACACCCTGTTCCTGTCGATGGAGGACCAGCGCAGCCAGCAGGCCAACCCGCGCGAGATCCGCGACAGCTATCTCGAGGAGATGGGCGCCTTCCTCGCCGCCTCCAAGCGCACCTGTGCCGAGATGGACTGCGACTACCAGTCCGTGCGCACCGATGAGCCGCTCGACCGGCTGCTGCTGCGCTACCTCGCCCGCCGCGAGAGCTTCCGCCGGGGGAAGGCATGATGGGCTACGAGCTGGCGAACCCGCTGCTGCTGTGGGGAGCCGCGCTGGCGACGCTGCCGATCATCATCCACCTCATCAACCGCCGCCGCTCGCGCCCGCACCCGTTCGCCGCCATCGACTTCGTGCTGCGCTCCCGGAAGCGCACCGCCCGCCGGCTGCGGCTGCGGCGGCTGCTGCTGTTCCTGGCGCGGACGATGATCCTGCTCGCGGTCCCGCTGGCGCTGTCGCGCCCCCAGGCCATCCAACCGGCCGCCGCGGCCACTCCGCGCGGCCCGGCGGCCACCGCCATCGTCCTCGACACCTCGCTCTCGATGAGCTACCGGCGCGACGGGCACACCCTGCTCGAGCGCGCCAAACAGCAGGCGCGCGAGGCCTTGGCCGACCTGGCTCCCGAGGACTCGGTGACGCTGGTGGTCTGCGATCCCGAGGCCCCGCCCCCGGCGGCCCCGGGCTTCGAGCGCGCCCGGGTGCGCGAGGCGATCGACGCCGCGGCGCAGACCTACCTTCCCCAGGACCTCACCTCGTGCCTGGCGCGCGCCGCCCGGGCCCTGGCCGAGTCGGCCATCCCCGCCAAGCGCATCGTGCTGGCCAGCGACCTGACTGCCGCCGCCTTCCGCCTCGACGTCCCGGCGCCGACCATCCCCAGCGCCGCCGGCGAGGTGAAGCCGGAGGTGGTGCTGCTCGACGCCGCCAACGGCGCGCCGGAGCTGCCGAACCGGGCGATCACCGCGCTGCGCATCGAGCCGGCGCCGGCGGTCGGCCACCGCGCCTTTGCCTTCACCCTCACCGTCGCCAACCACTCCAGCCAGCCGGCCAAGGATCTGAAGGCGCTGCTCAAGGTCGGCAACGACGTGGTGGCCAAGAGCTTCGTCGACGTCCCGGCCCACGGCACCGCGGTCAAGACCCTCAGCTACCGCTTCCCCGCCGGCGGGGCCTTCTCCGGCTCGGTGGAGATCGCCGGGGACGCGCTGACCGCCGACGACGTGCGCCACTTCGCTCTCAAGGTCCCCAAGGACGTGCGGGCGCTGGTGGTCGACGGCGCGCCGCACCCGGTGCGCTTCCTCGACGAAGCGTTCTTCGTCGAGGCGGCGCTGGAGTCGCCGGGCAGCCCGGTGCGGCCGACGCTGCGCGACGCCGAGACCGCGGTCAACGAGCGCTTCGCCGACTTCGACCTGGTGCTGCTGCTCAACGTCCGCACCCTGCCGGCGGCCAAGGTCGATGAGCTCGATCAGCTGGTGAAGAACGGCGGCGGCCTGTTCATCTCGATGGGCGATCAGGTCGATCCCGACCTGTACAACGAGAGCCTCAAGGCGCTGCTGCCGCGCAAGCTGCACCTGCCCAAGACCGCCGCCGACCGCAAGGAGGAGGGAGCGGAGCAGAAGGCGGCGCGGCTGGCGCAGGTGGCCTTCGATCATCCGGCCTTCGCTGTCTTCACCGGCGAGGCCCGCGAGGCGATGCTCTCGGCGCGCACCTACCGCTACTTCCTGCTCGAGCCCTCCGGCCAGGTCCCGGTGACCACGCTGGCATCCTTCGACGACGGCGCGCCGGCGCTGCTCGAGGCGCGCCACGGGCAGGGCCGGGTGCTGCTCTACACCTCGACCGTCGATCGCGACTGGACCGACTGGCCGATCCGCCCCAGCTTCCTGCCGGCGATGCAGCGGCTGTCGGGCTGGCTGGCTGGGGCGCTCGACGAGCGAGGGACCGAGCGGGTGCTGGTGGGCGAGACCAAGAAGCTCGAGCTTCCCAACGGCGCCGAGGCGGTGCGCTTCAAGACCCCGGACGGCAAGGAGCTGACCCCGGCCAATGGCCAGGACGGCAAGCCGGCGGTGGGGCCGGTGAAGCTTCCCGGGCTCTACCAAGCCAGCGGCAAGCTCAACGGCACCGCCGGACCCATGCCCGAGCTCTCCTTCGCGGTGAACGTCGATCCGCGCGAGAGCGACCTGAGCCGCCTCGACGAGCGCGAGCTCAAGGCCTACTTCGGCGAGAAGACCCGGACCGAGCGCAGCGGTTCGAAGGACGAGACCTCGTCTCGCTTCCCGGCCTGGAGCGCGCTGCTGGCGGTGGCGGTGGCGCTGTTCTTCAGCGAGGGGCTGCTGGCGCGCAAGTGAGGCGGCAATGGACCTGAATCGCATCGCGGCCTCGGTGGTGGTCATTGGCTTCGACGGGCTGCAGATCCCCGAGGCGACGCGGGAGCTCATCGAGCGCGGCGCCGCCGGGGCGATCCTCTTCAAGAGCAACGTCGAGAGCGCTCCCCAGGTCGCTGAGCTCTGCGCGGCCTTGAAGACCATCGCCGGCCGTCCGTTCCTGATGTGCGTCGATCAGGAGGGCGGGCGGGTGGCGCGGCTGCGCGGCGGGCCGTTCAGCGCGGTGCCGCCTATGCGGGCCATCGGCGAGCGAGGGGACGAAGGGTTGTGCGAGCAGGTCGGGCGCCTGCTGGCCCGCGAGGTGCGCGCCGCCGGCTTCGACGTCGACTTCTCCCCGGTGCTCGACGTGGACACCAACCCCGCGAATCCGGTGATCGGCGATCGCTCGCTGTCGCGGCAGCCGGAGGCGGTGGCGCGGCTGGGAGTGGCGCTGGCCCGCGGGCTCGAGGCCGAAGGCGTGGCAAGCTGCGGCAAGCACTTCCCCGGCCACGGCGACACCAGCACCGACAGCCACCTGACCCTGCCCCTGTTGCCGCACGCGATGGACCGGCTGCGCCGGGTCGAGTTGGTGCCCTTCGCCGCCTACTCCCGCGCCGGGCTGGCGTCGATCATGACCGCCCACGTGGTCTTCGAGGCGCTCGATCCCGGCACCCCGGCGACCTTCTCGCGCAAGGTGCTCACCGAGCTGCTGCGCGGCGAGCTGGGCTTCGGTGGGGTCATCGTCTCCGACGATCTGGAGATGAAGGCCATCGCCGATCACTACTCGATGGCCGAGGCGGCGGTGCGCACCGTCGCCGCCGGCGCCGACCTGTTGCTGGTGTGCCACCGGGCCGATCGGCAGAGCGAAGTCATCGAGGCCCTCGCTCATGAGGCGAAGGGATCTCCGGCCTTCCGCGCGCGGCTGGAGGAGGCAGCGGGGCGCGTCCGGAAGCTCGCCGCGAAGTTCGCCGCTCCGCCGGCCGGTGCTGCGGCCCTCGAGAGACTGGCGGCTGCGGAGCATCGCGCACTGAGCACGCGGGTCTCGTCCGCGGGAGTGAGCAGCGCGGCGCTCGATCCCACCGATGCGGTTCGCGCGGGAGGTTGAGACCTCCGCTCGGACGGTGCGGCACGCTGCCGCACGGCACTGCCGCGGACCCCCGCAAACGCAGCGACGGCGGAGCGCGAACGCCCCGCCGCCGGCTACTGCGTTGAGATCGGTTGAGTCCGCTCGACTACGGGGCCTTGGCCGCCTCGGCCGGGACCTGCTTGTTCAGCTCGATCTCGATGGTGATGGCCACCTCCTCGCCGACCATCACGCCCCCGGTCTCCAGCGCCTTGTTCCAGGCCAGCCCGAAGTCCTTGCGGTTGAGCTTGGTGCTGGCGGTCGCCCCGGACTTGATCTTCCCGTAGAACGGGTCCTTGGCCTCGGGCGCCGGGCCCTCGACCTCGAGCACCACCGGCTTGGTCACCCCGTGCAGCGTCAGGTTGCCGTGGACCTTGAGCTTGCCCTTGCCCGCCTTCTCGACCTTGGTCGACTTGAAGGTCATGGTCGGGAACTGGGCCACGTCGAAGAACTCGGCGCTCTTCAGGTGCTCGTCGCGCTTGGGCTCCTGGGTGTCGACGGTGGTGACGTCGATGGTCGCCTCGACGGTCGACTTGGCGGGGTCCTTCTCGTCGTAGTTGATGGTGCCCGACAGCTTGCCGAACTGGCCGTGCACGTTGGAGACCATCATGTGCCGCACCTTGAAGTGGGCGGCGGAGTGCATCGGGTCGATTTCGTAGGTGGCGGCGTACGAGGCCGCCGGGGCCAGCAGCGCGAGAGCGACGATGAGCCTCAGCATGGGGTTCTCCTTGGTCTGGTTGGGGAAGAGCTTGGGTTGACGGCAACGGATCGGAACCGGCTGCCTGCGGGCGCCCTCCGGCGAAAGCGGGATGGCGACGGTCCCGAGATGCTTCGAATTAAAAATGCTTGGCCGGCCATTTCGTTTCGCCGCAGCCCTCGGCAGGCGGCCAGAACAGAGGGCGAGCGGGGGATCGCCGGCGGACCGCCGGAGGATTGCCGCAGCGAAATGCCGGGCGTACGCTGGAGGACAGTTGGGGAGGGTGCCGGCACCGCTTGAGTAAGGAATGGCCATGGGCGCCCAGCTGTACGTGGGACGAAGCAGCGATCCCGACCCCGCCCGCGCCGCCGCGGAGGCCGCCGGGGCCCTGGATCGGGCCAGCCACCCGGCGCTGGCGCTGGTCTTCGCCACCGACCACTATCCGGCCGAGCAGCTCTCCCGGGCGCTGGCGGCGCGCTTCGCCGGGCTGCCGTGGCTGGGGTGCTCCGCCGCCGGGCTCATCGCCGGAGGCGAGCTGCTGCGCGCCGGGTTGGTGGTCGGGATCGTCAGCTCGGACTCGGCAACGGTGGGGATTGGCGCCAGCGGGCCGGTCAGCGGTGGCCCGCGAGAGGCCGGGGCGCGCTGCGTGGCCGAGGCCCTGGCGCAGCTCCCCAAGGCCGGCCCCGGCCGCAGCCGCGCCCTGCTGCAGCTGTTCAACCCGCTGACCGGCCAGGCCGACGAGGTGGTCCGCGGCGCGGTGCGCGAAGGCGGGTCGGCCCTGTCGTGGGTCGGAGGCGGGGCGGGAGACAACCTGCGCTTCGAGCGCACCGCCCAATTCGCCGGCGGGGAGGTTTTCCACGACCACGCCGTCGCCGCCGCGATCGAGCTCCCCGGGCGGTTCGGGGTGGCGGTGCGCCACGGATTCTCGCCCTATGGCCCGCCGGCGCTGGTCACCCGCGCTGAGGGGCCGCGGGTCTTCGAGCTGGAGTACGAGCCGGCCTTCGACTGCTACCGCCGCACCGCCCGGCTCCGGGGCGAGGAGGTGGACCAGCAGCGCTTCGCCCGCTTCGCCGCCTATCACCCTCTGGGCATCCCGCAGGCCGATGGTCTGCACCTGATCCGCGATCCGCTGGCGATGGAGGAGGGGGCGCTGCGCTTCCTGGCGGAGATCCCCGACGGCTCGCTTCTGCGACTGATGCAGGCCTCGGCCGAGGAGCTGATCGCCTCGGCCCGCGAGGCGGGGCGGGCGGCTCGCAAGCAATGTGGCGGGCCACTTGCCGGCGCGGTGGTCTTCGATTGCATCTCCCGGGCGATCCTGCTGGGCGACCGCTTCGGCGAGGAATTGCGGGCGCTGGCCGAGGAGCTGGGCGACCCCGAGGCGCTGATGGGCTGCCTGAGCGTGGGCGAGGTTGGGGCCATGGGGGCTGGGGTGGCGCAGTTCCACAACAAGACCGTGGCGGCGTTGGCGATCCCGAGGTAGAGGTCTCGCGATGGCGCACAGCGACGAGGCAGAGCTGCGGCTGACCGAAGAGCGCCTGGCGCGGGTAGGCGTGCTGCAGGAGCTCACCGTCGCCGCCCTCGACCTGTTCGATCCCGCGCTGCCCATGGACGAGTTCCTGGACCGGCTGGCCACGCGGCTGGGTTGCCTGGCCGCCCTGTGCCTGGAGCATGGCGCGCAGGCTCCGAGCTGGCGGCTGATCTCCGGCGCCGGGCTGTCGCGCCCCTCGTTGGCGCTGTCGCTGGGAAAGCCCGGCGAACATCCGGCGACGGCGGCGCTGCCCTACCCCGAGCTCGACCGCCCGGGGCTGGTGCGCTGGCACTTTCCGGTCACCTCGGCGCCCGACGTTGCCACCTCGCTGCTGCTGCTGTTCGACGGGCCTCCCGCGCTGCCGGCGCAGTACTACGGCATGGTCAGCCGGCTGTCGGAGATCGTCCGCGCCGCGCTGGTCCACCGCTCGCTCTACGAGCGCAGCCTCGACAGCGAGCGCCGGCTGCTCGAGCAGAAGACGCTGCTCGAGTGCCAGATGGAGGCCTCCACCAACGCCATCCTCTTCGCCGGCGATCGCGGCGAGGTGAGCTTCAACCGGCGCTTCGCCGAGGTCTTCGGGCTGCCCCACGGCGCCGAACCTGGCTTCGAGGAGCTGGCGCGGCTGATGTCCGCCGCCCTGGAGGTCCCTGAGGCAATGGCCGGCTGGAGCGACTGGGCGCCCGGCCGCGAGGCGCCCGCCTGCCACGGCGAGGTCCGCCACCGCGACGGGCGCACCTTCGACCTGTTCTGCGCCCCGGTGCGGCGCCAAGGCGGCGCCGCCCTGGGCCGCGGCTGGTACCTCCACGACGTCACTCCCCAGAAACGGGCCGCCGAAGACCGCTCGCGGCTGCTGGCGCAGGAGCAGCGTGCCCGCGCGCTGGCCGAGGAGGCGCAGGGGAGGGCCTTCTTCCTCGCCGAGGCGAGCCGGCTGCTGGCCGGCTCGCTCGACTACGCGGCGACCCTGGAGCGGGTGGCGAACCTGGCGCTGCCCTCCTTCGCCGACTGGTGCATGGTCGACCTGATCGAGGAGGGACAGGGGCTGCGGCGGGTGGCGCTGGCCCACGTCGAGCCGGACAAGCACGAGGTGGCCGAGCAGCTGCGCCGGTGCTCGGTATCCGATCCGCGGGCCGCCCCGGCGTGGGTGGCGGTGGCGCTGCACACCGGCCAGGCCCAGCTGCACCCGGTGGTCGGGGCGCAGACGCTGCGCGAGCTGTGCGACGACGAGGCCCATCTGGCGCTGCTGCAGCAGCTGGGGGTCGGCGCGATGCTGGTGGTGCCGCTGACCGCCCGCGGCCGGCGGCTGGGGGTGATCACCCTGGGCTACGGGAGCTCGGGGCGCAGCTACGGCGAGGCCGATCTGACGCTGGCCGAGGACCTGGCGTGCCGGGCGGCGCTGGCGGTGGACAACGCCCGGCTCTACGGCCAGATGCAGGAAGCGGTGCGCAACCGCGACGAGTTCCTCTCCATCGCCAGCCACGAGCTGCGCACCCCGGTGACCTCGCTGCGGCTGGCGGCCCAGGGCCTCCTGCGGATGGCCCGCGCCCCCGGCGGCTTCGAGAAGGCCCCGGCGAGCTTCCTCGGCGCCTCGCTGGAGACCGCGGTGCGCCAGGCCAACCGGATGGCGGCGCTGATCGACAAGCTGCTCGACCTGTCGCGGATCCGCGCCGGCCGGCTGGACCTGCAGCTGGAGCAAGTGGACCTGGCGGAGGTGGTGCGCGAGATCTGCGCCCAGACCGCCGAAGAGCGCGCGCACGCCGGCTGCGAGCTCGAGCTGACTGCCGAGGGCCCGGTGGTCGGGCGGTGGGACCGGGGCCGCCTCGAGCAGGTGGTGGCCAACCTGCTCTCCAACGCCTGCAAGTACGGGGCGGGCCGCCCGGTGAAGGTGACCCTGAGCTGCGAGGCGGCGGTGGCGCGGCTGGAGGTGGCGGACCAGGGGATCGGCATCCCCGCCGAGAGCCAGGAGCGCATCTTCGAGAGGTTCGAGCGCGCGGTCAGCGCCAGCCACTACGCCGGACTAGGGCTGGGCTTGTACATCGTGCGCCGGGTGTTGGACGCTCTGGGAGGCAAGGTCGGCGTCGCGAGCCAGCCCGGGGCGGGAGCGATCTTTCGGATCGAGCTGCCGCTGGCCGGGCCTGAGACGAGCGCGCAGGCGCAGCGAGGAGCCGCCTGATGCAGCAGAGAGTCAGACTCCCGGGGCCGGTGATGCTGGTCGAGGACGATCCCGACATCCGGGCGATGATCTCCCAGCTGCTGGAGCTGGAGGGCTACCGGGTGGTCGCCTTCGCCAACGGCGTCGAGGCGCTCAGGGAGCTTCGGGCCGGGCTCTCGCCGGCGGTGATCCTGCTGGACTTGATGATGCCGGTGATGAACGGCTGGCAGTTCCGGGCCGAGCAGACCCAGGACCCGCGGCTGGCCGCGATTCCGGTGGTGGTGATCTCCGGCGACGGGCGGGTCAGCGACAAGAGCCCCCAGGTCGAGGCCGACGGCTATTTGCGCAAGCCGATCGACCTCGACGTGCTTCTCGCCGCCGTGGCCCGGTTCGCGCTGCCCGAGTCCGCCGCCAGCTGACGCGCCGGCGGGCGCCAGGCTCCTCTACTGCGGAGGAGCCGGGCGTGCAGGGTCAGCGGCTCGCCTGCGGCGGCAGTGCGGTGGTCCCCTCGAACACCAGCGGCCGGGTCTGGGCCTGATCGACCGAGCTGGCGAACTGGCCGAAGGCCGGATACTGCTCGGGGGCCACCCGCTGCATCGGCGTCGACAGCGTCTCGCGCACCGTCAGCAGCCCCGGGGCCGAGGTCTCCTGGTGCTCGAAGGCGCCGAACGGCGAATCGATCTTGGCGGCCTGCGGCGGCCCGGCGAGCGCGAAGCCCTTGGGCAAGGCGATGGTGGCGGTCAGCTCCAGCCGGTCGGGATCCGAAACCAACATCGGCAGCTTGCGCTCCGAGAGCGCGAGGAAGCGCCTTCCGAGGTGGACCGGAAACAGCCCGTTGGGCAGCGCCAGCCGGCCGCCCTCGAGGCGGCCGGCGCCGTAGGCGGTGAAGCGGTAGCGCAGCGCCACCGGAGCGCCGCTCTTCTCCGGGGCGTCGATGGAGAACTCGGCGAGCGCTGCGTTGGCGAAGTTGCGGCCGATGGAGGCCTCGATGGCCTGCCGGCGCTGGTCGGAGTCGAGCCGCTCCAGGCCCTGGCGTAGGTAGGCGGCGTCGAGCCCCTGGTAGGTCTCCTCGCCTTCTCCGGAGAGCGTGCCGTCCTCCGACAGCGAGAGAGAGAGGCGGACGAGCTTCGGCTCGATGCTGCGGTCGCCGCCGGTGCGGGTCATCTGCACCGTCTCCCCGGGCTCGGGGAGGAGCGCCGCCTCCTGCTGCTGGGCGGCTGGGGAGAGCACTCCGAACGGCGCGAAGCGCACTCCGGGGTTCAGGTCGATCGCGCCCTTGGCCAGCTCGACGCGCAGCGCCGGATAGCCGTAGAGCTCGGCGGCGGGGAAGCGGTACTTCGCCGGATCGGCCGAGAAGGGGCGGACCAGCAGCAGCCGGCAGCGGATGCCCAGGGCGTCGAAGGCCGCCTTGAGCAGCAGGGTGCGGCTGCCGCGGCCCTGCGCCAGGGTGCCGGCGGCGGTGGAGGTGAGCGAGCCCTCCTGGCCCTTGATCTCCGTCATCACCTTCTCGTAGACCGCGCGCACCGCCGCCTCGCCGGTGAGCCCCTGCGCCGCGTCCTTGGCGAACTTGACCAGCTCCGGGGTGAGCCGGGTGCGGTCGAGCAGGAAGTCGCCGAAGCCGGCGAGCATTTCGGCCGTCCCCGCGCCGGTGCCGATCTGCACGAAGGGCATCACCTCGTCGAGGCTGGTCGCGCCCGGCTCGCGGATGAACGGCGGCATCCCGCGCCGCTCGATCACCACCTGCTCGCCGGCGGCGGCCTTCTCCGGGGCCGGAGCGGTCATCTGATGGGCATCGATCTCGAGCCCGCTGCCGACCGGAGCGCGCACCGCGTAGATCGAGTGGAACAGCTGGCCGTCGGCGATGCGGAAGTAGAACTTGGGGGCGGCGAACCCCGGGGACGCGGGGCCGCGGGCACCGGTGGCGTTGAGGTACTCGTACTCGACCAGGTCGCCGACCTCGACTCCCGGCAGGCTGATGCCGTCCTTGCCGCCGATGGCCTCCGGCTCGAGGACCCGGCCGTCGGCCTTGAGGGTGCGCAGCGACAGCGGCTCGGCGCCCGACGGCAGGTGGACCTCGGCCAGCAGATCGACGCCGCGCTGATCGACCACCTTGGCCACCACGTGCGTGCGCTCGACGAAGGAGCCGTCCGGATAGGCCTCGACCGCCGAGGAATCGAGCAGATAGGCGGCGGCGGAGGACTCGGGCGGAGCCTCCTTGCGGTAGGCGGCGATGTGCTCGGGGCCGTCCTGGCGCAGGTCGTCGAGCAGCTCCTTGCCGTCGAGGGCCGCCAGCGCGCGGCGCAGCTTGAGGTCGCTGCCGTCGAGGAGCAGGGCGGCCTCGCGCTCGGCCCGGGCGCCGGCGGCGTCGCCGGCCCGCTCCAGTGCGTCGGCGCGGCGCTTGTGGAAGATGGCCGCCCGCGGCCAGGCGGCCTCGAGCTGGGCGAGGAGCGCGGCGGCCTCCTTGGGCTTGTCCTGGGCGAGGAGAACCTGGGCCTCGGTCAAGATCGGCGCCGGGTCGAGCGGGGCCTCGACGCGCAGCTTCTCCAGGGTTTCGCGCGCCCGCTCCAGCTCACCGCGGCTGCGCAGTTGGTCGGCCAGGGCGCGCAGGTAGCCGGGGCAGGCCGACATCTGCTCGAGCAGCGACTGGGCCTCGCCCACCGCCTCGCGCTTGCGCGCCAGATCGCTCCTCATCGAGAGCGCCTCGCACAGCCCGGGCTCGAACTGGAGGGCACGCCGGGCGGCCTCCTCGGCCAGGGAGTCCACCCCGCGGGCTTGGGCCAACCGCATCTGGCTGAGCACCGGCCGCCAGCTCGAAGGGGAGGCGACCTGAATGGCCTTTTCCAGAAGCTCCTGCGACTGGTCGAAGCGACCTTCGGCTCGAGCGTAGACGCTCAGCCGCTGCAGGGCCCAGGCCTCGCCCGGGTCGAGCTTGAGCGCGGCGTCGAAGTCTCGATTCGCTCGGCCGCTCGCGATCCGGGCTGGGAGCGAGCGATCGGCGAGGAGCGTCTCTCCCCGCAGGACGAGGAGTGCCGCGCTCGGCCGTCGCTCGGCCAGCGCGCTGGCCAACAGCTTGGCTCCATGCGGATCGCGCTCCACGGCGTCGCGGGCGGCCACGTAGTCGGCCAGCATCCCGCCGACCTCCGACTCCAGGGCGGCGGCGAAGGAAGCGGCGTCCACGTAGGCGGCGGGGGCGCTCTCGAGCTTGGGCGCCGGGGCGGTCGTGGGTCCGCTGGCCGGGAAGAAGCTGAGCTGTGCCGGCGCGCCGTCCTCGCGGTAGAGCGCCCAGGCGATATCGCCGCGCTCGGAGCCGCGAGCGACCTTCAGCAGCAGCCGGTGGCGGCCGGCGGCGAGGCGGACGCGCGCCGCAGAGTGCTCGGAGACGGAGTCCTCGAAGTCGCGCCGCTCGAAGGCCGGGGCGCCGTCGACGAACAGCTTGTAGCTGGCCCGGCCGGCGACCCGCGCGAGGTAGACGCCCTCTCGTGCGACCTGGACGTCGCTGGCCCAGTACTCGATGTCCGCGGGGGTGCCTTCGTAGGCGAAGCTGTAGCGGCCGTCCGGCGAGGCAGCGCTGCGCAGCGGGATGGGCCCGAAGGCTCCGGCGCCGGCCTCGCCCTTCTCCGGCGGGAATGCCGTCTGCCAGTCGAGGTAGTGGAAGCGGGAGTAGGGGCCCCACAGCGCGGCCTGGCTCACGGAACCCGAGTCGGCGAAGAGGGCGCTCGCGCCGGCCAGGTCGTGCCGGTTGCGCCGGACCTCGGCGGCGGCGATCCGCCAGAGGAAGGCCGCCTCGCCCGCGGCTCCGCGCTGCAGCACCTGCAGCGCTCCGGCCTCGATCGCGGCGTCGAGCGCCGGCGATTCGCCCAGCGAGCCCAGGCAGGCGCGCGCGGCGGCGGCGCACAGCGGATGGCGCGGCGCGGCGTTGCACAGGCGGACCGAGTAGCCGACCCGGCCACGCAGGTCGAGGGTGCGGCGGGCGTTCTCCGCCAGCCCCCACAGCGCCCAGGGATCCTCGGAGGCGGCGGCGCGCGTCCAGAGCTCCACCGCGCGCTTGGAGTTCGAATCCAGCAGCGAGGCGGCGAATCCCGCCAGCGCCAGCTGCCTCGGCGAGGTGGCGCCGCCCTTCTCCGCGAGCGCGGCCTGTTCGAGCAGGCCCGGTCCACTGGCACCCCTGGGGCCAAAGCACGCGCCCAGCGGCAGGAGGAAGAGGACGGCGAGGAGGGCTCTGGTGGAAGGTAGGGTTTTCACGCCGAAATTAGTACCACGCCCGCTGGAAAGTGCCGGTCAACCTCGTGGGCCCGATCGCTTGGATTGCGGCCTGTCAATCAACCGCGCTGGCGCCCGCACCCCCTCGAGGTAAGTGCCTGGATTTCCTCGAGCGGCAGGCGGAGAAGTTTCGACGTTGTCGCCTGCGCGCTAAGGACTTCGGCACAGCCTTGCTCTGTCGTTCCGCTTGCTGTCGGACCGTCGCATCCCCGGAGGTCGCATGACACCCCTCGCACGCTTGGCAGCTTTCTCTGCCGCCCTGCTGGTCCTCTCCTCCTGCAGCTGCAAACCGCCACCGGCACCTGGCGAAGTGGACAGCGACGGCGACGGAGTCGCCGACGTCTCGGACAACTGCCCCTCGGTCGCCAACGCAGATCAGACCGACACCGACGGCGATGGTCTCGGCGACGCCTGCGACAACTGCCCGGGCAAGGCCAACCAGGATCAGAAGGATCAGGACGGCGACGGCGTGGGCGATGCCTGCGACAACTGCCCGACCCTGGCCAACGCGAATCAGGCCGATGCCGACAAGGACGGAGTCGGCGACGCGTGCCAGACGCTCGACACCGACAGCGACGGCGTCTTCGATTACAAGGACAACTGCCCCAAGGTCGCCAATCCGGATCAGGCCGATGGCGACAACGACGGAGTCGGCGACGCCTGCGACAACTGCAAGCGCATCGCCAACCCGGATCAAAAGGACTCGGACTCCAACGGCGTCGGCGATGCCTGCCAGACCACCGACAGCGACAGCGACGGCAAGTTCGACAGCGAGGACAACTGTCCCTTCACCGCCAACGCCGATCAGGCCGACGCTGATCACGACGGAATCGGCGACGTCTGCGACAACTGCCCCAACGTTGCCAACCCCGGCCAGCTCGACTCCGACAAGGACGGCAAGGGCGACGCCTGCGACCCGGCGATGCGCCTGGACGGCACCACCCCCGAGGTCGGCTACCGCGGGAACGACATCTCCTTCACCGTGGTCGGCCAGAGCATCGCCTCCGGCGCCACCGTGTTCTTCAAGCGCACCGACCTCGCCAGCTGCGATCCCGCCCAGTCCCCGCACGACTGCGTGCTGGTGAGCAGCCCCGTGGTCAACGCCCAGGGAAACAGCATCGAGGGCACGCTGCCCGCCGACCTGCAGCGCGTGCAGGGCCTCTACGACGTCGAGGTGGCCAACCCCGCCACCTCCGGCGGGGTGGTTGAGAAGGCCACCCTCAAGGCCGCCTTCCTGGTGTCGGGTCTGCCGCCTCCGGAGATCACCGACGTCACCCCGCCCTTCGCTTGGGCCGGCGTGACCACCGACCAGATCCTCAGCGACCGCAACGTCTCCATCCGCGGGCGCGCGTTCCAGTCCACCCCCGGCGTGCGGCTGATCAGCGTCGATGACCCCAGCCGCTCCTTCGCCGCCTACTCGGTGGGCTTCGTCGAGTCGACCGCCCTCTCGGCGGTGGTCCCCTCGGAGAGCCTGCGCATGCCGCCGGGCGAGTACTACGTCTTCGTCTCCAACCCCGACCGCCAGGGTGACTACTGGTACACCGACGCCGCCAAAACCGTGCGCGGCCGCTTCAAGGTCACCAGCGTCCCGCCGCCGCGCATCTGCTCGATCGACCCCGGGCGCGGCGACACCGGCATGACCACTCTCACCATCACCGGCGCCGACTTCCGTCAGAGCGGGGTCAGCGTCGGCCTCAAGCAGGCCGCCGGCGCCGACCTGCCGCTGGGCACCGCGGTGGTGCCGACCGCCTCCGGCGATGCCGCCTGCCCGGACAAGGTCAGCGTGACCAAGAGCCCGCTCACGCCGTCGGTGGGCCTGTTCCCGGTGATGGTCACCAACCCGCCGCTCGACGCCAACGACGTGACCCAGAGCGACACCTTCTACTCGCTGCAGATCACCAACCCCGCCGCCCAGAAGTATTCCGGCCCCGCCACCGGCCCTTCGCTCGGCCAGGTCCGCGAGCGCTTGGGAGGCACCTTCTTCTTCGACGACTTCGCCAACGGCTATCTGATCGCCGCCGGCGGCGCCGGCATGGACACCGGCAACACCTCGACCGGCCCCTCGCTGGACACCGTGGAGATCTCGCAGATCAGCGCTTTCGGTGTCCCCGGCCAGTGGCGAAGCCCGGAGCGCTTCGACGCCTCCCGCGAGCTGGGCTCGGCCCACGTCGCCAACACCCTCAACGAGAAGCGCGTTGGCCCGTCGATGGTCCGCGCCCGCTTGAGCGGGACCTCGATCAGCCGCGAGTTCCTCTACCTGATCGGCGGCATGCCCGCCCACCCCAACAGCGGCCAGGGCGTGCAGGCCTCCAAGACGGTCGAGATCGCCAGCGTGCTCGGCGTGGAGACGACCCCGCAGCTGATCAACCCGACGCTGAGCAACCCCGGCGCCGGCAAGGCCGGCCTGCCCAGCGGCGCCTGGTACTACCGGGTGAGCGCGGTCTGCTCCGAGGGCGAGTCGCTGCCCTCGCGTGAAGTGGTGGCCAGCGGCGCCGGCATCGTCCACCTGCGCTGGCCGGCGGTCATGTGCCAGGGCGGCAGCGCTCCGGCCGGCTACAACATCTACCGCTCGCCGGCCGCCGACGGCCGCGCCAACCACGAGCGGCTGATCGCCAAGAAGGTCACCGACACCTCCTTCGAGGACGATGGCCAGGCCGGAACCACCGCGGGCATCGACAAGCGCTTCGCCCCCGGGCGGCTCTTCGGCAGCCCCTCGGCCAACAGCTCCGGCACCCTCACCGCCGGCGTCTACGGTTACCGGGTGTCGGCGGTCTTCGGCACCGGCGCCTCGGCGGTCGAGACTCCCGCCGGCTATGCCACCGGCATCGTGGTCAGCCCCGAGGACGTGACGGCGGGCGACAAGCAGATCTCGCTCAAGTGGGATCCGGTCCCCGGTGCCAGCTATCGGCTCTACCGCTCCACTTCTCCAGTGACCGCGGGCGCGGCGCTCCCCGCCGCCCATCTGCTGGCCGAGGTGGCCAACAACAGCTTCGACGACACCGGCGCGAACCAGCCCGATCAGGCCAAGCCCGCCCCCGAGGGCACCTCGCCGCTGGTCCCCGGCGACCTCGGCCAGTGGCGCGTCCTCAACGCCCAGCTCAACGCCGGCCGCGAAGGCGCGCGGGCGATGGCGGTTCACCTCGACGACGGCGGCCTGACCCGCACCTTCCTCTACGTGGTCGGCGGCCGCTCCAGCAGTGCCACCGGCGCCACCAACGAGGTCCTCAACACCGTCGAGCGCGCCGAGATCCAGCTTGACGGCCGGCTGACCCGCGCCGACGGCAGCGAGGGCTTCGACACTCTGCCCGCGAGCGCCGACCTGGTCGCCAAGCGCGTCTACTTCGGCATGGTGACCACTCAGGGCAAGGAGTCGACGCCCTTCCCGCCGCCGCCTCCTCCTCCGCCGTGCCCGGACTTCGACGGCGACGGCCACGCGGCCGCGGCCTGCGGCGGCGACGACTGCGACGACAACGACCCGAACGTCTATCCAGGCGCAGTCGAGCAGTGCAACGGCAAGGACGACAACTGCGACGGGCAGCTGCTGGCCACCGAGGTCGACGCCGACGGCGACGGCTACCTGGCCTGCCCGTGCCCGACCCGCGAGATGGCCACCGCCGCCCACTGCGGCGACTGCAACGATGCCGACCCTGCCATCCACCCCGGCGCCGCCGAGGTGTGCGGCAACGGCATCGACGAGAACTGCGACGGCCGCGACAGCCCCTGCGGCAGCCAGTGCGTCGACGCCGACGGCGACGGTCACTTCGCCCGCGACGAGCTGTCCTGCCCGACCGGAACCGACTGCAACGACGCTGATCCCACGGTCCACCCCGGCGCGGCCGAGGTCTGCGGCGACGGCAAGGACAACGACTGCAACGGGCTGAGCGACTGCGCCGACGCCGCCTGCGCCGCGGACGCCGCCTGCAACCAGTGCGTCGACGCCGACGGGGACGGGTACTACGCCATCGACCCGCTCCACTGCCCCAGCGGCACCGACTGCAACGATGCCAACGCCGCCATCCACCCCGGTGCGATCGACATCTGCGACAACGGCGTGGACGAGAACTGCGACGGCGTCGACCGCCACTGCATGATGGTGCCGCTGCCCCCGGGCGCGCCGCAGCGGGTCTTCTTGATCGTGGTCGGTGGCTCGGGCGATGGGCTGGCCAAGATCTCGGCCTGGCCTGTGGCCGAGTCGGCGGAGATCGTCACCACCGCCGCCAACGGCCTCCAGATCGGCGACCTCGCCGGCTGGACCGGCCAGTACGACAGCAAGGGGCTGGAGCCCATCTCCAACGCCGACCGTCGCCTGGGCGCCGAGCTGATGCTCTACGACTACAACAGCAGCGAGACCCCGGTCCTGGTCTTCGGCGGCTCCACCGGCCCGCTCTACACAGACTTCACCAACGCCGCCAAGGGCCCCTACAGCTACCTGGGCCCGAACGCCGCCTACACCCCGGACTACCAGCGGCTCATCGGCCAGGGCTCGTCGATGGCCGGCTCGTTCGACCGGGCGTTCTTCGCGATGATGCGCCTGTACGGCTACCTGTACGCGGTGGGCGGACTGGGCCTGGGCTCCGGCCCGGTGGGAAGCACGATGTACGTGCCGCAGTAGCCACCAGAAGCACCGGCTGATTCATCGAGGAGCTGCCTCGCAAGGGGCAGCTCCTCTTCTATATGGAGAGGAATCAGCGCCGGGAGAGCGCGAAGTGGACCCACTCGCCGGTCTGGGTGCGGCTCAGCTGGCGCAGCCCTTCGCGCTCGAAAGCCTCGAGCACGCCAGGGCCCTGGGGCTCGAGGATGCCAGTGATCATCAACTGGCCGCCGTCGGTGAGCTTGTCGGCCAGACGCGGCGCCAGTTGCTCGAGCACTCCGGCGAAGAGGTTGGCGACCACGATCTCGAACTGGCCGGGGATCCGCTCGATCGGCTTCTCGGTGAACTCGATGCCCGGGGCGTGGTTGAGCTCGGCGTTCTCCTTGGCGATCCGCACCGCGTGGGGGTCGACGTCGTTGCCGACCACCTCGCGCGCGCCCAGCAGCTTGGCGGCGATGGCCAGCACTCCGGAGCCGGTCCCGACGTCGAGCACCCGGGAGTTGGGCCGCAGCTCCAGCGCGTGATCGAGCTCGAAGAGGCACATCGCGGTGGTGGGATGGTCGCCGGTGCCGAAGGCCATCCCGGGCTCGATCTCCACCTGGACCGGTGCATTGCCGGCGTTCTTGCGCTCCCAGGGCGGGCCGACCCACACCCGCCCGACGCGCACCGCCTTCACGAACCGCTTCCAGCTCTCCGACCAGTCCTCCTCGGGGATGGAGGCGAAGGCGTTCTTGGCCTGGGGAAGCTCCTCAGCAATGGATTCCATCGCCTCGCGGGCCGCGGGCTCGCCCTGGTAGTAGGCGATGAGCTGCACTTTCCCCTCGGGCAGCGCCGGCGCGCCGGGAGGAGCCTTGAGGGTGTGGTCGCGCACTTCCAGGCCCAACGGCTCGGTCCCGTCGATGACCGCCTGGGCAAGCTCGGAGGCGTCCTCGTCGATTTCGACCTGCACGGCGAAGTAGAGCATCTGCTGTTCCTGAAGGAGGAGAGGGGTTAGGCGTTTGCGGCGAAGTCCAGGTCGGCGGCCTTGGGGCCGACGATGGCCAGCGCGCCCCGGCTTGGGTCGAGCAGCCAGCGGGCGCATTCAAGCACCATCTTGCTGCTGACCGCCTCGATCTCTTCGTCGTAGCGCAGGTAGGCCTCGGCGCCGACGCCGTAGGACTCGTCGAAGGCGAGCAGCGACGCCCGGGCGCTGTTGCGCTGCAGGCTGATGGCGTGGGCGCCAATCAGGTAGCGCTTGGCGCGGGCCAGCTCGGCGGCGCTGACCTCGACCTCGGTGAGCTGGGCCAATTGCTGGCGGACGGCGGCCAGCGCCTCGGCGACCTTGTCCGGGCTGGTGCCCAGGTAGACGCCGAAGTAGCCCGGATCGAGCCCCTCCACCGAGAACGAGCTGACGCTGTAGGCCAGGCTGCGGCGGTCGCGCAGCTCGACGAACAGTCGGCCGCCCTGCCCGGCGAGCACGCTGGAGAGGACGTCCAAGGTGTAGCGCTCCGGCGCGTCGACCGTGGTTCCCAGGAAGCCGTAGACGATGTGGGCCTGGGCCTTGTCCAGCTCGCGGAATTGACGCCGCGGCTCGGTCAGCTCGGGTTCCTGGGGCACTTCGTGGTGGACGATCGGCTCCGCGGAGAGGCGGTGGCGAGAGGCGAAGAGCTTCTCGCACATCGCCAGCGTCTCATCGGGATCGACGTCGCCGACGATGGCCAGGGTCAGGTTGGAGGGCGAGAGCGCGCGGTGGTGCAAGTCGCGCTGGTGCGTCAGGTCCATCGCCCGGACCGAGAGCTCCTCTCCGAGGACGTCCATCCGGTAGGGATGGCGGGTGTAGAGGGTGCGCGAGAAGAGATCGAAGGCCGCGCTGGAGGGATGGTCGTCGCGGGCCGCCAGCTCCTGCAGGAGCATGCTCCGCTCGCGCTCGAGCTCGTCGGCGTCGAAAGCCGGCTCAGTGAGGCACTCGGCGACCAGATTCAAGCCGCGCGACAGGTGCTTGGAGAGGAACTCGCCGCGCAGGCTGATGGAGTTCCGCCCGGCGCCGGCGAAGACCGCACCCGCCAGCTCGTCGATCTCGCGGGCCATCTGCGCCGCGGTCCGGCGCGCCGTCGAGCGGGTCATCAGGCGGCTGTGGAGCTGGCTGACGCCGTTGGTGGCCTCGGTCTCGAAGCGCAACCCGCCGGGATAGACCGCGCGCAGCGCCACCAGCGGGACGTTGCGCTCGCTCTTCACCAGCACCGTCGGGCCGCCCGGGATGACCAGCTTCTCGATTCCGCCGCTGGCCGCCTTCTTCCTCGGCTTCCTGACCTCGGGTGCGGCCAGCGGCGGCATCGCCGGGCGCGGCGATATCGGTTCGCGCCACACCTCGTTGACCAGGGTCTGGATCTCGGCCTCGGTCATTCCGCTGCCTTCGGGGAAGAGGCCGGAGAAGGTCAGGTTCTCCGGAGACAGGAAGCGCCGCGCCGCCTCGTGCAGGTCCTCGACGGTGACCTTGGCCACTCGCTCGAAATAGAGCGCCTCGGCTTCGACGCCGCCGGCGGTGGTCTCGTAGAAGCCCAGCTTGCGGGCGATGCCCTGGACCGTCTCCCGGCCGTAGACCGCGTCGGCCTCGATCGCCGCCTTGGCCAGCACCAGCTCCGCCGGATCAACCGGGTGCAGGGAGACGCGACGGATCTCGACCATGAGATCGCGCAGCGCCTCGCGCAGCTTCTCGGGTCCAAGCGACGCGCCGGCCACCATCAGCCCCGGATCGCGCGAGGCGTAGGTGTAGGCGTAGACCTCGTTGGTCAGCGCCTTCTCCAGCTTGAGCGCCAGGCTCAGTCGCGAGCCTTCGCCCTGGCCGAGGACCATCGCCAGCACGTCGAGCGCGGGGATGACCGGATCGGAGATTCCCGGCACGTGCCAGGCGAGCGAGAAGTGCGCCTCGCGCACGTCGCCCTTTTCGAGGCAGACCCGCATCCCGGCCTGGGCCAGTTCCTCGGCGCGGGCCGGCGGGGGCTGGCGCGCGCCCCAGGTGCCGGAGAAATAGCGCTCGACCTCGGCGCGAACCTGGCTCTCCTCGACGTCGCCGACCACGATCACCACCAGGTTGTCGGGGGTGTAGTGGCGGCGGAAGAACTCGAGGATCTTCTCGCGCGTGAACGAGCGGACCGAGGCCTCGCTCCCCAGCACCGGCAGCCGATAGGGATGGCGCTGGTAGGCGGTCTCGAACATCCCGCGCATCACACGGCGCGACGGAAGATCGGCCGAGCGCTTGATCTCCTCGACCACCACCTCGATCTCGCGGGAGAGCTCTCCCGGATCGAAGGCGGAGTGGCGGACGGCATCGGAGAGGATGTCCAGCCCCTCGGCGAAAAAATGCGAGGAGAGGACCAGGTGGTAGACCGTCTGGTCGAAGCTGGTCCAGGCGTTGACCTCGCCGCCGCGGGCCTCGACGTCGCGGGCGATCTCGCCGAGGCCGCGCCGGGCGGTGCCCTTGAAGAGCATGTGCTCGTGCAGGTGGGCCAAGCCAGCCTGCTCTGGGGTCTCGTCGGCGCTGCCGGCCTTGACCCACACCTGGAGCGCCACCACTGGCGCCGCGGCCTGCTTCTCGAAGATGACGGTCAGGCCGTTCTCAAGTTGGTAGCGCACGCAAGTCCTAACGGCGACCCCGCGCGGGATCTGCCGGACAGCGGAAAAAAGCGAGGCACCCTGTCACCTGCCAGAAGGGCAAGTCAAGGCGGCGGGTTGCGAGCGGGCGCGCGCCGGGGGCGGGCCTCGTCGCCAGGGGTGCGCCCTTGCGGGGCGCGAGGCCCCCGTCCACGTTTCAGCCGATGGCCGGGGTGCTCCGAACGGTGAAGCTGGCGATGCTCGCCTGCGTGGCGGCGGGAGCGGCGCTCAGTCTTTGGGTGCGCGAGCGTCCGGGCGTTGCGGTGGCGTGCCTGGGAGCGCTGGCCAGCTCGCGGGCGCTCCCTGCGCTTGCCCGCCGGCGGGGCTTGGAGCTTTCGGCTCCGCTGGAGGTCCTCTTTTTGGCTCCCTTCGTCGCCTGTTGGGGGTTCGGGGAAGGGCTCGGGTTGTTCGAGCGGCTCGGCTGGTGGGACTGCCTCACCCACGCCCTCGGTGGCGCGGCCATGTTCGGCCTGTGGTGGGCCTGGGGGGCGCAGCGGCTGCGGGCTGGGGAGATCACCCAGGCCCTGCTCGGGGCTGCCCTCGCGCTGGCGGCCGGGGCGCTCTGGGAGATCGGGGAGTACGCCTCCGACTCGCTGTTGGGCACGTTCACGCAGGCGGGCAATGACGACACCATGCGCGACCTGATCTTCGACCTGGCGGGCGGGCTGCTGGGCGCCTGGGCGATCGCCTTCGCGTCGCTCGTTCGGCACGCGAGTGTGCAGGCGGTGGTGGCTCGGCTTCACGGCGAGAAAAGGCGTGTTTAGGTTCGGCTGCGAACCCCGGATGGCGGAGCGGGACAGGAGGAGCGCCATGGTGGATGGCATCCGGATGCGGCGCCAGAGCGAAGAGGACGAGTACGACCGCCTCGAGCGGTACGAGCGGCTGGCGGACCTCTTCGACGAAGCGCCCTCGGACTCCGAAGAGCGCGACGAAGAGCTCGCCGACGAGGAACCCTCCGACGAGGACGAATGACGCCCTCTTGAAGGCGCCGGCCTAGCGAGGTCGGCGCCGCGCCTGGGCGCGGGCGAGCAGATCCTGGTGCGCCAGCCACGCCTTGGCGGCAGCGCCCTCATCCCACCCGGCGCGGCACTCGCCGTCGGCCCATGGCTCGAGCGACTGGCACACCCGCGGACGGTCGGCGAAGGAAAGCCGGCACCCGCTCTCTCCCAAGAACACGCACTGCGACCCGAATTGGGCCGGGGCCCCGTCGCCGTGCCTCTCGGCGCGGCTGGCCGGCCGGACGTAGAGGATGGTTCGCCAGCGGATCTCCTCGGGCGGCGGCGTTCCATCCTCGAAAGGGATTCCCACTCGGTGAGCGACGACCCAGTCGCCTGAATCGAGGGCCAGGGCCAGCGCCCCGACGGGATCGGGCTCGGCGAGGAAGCGCTCCGGCGATTCGGCTCCGGGGCGGGTGCGGCAGCATTCGCCCCCGCAGGCGCGGCACACCTCGGCGCGCTCGTTGCTGTCGATGGGCTCGAGCCGATCCATCCGCTATCCGCACATGCCCGGAGTGCCCGGGAAGATGGTCTGGCAGCTGCTGCTGCGGCAATCGCTGCCCGCGAAGCAGACGTCCCCCTTCTCGCCGGTGGTGCAGAAGCCGAGGGACGCCCCGCCGCTGCGGGCGCAGGTGAGCCCCAGGACACAGTCGAGGCCGGAGGAGCAGGTGCCGATCAGGCACACCCGTCCCTTGGAAGGCTCCAGGCCCTCGTTGCACACCGCGCCGCGGCTTCCCCTCGGACAGCTTCCGTCGGGAGAGCAGGCGGGCATGCTTTGGCAGGCGAAGCCGCCGCTGTCCGAGGAGCAGAGGCGGTCGAAGCCGCAGGTGTCCGCGGAGGTGTCGCAGCTCTGGCGGGGAAGATCCTTGGCGGTGCACAGGCCGGAGCGGCAGGTCTGGGAGGTCAGGCAGCTCCCCGGGCTGCAAGTGGCCACCGCCCTGGGATGGCACTGGCCCCAGCTGGTGTCGCAGTACTGGGCACTGGGACACTCGGCGTCGGACCGGCAAGTGCCGGCGCACTGGCCGTTGAAGCAGATTGCGAGGGTGCCGCACTCGGCGTTGGTGGAGCAGGGGACGGGATCCTCCGAGCCGCTGTCGGGCCTGCCGGTCGGATCGCTGCGGAGGCCGTCGCAGGCCAGGACCAAGGCCAGCAAGAGGAGCGGAAGCTTCCAGATCACAGGCGCATTCCTAATCCCACCAGCGCCGATGGCAACAGAAACGGCGCCAGCGAGCCGTCCACCTTGGCCACTGCGATCGCGGTTTCGGCCTCGGCGGCGACGAAGAACGGACCGGCGAGGCGCAGTCGCAGACCCAGGCGCGGCGCCAGCATCGCCGACAGGCTTCCGCCGGCGCGCTTTCCCTGGAACGTCTGCCAGAGGTAGCCCATCCCCAGCTCTCCCTCGACTCGCAGCGCGAGGCGGCTCCCGGCGCGCTCCCATCCCAGCCCCGCTCGCGCCTGCAGCGAGTTCTCCTCGAAGCTCCCGTTGGCTCCCGCCCCGCTACCGGTGGTCCCGGCCAGGGAGAGCTCGAGCGGCCCGAGCAACTGCGCGGCGATGCGGAAGGAGGGGCCTACCTCGAAGCCGACGCCGGAGCCGGCCCCGCCGAGCAGAGTCAGCAGTACCGGCTCTGCGGTCGCGGAGCTGCGCTCCACTTCCGGCTCCGGACCCTTGCGCGCCACCTTCGGAACCTCGAGCGGTTTGAGCTCGTCCCAGCCGATGGCGCGCGCCTGGCCAGCGGCGAGGGTGAACCGACCGCCCAGCGCCGCTCCGGACCTGAAGGCCCGCACCCCGTACTGCCCGGCGGAGAGCGCCAGCCTGCGCGCCGAGCCTCCCGCCAGCTCAGCCACGACCTGGTCGCGCGCGAGATCGGTGACCAGGGCGCGGTCGAATCCCGCCGGCAGCTCGAGGCTCGAGCCGCCGCGGGCGAAGGAGGAGAGCACCAGCTCGCCCTGTCCGGACAGCTTCAGATCGTAGGTCGGGTGCTGGGCTCCGTTGAGAGTGGCCGCGGTGGCGGAGAGGGTGTGGTCGTAGGCGTAGCGGTAGGCCTCGGCGAGGGTCACCTGGCCGTCGCCGGAGACGTCGGCCGCGCCGCGCAGGCCCGAGACCAGGTGATGGGTGAAGTAACTGCCCATCACTTCCTTGGATTCGAGGGCCACTTCGTCGGCGGCGCTGGAGGTGAGGATTGCCTCTCCTGTTGCCGCCAGGTCGTCGGCGAGGCGGATCGCGAAGCCGGGCGCCGGCTTGCCGCCCTTCTCCTGAATGGCCGCGCCGCTTCGGCAGGCGTCGATGATCGAGACCCGCACCTCGGCGCCCGAGTCGGCCAACAACTTGTGCAGCCGGGCGAAGGAGAGCCTCTCCGCTCCGACTTCCAGCGCCTCGCCGTCGCTGTGACCCGAAAAGAAGAAGATCAGCAGCACCCGCGAGTCGGGCGAGCGATGGGCCTCGGCGATGCGGGCCTGGGCCAGCGCCAGGGTCTTCTCGATCTCGGCCAGCTGGCGGCCCTGGAGCAGGAACAGGTCCCCAGGAGAGATCTGGCCGACGTCGAGAAGGGTGCGGGCGAGCTTGCCGGCGTCGGTCTCCGCCCAGCGCAGCGGCGGAAGGTCGCCGTTGCCGGCATTGCTCCCGACCAGCACCGCGATCCGGTGCGTCTCGGCCATCGCCACCGCGGGCGCGAGCAAGGTCAGGATCAGGGCGACGAACTTCACCTGCGCTCCTTGAGGAAGTCGAGGACCACCGGCCGCACTCCCGGCAGCGAATTCGGCTCGCCACGGGAGAGGGCGTCGACCACATCTTGCGCCGTCAGCGGCTGGTCGGAGAAGTAGGCGAACAGCTGCTCGGTGCCGAGGACTTCGTCGAGCTCGATGCTTCTGGGCAGCTCGTTCCGGCCGGCGCTCACGGGGGCGCTCTGCACGCCGCCGGGCGGGAAGTAGACGCTCACCTTGCCCGCGCCATCGACCGAAGCGATGAGCACGAAGCGCGAGGTGCCGGGATCGACCACGAAGCGGATGCGGTCGCCGGGGGCCAGCCTGGTGCCGTTGCGGACTGGGAATACGGCCTCTTCCCGCCGGGCGAAGACCTGGAGGTTGCCACCGCCTTTGATTCCCAGCTCGGGATCGGCCGCCGGACGCAGGGCGACGACGAGCAGCGCGAGACCGACCACGGATGCGGGGACGAGCAGCTTCCAGCCGGCGGCGAACCGCTCGAGCAGGGAGGGACGGACGCGCTCGGCGATCTTGGGCAGGGACCTGGCAAAGACGTACCGCTGGAAGTGGGCGCGGTCGGCGGCGAGCTCCTCGCTGAGGGCACGACAGCTGGCGCAGCTGGTGAGATGGGCCTCGGCGGCGGCTTTCTCCGCGGCGGACAGAGCCGAGGCATGGAGCAGGTCGAGCTCCGGCGAAGAGAGATGTCCTCGGTCGTTCATGCTGCCCCCTTTCCCAACAGCTTGCGGGCCAGCTCGACGAACTCCGTCAGCCGGTAGAGCACCGTGCGGCGCGAGACCCCGAGCGCCTTGGCGATCTGCCCCTGCTCCATGCCGTCGAGGTAGTAGAGCGCCGCCGGATCCCGGAGCTTCTCCGGGGTCTGCTGCAGCAGCCGCAGGCAGGTCTGGCGATCGACCAGCGCTGCCTCCGGGCTATCGGCCGGGCGATCGGGCAGCTCGGCCATTGGCTCGGCCTGGGCGCCGCGGTCGCGGGCCAGGTTGAGGCAGTAGTTGGTGCTGATCCGATAGATCCAGGCCAGCGCCGCCTCGTCGTCGGGAGCCTTGTCGATGTGCCGCAGCACGCGCACGAAAACCTCCTGCGTGGCGTCCTCGGCCAGCGCCGCATCGCGCAGCAGCCGCTTGCAGCGCGCGTAGACGGCGGGGCCAAAGCGTCGGTAGAGCTCGGCCAGGCGTTCTTGGTTCATGCGGCTCCGCGGCGCCGGGCCACCGGGGGTTGACCCGCGGCGAGCCCGATCTGTGCAAAGCGGGAGAATACCCGCGAAAAGGGAGGCAAGCGCTCGAGGGGGCGGGCGCATTGGCGCCCGGCCGGCGGATCCGGCTATTTTTCGCGCCATGCGAATCCCTGCCCTGGTCCTCCTGCTCTGCGGCGCTTGCGCCGCAAATTCGTCCACCTCCTCCGACGCGGGAGCCGAAGCCGATGCCGGGCTGTGCGCCCAGGCGCCCGCCGGGCGGGTGCAACTGCCGACCGACGATACCGTCCATGGCACCGAGCCGATGGAGTGGTGGTACTGGACCGGCCATCTGCAGAACGACGCCGGCCGCTGGTTTGGATTCGAGCTGGTGTTCTTCCGGGCGACCTCGGGCGGCTTCCGGGTGAAGATGGCGCACGCCGCGGTGACCGACATCGAGAACGGCGGCTTCCACTACCTGGCGAAGACCGAGGTCGGCGACTGGACGCCGGTGGCCGACGGCTACAGCTTCGCGATGAGCAACCAGACCGCCAGCGGCGGCAACGGCCGGGACCGGCTGCACGGCGAGGTCGACGGCTATGTCCTCGACCTGGATCTGGTGGCCGACAAGGCCCCAGTGCTCCAGAACGAGGTCGGCTACACCGACTACTCGTTCGGCGGCTACACCTACTACTACTCGCGCGAGCACATGCCGGCGAGCGGGACGCTGGTGATCAACGGCCAGAAGATGAACGTCCACGGCACCGGCTGGTTCGACCACCAATACGGCGACATCCAGTCGGCGCTCACCGCCGGCTGGGATTGGTACGCGCTGCAACTCGACGACAACCGGCAGATCATGCTGTTCGAGGTCCGCAAGAACGGGCAGCAGGTGCTGGTCGGCGGCTCGATGAGCGACGGCAGCTGCCGGCAGATCGCCATTCCCCAGGGCGACGTGACGGTGACCGCGCTGGGTGATTGGCGCAGCCCGAACACCGGCTGCACCTATCCCTCCGGCTGGACGGTCAAGGTGGGCCAGGAGACCTTCACCGTCACGCCCACGTTGCGGGACCAGGAGCTCGGCAACGCGTTCCCGGTGAAGTACTGGGAGGGCGCCTGCACCGTGAGCGGCAGCGCCACCGGCCGGGCCTATGTCGAGCTGACCGGGTACTGCAAGTAGCCGGGAACTCGGCCGAGTTGCCTGCGGCTGCCCAGGTCGGCGAGAGGTCCATCAGCTCGAACCGCCGACCGCAGTGCGCACGCCATGCCAGGCGGGCCCTAGGCTCAAAACAGCTGTTCGGGGGCGAGGTGCGTCCCAAAACGGAACGCACCTGCTTCGCGGTGGGACAGGAAGGGGCTCCGCGCGCGCTCGTACGGGCTAGAAAGGGGTTCCCGGGCGAGCTCGGCGGCCGGGAAAGGGGTTTCCCAGCGACCCCGCCGGCCGTGAAAAGGGGCTCCGGAATCCTGGCTGCCAAGGAAAGGGGTTCCTGGGCCCGCACGGTGGTCTGAGGAAGGGGTTCGCGGACCGCATCCCCGACGTTTCATTCCCTCGCGAGGCTCCGGCCGTCAGCGGAAGGAAGATCGGGCGGCCTGCGCATTCTCCGGATGGTCCACAACGTGGAGCGGGACTGCTGTGGGCGCGCAGTGGAGGAGGGGGAGATGCAGACCATCAAGCAAGCGGCGGCTGAATTCCTCACCAAGAAGCGAGTGGCAGTGACCGGCGTCTCGCGCAAGGCGCAGGACCACGGGAGCAACGTGGTCTACAAGCGCCTGAGGGAGCGGGGATACCAGGTCTTCGCGGTCAACCCCAACGCCGACCAGGTCGAGGGAGATCGCTGTTTCCACGATCTCAAGTCGATTCCCGGAGGCGTGGAGGCGGTGGTGATCGGAACGCGGCCAGATCGCGCCATGGACACCATGCGCGAATGCGCGGATCTCGGGATCAAGCACGTCTGGATGCACCGCGCCTTCGGGACCGGCAGCGTCTCCGCCGAGGCCACGGCCTGGGGACGGGAGCACGGGATTTCGGTGATCGATGGCGGCTGCCCGGCGATGTTCAACCCCGCGGCCGACGGCGGGCACAAGGTGATGCGGGTGATGTTGTCGATCGGCGGCAAGATCCCTCGGCGAGTGCCTGAGCCGAAGGGAGCGGCCACCTAGATCTGGCCGGGCGGCACGTGCCGCGGGTCATAGGCCGCCTGGTAGCTGATTCCCGCGCGGCGCAGGCGCTCGGCTGTCTCGCCGTACAGGACCAGCTCCTCGATCTCGAGGTCTCTGAATTCAGGCGCGATCTGCCCGAGACGCCGCCTCAACGCCCGGATGCTGTCGGTCGAGGAGAAGCTCGTCATGAGCGCCGGCTGGACGTCGACGCCGGCGCGGTGGAGGTTCTCGAGCGCCAGGAGCGGCAGCTCAAACTCCTCCGGCGGGGCTCCGGTCAGCCGGGCGAAGCCCTCGGGCGTGGCCGCCTTCAGGCTCACGCGCACGTAGAGGTTGGGGAAGCGCGCGAGCTCGACGGCATACGAGGGATCGGCACCGAGGAGCAGCCCGTTGGTCTCGAGGATGAAGAGCAGATCGCCCGGAATGCGCCCAAGAACCTCCAGCAGGTGCTCCCTGCCAATCGTGGGCTCGTTGCCGCTGATGCGCACGCGCTCGAAGTCATGGCTCCGGGCGATGGACACGAGCCGATGCGCCACCTGGTCCGGGGAAAAGAGCGCTCCGACCTGCTCCGGGCGCACCACCGTGTTCCAGGACCAGCAGAAGAGGCAGCGCAGGTTGCAGCCGACGCAATCCGCCGTAGCGATCCCGCCGTAGAACCGCGCGGGGCGGAAGCGAGTGTACTTGCGCTTGTTTCCCCGCAAGGTCGCGGCCGCCGCGCGCTCGGTTCGCTCGCGAAAGCCCGCCATCGACGCACCCCCGTGAATCGAACTCTCCAGATCCGGAACGCGCGCGGCGGCGACTTCTCTGCGTCGCGAGGCTCGGGGGGCGGAGGATGCGAGGCGCCGACCCGGAGTCACGCTTCGACGGCTTCCTGGCGAGCCTCGGCGCGGACAGCTGCGGCTCGCCTGGATGTGCGAGCTGCAGACGTCGCTTCTCCTTGCCGGACTCGCGCCTTGGCGAGAAAGCGAGCGCGCCGAAGGCACAAAGCGCAATGGGGCTCTACATTCACGCGGGAGAAAGCCGATGCATCCGCAACTCAAATCGGCACTGGAGCGCGGAGAGGCCACCGGAACCGGGCGGTGCCAGATCTGCGGCGCAGACGGGCCGGTGATCTACGTCCCGGAGGCCCCGCTGCCCAACTCATTCTGCGAGAAGTGCGCGGACGAGTACGGCGACGAGCTGGTCCCGCCCGAGCCCTCCCCCGCGCCGTGATCAGGTCGCCGCGCAGGCGAGCTGTTGCCGCCAGGAAGGGAATTCAGCCTTTCTTACGACCGTGCTCTACCAGTTCAATCAGCACGCCGCCTGCCGACTTCGGATGGAGGAAGGCGACCTTGTGGCCGCGCGCACCGGGCCGAGCCGCTTGATCGATTGCCTCCACGCCTTCCCGGCGCAGCTCTGCCAGGCGGCTGTCCACTCCTCCGACGTGGAGCGCGACGTGGTGCAGCCCCGGCCCGCGCTTCTGCAGGAACTTCTCGAGCCCGGCGTTGCCACCCTTGGGGGCGATGAGCTCGAGCGAGGCGCCGTTGGGCAGGTCGAAGAAGGCGGCCTCGGTCTTCTGCGACTCGACGAGCTCGCGGTGGGCCAGCTTGAGCCCGAGCAGGCGCTCGAAGAGCGGAATGGCCGCGTCCAGGCTCTCGACGCAGATGGCGATGTGGTCGAGCCCCTCGACGGCAGGGCGGTTGGCGGTCGGCGAGGCGTTCTTGGTGTCGTCCATCGGGGTCTCCGCGAGCTCGAGCGCACGATGTTCCCACGCGCGGACGGCCGAAGCGATACCCGGCCGGGCCCGCTCCTGCAAGGCGAGCCGGCGGGCTACTCTCTCGGGAAGATGATCGACGAATCCCAGATCGACGAGGTGCTGGCCTCGGCGCAGGTGGCCGACGGCCATGCCGACTCGCTGATGTGGAACCGGGATCTGACTCGGCAATCGGACTCGGGGCAGGTCGACTTTCCGCGGCTGGCGCAGGTGCAGGCGCGGCTGCAGTGCTTCACCCTGGTGACGCGGGGCCTGCCGGTGGTGAACGGACTCGCGGCCTTCGCTTGGTGGCAGCGCTGGCCCAAGAGCGCGCGCGGCGGGGAATGGGCTCGGGCCCTCTTCCAGATCGAGCAGCTGGAGCGCTTCTGCCAGGCCTCGGCAGGGACGGCGGCCATCGCCGCCACTGCCGCCCAGTTGCGCGAGAACCTTGCGGCGGGGCGGCTGTCGGCAGTGCTGGGCATCGAGGGCGCGCATGCGCTCGAGGGCCAGGTGGAGCGGGTCGCGCAGCTCTGGGCGCGCGGCGTGCGCTTCATGGGGCTGTCGCATCTGGCGCCCAACGAGCTGGCGGGCACCTGCTTCCCGCTCTACCGCGACCGCGGGCTCTCGCCGCTGGGGCGCGAGGTCCTGGAGGCGATGGCGCAGCAGGGGATGGCGATCGACCTCGCCCACGCCTCGCGAAAGACGACCGCCGACATCCTCTCGGGCCCCGAGTTGCCCACCTTCTGCTCCCACGCCGGCATCGCCTCGGCCACTCCGAGCTGGCGCAACCTGGATGACCAGACCATCCGCGCCATCGCCGACCGCGGCGGAGTGGTGTGCGTGATCTTCGCCCGGCCTTTCATCGGCGGGGCGACGGTCGAGCACCTGGTGCGCCACATCGAGGCTGCCTTGCAGCTGGCCGGCGAGGACCACGTCGGCCTGGGCGCGGACTACGACGGCTTCGTGAAGCTCCCTCGAACGATGGGCGACGTGCGCGGCGTGCGCGTGCTGGCGCGGGCGCTGCTCGAGCGAGGAATGCCGCGCACCGCCGTGGAGAAGGTGCTGGGGCGCAACCTGGTTCGCTTCTTTGCCGAGCGGGTTCTTCCCTGAGCAGCGCGGCAGCGGCTGCGTGCTACAGTCGGCGCCGCTCGCCGCTCGGAGGTGGCCCGATGCAGACGCTGCTCGCCGTCCTGAAGAAGTACCTGACGATCATGGCCTTCGGGGCGCTGTTGGGCGTGGCCGCGGCTTCCTGGCTCGGGCCCTCGGTTCTCCACTGGTATTCGACCCCGCCGACCATCCCAGGCAGCCCGCCGCCGATGATCACCTGCGACGGGCAGGTGCAATGGGCGCTGACCAGGCTGTCGCAGACCATCGGAGGGAGCGCGCTGCTCTTCGCCGTGGTCTTTGCGGCGGGCGCGGCGTTCCTGGGCAGCGTGCGCCAGCAGAAGCCTTCGCCGAGCGGGACCTCCGGCCCGGCGAACGTCGACGTGACTCCGAAGGCTCCCTGACCGCTAGCGCACCGCGCGGAACATCCGCCACGGGCGGATGCCGCTGTCGCCCCACAGCCACCAGCCGGGCTTGCCCAGCGACAGCCAGATGAAGAGGGCGCGGCCCTTGACGTGATCGAAGGGGACGTACCAGCCGCCGGCAGAGCGCGAGTCGGCCGAGTTGTCGCGGTTGTCGCCCATCACGAACAGGTGGCCGGGGGGAACCTTGTACGGCCCCTCCAGCGTGTAGTGCTGCCGGTCGGGGTCCGAGAGCACGTCGTGGACCTTGGCCACCGAGCCGTCGTCGTTGCGGAGGGTCTCATCCAGCAGCTCCGCCTGCTGCCCGACCCACGGCCCGCCGTCGCCCTCGCGGTCGAAGTAATCGAACTTCGGGTTGACCATCTTGCGCGGCTGCTCGACCCCGTTGATGTAGACCACCTCGCGCCGGACCTCGACGGTGTCTCCGGGCAGGCCCACGATGCGCTTGATGAGGTCGGTCCGCTCGTAGAACGGGAGCGCGTCGTCGCGCGGGGTCACGAAGACGATCACGTCGCCGCGCTTGTAGCCTCCCCAGTGCAGCGGCTCCCAACTCACCGCCGGGAAGCGCACCCCGTAGCTGAGCTTGTTGACGAAGAGCTGATCGCCGATCGACAGCGTCGGGATCATCGATCCCGAGGGGATGCGGAAGGGCTCGACCAGGAAGATGCGCAGCGCCGCCGCCACTGCCAGCACCTTCACCAGCGAGAGGAAGCTCTCCAGCGTCGGATGGCGCCGGCCGAAGGCGAGGTGCTTGTCGAGGAGCTTGTCGAGCTTCTCCGCCGCCTTGCTCCGCGCCGCCTCGTCCTTGAGAGCCGCCTTCAGCTCCTGGGCCGCCTGCTCCACCTGCGCCAGCCGCTCCGGCTCCAGCCGCTTGCGGTACTTGCGGGTCAGCCGCTTGGCCTCGTGCAGCAGATCCTTGGCGTCCGCCTTGCTGACGCGGATCTTGCTGGACTCTTTGGCGCTGACGCGTCCCATTCGAGAGCTCCGGGCGCCGCCGGATAAGTGCCGGGCGCCGCGTATGAGCCCCAGGTTTTGCCAAATTCACCCTCCCGCCGCCACAGGTTTCGGCTCAGACACTCGGCCGGTCCGGGATTGAGGCAGGATGGAGGGCGTGAATCCCATCGTCCACGCCGAGCTGTCCTGGCTGGCGGCGCAGGCGCTCCCCGACCGCCGCGACCGCGTCGTGGTGACCCTCGCCGGCGTGCTCCCCGACCTGGACGGCCTGGGGATCGTCTTCGGCCCCGAGGTCTATGCTCGCTTCCATCATCAGCTCAGCCACGGCTATCTCGCCGCCGGCGTCTTCGGGCTGCTGGCGGCACTCCTCGGTCGGCGGAAAGGAAGGACGGCGCTGCTGGCGCTCGCCACCTTCCATCTGCACCTGCTGTGCGATCTGGCGGGGAGCGGACCCGACTGGCCCATCTACTACTTCTGGCCGACCAGCATGCGGGAGTGGATGTGGAGCGGCCAGTGGGACCTGGCCAGCTGGCAGAACGGGGTCATCGGGGTCATCGCCTCGGTCCTGTGCCTGGCGACCGCCTTCCGCTGGCGGCGCACCGTGGTCGAGCTGTTCTCGCTCAAGGCCGACGCAGAGGTGGTGCGGGCGCTGTGGCGGCGCTTCGCCGGCAAGGAGCCGCCGGCGATGCATGGCGAGCTGGGCGAGAGCTGACCGGCTCAGATGGCCGGGCTCAGCGGGTGGCCAGCCAGTCCATCGCCTCCTCGCGGGTCTCGAAGATCGGGATCTCGCGCCCACTGGCCCGGATGACGACGTTGAGGACAATCTTCTTGAGGCCCCTGACTCCGACCACCGCCAGCGCCCGGGCGTAGGGCTTGTTGGCCTCGGCGCTGATCTTGATCTCGTGCGAGGAGGCGTCGTTGAAGTGGGAGTTGGTGACGTCGACCACGGTGCGCAGCGAGTTGAGAGGCTGAGTGCGGGCCAGCTCGCGCGAGGCCTTCATCACTTCGACGGTGACCTCAGGCGCGCAGTTCGAGGCATCCAACAGCAAAACTCGCACGCCCTTGTGCTCGACGAATCGGACTCGGTCGTTCATGGCGCTCCTCCTCTTGGCTCACGCGAGGGCGCCGGCCAGGCGCCCGTCCGTGGAGGCGCCGCGATACTAGCTTCCCAGCTTGGCCTGGAGCCAGGCCGCAGCGCGGTTGGCCAAGGTCGGCGGTTGACCAGTCTGCACGAAGAAGGTGTCGCGCAGCGGTTTGGTCAGGAACCGGCCCGCCTCCAGCAGGTGGTTGCCTTTGAAGGCGAAGCGCTCGGAGTCCATGTTGGCCATCAGCGCGTAGAAGACGTTGCCGGCAGCGTAGTCGCCGTCGAGGATCTTGTTGGTGAAGGTGGTCAGCGCCGGCGGGACGTTGAGCCAGGGCCAGTAAGGGCTCTCGTCGCCAACCATCTCGATCCCCGGCTTGCCGAAGCGCTCCACCGCGCGGCGCATGTACTCGCTGACCATGGGATCGATTCCCATCTTGGTGGCGCCCACCCAGTCCACCGCCACCAGGCTCTCGCCGCCGAGGATGGTGCGGGTGTGGTTGGGACCGGGGTCGGCGAAGACGCCGAACGGGCCGTCGGCGCTCAGCCAGGCGTCGATCAGCCCGAAGTGCACCGGGAAGGCCGCCAGGTACTCCATGGTGGTCTCGTAGATCCCGCGCTTGCAGTGGTACTCCTTGAACTTGGCCCCCAGCGGCAGCGCGCCGTAGATGTTCTTGAGCGTCAGAGTGTAGAAGGCGTAGGCGTGCGTCTTGTTCTTGGCGAACGAGATGCGGAAGTCGGCGTCGCGCCAGGTCAGCGGCACCGGGTGCTTGCCCAGCTTCGGCCCCAGCTCGCGGTGTTCGTGCTCGTCGAGGGTCAGGTCCACCACCTCGTACAGCGGCCCCTGCGCGTCCTGGCCGGTGTAGCCCAGGTACTCGGCCATCTCCTTCACCGAGCGCTTGTCGAAGTACTCGCCGTAGCTGCTCTGCGCCTCGACCAGCTTGATCTTGGTGAAGCCCTGGGCCCGCAGCCGCCGCGCCAGGTGATCGACCAGCTCGGGATCGGTGAAGGTCGAGCGGTCGTGCTTCGAGTACGAGAACATGAAGTTCGGCTTGATGGCGATCTGGAAGTCCTCGCGCTTCTTGCCGCTGGCTTCGAGGGCCCGGTTGAGGACGGTGCCGAAGTCCGACTTCTGCAGCACCTGATCCAGCGCCGCGAACTTGTCGTCGCCGCGCACCGCGGCCACCTTGCAGGTGGCGGTCGAGTTGGCCGGCTCGACCCGCAGCAGCCGCATCTTCTCCTCCAGCGCCAGCCGCACCGTGCCGGTCCCATCGGCGACCTGGACCAGGTTTCGCTCGAAAATCGCGGTCGGGTACTGGTCGTTGGAGATCTGCAGCACCGGGGGTGAGACGACGGTGAGCCGCGCGACGTCGCTGGCCTCGCCGCCGGTGACCGGCAGCGGGCGCACCTTGCGGCCCTCGGGGCCGATCTCCACGTCGGCGCTCGACACCCGCGCCACCAGCGCTCCCACCAGGTGGTCGAACTGGTCCTTGAGCACGTCCAGCCGCTCGTTGCGCAGGGTGCGGGCGTCGATCTGCACCTGGCTGCGCCCGCTGGCCGGGTCGAGGGCGCACAGGTAGTGGTAGAGCAGCGTCGGCTCGCGCACGTTCTTCCAGTTCGAGCGCTCGGCCTCGCCGCGGGTATCGGGTTGCACCGCCCACTGCTCGCCGTCGATCTGCAGCGTCCCGCCGGCGCCGAGGATGGCGTGCGGGGTGATCCAGATGCCCAGCGGATGTGCCGAGGGCAGCACCTCGTGGACCGCGTCGGCGAGCCGGGTGGTCCAGGAGGGCAGATGCGCCGACAGCTCGCGGAACGGGAAGCCGACCTGGTCGCATTCCTTGGCCTGGAAGGTGAGCTCGAAGCGCATCTGCTTCTTCAACAGCTGCGGAGCGCCCTGGCGCATCTGGCTGAAGGAGGCGTCTGACTGCGAGAGGGCGAAGACCGGCCCGTGGTAGCGGGCGTAGCCCTGGGCGACGTCGATCTCCAGCCCCTCGAGGATGCGGTCGGTGATGGCGAAGCGCAGCCAGCCGCCGGCGCCGTCGCCGATCACCAGCAGCACGTCCCAGAACAGCTCGCCGTCGCCCCAGGGGAAGCCGCGGTCGTGGACGCCGGTGACCATGAAGAACGGGCGCACCTGCCCGCCGCTCGAGCGCAGGCTGCCGTTGAGGACCACGTTCTCGTAGCCGGTGTCGTAGGTCGGGCTGAGGTCCTTGAGGTACTCCTCGCTCAGCGTGCCCAGGGCGAAGGAGAGGAAGGCCGCCTTGGCCGCGACCTCGGTCCAGAAGCTCTTGGCATTGACCACCTTGAACGAGGCGGCGAAGGCCGGGAGGTCGGCCAGGTCGAAGCGGATCTCCCCGGAGGCGACGGCGGTGCCGGTGCCCGGGTCGCCCTGGTAGATGCTGGCCTGCATCACCGTCATGTCGTGCAGCAGGTCGAAGCCCGGGTCGTCGCGGGTGGTCTTCTCGCCGTGCAGGCTGTAGCGCTGTCCGTCCTTGCCGGTCAGCGTCAGGTCGTAGACCAGGTGGTAGTCCGGCGAGTCGGGGTCCGGGCGGAACAGGCAGAAGGCGCCGTCGCGGATCGGCAGCGCCCCGCCCAGCGGCGCCCAGGTCAGGGTCCCGGCGACCTTGGCCCGGTGCTCGCCCACCAACAAGAACCGGTGCAGGTCCTCGATCTCGATGTGCATGTCCAGCCGGATCGGCCCCGGGGCTTCTCCTGGCCGTGACAGCGTCCCAGACATCGTCTCGTCGAAATTGAGCCCAACCCCTTCGAGAACCGACATGACCACCCCCGCGTGGTGCCGCGAGATGCGGCGCCGAAGGGGCTCAGGTCTAGGAGATTCCGGCGACCGAGGGAAGCGACTTGTGGTGTTGGCGACAGAAGCGAGTGGTGGACGGAGTCCGGTCGCCAGCGCCAAAAGAGGGCGCCGCCCGAGCGCCGTCCATCCGCTCAGGCCCGGTCTTCGAGGAAGGCGCGCAGCATGCGGTAGCTGCGCTCGATCTCTTCGGCGGGCACGAACTCGCCCGCCTGGTGCGCCTGGCTGGTCAGCCCGGGGCCGAAGTTGACCGCGTCGATGCCGTGCTGGCTCAGCCTCCCGACGTCGGTCCAGGCCTGCTTGCTCGTCGCTTTGGCGCCGGTCAGCGCGACGAAGCGCTGGAACAGCGGGTTGCTCGAGCAGACCCGGCCCGCCGGCGAGCGATCGACGATCTCCACCTGCGCCCGGCCGCCGACCAGTTGCCGCAGCTCGGCCTCGGCCTGGGCGAGCGACTTGCCAGGGGCGAAGCGGTAGTTGAGGTTGAGCTCGAACGAGTCGGGGACCACGTTGCGGGCGCTGCCGCCGCTGGCCAGCGTGGCCGACACCACCTCGAAGAACTCGAAGCCGTCCACCTCGACCCGCCCGCGGCCCCGCGCTGCCAGCTCGGTCAGCAGCGGCGCCGCGCGGTGGATGGCGTTGTCGCCCTGCCAGGGCCGCGCGCTGTGCGCCCTCTTCCCCTGGAAGATCACCCGCGCGTGCATCGAGCCCATGCAGCCGACCTGCAGCTCGTTGTCGCTCGACTCCAGCGCCAGGGCCAGCTTCACCTTGGCCAGCTCGGGCATCGCCGCCAGCACCGGCCCCAGGCCGTTCTGGTCGTAGGGGCCCTCCTCGCGCTCGTAGAAGACCAGCAGCAGGTTGTAGGGCAGCTTCGACAGATCCAGGTCCTCGACCAGGGCCATGGCCACCGCCAGGCCGCTCTTCATGTCCGAGGCGCCCAGCCCGATGACCTTGCCTCCCTCGAGCCGCGCCGGCGGATCCCCGGGCCGACCGGGCACGGTGTCGGTGTGGCCGACCAGCGCCACCGTCGGGCGCGGATCGCCCGGGTCCCCGGCCACCAGGGTGTGCGAGAAGCGCCGCACCGTGGCGCCAAAGCGCTGCCGGAACCAGGGCTCCAGGAAGTCGCCGATCTCCCGCTCGTTGCCGGTCACCGACGGGATGCGGCACAGCTTCAGGGTCAGCTCCGCCAGGCGGTCTCTCAGCTCGGACATGGCCAGACCACTTAGCAAGCTCGCCCGCGCGCGACAACGCGCCAATTTCCGCACGCCGTTCCGGTCGATGGCCAGTCGCCCTTCCTTTCCTCCCCCTGTTGGGGGTCCGAGTGGAATGTTCCAGCGTCGGCGGAGGGGTCGAAGTGACCACAATCGGCACTCGGGGTCGGCCTACACCCGGTCGCTGGGCAAGCTGCCTGCCGGGCGATCCGCCGCATGTGCTCGATTTCCGATGCTTTGGCGGTTGAAGGAGGCCGAGGCGCGCTCGTTGCAACTGGCGCCGCCCCGGAGGGAAGCGATCATGCCGAAAGGGACGATGCAATCCGAGCTTTTCGCTGGGAGCCTTCCAGGCGGCGCCTCGCTCGAAGCGCTTGGCTCCCTGCTGCAGGCGCTCCCTCTGGGCGCTCTGCTGGTGGACGAGAGCGGGACGGTCCTCTTCGCCAACCAGGCTGTGGAGAAGCACCTCGGCTGTTCGTACAAGGAGGCGGCTGGCGCGAAATGCTGCTCGCTGATTCACGGGCCGGCCTGGCGGCAGGAGGGTTGCGGGCTGTTGCACAACGTCGGCGGGAGCACCGAGCGGGTGGCCATCCGAAACGGCCGCTCGCTCCTGATGCGGGTTCGCCACACCGGCCTGCTCAGCCCGGCGGGCAAACCCCTGATGATTCATCTCGTCGAGGACGTCACCGACCGCAAGCGCGCCGAGCAGGAGATTGAGCAGCAGCGGTGGAGCCAGGTGGTGGTAGCCGAGATTCTCCAGGCGACCATCGACTACAAGGACCTGGGGACGATGCTCTCCCACGTCCTGTGCCTGCTCGCCTCGGTGCCCTGGCTCGATTCGCTGCCCCAGGGCGCCATCTACCTGGCCCCGCCGGCCCGAGGCGCGGGCCTCGAGCTGCGCGCGTCGCTTGGACTGGACACCAGCTTCGCCACCGAGCACGCCGTCATCGAGCGCGACCAGTGCCTGTGCGGGCAGCCCGGCTGCCGGCTCGATGCGGCGAGCCTGGAGCAGCTGTGCCCCCACGGGGTCTACCGGATGCCCATCCGCGTCCAAGGCGGGCTCGGCGGTCTGTTGATGCTGTGGGCGCAGCCCTCGCGCCAGGCCAGCGACGGCCAGACGGCGCTGCTCGAGTCGGCTTCGGCGCTGCTGGCCGGGGCGCTCGAGCGCCGCAAGGAGCAGGACGCACGGACGCTGCTCGCGGCGGCGATGGAGCAGTCGGCCGAGGCGCTGCTCATCGCCGACCATGACGGGCGGATCAGCTATGCCAATGCTCGTTCGGAAGAGATGCTGGCGACGACCCGGGCGCAGTTGGTGGGCCAGCAGGCGTGGGAGGTGGAGCTGGGGCTGGAAGAGGAGTCGAGAGCCAGGCTCGAGGAGGTGGTCGCCCGCGGAGAGAGATGGGCCGGGCCGGCCGTCCTCAGGCAACGGGACGGCTCGATCCGCTACTACCACCTCTCCGCCGCGCCGGTGCAGCAGGACGGGAAGCTGGTGTTCGTCCTGTCGCTGCGGGATCTGACCGAGCAGCACGAATTGGAGCGCCAGCTGCGCCACGTGCAGAAGATGGACGCGCTGGGCCGGCTCGCCGGTGGGGTGGCGCACGACTTCAACAACCTGCTGCAGGTGGTGATGGGCGCGGCCCGGCTGCTGCGCGAGGACCTGCCGCCCGATCACCAGGGGCAGGAGGATCTGGCGGAGGTGGAGAAGGTGGCGCGCCGCGGCGCCGCGCTCACCCGCCAGCTGCTGGCCTTCAGCCGCCGCGAGCGGCCCGAGCGGCGGCCGCTCGATCTCGACGCGGTGGTCGAGGACATGGACAGCATGCTGCGCCGCAGCCTGGGGGGCGGGCAGATCGAGATGCAGGTCGAGCCCGGCACCCGCGGCGGAGTGCTGCTGGGCGACTGGGGGCAGCTGGAGCAGGTGCTGCTCAACCTGGTGATCAACGCCCGCGACGCCATGCCCAAGGGCGGCAGGCTCTCGGTGCGCACCGGCCGCGAGAACCTGGCCGAGGCCCGCGCCTTCGCCGGGCTGGTGCTGTCGCCGGGGCCCTACCTGACCCTGACCGTCGAGGACACCGGCGTCGGGATCCCGCCGGAGATCCTGGAGAAGATCTTCGAGCCCTTCTTCACCACCAAGCCGGCGGGGCAGGGGACAGGGCTGGGGCTGGCGACGGTCTACGGCATCGTGCAGCAGTGGGGCGGGGCCATCGAGGTCCACTCGATGTTGGGGCAGGGTTCGCTGTTTTGCGTCTACCTGCCCGAGGCGCGCGGAGAGGCGCCCAGGGCCGGCGGCCCGGAGAAGGCTCATTCCGCCCGGGGCGCGGAGACGGTGCTCCTGGTCGAGGACGACCCGTCGGTGCTGCGGCTGGTGGAGCGGATGCTGGCCGCCGGCGGCTATCGGGTACTGGTGGCTTCGGAGGCGGCCGAGGCGCTGGAGCTGCTGCGCGAGAACCGAGGCAACCTGGCGGCGCTGATCTCCGACGTGATGCTCGGCCGCGACAGCGGCCCCAAGCTGGCCGAGGATGCCCACCGCGAGCTGCCGGCGCTGCCGACCCTCTTCATCTCCGGGCACCCCGACGACGAGCTGCGCCGCGGCGGAATCACCGCCCGAGAGAACGTGCTGCGCAAGCCCTTCCAGCCGCAGCTGCTGCTGGAGACTCTGCGTGGGCTGCTCGATCGCCGAGCGGCCTGAGCCCGGTCAAACCGGAACCGCGAAGTCGCGCAGCGCCTGGTTGAGGCTGGTCTTCTTGTCGGTCGAGGCGCTGCGCCGGCCGATGATCAGCGCGCAGGGGATGCCGTACTCGCCGGCGGGGAACTTCTTGACCCGCGTGCCGGGGATGACCACCGAGCGCGCCGGCACCCGGCCCTTGTAGACCACTTCCTTTTCGCCGGTGACGTCGATGATCTGCGTCGAAGCGGTGATCACCACGTTGGCGCCCAGCACCGCCTCCTCCTCGACGATGGCGCCCTCGACCACGATGCACCGGCTGCCGATGAAGCAGCCGTCTTCGATGATCACCGGAGTGGCCCCGGGCGGCTCGAGCACTCCGCCCAGCCCGACGCCGCCCGAGAGGTGGACGTTGCGGCCGACCTGCGCGCAGCTGCCGACGGTGGCCCAGGTGTCGACCATGGTGCCGCTGCCGACCCGGGCGCCGATGTTGACGTAGCCGGGCATGACGATCGCCCCGCGCTCGAGGAAGGCGCCGTAGCGCACCGTCCCCGGGGGCACCACCCGCACTCCGGCCTCGTCGAGGTTGCGCTTGATGGGCAGCTTGTCGTGGAAGGCCAGCGGCCCGGCCTCGGTCGGCTTGAGCTCGGCGAGCGAGAAGTAGAGGAGGATCGCCTCCTTGACCCAGGCGTTGGTCTGCCAGGCGCCGCCGATCTTCTCGGCCACCCGGATCTCCCCGGCGTCGAGCGCGGCGATGGCGTCGAAGACCGCCTGGCGGACTTTGGGGTCCTTGAGCTGGGCGCGGTCGTTGAAGGCGGCGTCGATGAGCTTGGGGTCCATTCGTTCCTCGCGGATTGACGCGGGACCATAAACCGCCCGCCGGCAATCCGCGCAAGGGATTCGAGCGGCGCCCGGCTGCGGGAATGCGTGGCCCTCCTCTGCTGTGTTTCGCGGCAGCACCGGCCGACGCTGCCGCGACCCGCGCGACCTCTCGCCGGCCCGAGTTGCCGGACCGCGCTCATTTGACTAACCTGAACATTTGTATGGTACGTCGAAGCGGCAGTGCGGACCTCCCCCTGCACGGCGGGCATGTCCCCGAGTGGCTGGCCAGCCGGATGGCCAGGCTCGGGCGAGTGATCGCCGAGGCCATCGTCCACGAGTACGGACGGCAAGAGCTGCTGCGGCGGCTGGCCCGTCCCTTCTGGTTCCAGTCGTTCGGGGCGGTGATGGGCATGGATTGGCACTCCTCGGGGATCACCACCAGCGTGCTTGGCGCGCTCAAGCGAGGGCTGGCGCCGGTGGAATGGGAGCTCGGCGTCCACGTCTGCGGCGGCCGCGGGCGCCACTCGCGCAAGACCCCCGGCGAGCTGGCGGCGCTGGGAGAGCGGCTGGGCTTCGACGGCGCGGCGCTGGCGCGCGCCAGCCGGCTGGTGGCCAAGGTGGACAGCGCCGCGGTCCAGGACGGCTTCTCGCTCTACCTGCACTCCTTCGTGGTCGCCGACGACGGCAGCTGGACGGTGGTGCAGCAGGGCATGAACGGCGAGCGCCGGCAGGCGCGGCGCTACCACTGGCTCTCCGAGGGGCTCGCCTCGTTCGTCGACGAGCCGCACGCCGCCATCGAGGGGCGCTCTCAGGGAGAGATCGTCAACCTCACCGATCACCGGGCCAGGCTCTCCCGCGAGCGGCAGGTGGAGCTGGTGGCGCAGGGGCCGTCGCTGGTGCTGGCGACGCTGGCGCGGCTGCGGCCCGAGGTTCAGCAGCAGCCGGCGCTGCTGCCGCACCTGCAGCTGCCCGAGCACCACGAGGTGACGTCCAAAGACGTCGTGCTCCGCCGGCTCCACGGCACCCTGGCCGCGGCCGCCGAGGCGGGGCCCAAGGACTTCGAGGAACTGCTGCTGACTCCGGGCGTCGGGGCGCGGACGGTGGCCTCGCTGGCCCAGGTGGCGGAGGTCATCCACGGCGCCCCCTGCCGCTTCTCCGATCCGGCGCGCTACTCGCTGGCCCACGGCGGCAAGGACGGCCATCCCTTCCCGGTCCCGCTCCAGGTCTACGATCAGACCATCCGCGTGCTGCGACAGGCGGTCGATCAGGCCAGGCTGGGCAGCGACGACAAGCTGGCGGCCATCGCCAGGCTCGACCAGCAGGCGAGGCGGCTGGAGTCGGCGGCGTCCGGCCCTTCTTTCGATGAATTCGTCGAGCGCGAGCGCGCCCAGTCGCACCAGTACGGCGGGATGACGGTGATGGGGCCGGCGCGGCCGGGGGCCCCGGCGCCTGCCATGCCTTCACCGACCTCCAAGCGCCCGGCGGCAGCGCCGCGAGGGCAGCTGACGCTGCCGGGGTTCGAGCGGCGCGGGCGGCCGACCTGAGCCCTACGGCCGCGTCTCGATGATTACCCCGTCCAGCTGCGGCGGCGCCTCGCGCGAGCCGAAGAGCCACCGCAGCAGATCGCGGTAGAAGCCGAACAGCGGAGTCCCCTGGGCGATCTGGTCGCGCAGCCCCTCGCGGCGGGCCTTGAAGCCGGCGTGGCTCTCGCGGGTCAGCCGCTCGCGCTCGCGCAGGTAGTTGCTCAGCGCCTGAACCTGGATCTCGAACAGCTGCCCGCGCCAGCGCACCACCGACTTGATCGCCGACCAGCCGCTCTTCTTCTCCGCCTGGGCCAGGTAGTTCTTCACCTCGACCACTTCCAGCCGGCGTGCGTCGGGCGTGTCGGGGACCTCGTTCGACTCCAGCAGCTCGCTTTCGAGCTCCAGCTCCAGCAGCTGCCGCTGCAGCGCCCCAACCTGCTTGCGGGTGTCGACCACGATCTTGAGGCCGAAGACGTCCTTGACGTACCTCGATAGCCGTCGCAGCTGCTTGTCGCGGCGCACCAGCGCGTCGAGGTCGAACAGCTCGTCGACCACCTTGTTCCAGATCTCCTCTTCGGCCTTGATCCGGCTGGTCACCTTGACGATGCCGTGAGGGCGGGTCGAGAAGGGCTGGTACTCCAGGAAGTTGGCCACCAGCCGCGCCTTGCGGAACGTCTGGCCGTCCGACCAGCGCAGCTTGCTGACCTGGCGGTTGCCCAGGTCGAGGTCGGTGAGTTGATCCAGGTCGGCGGGGGCGATGACCTGCGAGAGCACCAGCCGCTCGTGGGTCGACTCCACCTCGGCCACCACCACGCTCTCCAACTCGTAGCGGCGCTCGAAGAAGCTCTGGCACAGCAGCGAGGAGAGCCGGTGCAAGCCCCGTTCGCCGTGGCGGATCATCCGCTCGAACGCCTGGCGGACCTCCTCGAGGGCGCTGCGCGAGAAGACCAGCCGATGTGGCCCCTGGGGATCGGCCATCATCCGCGCCCGGGTGTCGGCCAGGTAGCCCATGAACCAGTGGAGCACCGGCTCTTCGGTGACCATCCACAGAGGCGAGCTGGCCACTCCCTCCGCGGAGGCCTCGGGCAGCAGGTCGGCGGGGGCGGTCTTCGGAGAGTACTGGAGGGTCATCGCAGCTCCGCGTGGGCCGATTAGATGCCATTCTTCCCCGGGCGTTCTCGAGCAAGCGCACCGACGGCTGCTCGGAGAGCGGCTTTCTCGCCCGCGAGGCCAATGCTCGTGGATGACGGTAAGCTCCCGCCGCTCCGGCGGCGCCTCCTCTCTGTCTCGACGCAGTGCGGCTACGTCTGGCCGCTTCACGCTCCGCGTGTCGCCCTGTGTCTCTCCGGCCGGGGAGCGGGCGGCGGATCGTTAGGGAGGCGGGCTATCGAGGGCGCATCAGGCCGGCGGCAGCCAGTCGAGACCGTCCGACAACGCAATGCTGTGGCAGCATGATCATCGAGCGCACAGGTGAGTTCCTGCGCGCCGTTCTCCTCGACCGACACCGTCTTCGAGGAGCAAGCGGCTCGCGCTCAGCGCCCGCGCCGGTTCCGCAAGAGGTTTCCTCCGGCCGCGCCCCATCCCGATCCGCCGAAGTCCAGCCCGGGAGCGGCGAAGACCTGGATCGCGCCGTCGATCTCCAGGTAGAGGCGCTCGGAGCGCACGGCGAACCGCGGCCCCGGTTCTCCGGGGAGGTCGCACCGATAGAGCTCCTTGCCCGCCAGCGCGACCTCGTGGAGCAGGGGCTGGGGGCCGCGGCTCAGCATCGCCCGGGTGAGCAGCAGCGCGGTCGAGCGCGAAGTGAGCAGCGCTTCGTCGTTCGGGTAGGGGGCGCCGAGCAGTTGCAGGGTCCATTGGAGCCCGCCGTCGGAGGTCCGCTGGGCGCGCACGTGCGTCCCGCCGAAGGGCATCCCAGCTACATCATCCCAGTCGATGAGCGCGCTGCGGGTCAGCAGCGGCGCGCGCGCGGGAGTGAGCGGAAGGGCGAACGAGGTGATGGTGGCGCCCGAAACCGCGTCGAGGGCGCGGGTCGGGTAGGCCGCCACCAGCGAGCCGTTCGAGAGCGCCAGCGGCTGGCCGGTGTCGGGTGAGATCCAGCGCTGGCTGCCTCCCGGACCGTAGGAGGCGATCCTGGGACCGACGGGCACGAACCTCGACCCCGCGCCACCAAGCCACGGGAGGGTCGCCAGATAGAGGCTGCCGTCCTGGCCCGCTATCGGCGAGTCGATCCAATCGCCGGAATCGATCTCCCAGGCCAGGCTTCCGTCGGCGCCCTTGAGCACCAGGACGTACCCGTTGCTCGGGGCGCTGCAGGTCGAGTTGAACCGGAGGGTGGCGGCCACATCCCCGCTCGGCAGGACGGTCGAAGGCAGCGTCTCCGTGGACGCGCAGGACGCCACGCGAGTCGTGCTCGTGAGCAGGTTCCGGGTCCAGAGCAGCCCGCCGTCCGACATGCGGAAGGCCGTCACCATTCCGCCCGGGCTCGTCACGAAGAGCCGATCGGACGGCGTATCGAGCGCGATCCGATCGGGCGAGGCCGTCCCGATATCGCAGCCGGTAGCGGGCAAGACCGACCGGTAGCGCAGGAACCCGTCGCGCGTCAGCGACACCAGCTCCTCGGTGAAGCAGCCGATGGGCGCCCTGTCCATGCAGCAGTCGAGGAACCCGAGATCGTTGGTCTCGATGAAATAGAGGTGGCCGCGATCGTCCACCGCGCCGGTGAAAGAGAGGGAGGCGGTCGAGTTCGACATGCCGCCCCACGGCGGCGGAGGTGGAGGCGTCGCCCGGTAGCTCCACAGCGGCTGCAGCGGCTGCGGGGCCGGCACGTCGCAAACCTGGTTGCGGCAGTGGCCCTCGCCGGTGCAGGGCGTCGCCGGAGCGCACAGTGCTCCCTCGGGCACCGGGACGGTCTGGCAGCTGCCGAGCAGGCAGACGTCGGCGGTCTTGCAGTCGACCGCGCCGCAGGGCGTGCCGTCGTCGGCCCAGGCGGTGCCGCAGCCGGACTTGGGATCGCAGGCGGCGACTCTGCATGGCTCGGCGGGAGCCGGGCAGTCGGCGCTGATGTCGAGGTGCAGGCAGCCGGCGGTCGGGTCGCAGGCGTCGCGGGTGCAGGCGTTTCGGTCGTCGCAGTCGCGCGAGGTCCCGACGCACTCTCCGGCGCGGCAGGTTCCGTCCACCAGGCACTGGTTGGCCAGCGGGCAGGCGAGGCCGTCGGGCTTGTCATGTCTGAGGCAGGTCCCGCTCGCCGGGTCGAAACGGATCTCGAGGCACTCCGAGCTCGGGTCGCACTTCGCCGGCTCGGCGGCGATGCCCGAGAGCTCGATCTCGATCTCCTCCGAGTCGCAGCGCAGCGCGACCTTGGCCCGCGCCTCGCCGACCTGCTTCGGATCGAAGGTCATCGTCAGACCGGCGTCACCGGCCCCGGGCACCGTGAAGGTCGGCGACGGCGCGGCGAAGGGCGCCGGCGGCTCGAACTGGCACTCCAGCGCCGCCGGCCCGAGGTTGCGCAACGTCAAGGTCCGGGTGGTCGGGTAGCCAAGGTAGCTGATGCCGAAGTCCAGACTCGCCGTATCGACCTCGAGCTTGCCGCTGGCTCCTTGAAGCAGGGACTGGGAGCAGGCCAGGGCCAGGGTCGAGATCAGGCAGCAGCTGAGAGGGGTGCGAAGGCTCATGGCGGCCGGCCCGATGCAGGGCATGTGCCGGCCGGGATCGGCCGCCGAACCTCCCGATTTCGCCCGTTTGCCGGCCGGCGGCGGCGGGAAATCGCGGCTTTGCGGGGGTGATTCCTCAGGATTTCGAGGGCTCTCGCCCCGCCGCAGGGGGAGCGGCTGCCAGCGGTGGGCGGCCGGAGGGCGCGGGTGCGCCAAGTGCCGAAAAACCCGGCGCCTTTTGCTTCCGCTGAGAGGGGAGATTCCAATTGACAGCAAGCCAACAGGTCCAGTAGCTATACGCCCTTTTCCAACACCGGCAGTCGCCCCGTCGGCCCATTCGGGCCTCGCTCGGGCGGCGCCGCGCAAGGAGCAGCGGTGAACATCTCCAGCATTGCGCGCCGCTACGCTCGGGCGATCTTCGAGCTGGCGGTCGAGGAAAACCGGTTCGAGGAAGTCGGCCGGGAGCTGGCCGCGGTCCGAGTGGCGCTGACCACCGACCCCGAGCTGCTGCCGGGCCTGACCGACCCCTCCTCCACCCGCGAGGACAAGCTCAAGCTGGTGGACGCGCTCGCTCCCGCCCTCAAGCTCAGCCCGCTGGTCGGCAACTTCCTGCGGCTGCTGGCCGAGCGCAACCGGCTCGGCAGCCTGCTGAGCGTCGAGTCCAACTACCGCGACATGGCCGACCAGAAGGCCGGGCGGCTGCGCGCCAGGGTGGTGAGCGCGGTGGAGCTGGGCGACGAGGCCGCCAAGAACATCGCCGCCGGGCTGTCCAAGGCCACCAGCCGCCAGGTGGTGATCGACTGCGCCGTCGACCCGAAGATCCTGGGCGGGGTGGTGGCCCACGTCGGCAGCACCGTCTTCGACGGCAGCGTCAGGAGCCAGCTGGAAGACCTCAAGCGCGAGCTCAAGGCCTAACGAATTTTTCGAGACCGGGCCGCGCGGCGGCCCACGCATTCAACAAGGCTGATCCGGCGGGCGAAGCTGACGCCGGCGATTCTCAGGAGAGCACATGGAAATCCGCGCCGACGAGATCTCTCGAATCCTCAAGGAGCAGATCAAGAACTACGGCAAGAAGATCGACGTGAGCGAGACCGGCACCATCCTCTCGGTGGGCGACGGCATCGCGCGCATCCACGGTCTCTCCGGGGCGATGTCCGGCGAGCTGCTCGAGTTCGCCGGCGGGGTCATGGGCCTGGTCCTCAACCTGGAAGAGGACAACGTCGGCGCCGCGATCATGGGCCACTACGAGCACCTGCGCGAGGGCGACAGCGTCAAGCGCACCGGTCGCATCGCCGAGGTGCCGGTCGGCAAGGGCGTGCTGGGCCGGGTGGTCAACGCGCTGGGGGAGCCGATCGACGGCAAGGGCCCGATCGCCGCCGCCGAGACCCGCAAGATCGAGATCAAGGCCCCGGGCATCATCAAGCGCAAGAGCGTGCACCAGCCGCTGCAGACCGGCCTCAAGGCCATCGACTCGATGATCCCCATTGGCCGCGGCCAGCGCGAGCTGATCATCGGCGACCGCCAGACCGGCAAGACCGCCATCGCCATCGACACCATCATCAACCAGAAGGGCCAGGACGTTTACTGCTTCTACGTGGCGGTCGGCCAGAAGCAGTCCACCGTGGCCCAGGTGGTGGACAAGCTCACCAAGCACGGGGCGATGGAGTACACCACGGTGGTGGTGGCCAGCGCCTCGGAGTCGGCGCCGCTGCAGTTCCTGGCTCCCTACTCCGGCTGCACCATGGCCGAGTACTTCCGCGACAACAAGATGCACGCGCTGATCGTGTACGACGACCTGTCGAAGCAGGCCGTCGCCTACCGCCAGCTGTCGCTGCTGCTGCGCCGCCCGCCCGGACGCGAGGCGTACCCCGGCGACGTGTTCTATCTCCACAGCCGCCTGCTGGAGCGCGCCGCCAAGATGAGCGATGCCGAGGGCGCCGGCTCGCTGACCGCGCTGCCGATCATCGAGACCCAGGCCGGCGACGTGTCGGCCTACATCCCCACCAACGTCATCTCGATCACCGACGGCCAGATCTTCCTCGAGTCCGACCTGTTCTACTCGGGCGTGCGGCCGGCGATCTCGGTCGGCATCTCGGTCAGCCGCGTCGGCTCGGCGGCCCAGATCAAGGCCATGAAGCAGGTCGCCGGGTCGATGAAGGGCGAGCTGGCCCAGTACCGCGAGCTGGCGGCCTTCGCCCAGTTCGGCTCCGACCTCGACAAGATGACCCAGGAGACCCTGGCCCGCGGCGAGCGCCTGATGGAGGTGCTCAAGCAGGGCCAGTACGTCCCGATGCCGGTCGAGAAGCAGATCGCCCAGCTCTACGCCGCCACCTCCAAGGACGAGACCGGCAAGAACTGGATCCGCGACGTGCCGGTGCCCAAGGTCGTCGAGTTCCTCAGCGGGTTCATCGAGTACCTCGCCGGCCGCCACGGCCAGGTGCTCACCGACATCCGCGAGAAGAAGGAGCTCACCAACGAGATCAAGGCCGGGCTCAACAAGGCGCTCAAGGAGTACCGCGACGTCTTCACCGCGGCCTAGGCCTCGGCGCAGCTTCTCGCATCCCACCCCCTGTCCCCCTTTCCGTCGCTGCTGCTCCGGAGAGGGGAACGTCGGGCCCAGTCAGTCCTTTAGGAAACCGCGCGCATGCCTTCGCTCAAATCTCTGCGCAACCGCATCAAGTCGGTGAAGAGCACCCAGCAGATCACCAAGGCCATGAAGATGGTGGCCGCGGCCCGGCTGCGCCGCGCCCAGGAGGCGGTGCTGTCGGCCCGCCCCTACGCCAAGGCGATGCAGCGGGTGCTCGACGGCGTCGGCGGCAAGGTCAACCTGGCCGCCCACCCGCTGCTGCAGCGCCGCGAGCTCAAGAAGATCGAGCTGGTGGTGATGACCAGCGACCGCGGCCTGTGCGGCGGCTTCAACGCCAACGTGGTCCGCCGGGTGCAGCGCTTCCTTCTCGAGAACAACGGCAAGTTCGAGAAGGTCACCATGCGCACCATCGGCCGCAAGGGCCACGACGCCCTGCGCCGCCAGGGCGCCAACATCCGCAAGGATCACCCCGGGCTGCTCAACAAGCTCTCCTTCGACAGGGCCGAGCAGATCGCTCTGGAGCTGACCGACCTCTTCCTCTCCGGCGAGGTCGACGGCGTGTTCCTGGTCTACAACGAGTTTGTCAGCGCGGTCAGCCAGCGGGTCACCCTCGCCGAGCTGCTGCCCATCGCCCCCAACGCCGCGGGCCAGGGGGCGACGGCCGCCGCCACCGAGTACCTCTTCGAGCCCGACCAGGACGGCGTGCTCAAGGCGCTGCTGCCGCGCTTCCTGGCCAACAAGGTCTGGCAGGGGCTGCTCGAGTCGGTCGCCGCCGAGCAGGCCGCGCGCATGAGCTCGATGGACAACGCCACCAAGAACGCCAGCGAGATGATCGGCAACCTGACCCTGCTCTACAACCGCACCCGCCAGGCGGCCATCACCAAGGAGCTGATGGAAGTGGTCTCGGGCGCCGAGGCCCTCAAGTAGTCTTCCCGGATTTTGACGCGGACGGAGAACCTCATGAAAGGAGCGGCGATGGCCAAGCTCATTCTCCTCGTCGCTCTGGCGATGGGCGCCCCTGCGCTCGCCGCCCAGAAGGCCCCGCCCAAGGCCAAGCCCGCTGACAAGGCTCCGGCCGCCGCTGCTGCTGCTCCTGCCGCGGCCGAGGGCGACGCCGAGGTGCAGAGCGCCGGCAAGGTGATCGAGATCGACCCCAGCGGCGGCGCCAAGGTGGTGAAGGGCGAGGCGGCCCCGGCCGGCGAGAAGCTGGAGCTGAAGAAGGGCGAGATCGGCGTGGTCGAGGCCTGCCAGCTGCGCTTCAAGGCCCAGTGCTCGCTGCTCAAGCGCTGCCTCAAGACCGAGGAGCTGGACTGCGACGCACTGGCCTACGGCTGTTCCCAGCTGTCGGGCAAGGCGCCCTTCACCCGCAAGCTGGTCGAGGACTGCACCGCCGCCGTCTCCGCCCTCAGCTGCGAGCCTCCCTCGGACCAGCTGGACGCCAACCCCGAGAACCGCGCTGCCGTCTGCAAGCCGCTCTTGCTGGCCGAGCAGCAGGCCCCGGCGCCGGAGGCGCCGCCGGCAGCCAGCAACAAGCCCCCGAGCCAGGTCGAGGCCGAGCCCGACCTCACCGGATACAAGACCATCGACGTGCCGCAGGACGCGGCCCCGGCCGCGCCGGGACAGCCTTGAGGACTCAACGCCGCCCGGCTCGATCCGGCTGCGGCGCGTAGAAAAGGACAGGAGAGCGAAAGCACATGGCCAACAATATGGTTGTCGGGCAAGTGACGCAGGTGATGGGCCCGGTGGTGGACGTCGAGTTCCAGCCCGGAGCGCTGCCGGAGGTCTACACCGCGCTGACGGTCTCCAACCCCTCGCTGAGCGACAAGAGCGACAACCTGGTGCTCGAGGTGGCCCAGCACCTCGGTGAGAACTCGGTGCGCGCCATCGCCATGGACTCCACCGACGGCCTGCGCCGCGGCCAGCAGGTGAAGAGCTCCGGCGGCCCGATCTCGATGCCGGTGGGCCGCGAGATCCTCGGCCGGATCATGAACGTGGTCGGCCTGCCGGTGGACGAGCAGGGCGCGATCTCCTCCAAGGAGTTCCGCCCCATCCACCGCGCCAACCCCAAGTTCGTCGAGCAGGACGTGCGGGTGCAGATGTTCGAGACCGGCATCAAGGTCATCGACCTGCTGGCCCCCTACACCCGCGGCGGAAAGATCGGCCTGTTCGGCGGCGCCGGCGTCGGCAAGACCGTGCTCCTCCAGGAGCTGATCCGCAACGTGGCCGTCGAGCGCGGCGGCTTCTCGGTGTTCGCCGGCGTCGGCGAGCGCACCCGCGAGGGCAACGACCTGTACAAGGAGATGCAGGAGTCGGGCGTCATCGCGATGGAGAAGGACGACAAGGGCCACATCAAGACCGACGCCCGCGGCATGGGCAAGATCATCGACGGCAAGAGCCAGACGGTGCTGGTCTACGGGCAGATGAACGAGCCGCCCGGAGCCCGCGCCCGCGTGGCCCTCTCGGCCCTGACCTGCGCCGAGTACTTCCGCGACGAGGAGGGCAAGGACGTGCTCCTCTTCATCGACAACATCTTCCGCTTCACCCAGGCCGGCTCCGAGGTCTCGGCGCTGCTGGGCCGCATCCCCTCCGCGGTCGGCTACCAGCCGACCCTGGCCACCGAGATGGGCGAGCTGCAGGAGCGCATCACCTCGACCACCAAGGGCGCCATCACCTCGGTGCAGGCGATCTACGTCCCCGCCGACGACCTGACCGACCCGGCCCCGGCGACCGCCTTCGCCCACCTCGACGCCACCACGGTGCTCTCCCGCGCCATCTCCGAGCTGGGCATCTACCCGGCGGTGGACCCGCTCGACTCGACCAGCCGCATCCTCGACCCGCAGATCGTGGGCGAGGAGCACTACAAGGTCGCCCGCCAGGTGCAGGGCGTACTGCAGCGCTACAAGGAGCTGCAGGACATCATCGCCATCCTCGGCATGGACGAGCTCTCCGAGGAGGACAAGCTGGTGGTGGCCCGCGCCCGCAAGATCCAGCGCTTCCTCAGCCAGCCGTTCTTCGTGGCCCAGGTCTTCACCGGCAAGGAAGGCCGCTACGTCAAGCTGGCCGACACCATCAAGGGCTTCAAGGAGATCGTCGAGGGCAAGCACGACGACCTGCCGGAGCAGGCCTTCTACATGGTCGGCACCATCGAAGAGGCGCAGGAGAACGCCAAGAAGATGGCCTCGGCCTAAGGGCAAGCGCCGTGCGGCTCTCCCTGCTGCTCGCCCCGATCCTGGTGCTGGGATCGGGGCCGGTCTCCGCCCAGGAGGCGAAGTCCTGGAGCGTGGTCAGCGACGACGCCAAGGCGACCGGAGAGCAGGTGGCGGAGGGCAAGGGCTGCCGCTTCACCGCCAAGAAGGACGGGGCGGTGGTCTGGACGGCGGCCAGGTGCCTGGCGGAGAAGCAGGACCTGCGGTTCCTCTCCAACGACGGCAAAGCGCTGCTGGTCCTCTTCCCGTTCCCCGACAGCGCCCGCGGGATCAAGGCGGCGCGGGCCGGAGAGCTGTGGCGGCAGGGCAAGCGGGTGGCGAGCTGGACGGTGGGGCAGATGGTGAAGGACGTGAAGCCCCTCGTCACCACCAGCCGGCACTTCTACTGGCTGGAGGGCGGGATGGGGCAGCCGGGAGTGCCTCCCGGGCTGGCGGCGGATGGCAGGGCAGTGGAGCTGAGCACTTTGGACCGGCGCAGCTTTCGGCTGGGCTTTGACGGCAGCCTCAAGCCCAGCAAGGCGGCGGACCCGTTGAAGGCGGCCAAGCAGCAGCCGTAGCACGAATCAGGAGCGAGGACGGCCATGTCGAAGATCCACCTGGAGATCGTGACCCCCGACCGCAAGGTCGCCTCCGTCGACACCGACGAGGTGATCGCCCCGGGCACCTGGGGGCTGTTCGGGGTGCGGCCGCGCCATGCGCCGTTCATGACCGCGGTCGAGCCGGGCGAGCTCTCCTTCAAGGAGCAGGGCAAGACGGTGCGCTACGCCATCGGCGGCGGGTTCGTCGAGGTCAACGAGGACACGGTAATCGTCCTGGCCGACACCGCCGAGGTGGCCGAGGAGATCGACCTGGCCCGCGCCAAGAAGGCCCAGGCCGACGCGCTGTCGCGGCTGGCGAACCTCGAGCAGACCGACCCGATGTGGCACCAGGAGAACGCCCGGGTGAAGCGCTCCGCGGCTCGGGTGCGGGTGGCCGGCGGCCGGCTGTAGGGGGCGAGTTTTTGCTTCCGCGGTGAGGGCCCGGCCGATCGGGCCTCTCGGCCTCGCGCGCTCGAGGCTTTGCGCCGCGGCGCACCGCAAGGATGTGACCCGCCCGCTGTTACACTGGCGGGATGAAGCCCTCCGACTTCCCGGCAAAGGGAGCAGAGCCGCTCGCACATGAGCCCGAGAGCGCGGAGCGCGAGCGCTTTGGCGAGAGTCTTCCCCTCGCGCAACTTGGCTCTGTCAACGCCGTCGCCGGGCCGCCCGGCCCGCTGCAGGCGCTGCTGGTCCCTGCTGGCTCGCTCGACGGGCCGAGCTGGGACAGGGTCAAGGCCTACGCCGCGCGCGAGAAACGGCTGCGCCGGCTGGTACTGGTTTCCGAGGGCTCGGGCGAAGCGGCTTCCGTGGCGCAGGGGCCCATGCCCCTCGACGAAGAAGCCTGCGCGCTGCTGATGGCTTACGAAGGCTTCGAAAATGCGCTCCGCGGGACGCTTGCGAGCCGGGAGGCTTCGCCGCTGCTCGCTTCGCTGTGGCCCGAGGCCAGGCTGGTGCCGGTTTCCGCCGGCCTCGGCTCGGCGGAGCAGGTGCGCCAGCTGGGCAGGACGCTGCGCAACGTGCTCGACGAGGACTCGCTGATCGTGGCGCTGCCTGCTTCTCCGCGCGAAGGGCCGCTGCGCGCGCTGCTCTGCGAGGCGCTGGGCTGCGAGAGGGAGGGGATCCTCTATCCCGGTCGCTTCCCGGCGGTTCCCGCGCTCGCCGAGGCGGACAAGCTGACGCTGAGCGAGCTGGTCGAGGACGCCGTGGCCGCCGCAGCCTGCCGCCGGGATCCGCGCGCCAACCTGATGGTCAGCCCGCGGCTCGAGCAGCGGGGCGGAGCCTTCGTCACCCTCGAGCAGCGCGGCCGGCTGCGCGGATGCATGGGGCGTCTGGAGGCGCCGAAGCTCTGGCAGGCGGTCGCCGAGGCCGCCTCGATGGCTGCCCGGATGGATCCCCGCTTCGACCCTCTCTCAGCCGACGACCTGGGCGAGCTGGAGATCGAGATCTCGGTGCTGAGCCGCTTCAGGCCGATCGAGAGCATCGACGAGTTCGAGCCCGGGCGGCACGGGCTGCTGCTCACCGCGGGCTATCACCGCGGGCTGCTGCTGCCGCAGGTGGCCACCAGGTACGGCTTCGATCGCGAAGGCTTTCTCGAGGCGCTGGCCCAGAAGGCGGGACTGCCGCCCGAGGGTTGGCGGGAGGCCGAGCTGCAGAAGTTCGGGGTCGAAGCCTTCTCTCCCAGCGCGCGCTAACGGCGCACGCGGGAAGGCCGCCGCAGTCTGGCGCCCAGCCCGGGCAGCTCGCTGACGCGCGCCCAGATGTCGGCGTGGATCTCTTCGCGGCTGCGCGGCCCGGCCCTGGCGACGGTGGGGATGGTCGCCCAGCCGCGCTTCCTGGCCTGCAGCTTGTACTCCTTGAGCGCGGCGCTGAGGTGGGCGGCATCCGCCTCGTGGGCGTCGAGTTCCTTCTTGGTGTAGCTGCGCGCCGCCTTCTGCAGCACCCGCTGCTGGGCCAGCGACTCCGGCATCTCCAGGAACAGCACCAGGTTGGGGCGCGGCAGGCCGAGGATCTGGTGCTCGAGCTTCTCGATCAGCGCCCGCACCGCCGGGCGCCGGGCAACTGGAGTGCGCGCCACCTGATGGGCCAGGTTCGAGCCCACGTAGCGGTCGCACAGCACCACGTCCGACTTCTCGAGAGCCTCGAGCATCGACTCCTTGAGCTCGAATCGGTCGAGGGCGAAGAGGACGGCGGTGAGCCGAGCGTCGATCTGCCGGGGCTCGCCCATCTCGCCGTTGAGGTAGGCGGCGATGAGCGAGCCGGCGAGCGTCTTCTGGTAGCAGGGGAAGGAGAACAGCGAGACCGACAGCCCGCGGGCGCGCAGCGCTTCGATCAGCAGCGTCGCCTGGGTTCCCTTGCCGGTCCCGTCGATTCCTTCGATGGCGATGAGAGGTGCGGGCTTCAAGCGGCGCGGAGTATCCGGGTCGCGCCGCGGCAGGTCAAGAGCTGCGGAATCAGCGCATCGGCGGCGGCACTGCCCAGTAGGCGCTCATGTTGTCGGTCTTGGCATCCTGGCCGGGAAGCCAGTAGGGCACCGAGCTGGCGTCGCCGCCGCCGGCGAGCTTGGACTTGTCGATGGCCGTCACCCATAGCTGCCGCCGAACCGCGCCCTTGGTCCCGGCCTTGGCGTTGCCGTAGTCGCGCAGGCTGTAGAAGGCCAGCCAGTAGTAGCCGCCCGAGTCGTAGGGGCTGAAATTCGGCAGGTAGCAGTCGAGCGCCCCGCTGCAGGCCTGCGCCAGCTGGATCGGCGTGCCTCCGCTGCGCGACACCAGGAAGAGCGAACCCGGGAAGGTGACCGCAGCAGCGCCCGGCGAAGGCGTCGTCCGCCCGCGGCTGTTGGTGCCCGCTCCGTAGGCGATCCATTGCGAGTCGGGGCTGTAGGTGGGCCAGGAGGGAGTCTTGAAGGCCGGATCGCCGCTCGAGTTGGCGACCAGCTGCTGCGGCGGACCAAAGGTGTCGGGGCCGGTGACCGGGATGACCTGGAGATCGCCGGAGGTGTAGTCCACCGCCCAGCCGCCGTTGGTGTTGGCGATGTAGGCCACCTGCGTCCCGTCGGGCGACCAGGCCGGGTGGGCGGCGCCCGAGGCCGGCAGCGGGGTTCCCTGCGCCGCGACGGCCTGCCCGGTCTTGGGATCAACCAGTTGCAGCGAATTTCCGGGGTTGATCATCAGCCGCGAGGCGTCGGGGTTGAAGGTGGAGAAGAGCGCCACGTAGCTGCCGATCGGGGCCACGGTGGGCGCCGGGTTGGCGGTGGTGACCGCGGTATCGCTCATGTCGAAGACGGCGCTGGGCTCGCTGCCGCCCCACAGCTCGGCGGAGAGGTAGCGGCCGTCCTTGCTGACGGTGTGGCAGGCGACGCAGCGGTTGCCGTTGGAGCCGGGCTTCTCCGGCGGGTTGGCGACGGCCATCGCCCGGCCGTTCCCGTCCAGCCGCTGCAGCTTTCCGTCGCTCAGGTCCCAGTAGTAGATGGCGCCGCCGACGCTGGCGTCGGCGATGCGGACCTGGACCGGCGCACTGGCCTGGGCGCCGTTGGTGGCATCCCAGTGATCGACGTTGACCACCACCGGTTGGCCGTTGGCGCTGGTTAGCAGCAGCCGCCAGTCGTCGTCGGAGACCTGCCAGTTGAAGTTGGACTGCGCGTCCGAGACCAGGATCGCCTGGACGCTGGCGCTTCCCGCGGTGAGCCGCACCCGGTAGAGGTCGCCGGCGGCACCGCCCTCCAGCCACTGGACGTCGGGGGCGGCGACGGTGGCCGGCATCAGCGCGCCGTCGAGAGGGTAGGCGATGGTCGGCGACTGGGCTCCGGGGGCCAGCGTGCCGGCGAAATTGTCTGGGGCATCGCTCGCGACGCCGGGGCCGAGATGGGTCTGGCTGACCGCGACCGTGAGCGAGGTCGAGGCGGACATGCCACCGGCAGTCGCGGTCAGTTGGCCCTTGCCGGCCGAGAGCCCGTTGGCAGTGAAGCGGGCGCCGGAGATCGAGCCCAGCTTGAGCGCCGCGTCGTCGAGGGTGAGCTGAGCGTCGTCGATCCGGGCGCTCTTGCCGTCGGCGTAGTGGCCGATGACGCTGTAGTCCAGGGACTGCGAGCTGCCGTTGTCGACGGTCAGCGTGGCGTCCGCCGGAAGAACCTCGATCGAGGTCAAGGCGCCCGCCGGCCCTCCGTCGCCCTTGTCGGTCTTGACGGTGGCCTGCGAGCAGGCGAACAGGGATGCCACAATCGCAGTCACCGCCATGTCGAACGTGCGCATGCTGGCACGATAGTCGGGCATTCCTCCTCACGCCAAGCGCACCGGCCGTCATTGGACGCGCCAGCTGTTAGAACGGAAGGAAGTGAGGTTACGCATGGCGCTTCGCGGACTGGTTTTCGAAACGGAGATGGGCCACTGCGGCATCGTCTGGAGCGAGCAGGGGATCGCTGGGTTCGAGCTGCTCGCCTCCGACGAAGCGGCCTGCCGCCGGGCGCTGGAGAAGCGCCACGGTGCCCTGGAGACGCGCCGCCCGCCGGCCTTCGTCCGGGAGGCGATGCGGCGCGCGGCTCTGCACCTGGCGGGAAAGGTGCAGACCTATGGCGACCTGCCGCTCGACCTCAGCGGGCTGCCGCCCTTTCACCGCAAGTTGTGCGAGCTGGCGAGAAAGATTCCGGCAGGCGAGACGGTGAGCTACGGCGAACTGGCCGAGCAGGCGGGCTCGCCGGGGGCGTCCCGCGCAGTCGGCCAGGCGATGGCCCACAACCGCTTCGCGCTGCTGATCCCCTGCCATCGCGTGCTGGCCGCCGGCCGCGGTCCCGGCGGGTTCTCGGCGCCGGGCGGGCTGCGCACCAAGGAGAAGCTGCTGGCGATCGAGGGCGTGGAGCTGCGGCGCGCCCGAGGCACCTCGTCGGCGCGGGCGAGCGGGCGCCAATCCACGCTGCGGTTCAGTCGCGGCTAGAGACCAGCGCGGTGGCCAGCGGCCCGGGCACCATCGCCTGGGCCTCGCCGACCCGCTCGATCTCCGCCACCCAGAGGTAGAGGCAGGTGTAGTAGGCCCCGCGGGCGAAGGCGTTGAGCACCAGCAGCGGCACCACGATCAGGATCGCCAGAACCGCCAACCCGATTCCCTTGGCCAGCGTTAGCGGCAGCAGCATCAGGGCGAACAGGCCGACTACGCCCATGGCGAGCATCATGCTCAGCCCGGCGATGGCCCGCAGCCCAACCTCTCCCACCGCCACCTGCAGGATGCCGCGCTGGTGGATGTCCCGCGCGCGGATGAGCGCCCGCCCCAGCCCGACGTCCTCGATCATGATGATCGGCATCAGCAGGAAGGACATGACCGTCCACAGCGAATGGACGATCTCCCCGAGGAACCCGCGGCGGCCGTGCTTGTTCTTCGCGGTGAGCATCTCGACCGCGGTGCTCACCGCCGACATCGCCAGCACCGCGCCCAGGTTCTTCATCACGTCCTGGAAGGCGGTGGAGAGCCGCGGGGGCAGGCCTTTGAGGTAGGCGTCGACCATGCTCACCGTCATCCCGAGGATGGTCATGTTGACGAACTGGATGGCGAAGACGAAGGCGATCGCCATCGCCGCCAGGATTCCGCCGCTCACCACATGCGTCCCGGCGTGGCCGTGCCTGTTGGCGAGCGCGAAGAAGACCACCGAGGCGCCGCCGATCAGGGCCTGGAACAGGCCGCCCAGGATCAGCGGGGTCATCAGCGAAGGGGACTCCAGCGCCAGCTTGTAGGCGCCGAGGATGAACCGGAACCCGCGCTCGATGCTGCCGAAGAAGCCGCTGCTGGAGGCGTAGCCGGACATCGGCTGCCCGCGCACCACTGGCATCCCCGCGGTCGAGGTCGGGTCGGCGGGCGCGGCGCCTGCCCGCGCTCCGCTGGTTCGAGGCCCAGTGGCCGCCGATGCGCCCGCGTCGTCGGCCGGAGCCCCGAAGCGCGCCGCGATTCCGGCCGCGGCCGCGGCCGGAGCTGCCGAGGCCGCCGGGAAGGACTGCGCGGCGGCCCCCAGCCGCTCGGCGATCGACTGCGCCTCGCCGGCGTCGAGCCAGATCCCCTCGCAGCTCTTGCAGCGGTCCAGGCGGATGCCGCGCAGGGTCCCGAATTCGAAGGGGCTGAGGGGCTGGTTGCAGCGAGGGCAGGAGTCGGTGCGCTGCGGGGCGGCCGCCGGCTGTGTGGCGCGGATCCCGTTGCCCAGCGACCGGAGCACATTGGGGTCGGCGCTCAGCTTGGGCAGCTCGCCCTTGTCGAGCCAGATCCCTCCGCAGCCGGGACAGCCGTCCACCTCCACCCCCACGGCGGTCATGCGGAACATCAGCGAGCTGCAGGCGGGACAGCGCGTCATGGCGGGCTCCTGGAAGCGGTCGGCCCCTCCAGTGCATGAGGCGGGCCGCCCCGAAATCACTGGGGTTTTCGGCGCGGGCCGGCGCCGGGCGCCCCGGGCCGGCGAATTCGGCCCCCGCTCGACTTCTAGCACGCCCGCTTGCGGGGGCCAGATCGCTGACATTTCCGGGAATCGGACACCTGGGTTCACTCCCGGTTGCTCGATGCCCATACAAACGGGCGAGCGGAGCGCAAGGCCTGCCGGCGAGAGGCGCGGGCGCAGTGTCGGCGCTGGTCAATGTCGGAAGTTCAGCTCACGCCCGGCGAGCGGCGGCCGCGGCGCTGGCGCGCGGCGGCGGGAGGCATAGCTTAGCCCGCCGGTTGCGCAACGGGCTTTGCCCGACCGCATCCAATAGGCCGCAAGAGGTACCGACCCTTCACCAGCACACGGACCGAGGAGATCCCCATGGCCAATCTCAAGGGCAGCAAGACGCTCAACAACCTGAAGGCCGCCTTCGCCGGCGAGTCGCAGGCCAACCGCCGCTATCTCTACTTCGCCAAGATCGCCGACGTGGAGGGCTACCCCGAGGTCGCCTCCAACTTCCGCGAGACCGCCGAGGGCGAGACCGGGCACGCCCACGGCCACCTCGACTACATCAAGAAGGTCGGCGACCCGGCGACCGACCTGCCGCTGGGCGACACCATGCTCAACCTGAAGGCGGCCATCGCCGGCGAGACCCACGAGTACACGGACATGTACCCGGGCATGGCCAAGACCGCGCGCGAGGAGGGCTTCGCCGAGATCGCCGACTGGTTCGAGACCCTGGCCAAGGCCGAGAAGTCGCACGCCGGCCGCTTCCAGCAGATGCTGAAGTCGATCGGCTAGCTCCAATAGCGACATCATGTTGAGCGCGCGGGCGCTCCGGAGGCTGCCTTCGGGCAGTTTGTCCGGCGCGCCCGCGGCGCTTTCTGGGCCGCCCGCCGCGTGTTTAATTGACAGGTGCCATGAGCGACTCCAAGCCGACCTTGAAGGGCCACGGGAACATCTCCTTCGCCCCCAGCGACGGGCTCTGCTACGACCCGGCCGATTCCCGCTACTTCGACCGGGCGGCGCTGCAGAAGGAGCTCACCCGGGCCTTCGCCATCTGCGACGCCTGCCGCATGTGCTTCAAGTACTGCGACAGCTTCCCTTCGCTGTTCGACCTCATCGACAACACGCACCAGGGCGACGCCGCTGCGCTCACCGGCGAGGAAACCGACCGGGTGATGGACGCCTGCTTCCAGTGCAAGCTGTGCGAGGTGCAGTGCCCCTACACCCCGCGCGACAAGCACGAGTTCCAGCTCGACTTCCCCAAGCTGGTCCATCGCTACATGGCGCTGCGCGGCAGGGAGCGCGGCTTCACCCTGGCGCAGAAGTTCCTGGGCAACCCCGACGGCTCGGCCAAGCTCGCCCGCGCCAGCCTGGGAGTGGCCAACGCCCTCAACCGCTTCCCGCCGCAGCGGGTGGTGATGGAGAAGGTGCTGGGCATCCACCGCAAGAAGCTGCTGCCCGACTTCGCTGGAAAGAGCTTCGAGAAATGGGCCGAGCAGCGCGGCCACGTCCAGGAGGAGCCGGGAGGCGAGGCGGTGCTGTTCCAGACCTGCTTCGTGCAGGGGAACGATCCCTCGATCGGCATGGACGCGCTCGAGGTCTTGAAGAAGAACGGCGTGGACGTGCGCTGCGTGAAGGGGCTCAAGTGCTGCGGCATGCCGGCCTGGGAGCACGGCGACCTCGAGAGCCTGCGCAAGCAGGCCAAGGTGGACCTGGACCTGCTGCTGCCCTACGTGGAGAAGGGCGCCAAGGTGCTGGTGATCAACCCCACCTGCTCGATGATGATGCGCAAGGAGTGGCCGCACCTGTTGGAGGGCGAGGACCGGCAGCGGGCGGAGAAGCTGGCGGCGGCGGTGATGGACCCCTGCGAGTACCTGTGGTCGATCCGCAACGAGCCGAGATTCAACACCGATTTCAAGTCGACGCCGGGGCCCTCGGTCGCGTATCACGCCCCCTGCCACCTCAGGGCGCAGGCCATCGGGTTCAAGGGGCGCGACCTCTTGCGCAAGATCCCCGGAGTGGAGAAGGTGACCACGGTGATGGAGTGCTGCGGGCACAACGGCACCTACGCCATGCGGATCGAGGGCTTCGAGCCGTCGATCCGACTGGGCAAGAAGGCCTTCGACGGCATGAAGGAGGCCGAGGCCGAAGTGTGGTCGAGCGACTGCCCGCTGGCGGCCATCCAGTTCCAGCAGCACGCGGGCAAGAAGCCGCTGCACCCGCTGACCATCCTGGCGCGGGCCTACCGCGAGGACGGTTTCCCGACGCCGGTCGTCAAGGAGAGCGCGCCATGAAGAAGGTCCGCCGCGAGGAGATCCTCGACTACGTCACCTGGTCGGAGCAGAAGCCGCAGGTGATGGCCAAGATCCTGGAGACCAAGGAGCGTCGCCGGATTCACGTGGGCAAGTACCTGACCTTCCTCTTCGAGAACGCCGACACCATCCGCTACCAGATCCAGGAGATGATTCGGGTGGAGCAGATGGTCAAGGACGCCGACATCCGCCACGAGATCGAGACCTACAACGAGATCCTCGGCAGCGACGGCGAGCTGGGCTGCACGCTGATGATCGAGATCGACGACAAGGCCGAGCGCGACGTGAAGCTGCGGCAGTGGCTCGACCTGCCGGGCAAGCTCTACGTCAAGCTCGAGGACGGCACCAGGGTCACGGCCCGCTTCGACGAGCGCCAGCAGAACGACGAGAAGGTCAGCTCGGTGCAGTTCCTCCACTTCGCCACCGGCGGCAAGGTGCCGGTGGCCATCGGCTCGGATCATCCCGGGCTCAAGGTGGAGCAGGCGCTGAGCGAGGGGCAGAAGCAGGCCCTGCGAGAAGATCTCGCTGGTTGATCGCTGGAGCTTGGCGCCGGCGCTCGGCTCCCGGATTGTGATTTCGGGTCAGGTGGAGGATAGGATCCTTCATGGCTCGAACTCGGCCGCGTCATTCTCGGGTCCTTCTTGCCCTCGCCTTGCTCATCTCTGTGGGCGGCCTGTCTTCGTGTACCGCAGAGCCGGTCGGAGAGGGCTCGGCGGACGTCGAGGTAGAGCCCTCGCCGGACGCGGGTCAGGATTCGCCTGACGCCGCGGTCGAGGTCGCGGATGGCGGAGCGACGGACGGCGCCCTCTCGGACGCCGGCGAGTCCGACGCGGGCCAACTGGACGCCGCGGTCGATGCCGGTTCCCCGCGCATCTTCCCGTTCCAGTACCAGCGCTCCGACGTCGGGACACCAGTCAGCGCAGCGGAGCTGACCGCCGTCACCGATCTCTACCTCGACCTGCTCGAGCGGCTGGGCTACTTCAAGCTGATCGATCTGCGCGCCCACGGCTGGCCGGAATCGGCCGTGACCGCGCCCTGGTATGCGACCTGGTGGAGCGGGGTCGTGGTCCAGCGCTCGGGCGGAAAAGTCACCTACCTGCATCCGACCGACAGCTCGGACAACAACGGCCTGCGCACCGCTCCGATGATGGAGGGCGCCTGCTACGCCTGGCGGCTGTGGCGCCACCCCACCCACGAGCTGCTCCTGCGGCGCTTGATGCGCGGCAACTCGTCCTGGGTGCTGGCCATGCACCGCTGGCCGAGTGACCTCGACGTGCTGCAGGCGCGGGCTGCCTACCCGCCGCCGGTGACCGATCTCGCGCGCGGAATCTTCATCGACTACTCCCCGGATCGCCCGGGCATCGACGGCGTCACCGGCGAGTTCGTCCACATCCCGGCGAACCCGCTCTGGGGCGACATCTGGATCCGCTCCAAGCGGTCCAAGGACGACATCCCCTATATGCAGCGCGCCATCTCGCAGGTCGACACCTGCGCCACGCTCTTCTCCGATGCCGGTGGCCGCGTCGACTTCGAGCTGATGCGCACCCTGCACCAGGCCTGGGCGGCGCGCGTGGCGGCCGACGGGCTGCGCATCGCCACGCTCAACAAGAGCCTGGCGGTGACCTACCCCACCGATCAGTTCACCTGGTACAACGAGACCGCCGAGTGCGATGAGGTGTTGGCGCTGCGGCTGATGGCGGCCGGCACCCCGAGCACCACCAATTGTGGAGACGGAAGCCGTCCCCCGGAGATCACCCCGGGCCCGAACTCCTCGGCGATGCAGATCGTCCGCTCGGCGCACGAGGCGTCCTCCAACCTGGCGCTGCTCAACGGCCAGGATGCTCTCGCCCGCGATCTTCTCGGCGGACTGGCCAAGCGCACCGATCTGCTGATCAAGGCCTACCTGCTGGGGATGGCGCCCTCGAACATTACCCCGCAGGATTTCGCCGAGCTGCTCATCCACTCGGTCAACACCGGGCTTCCGCTCACCTCGCGCGAGGTGCGCTGGCTGCACGATCGGATCCGCGAGGCGCACACGACCTATCTCGACGGGCGCAATGCCGGCACGCTCGCGGCGCAGGAGCCGGGCGCGCCCGACGGGACCTATGCCTTCGAGCCGACGGGGGCCGGGCTGCACTTCAACGACATCGGAGCGCTGCTGGGCAGCTGTGCGGCGCAGTTCCGCAACCCCGATACCCGGCCGGTGCTGGACTGCGCCCGCGTCGCCAGCCGGCCGCCGAGCTGGTGAGCAGGATTCTCAGGCGGGCGGCTCGGCTGCGAGCGATCGAGGCCTGCCTCGCGTGGGGAACTCCAGAGCGCCCAGGTGCGTTAGAGTGCCGATATGCCTCTCTACGAATACGAATGCCGCCGCTGTGAGCTGTCGTTCGAGGAGCTGGTCTTCAACTCGAGCGAGAAGGTGAAGTGCCCGAAGTGCAAGAAGACCAACGTCGAGCGCAAGCTGTCGGCCTTCGCGGCCCACGGCCTGTCCAAGCCCATCAGCGCCAGCGGCGGCTCGAGCTGCGGCGGCTGCAGCAAGGGTGGGGGCGGCTGCTCGGGCTGCAGCCACTAGCGCTCAAGGCTCGGCCAGTTCCCGCAGGCACTTGGGCCTGTTGCGGCCGTAGCGGCGCTCGAAGGCCACGTAGAGCATGCACGACTGCTGGTCCGTGGGCCCGGCGCAGATCCAGTCGCAGTCCTTGAACTCCTGGTCGTGCGGCACCGGCGTCGCCGCCCCGGTCTCGGTGTCGACCACGCGGTTGTAGGCGTGCTTCCCGGACTCGGCGCGCTCCTCGTCCGCGGAGTGGAGGCTGCTGACCAGCTTGGGCGGCACGCCCTTGAGCCACATCCCCGCGCGCTCCTGCTGGGCCTTGAGCTGCAACTGCAGCAGCTTGGGATCGGCCGGGCCATCCACCGCGAAGACCATCGCCAGCCCGGCGCCGACCAGGTGGGCCGCCAGGTCCGGGCAGGTGGCCAGCAGCCGGCCATAGCGGTCCGGCTTCCCCGAGGAAGTGCAGGTCCAGCGCCGCGAGACCGCCTCGAGCCGCGCCTTCTTCGCCAGGGCGAAGAGCTCGGCGGGCTTCCAGCCGCCCCAGCGGTGGACCGGGCCGTAATCCTCGAGCGTGTTGTAGCCGAGCATCCGGAACTTGGCGCCCTTGCGCGTGCCGAAGTCGATCCGGAAGCTGTCGCCGTCGTCCCAGCGGACGGCGTACTCGGTGCCGTCGAGCGTGAGGTAGCCGCTGCCGCCGCGGTCAGCCGAGGCCGGCGCGGCGCAGAGCAATCCCAGCAGCATGAGGAGCCGCCGGCGGCGATGTCGCGAGCAGGAGACCGCGGAGACCAGTCCAGTCACGATTTCGCTCGGCGGACGGTCACGAGAACAGGTCGCGCACGTCCTTCTCGGTGAGCGTCTTGCCCAGGGCGTCGTCGCTGGAGAGGACGCCGGTGGCCAGAGCGCGCTTGCGGTCCTGCATCGCCAGCATCTTCTCCTCGACCGTCCCCTTGGTGATCAGCTTGTAGGAGAAGACCGGCTTGGTCTGGCCGATGCGGTGGACGCGGTCCACCGCCTGCTGCTCGACCGCCGGGTTCCACCAGGGATCGAAGTGGATCACGTAGTCGGCGGCGGTGAGGTTCAGCCCGGTGCCGCCGGCCTTGAGGCTGAGGAAGAAGATCGGCGGGCCGTCCTTGGCGTTGAAGCGGTCGATGCGGTCCTGGCGGTCCTTGGTCTCGCCGTCCAGGTACTCGTAGCGGACGCCTTCCTCCTGCGCCCACTCCACCAAGTGCCCCAGCATCTCGGTGAACTGGCTGAAGACCAGCAGCCGGTGCCCCTCGCCGATGATGTCCCGCACCAGCTCGGTGAAGGCGTCGAGCTTGGCCGACGGCGGCAGCCTCGTCCCCGGCGGCAGCTTGAGCAACCGCGGGTCGTTGCACACCTGCCGCAGCCGCAGCAGCTCGGTGAGGATGCTGATCCGCGCCTTGGCGAAGCCCATCTTCTCGATGATGGTGTTCACCCGTCCCTGGGCGGTGAGCAGCATCTCGCGGTACAGCGCCTGCTGCCCCGCCGACAGCTCCACCGGCAGGATGGCGTCGGTGCGCGGCGGCAGGTCGCGCGCCACCTCGTCCTTGAGCCGGCGCAGCATGAACGGATGGACCCGCCGGCGCAGCCGGTCGCGGACCCCAGCGTTGCCGTCGACCTCGATCGGCCGGCCGTACCGGTTGCGGAAATCGGTCTCGCTGCCCAGGAAGCCCGGCATCAGGAAGTGGAACAGCGACCACAGGTCGGCCAGCCGGTTCTCCAGCGGAGTGCCGGTCAGCGCCAGCCGGTGCTCGGCCTCCAGCGAGCGCGCCGCCTTGGCGCCCATCGAGGCCGGGTTCTTCACGTGCTGGGCCTCGTCGAGGATCAGGTAGCGGAATCTGGTCTTGCGCAGCGACTCGACGTCGCGCCGCAGCAGCGCATAGCTGGTGAGCACCAGGTCGGCCTGGGCGAAGGTGCCGCGGCGCTTCTCGCGGTCGGCGCCCTCGTGGACCACCACCTTGAGCGAGGGAGCGAAGCGCTCGGCCTCGCGCTGCCAGTTGGGGAGCACCGAGGTCGGCGCCACCACCAGGCTGGGCATCTTCCCCTCGTCCTTCTTGATTCGCAGCAGCAGGGTCAGCGCCTGCACCGTCTTGCCCAGGCCCATGTCGTCGGCGAGCACGCCCGACATGCTGGAGCGGTGCAGGAACATCAGCCAGTCGAGGCCGCGCTGCTGGTAGGGGCGCAGGTCGGCCTTGAGCCCGGAAGGCGTCTCCACCTCCTCGATGCCCTGGAAGTCGCGCAGCGCGGCGAGGAAGCGGCGGGCATCGGGGGCCACCTGGGCGTCCGGGACCAGCTCGAGCAGCCGCTCGACCTCGCCGGCCTCGTACGGGGCCAGCTCCACCGCGCCCTTCTTCGGCTCGGCCCCGGTCTCCTCGAGCAGCCCCTTGAGCTGCTCGCTGATCTCGCGCGGGATCTCGCCCACGCTGCCGTCGGGCATCTGGGCGTAGCGGCGGCCGGAGGCCAGCAGCGGGCGCAGCTTGGCGAGGTCGATCGACTGGTCGTCCTCGGCGAAGGCGACCTCGAGGTTGAACCAGCCGGTGCGCGCCTGAGTGAGTGCCACCCGCGCCTGCAGGCGCCGAAGCTTGACCACCTGTTGCGGCCGCGGGCCGAAGAGGTGCCAGTCCTTGGGCAGGGTGCTGAAGCCTGCGGTCCAGAACTCGACCGCCATGTCGGCGCGGGCGACGAAGGTCCCGGCTCCGCCGCGCGCCAGGTGCGCGGAGAGCAGCGCCTCGATCGCCTGTCCCTCGGCCGCCGGATCGCGGCGGATGAGGCGCCCGTCGGCGGTGACGTGGGTCGAGGCCCCGGCCGAAGTCAGCGGCAGCTCGACGTCGCCGTAGCGCACCGCCAGCCGCGCGGTCATCTCCTGGGCGTCGCCGTCCAGGGTGAGCAGGAACTGCGGCGGCAGCGGCGCGGCCTCGGCGGCGGCGTCGAGGATCACTCCCAACTGCCGCAGGCCGCCCAGCGCGAAGTCGAGCGAGCCCGCTTCCTCGCGCGCCAGCTTGAGCGTCGGCTGGTGCCGCCAGGCCTCGAGCTGGGAGAGCGACGCGCCGCTCTCGAGCCGGTGCAGGATGGCGTCGTGCAGCAGGTAGACCGGCGATTCCGAGAGCAGGTGGATCTTCTCCAGCGCCACCAGCGTGCCGTCGGCGAGGCGGACCCGCACCGTCACCCGGCGCTCCTCGTCGGTCTGCGAGAGCTCGGCGTAGAGGTAGGCCGGGTGCTCGGAGGCCGTGATGCGGCGCAGCCCCATCATCACCGAGCGGCTGCGCAGGCCCTCGAAGAGCGCCCCGGCGTTGGCGGGGAAGATCCGATAGCGGCCCTCGGGGTCGCGCACGCCGGTCGAGAGTACCGAGAAGACGCGGCGATCGAGCGGCTCGAGAGTCCGGCCGCCCAGATAGCTGGCGATGGGAACGAATCGGGGGCTGCGTGCGCCGGCCCGCTCGGCACGCGCGACGCCGATCGCCAGGCCGGGTTCGAGACTCAGGTCGTAGACGAAGGCGTGCGGCTGCAGAGGCAGTCCCAGCCAGTCGCGCAGCTCATCGAGGGCAGCGACGGACGCAGGAGCGCCCGGGGCGGGAACGAGCGCGGGGGCAGCGGGAGCCTCGGGCTCGATGCGGCTGGGTCGGTTGCCCTTGGTCGAGCGCTCGAGCGCGAAGGCCAGCGCCGCCACGTGCTTGCAGTGGTCGTCCCACGAGCCAAAGGACGGGCAGGTGCAGGTCGAGCGGACGGGGCCGTGAAAGGCGAGCGTGACGCCGTAGACCGCGTCGTCGGTCCCCAGCACCTCGGCGCGAGCGAGGTCGTCGTCCAGTTGGATTCCCTGGACTCGGCCCTGCTGCTCGTAGGTCCGGCCGCGCTGGAGCGACTCTGGCCGGCAGGTGGCCTGGAGGGCGTCGAGGACTCTGGGCAGCTCGCGCTCGAGCTCGGTGGTGGGATCAAGGGGCATGGTTGGCCGGCTGCGCGGAGGGTTATAGAGCATGCGCCGCCTGTCGTGGCAACAAACGCCCACCGTGAATCGCCCGGAACGACCGGCGATCCGCGGCAGGCGCTCTAGCAGGAGAGAACCGAGGAGTGCCGCCCCGAGCTTCCTCGACTCTTTCCGGCGCTCACTCCGAGGGCGTCGGCCGCGGCGAGCGCCTGCTCAGCGCAGGGGCTTCCAGGCCTCGCCCCCGCCGCGGATCGAGGGGGGCTCGATGGCGACGATGTACTCCACGCGGCGGTTCTGCAGCTCGTCGGTCTCGTCGGGGGTCGCGACCTTGAGCGCCTCCTCGCCGAAGCCCTCGTAGAAGACCGGGATGCGCAGCCCCTTGGCGCGGAAGTAGCCGCTGATGGCGCGGGCCCGGTTGAGCGACAGGGAGCGGTTGGCGTCCTTGGCGCCCACGGTGTCGGTGTGGCCGGCGACGTAGAGCTTCACTTCGGCGTAGCGGCCGTACTTGCCGACTGCGTCGCGGATCAGCGCCAGCGAGGCGGTGAGCTTGGGCTCCTCGGAGGCCTCGAGCTTGAAGCTGCCGGAGGCGAAGTTGACCTCCTCGTGCGGGATGTCGAAGCGCCAGGGGTAGAGCTCGATGCCCGAGTAGAAGTCGTCGGGGTCGTAGACGCGCAGGGCGATCTTCATCGGCGTGCCCTCGGCCTGGCGCCACTCGACCTTGACCGGGATTCCGGGCGCGGCGTCGTCGAAGGGGAGCTCGGTCTTGCCCAGGTCCTCGCCCTGGTCGCTGGTCACCTCGACCTCGACCTTGGCGATCTTGCGGTCGCTCGAGAGCTCGAGAGTGTGGCCGTTCAGGTCCACCTTCGCCTTGTCGAGCAGCAGCTTGGCGGGGGTGACGATCTCGGCGGCGAAGTCGAGCTCGGCCTCCCGGAGCTCGGCGCCGTTCTTCACGACGAGCTTGCCCTTGAAGTGGCGCTCGCCCGAGGGAGGCAGATCCAGGGTGACGCGCTTGCTCTGGCCAGAGCGAAGCTTTCCGGTGCGATGGTTGAAACGCTTGCCGTCGTCGCGCGAGAGGCTGATCTGCACGTCGTCGACGTCTTCGTTGGCGACCAGCAGCAGCGCCGGCCGGTCGCGAGAGGTGGAGAGCACCTTGGCGACGAGTTGGTAGTCGACCGCTTCGGCGAGCGCGGCGGCGGGGGCGAGCCAGGCGGCGAGGAGGAGGGCAGGGAGCGGGGCAAGGCGCATCGGGCAAACCTCCAGGGAATTCGGCGGCCGCATCCTATTGAAAAGAGCCGATTTCGCCCAGGTTCCCCGATTCGAGCCCGGAGCTCGAGCGAGCGAGCGGAAGGCCCTTTCCCCAACAGAGGCGAGCCCGGTGCGGCGCTGGTTTGGCGTCGGCGCGTAGGCAGCTTCTTGGGAATGCCACTCCACGACCATCCACGGCTCCTCGTCGAGCGACAGACCGAGCTTGGCCAGGGCGACACATTGGCGAGCGACGTGCGGCGCGGGCTGAGCGCGCTGCCCAAGTGGCTGCCACCCAAGCACTTCTACGACGAGGAGGGCGGCCGGCTCTTCGAGCAGATCTGCGAGCTGCCCGAGTATTACGTCAGCCGGGCGGAGCTCGAGCTGCTGCAGCTGCACGCCCCGGCGCTGGTTCGGGCTGTGCGCCCCTCGCACCTAATCGAGCTGGGGAGCGGCTCGTCGCGCAAGACGGTGACGCTGCTCGACGCCTGGGAAGGCTGCGCCGACGGGGGAACCTACTGGCCGGTGGACATCAACCAGGCGGCGCTGGAGGAGGCGGCCGGGTCGGTGGCCGAGCGCTATCCCTGGCTGCAGGTGCGGGCCCAGGTGGCGGACCTGGAGCAGCCGCTGCGGAGCCTGCCGCAGGGGCCGGAGGTGCTGGCGATCTTCCTGGGCGGAACCATCGGCAACTTCGAGCATCGCGACGCGGTGCGCTTCCTCTCCTCGCTGGCGTCGGCGCTGGGGCCCGGAGCCGGGGTGCTGGTGGGCACCGACATGATCAAGCCGGCGGCGCGGCTGTGGAGCGCCTACAACGACGGGCAGGGAGTGACCGCCCGCTTCAACCTGCACGTCTTGGAGGTGATCAACCGCGGGCTGGACGCCGACTTCGACTGCGGGCGCTTCGAGCACCTGGCCTTCTTCGATCCCGAGCGGCAACAGGTGGAAATGCACCTGCGGGCGCGGGACGAGCACTCGGTGCGCATCGGCAAGCTCGGGATGGAGGTGCACTTCCGGGAGTTGGAGACCATCCGCACCGAGATCAGCCGCAAGTTCACGCCGGCGAGCGCGCGGGAGCTGTTCGAGGAGGCAGGGTTGAGGGTGGTGCAGCGCTACAGCTCGGCCACCGGCGACTACTCGCTGTGGCTGGCGCGGGTGGCGCCCTCGGGAGAGGGGCTGGAGGCGGGGGCGAATCCCCTTGCCTGAGTTGGACCTTTCTCAGTACAGCTCCTTGAGACCGCCCGAATCCTGACGGGCGGCCAAGGACTGTGAATGGAATCGTCGGGCACCGTCGCGCTATGGGGCGTGTTCGGGTTGCTGGTGGTGTTGAGCCTGGTCATCGACCTGGGCGTCCACCACAAGCACCCGGTGATGCGCAACAAGCAGGCGGCGATCTGGGCCGCGATCTGGATCGGGCTGGCGGTAGCCTTCGGGATGTTCGTCTCGCCGTTCATCGGGTCGGCGCGCACCCTGGACTACTACACCGCCTGGCTGTTGGAGAAGGCGCTCTCGATCGACAACCTCTTCGTCTTCATCGTCGTCTTCGGCTTCTTCAAGATTCCGCGCGAGCAGCAGCGGCGGGTGCTGCTGTGGGGAATCCTGGGCGCCCTGGGGATGCGCGCCGTCTTCATCTTCCTGGGCGTGACGCTGCTGCAGCACTTCCACTTCCTGTTCTACGTATTCGGCGCCTTCCTCATCTACACCGGCGGAAAGCTGCTCTTCGGCTCGGGCGAGGAGGTCCATCCCGACCGCTCGCTGGCCTATCGGCTGTTGGGCAAGCTGTTCCCGATCAGCCAGGACATCAGCAGCGGGCACTTCTTCATCGTCGAGGACGGCAAGCGCAAGGCGACCAAGCTGCTGGTGGTGCTGGTGGTGATCGAGGCTACCGACCTGGTGTTTGCCGTCGATTCGATCCCGGCGGTGCTGGCGGTGACCACCGATCCCTTCGTGGTCTACACCTCGAACATCTTCGCCATCCTCGGGCTGCGGGCGCTGTTCTTCTTGGTGGCCGGGGTGATGCTGCGCTTCGAGTACCTGAACGTCGGGCTGGCGTTCGTGCTCGCGTTCATCGGGGTGAAGATGATCGGATCCAATTGGATCCACATTCCGCCTGGGATTTCGCTGGCGGTGGTGGGGTCGATCCTGGCGGTGGCGATCGTTGCCTCGCTGATCAAGTCGCGCGGGACGAAGCGGTTTGAGGAGAAGGGGACGGATTGATCGGGAAGCGACGCTACTTTTCCGAGCTCGGTTCGACCTCGACGAGAGGCTTGCACCAGCCCCCGCGACAAACTGCCCCGCAGTGGTAGCGGCTACATCCGAGCTGCCGTCGCCCGCATGCCTGAACAGATGCGGCGGTCAGTCTTCCCATCTCAGGGCCCTGCCACCACTCCTTGTTTCCGGCGTAGCAGCAGTCGCCCGGGACTGCTGAAACCGTGCCGCCGATACAATCGGCGTCGGATGCGCAGCGCGAGTTGTCTGCCAATGCATGTTCAAATGCAATTACTGATTTTGCGCATGCCAGACAGACATCCTCGCATTGTTCGACGGTCGGGCTACGCGACGGAGCAGGGGTCGCGCACCCGGCAGCCAGGAGGAGGGCACAAGTGACAGAACTTCTCATCAGAGTCCAAGCTCCACTAGGTTGGCGACCCAATCTGCAAAGTCCTCGTTGGCCGGATCGCTCGGTGGCCCGGAACGCCCAGGGATACCGTCGGTGTAGTCGCTGGCGTCGTCGAGCTCGAAGAAGGTGCCGTCGAGGGTTGGCGGAGAATTCCAGGGGGGAATTCGTACAGCTATTCGAGATTTCTCTCGACAAACCCCGCCGCCCGAAGCGACATCGCCATGATGGTCATCTGCGGATTGACCCCCGGGCTGCCGGGCAGCGTCGATCCATCGGCGATAAACAAGCCCGGCACCTCGTGGCACTCGTTGTTCGGCCCGATCACCGACTGGCGCGGATCAATTCCCATCCGGCAGGTGCCCAGCGGATGGTACGCGGAGAGTTCGACGTCGCGCGCCGAGAGCATGGCGTGCTCGAAGCGCACCACCTCTTCGACGCTGCCCAGGTGCTCCCAGCCCGCCACCGGCATCAGCACCTCCCGCGCCCCGGCGGCGAGGTAGACCCGCGCCAGCAGCCCCAACCCGCGGTGCAGCTTGGCGAGGTCCTCGTCCTGCAGGTGGTAGCGCAGCGCCAGCCCTCCCGAGCTCGTCAGGTGCACGCTGCCGTGCGAGCCGTCCTTCACCAGGAATCCGAAGGCCAGGGTGTGCTGCGCCCGCTCGAGCAGCGCGGTGTAGGCCGGGCCGTGCCCCGGCATCATCGCCGCCGCCATCTGCAGCGGCAGGCTCGCGCCCTCGTAGAGCAGCCCCTCGTGATGGAACTCGCCGATGGCGTAGCCCTGCGGCACGGTGTCGAACGGGCGCACCACCTCGTCGAAGATCCCGAAGGCCGCGGTGGCGGGGTGGATCGAGAGGTTGCGCCCGACCTGCCCGGAGCCGTTGGCGATCCCCTGCGAGAGCAGCAGCTGTGGCGTGCCCAGCGCCCCGGCGGCCAGCACCACCGCCTTGGCGGCGACCGTCACCGTCCCGTTCGGCCCCTTGGCTTCGACTCCCGCCGCTCGGCCGCCTTCGATCCGCACCTTGGCGACCCGCAGCCCGGTGACCAGCATCGCGCCCGACGAGAGGGCCGCGGGGACGTAGGAGACGTCGGTGGACTTCTTGGCTCCCGAGGGACAGCCGAAGCAGCACAGCCCCTGTCCGTCGCAGCCGGGGGCGTTGCGCGCCAGCGGGTAGTGCGAGAAGCCGAGCGCGTCGCAGCCCTTGGCGATCAGCTTGGCGGTGGGTCCGAGCACCTCGGGCGCCGAGGGCGCGACCTCGAGCCTGGCCTCCACCGCCTCGTAGAACGGCGCCAGCTGCTCGGGCGAGAGCTCGGAGATGCCCGAGATATCCCGCCATTTGGCCAGCGCGTCCTCGGGTGCCCGGAAGCAGGTGGCGTTGTTGATCAGCGTGGTGCCGCCCACGCCGCGCCCCACCGGCACCAGGATCGCGGTGTTCCCCAGGGCGAAGGTCGCTCCTCCGTCCCGGTAGAGCTTGCGCAGCATCTCGACCGGACGACCGGTGAAGTCCTCGCGCCGGTGATACTCGCCCTCCTCGAGCAGCAGCACCGCGTGGCCGCGCCGCGCCAGCTCGTAGGCCAGCGGCGCGCCTCCGGCTCCGGTGCCCACCACCACCACGTCGCACTCCAGCGTCTCTCCCCGCGGCAGGTCGGCGGCCTTGGTCACCTGCTCGAGCCACCGCGGTTGCTCGCGCGGCGGCGACGGCACCTGATACCGACAGCCGAGGGCCTCATAGATCTCCGACCGCTCGAAGTGCGCGATCTTGATCGGCGCCGCCAGCGCCCGGACCGCCAGGCGCGTCGCCTCGATCCTCGAGAGCGCATCGAGCAAATCCACCCGCCGGCCCAGAGGCAGATTTGCGAAGTGGAGCCCGGTACGCACCCGCGCTGCCGTGTCCAGGCCGCGCAGGAGCATCCGATAGCCGGCGGGAATTCCCCGTCCCAGGCTGAGCAGGAAGGACTCCAGGCGCTCCAGCGTGGCGGCGTCGGCGCCGGGGAGGATCCGCCCCGGCGGCACCACCGCCGTCGCCAGGGCCAGCGCCAGCTCGCGCTCCGAGGCCGAAAAGGCCAGGCTCGCCGCCGGCTCCCATCCCAGGCCTGGCGACGGCAGTCTCATGGCCGGTCCTCCAGGACCTTCAGCGCGGCGCTCGCGTGCTCGCGCATCGCCTCGCTGGCGGCCTTGGCGTCCCGGGCGCGGATCGCCTCCACCGTCTTGCGGTGCGGCCGGAGGTCGAAGACGTCTCTCTGGTAGATGGGCAGGTACTGCTCGCGGGCCCCGAAGTAGACTTCGCGCAGCACCTTGCCGAACAGCGCCAGCGGCCGGTTGCCGGTGATGGCCACCAGCTCCTGGAAGAAGGCGTAGTCGAGCGCCTGCAGTTCCTTGGGATCGCGCGGCTCGGCCATCTGGCGCACCAGCTCCTCGAGCCGGGAGATCGAGGCCGGATCGGCCATCGTCGCCGCTTTCTCGGCGCACCAGCCGAGCATCATCCCGCGGATCTCGTGGACGTCGGCCAGGATCGACGGATCGGCCCGCCCGCCCACCGCCACCAGGTGCGGCAGCAGCTCCAGGCTGGCCTCCAGGAACTCCGCCACCCGGGTAGCGCCGCCGTGGCGGATGTGCACCAGCCCCCAGGTCTCGAGCCGATGGAGCGCCTCGCGCACCGAGGAGCGGTTGACCGCGTACTTCTCGGCGAGCTCGCGCTCGCTGGGGAGCTCATCTCCCGGCCGCAGGCGGCCGCCGACGATGGCGTCCCGGAGGCGGTGGGCGATGCGATCTGCGACGCTGCGGCGATTGACTGGGGTAGTCATGGCTGGTCCGACCAGTAGGATGCTCCGAAAATGGCATGGCAGGCAAGCGAGGGCTTGAATATTCGAAGGGCCGGTGCGAAGACGATGACACTGGTCCGACCAGGAGGTTGTCCATGCAGTTCGACGTGCGCGCGGTCTTCGAGCGGTTGCATGCGGCTTCGCGGCGGGAGCCGTCGCCCACCCTGGACGAGCGGGACGACCGGCTGCGGCGGCTGGAGCGGCTGCTGGTGGATCACCGGGAGGACTTCGTCCGCGCCGCCGACCAGGACTTCGGCGGCCGCGCCCGCGAGGAGACGCTGCTGGCCGACGTGCTGCTGACGGTCGATTCGGTGCGGCACGCTCGGCGCCACCTGGGCGAGTGGATGCGCCCGGTCTCGGCCGATCCTCATCCCTTCTTCCGCCCTTCCCGCGCGCTGGTGGAGTCGCTGCCGCTGGGAGTGGTGGGGGTGATCGCGCCCTGGAACTACCCGGTGAACCTGGCGCTGGGCCCGGCCGCCGCCGCCCTGGCCGCCGGCAATCGGGTGCTGGTCAAGCCTTCGGAGCTGACGCCCTGCACCGCCAAGCTCTGCGCCGAGCTGGTGCACGCGGCCTTCTCCGCCGAGGAGCTGGTGGTGGTGGAGGGCGGTCCCGAAGTGTCGCGCGCCGTCTCTGAGCTGCCGCTCGATCATCTGCTCTTCACCGGCTCGACGGCGATCGGGCGGCTGGTGGCCAAGGCCTGCGCCGAGAATCTGGTGCCGGTGACGCTGGAATTGGGAGGAAAGTCGCCCGCCTTCGTGCAGCGCGACTACCCGATGGCGGTGGCCGCGCGCCGCATCGCGCTGGGCAAGCTCTTCAACGCCGGCCAGACCTGCATCGCCCCGGACTACGCCCTGGTCCCGGAGGGCGCCGAGCCGGCCTTCCTCGATGCCTTCCGCGGGGAGGTGGCCCAGGCCTGGCCGCTGGGCGCCTCCGATCCGAGCTACACCTCGATCATCAGCGATCGCCACCACGCGCGGCTGACGAAGCTGGTGGACGAGGCGCGAGCCAAGGGCATCCGCACCGAGGTGCTGGGCGGGGCGGCGACCTCGCGGCGCTTCCCGCCGACCGTGGTTGTCGGCACCCCGGCGCAGTTCTCCGGACTGGCGCTGATGGAGGAGGAGTTGTTCGGCCCGCTGCTGCCGGTGCTCCTCTACCGCGACGAGGCCGAGGCGCTCTCGGTCATCCACGCCCGCCCGCGCCCGCTGGCCTTCTACGTCTTCGACGAGGACGAGCGCCGCGGCCTGGAGACCCTGCGCCAGGTCACCTCGGGCGGAGCCTGCCTCAACGACGTGCTGGTCCACTTCGCCCAGGAGCACCTGCCCTTCGGCGGAGTTGGGGCCAGCGGCCATGGCGCCTACCACGGCAGATACGGCTTCGAGGCCCTCAGCCACCGGCGCGGGGTGCTGCTGGCCAGCCGCCGCTCCCCGGCGCACCACCTGCTGTCGCCGCCCTACGGGACGCTGCTGCGCAAGGCGCTCGACGGGTTGATCCGCTTCGGGCGGTTTTCCTGAGGTCTCGGACCTCTTTCCCCTTGGGCGGGAAGGGCGCGACTTCTGATCGATCAGAACTGAAGCCGGGGGGAGGGGGTAGTGCGAGTTCTGATCATCAGAACTGAAGCCGGCGCCGGCCTCTCAGCTCAGGTCTCGTCGTCGAGCTTTCCCAGGCTGGTGACGCGGGAGACCGCGGTGTGGTGGGAGCGGCGCCGGGCGGCCTCGCGCGCCTCGCGGCTGAGGCGGCCGTCGAGCACCGCGCGGCCGTCGGCCAGCCGCGCGGAATCGGCCGCCACTTCGAGGGCCGCGGCCCCCGCCTTCTCCATCTCCGCCAGCGCTTGCTCGGCGGCCTTGAGCGCGGCGGCGGCCTTGGGGGCCTCGGCAGAGTGGATCGCCTCCCAGAAGCGCGTCTCCTCTTCGGAGAGCGTCAGCCGGTAGAACTCGCGCAACGCCTCGGCGGCGACCGGAGCGTGGGTGTCCACCGGCACCGGCAGGATGCGGTTGCTGGGCCCGGTCCCGCCGCGCACCGACAGCGCCACCGTCGCCGCCACCGGTTCGGGCAGCCGATCGGCCTTGAGCAGGAACAGCAGCCGCCGCGGCGCTCCGCGCCCGATGGGCCCGGTCTCCACCACGAAGCCGTCGCCCGAAACCCGCGCGGTGTACTGGTGCAGCAGCGTCGCCTCGCGCACCGCGCTCGACGGGCTGAAGCGGACGGTGACTCCCTCCACTGCGATCGCGAACAGGTCAGCCAGGTGCCGGGAGAGCGCCCCGGGGATGTCCGAGGCCTGATCGACGAACGAGTAGCGCCCGCCGCCGCCCTCGGCCAGCGCCGCCAGCAACTTCTCGTCGAAGTGCAGCCCGACTCCCACCGCCGAGGTCACCACGCCCTCCTCGGCCGCCTTGCGCGCCGCGTCGCGGAACTGCTCCGGCGACCCCGGGCCCACCGAGGGATAGCCGTCGGTCACCAGGATCGCCTGGGGATGGGCCTCGCGCACGAAGACCCGCCGCAGGCAGTCGTGGGAGCGCTCCAGGGCGTCGTAGAGGGCGGTTCCCACTCCCGGCTTGAGCGCGGCCAGGGCGCTGGCGATCTCCGGGCGGGCCTCGGCGTCCACCCGCGCCGGCCCGAACAGCATTCGCACCGAGCGGTCGAAGGCCAGCAGCGAGAGCTGATCGTCGGGGCCGAGCCGATCGACCACCGCCCGGGCGGCGTCGACCGCGCGCGCCAGCCGCTGGCCGCCCATGGAGCTGGAGGCGTCGATGGCCAGCGCCAGGTGCACCGGCTTGCGCCGCTCGTCGCTCTGCGGCGGGACGCTCAGCTCGAGGAACAGGAGGTAGGCGCCTTCGCGCTGCGGATGGGGCAGGCAGGCTGCTTCGACGTTCATGGCGCACTCATCCCGAGCTCCCCCATTGGCGCGAATGCTAGCGCGTTCCGACCGGGCGGGCACGTGCGCCCTCTCGGCCCGGACGCCGAGCCCACAAAGCCGAGGCCCGCGCTCGCCGTCCGGGCATGCGCGGGCCTCGCGAGTCGACCGGCTGTCGGGGCGGCTCAGCGCCGCGAGCGCCGGCGCAGCAGCGCCCCGGCGAACATCAGCGCCAGCGGGGCCAGGGCCGGGTTGGCGGCGGCGCTGCAGCCGCAGGCGGCATGGGGCGCGCCGGGGGCCTTGCCGGTGCCGGCCGACGAGCCGCCCGGATTCGCGCTGGGATCGACGGGGTTGGTCGGGTCGGTGCCGGAGGGAGTCGCCGGCAGGCACACCCGGCCCTCAGGAAGGCCGGTGCAGGCCTCGCCGGTGGGGCAGGTCTCGATCTCGCCGCCGGGGCAGGTCTGCCGGCAGATCCCGGTGACGCATAGCGTCCCGGCGTCGCAGGCGGCGGCGCTCTTCCAGGCCGTGCAGCCGCTGGAGACCCGCTCGCAGGTCTGCGGCCGCCCCGAGGCGTCGCACTGCCCGTCGCCGAGCTTGCACTCGTCGCTGCACGGGGGGACGCAGGCGCCGTCCTGGCAGTTCTCGCCGGTGGCGCAGGTGGTGGTCTTCACCCAGCCGTTGCAGCCGCCCCCCTGCGGCTGGCAGATCTCCACCGAGTTGGCGTTGCAGCGCCGCGAGCCGGAGGTGCAGCTCATCCCGCAGTTCTGGCAGCTGCCGCCGCTGCAGAACTGCGTCCCCTCGACGCAGGTCGCCCCCGGGGTCCAGACGGTGCAGCCGTTGGCGTCGGTGGTGCAGGTCTCGACCCGGTTGCCGTTGCAGCGGCTGGCGCCCAGGGTGCAGCTGGTGCCGCAGGTCCCGCAGGCCCCACCGCTGCAGA
>JBBIQS010000031.1:0-80612 GCA_037442205.1 Myxococcales bacterium
CTGGAGCCTCCCCCGCGTCTTCCGCAGATCCCTCCAGGACCTCCCTCGCCATCCACCTCAAGGAAGCGGAGGGCAAGGCGGCGAGACGACCAGCATGGAGGAAGTGGCGCCGATCACCAGCTGGTCGTCCAGAAGATCGGCGGTGGTGGCGAACTGGGGAGTGGTCAGACTGCCGAGGACGGTCGGCGCAATGCCTGAGACGTCCACGAAGGCGATTCCGGTGGCGGTCGAGAGCAGAGCAGTCCGGCCGTCGAACTGGAGCAGATGGCTCGCGCCAGCCAAGTCCAGGGTGTGCCTCTGGGTGAGCTGTCCGTGAACCGGGTCCACCTCGAAGATCACCAGCCGGGATGCGGTGGTGTCGGTCACCGGCTGGCTCGGAACCAGCACCGCGGCCACCAGCGATCCCGCGATCCCCAGCGAGCGCACGGAGCTTTCGGCATGGGTGAAGTACATGGTCGCGCGCAAACTCAGGCTGGTCCCGGTCGAGTCGTAGACCAGCAGATCGCTCGCGGGAAGGTGTGAGCTCGGATCGGCGGTGTAGGTGACCGCGAGCGCGACGCTCGTCCCTCCGCGCTCGACGCCCAGCGTCTCTTCCACCACCGCCTGGCGCGGGATTGGGGCTGGCGCGATCGCGGTCGCCGAGGGAACGAGAGTCAGAGTTGCTGAAGGAAAGGTTTGCCCCAGCCGGTACCGCTCGAGAGTGACCTGCGATGGGCCGGCCATGACTGCCATCAGCGCTTCGCCCTCGGCCTTGAGCAGGCGTTCTCTCGCGTCGGGGAAGGCGCCGTACGCCCCCGCGCGCGGGGCATCGGACTGGGAGGCATCGAGCCAGGCAAAGCTTGCCGGGCTCGGGGCAAGGGGATCGTCGCCGCTGAAGAAGGAGTGGGCTCCAGGCTCGGCGAAGTCGAGAGCCCCGCCCACCAGCAGGTCGGCCGGCGTCGAGGGGCCGATGCGGATCACGAACCCATGGCCGGCGGAGATCCCGCCGCTGAGCAACGCCGGCGCTCCCGTTCGCGGCAGCTGGAAGCGATGGACGCTGTGCCGATCGGCGGCAAAGGCCAGCCCGTCATGGAGCATCACGTTGAGCGCTCCGCCCTGGGCAGGCCCGGTGACCAGCGGGAGATCGGTCCCGGCGCCGTCCGTCTTGAACAGCCGCGGCGGGAACTGCCATCCCATCGCCTCGACCACCGCCAGCCCCTGCGCAACCTGCGCGACGACGGGAATCCCCTCGGCGTCCAAGACCTGCTCGGCGAGCACCGCCGGATGCGCCGGATCGCTCACCACATAGTCGACCAGGTGCAGCGGATAGGGATTGCCGGTCTGTTCGACGCCGTAGAGGTGCCCGCCAGAGAGGGCAAAGCCCGGGCCCAGCACCTTTCCCGTGGTCAGCGTGCCGGTTCGGACAAACGTTGTGCCGTCGTAGAAGTTGATCTCCGATCCGGCGCCGTCGGTGACCGCAAGCTGGTTCGAGGAGAACTGGAAGAAGGCGACCGGTGTACTGATGGGCAACCGCTGCGGGCTCTTCGGGTGCAAAGGATCGGTGAGATCGACCACCGCGAGTCCGGTAGTCCCCGAGACGATCATCTTGTGGCTCGCGGCGTCGGCGCCGAGGAGGTTGCAGAAGAAACCGCCGCCTGAGGGCGCCAACGTCGCCAGGCTGAGCCGGCTCGACTCCACCGGCTTCGCTCGGTCGCTGATGTCGTAGGTCACCAGCTCTCCGCGTCCGCCAAAGGCCGGGCAGAGATAGAGCGCGTCGTTCAGCACCTGGACCAGGTTCTCGGTCACCCACGGCTGGTCCTGGATCTGCTCGGGAAGGGTGGCGAGCGGCACCACCGACGAGTCTGGCCGGACCTCGAGCATCTGGACGAAATAGGGCCCGAAGCCCGCCGACCGCGAGAGGGCGAGCAGGTGATTCGAATCCACCGGAGCGAGCGACGCGACCCCGAACGGCGCGCTCACCGGGCTGACTTTCACCAGCTCCAGCGCGCCGCCGTTCCGGTGGACCACGGAAAATGACCAGTCCATCGCGGTGGAAGTCCCGAGCCAGCTGATCGGCGGGTCCGCGAACACCAGCGTCCCTCCGGGCAGGACGACCGCGTGGGCGCCGGCGCTGCCGAAGGTGCGCAGCTCGGCCCGGATCGCGGGCGTCGCCGGCATGCGCGTGCCGGTACACACGCCTTGCCGGCAGCTGTCGCCGACGGTGCACATGTCGCCGTCGGAGCAGGGGAAGCCGTCGGGCGCCGCGAAGGGGAGGCAGGCCCCGCGCACGCACAGCTTCATTTCGGCGCAGCTGGCGCCCGTGCCGCACGGGGTGCCGTCGGGCGCGTCGGGATGGGAGCAGCCGGCGGTGCGGTCGCACAGGTCGGTGGTGCACGGGTCGTGGTCGTCGCAGACCGTCGGGTCGGGAAGATGGATGCAGCCCGAGGTCGCGTCGCAGGCGTCCCGGGTGCAGGGGTTCTTGTCGTCGCAGTCGACGACGACTCCCCGGCAGACTCCGTCCACGCAGGTGTCGTGCTCGGTGCAGGCCGAGCGGTCGTCACAGGCGCCGTCGCGCTTGGCGTGGGTGCACTGGGCGGTGGCGAGGTCGAAGGCGTCGTCGGTGCAGGGGTTGTGGTCGTCGCACAGCGGGACCGGAAGCGCCTCGCCAGCCAGCGACACCAGGACAATCGGCTCGTTCTCCGAGTCGTTCTCGATCGAGAGCTGCCCCGCGGCAGGGCCGGCGGACTGGGGATCGAAGTTCACGGCGACGACGAGGCCGGTGGCGGAGGCGGTGAAAGCTCCGGAGCCGTCGACTCGCACGCCGCTGATCGCCAGGCGGGCCTTGCCGGTCTCCTCCAGCGTCACCTCGAGCCGGGCAGGGTGGCCGATGTAGACCTTCCCGAAGTCCAGCGCGTGGGTCGAGGCTGCGACCTGCCGATCCGCTGGCTGCAGCCGCTCAGTCGAGCAGCTCGAGCATCCGCCTATCGAGGCGACCGCCAGGGCCAGACTCGCCAACGCAGGCAGATGCATCCCGCGGCGCTGAAATGACAGGCTCACTCTAGTCCCCCCGCTCCCAGCTCGAAGGCGCGGTCAGCCCGTACTTCTCGATCTTGAGGATCAGGTTCGACCGGCTGACCCCGAGCTGGCGCGCCAGCAGGCTGCGGTTGCCCTTGGTGCGAGCCAGGCCCTGCTGGATCATCGCCCGCTCCAGCTCCTCGACCGCGTTGTGGAGGTTGCCCGAGGTCGGCAGCCGCCCGATTCGCCCCAGCCTTCCGGCGCCGTCGCGCACCCGCGCCGACAGCAGCTCCACCGGGATCTCTTCCTGGTCGCCGCCCAGCACCAACAGCCGCTCGATCTCGTTCTCCAGCTCGCGGATGTTCCCCGGCCAGGAGTAGCTCTCCACCGCCTTGAGCGCCTCCTTGGACAGCGCCCGGCAGCGCATCCCCGGCCGCGCGTGCTTGCGCAGGAAATGGTCAATCAATACGGGCAGATCGTCCTTGCGCTCGCGCAGCGGCGGGACCTGCACCCGGATCACGTTGATCCGGTAGAACAGGTCCTCGCGGAACTTGCCTTCCTCCACCAGCTTGGCCAGGTCCTTGTGCGTGGCGGCGATCACCCGCACGTCCACCTCGCGCGGCGCGGTCCCGCCCACCGGCGTGAAGGTCCCTTCCTGCAAGACCCGCAGCAGCTTCACCTGCAGGGCCGGGCTCATGTCCCCGATCTCGTCGAGGAAGAAGGTCCCGCTGTCGGCCACCTCGAACAGGCCCTTCTTGTCGCGCATCGCCCCGGTGAACGAGCCCTTCACGTGCCCGAACAGCGCGCTCTCCAAGAGGTTGTCGTTGAAGGCCGAGCAGTTCTGCACCACGAACGGCTTGTCCTTGCGCGGCCCGTTGTAGTGGATGGCCCGCGCCACCAACTCCTTGCCGGTCCCCGACTCGCCGTTCACCAGCACCGTCGACTCGGACTGGCAGACCTTCTCCAGCAGCTCGAACACCTCCTCCATCGGCCCCGACTTGCCGACGATGTTCTCGAACTTGTAGCGGTCGCGCAGCTCGCTCGACAGGGTCTGGATCGCCTCGTCCTTCTTGTTCATCTCCGCTTCGAAGTTGGCGATCTCATTGACCCCGAACTCCAGCAGGTCGGTCAGCTTCTCAAACTCCGCCGCGCCCAGCACCGGCAGCCGCCCCAGCGCCCTTTCCAGGTCGGTGGCCCCGTCGTTCAGCTCGCGGATCTTGGTCTTGAGCACCTCCGCCTCCCGCTCCGTCGGCGGCTGGCGGGCGAACCCCTCCACGAACACCGCCCCCTGGTACTCGCCCTCCAGGTACAGCGGCGCCCCGACCACCTGGAAGCCCAGGTGGCACTCGTGCACCAGGCACGAACGCACCTTGCGGTTGGTCTTGAACTTGTCCACCAGCACGCGCACCGACTGCGTACAGCGGCGGTTGCCCTCCTTGCAGAAGAGCGACAGCCGGCAGAAGTCGTTCTGCGGGGGAACGGGCTGCGCGCCCTTGCGCTCCAGGATCATCCCCTGCTGGTCGGCGAAGGACAGCTCCACCCGCCACCATTTGCGGATGACGTCCTTGAGCATGATGATCGTGTGCAGGTTCTGGTATTTTTCGTAGTCGAGCATTTGTTCTCCCAGCGCCGTCCGATTTTAAGACAGCGGACGGCGGGGCGCGCAAATCTTGGACAACCGACCGGGAGCCAACCTGAGCCAGGCCGAGAAACTCCAGCCGGAATCCGAGCATGGCTGCCATTGCCCGGCGGAGGGCAGCGCGTCCCCGCGGCAAGGCGGCCCCGAGCCCTGTGAGCAGACTGGGCGCGGGCATGAGGAGCATGCCCACGGCGAGCCGGATCACGAGCACGATCACCACGGGCACGGCCATCGCGGGCACGGGCACCACGGTCCCCATCACCACCGCGGGCGCGACCGCAACCGGCTGATCGGCACGCTGGTGCTGACGGTGGCGATGATGGTCGGCGAGGCGGTGGGCGGCTGGGCCTCGGGGTCGTTGGCGCTGCTCTCCGACGCCGGGCACATGCTCACCGACGCCGCGGCGCTCTTGCTGGCGGTGCTGGCGCTCTGGTTCGCCGGCCGCCCCGCCGACTTGAAGCGCACCTACGGCTTCTTCCGCCTGGAGATCCTGTCGGCGCTGACCAACGGGCTGACCCTGATCGGCATCAGCGGCTTCATCGGCTACGAGGCCTGGCAGCGGCTGGCCAGTCCGCAGCCGATCAAGGCCGGGCTGATGATGGGCGTGGCGGTGGTCGGGCTGCTGGTCAACCTGGGCGGGATGTTCCTGCTGTCGCGCTCCAAGAACATGAACGTGCGCGCCGCCTTCCTGCACCTGGTCGGCGACGCCCTGAGCTCGGTGGGAGTGATCGCCGCCGGCTTCGTGGCCTGGCTCACCGGCTGGACGCTGCTCGACCCGATCGTCTCGGTGGCCATCGCGCTGATCATTGCCGTCAGCGCGGTGTCGCTGGTGCGCCAGGCGGTGCACGTGCTGCTGGAGGGCGTCCCGGAGCACATCTCGCTGAACGAGGTCTTCGGGGAGATAAAGCGGCTCAAGGGGGTGAGCGGGGTCCACGACCTGCACGTCTGGACCATCAGCCACGGGCTGCACGCGCTGTCGGCGCACCTGGTGGTCGGGCAGGAGCCGACGATGCGCGACTGCGACGGGCTGCTCACCGATGCCCGCTCGATGCTCAAGGCGCGCTTCGGCATCGACCACGCCACGCTCCAGATCGAGAGCGAGACCTTCGCCCGCCGCCACGAGGCGCCCTGAATGGATCCCGTCCAAGTCGTCTACCGGCTGCGGCCGACCAATGCCGCCAATCGGGTCGGCCAGCGGATGGTGTGCGTCCTCAACGCCCGCGACGTGCAGCGCTCGATCGACCCGACTCCGGTGGTGGTGATCGAGCTGGCTCATCCGGCCTCGCTGGCCCCGGGCGTGCTGCGCGCGGCGCGGCACCTGGACGCGGTGATCGGGCTGTCGGTGCCGGCGCACGAGATGGGCGAGGGGCCGCGGCCGTACGCCGTCTTCCACGACCTGGTCGAGGCCGCCCAGGACGCCGACTACTGGCTGCCGCTGTTCCTCAAGGCCGGCCCGATCCCGCTCACCGGCACCGGCGAGGCCCAGCTCTCCGAGGCGCGGGAGCGGGTGTTCCAATACGTCGACGCCGGCTTCACCGAGATCGGCTTCGACGGCGGGCACCTGTCGGCCGAGGACTACGCGGCGGCGGTGGCCGCGGTCAGCATCCCGGCGCGCGAGCGCGAGCTGTCGCTGGAGGTCCGCTGCCGGGCCGAGGCCGGGGCGGTGGCGGCGCTGTCGCGGGCGCTGGTCGGGCAGGGGACGCGCGCCGACGTCTTCGCCGTCGACGGCGGCGGGTCCGACCGCTGGGCGCTGGAGGGCATCCAGTCGGCGGCGGGGATGTCGGTGGTGGCGGTGCCCGAGGGCCGGGAAGGTCCGGCCAGGCGGGTGCTGTGCGGCGATCGCTTCGATCGGCTGCTGGAGCGGCTGTTGCCCGAATCGCTGCGCCAGGAAATCAGGGAGCACCGCGCCTCATCCGGGGCCGATTTGCGCAGTGCTCTCGGTCACTTCCACGAGGCGCTGGCCGGGCTCGACGAGGGCTGCCGGCTCAAGATCGAGGCCCTGGCCTACGCCGAGGCGCTGTCGCTGCTCAACGCGGCGAAGGTCGGGCGCAGCGCCCCCAGGTCGATCGAGTTCCTGGCCGAGAAGAACGGCTATTAGCCGGTCGCCTTGGCGCGGGTCGGCCGGCGCGACCTGGGGCCTTTGGGCCGCGGTCCCATGGTCCTGGCAGTCACCGTCGCAGGAGGCTTGGCGGGGGTCACCGGCGCCGCCGTGCTCGGAGCGACTGCCGGCAGGCGGCCCCAGGTCGGGCGCAGCGACTTGACGGCATTCCACAGCCGGTTGGCCGTCGGCGAGGTATCGAGCAGCGCGCGCACCGCCTGCCGCCGCTGACGCCTGGCCACCGCCCGCTCCAGAATCCGCAGCAGCTTCGGGGAAGTGCCGTGGCTGCGCGCCAGGTCGAGCAGCTCGAGGACCATCGGCCACTGGTCCGCCGCCAGGTGCTCCTCGAGGTTGTCGGGGAGCCGGCGGGGGAAGAGCTTGGCCTGCGGCAGCAGCCCCAGGATCTCCAGGGCGATCATGGTGCGCGCGCACTTGCGGCAGCGGCCGCAGTTGAAGGGGCCGCTCTTGTTCTCCAGGCACACCCGCAGCCGGGCCAGCGCCTCCGGGTGGCGGGCCAGCGCCGCCAGCTTGTCCCCCCGCCGCGCCTCGCAGCCGTCGTGGACGATCTCCAGCCGCTCGCTGGACCAGAGCCCGTCGAGCAGCGGATGGGAGCCCCAGGGGATGAGCTGCGAGTAGGCGAAGCTGGAGGGGACGATCAGCCGCCGCACCCCGCCGCTGAGGGCCAGCGCCGCCGAGGCCAGCGCCGCGCTCTGATAGGACCGCTCGTAGTTGAGCTCGGGGAAGTAGCTGCGCAGGTTGGTCTCGGCGCGGATCACCTTGGCCCCGAACAGCGCCGCCCCCTCGGAGGCCAGCTCCACCGACCCTTCGGCGTCCTCGGTCTTCTCCAGCGGCTGCTCCAACCCCTTGACGAACAGCACGTGCGAGACCGGTTGTGAGGTGTGGCTCCACTTGGCCAGCGAGAAGTAGGAGTCCACCCCGCCGGAGAACAGCGAGAGGGTCAGGCCGTTTCGCCGCGGAGAGATGCCGGCCGGGCGCGGGTGAGCGGTGAAGCGGGCGGGGTGGAAGCTGAACTCGGCGGCGTTCCAGGCCAGCAGGATCTGCGCCGCCCGCTCGCAGCCGACCAGCAGCCGCGAGTCGACCCGGGGCACCACCTCCAGGGGCTCGCCGCGCATCATGCTCGCCGGCAACAGCGCCGGGACGAAGGGGTCGGCGGAGTTGAACAGCAGCGGCGCGTGCTCGGCCGGGAAGCGGTAGTAGACCTCGTCGCGGCCGCCGTTCTCCCACTGCAGCGACCCGATGAGGCTGACCCAATTCCCCGTCTGCTCAACCCGCGTCGCGACCAGGCGCATGTGCTCCCTCCGCTGCGAACGAAGCTAGGCGCCTTCGCACGGCAGGCAAGCGGGCAGCAGCCGGGGGCCCCCGAGGCGGCCGAATCAGGGTGGATTCCCGATCGGAGCGCTGCGCGCCGCCGGCGAGGGAATGGCCAGTTCGTCGGGCTCGGAGGGAAGGGCGAAGGGCGACGCTTCGGACGACACCACCACGTTCCTGGCCTGGGACAGCGGGCGCAGCGACTTGACCGTCTTCCATAGCAGGCTGGCCACCGGGGAGGAGGCAATCAGCGCCCGCAGCGCGTCCTTGCGCTCGCGCCGCTGCAGCGCCCGCTCCAAGAGCCGCAGCAGCTCCGGGGTGGTGCCACGGGACCGGGCCGCGTCGATCAGCTCGTTGAGCATCTGCGGCGGGTCCTGCGCCAGGCGGGCCTCGATGTCGGCGGGCAGCAGGTTGGGGAAGAGCTTGGCCTTGCGGCGCACGCCCATGATCTCCAGGGCGAGCATGGTGCGAACGCACTTGCGGCAGCGGCCGCAGTTGTAGGGGCCGCTGCGGTTCTCCAGGCACACCCGCAGCCGGGCCAGGGCCTCCGGGTGCTGGGCCAGGGCGGCGATCTTGTCCACCCGCCGGGCCTCGGCGCCGTCGTGGACCACCTCCAGCCGCCCCGAGGACCAGAGCCCGTCGAGCAGGGGATGCGAGCCCCAGGGCACCAGCTGGGAGTAGGCGAAGCTGGAGGGGAAGATCAGGCGCTTGAAGCCCCCGCTCAGCGCCAGCGCCGCCGAGGCCAGCGCCGCGCTCTGGTAGGAGCGCTCGTAGTTCAGCTCGGGAAACAGGGTGCGCAGGTTGGTCTCGGCGCGGATCAGCCGGGCGCCGAACAGCGCCGCGCCCTCCTCGGCCAGCGCGACCGCGCCCTCGGCGTCCTCGGTCTTGTCCAGCGGCTGCTCCAGGCCCTTGATGAACAGCACGTGGGAGATGCGCTGCGCGGTGCGGCTCCACTTGGCCAGCGAGTAGTAGGAGTCGAGCCCGCCGGAGAAGAGCGAGGCGATGCGGTCGCCGCCCCGGCCCCGGGCGGCCGGGCGGGTCTGGGCGGTGAGCCGGGGCGGATGGAAGCCGAACTCGGCGGCGTTCCAGGCCAGCAGGATCTGCGCGGCGCGCTCGCAGTTGGCCAGCAGCCGCCCATCGACCGGCGGGACCAACTCCAGCGGCTCGCGGCGCAGCATGCTCGCCGGCAGCAGCGCCACCAGGAACGGGTCGGCGCAGTCCACCACTGACGGCGCCTGCTCGGCAGGAAAGCGGTAGTAGAGCTCGCCCGCTCGCCCGTCCGCCCCGCGAATCGACCCCACCAGGCTCACCCAGCTCGCCGACTTCTCGACCCGAGTCGCGATCAGGCGCATGTGTGGCCCCTCCACCTCCAGACAAAGCTAGGAGCCGTCGCATGAGTGGCAACTGAGGTCGTAAGTGCCTGAAATCGAAGCGCGATCTCAGGCTGGCGAGCGAGCGGAAGGCCACTCGATGGCTCAGCTGGCGAGAGTGGAACGGCGAGCTGGGTTGCCTGCGCTCAGGCTTCGAGACGCTCGGCCCCCGGCAGCTTCGACAAGCCCTGGTCGAACGTGCCGAGGGGAAGGTGGCCCGCGCGGCGGGCGACTTCGAGCACCAGGCAATCCGAGAAGCTGACGGACGACTCCTTTCGATAGAGCAGGAGCGCGTCCCGGACGGCGTCGGAGCCGTCGACCACCAGGTCCTTGTGGTTGATGAGCATCTCGACAGCCGTGGCCAGTCGCCCGGCGTCGAGCTCGTAGACCGAGTCGAGGACCCAGACTGCCTCCATCAGCACGAGTTGGGAGACCCAGGCGCCCTTGGCAACGAAGTCCTCGGCTGCGGCCACCTGCGCCTGGTCATCGCGAGTGACCAGGCGCACGAGCACGTTGGTGTCAACGGCGCGCATGTCGCCTCTCCACTTGCTGACGGATGCCCTCTTTCAGGTCGTCAAGGGTCCGGGGCCTGGGGGCAGTCGGGAAGAGCGCCTGATGGATGTCCTCGGAGGTGTACCGGCCAGCCCGGCGCACGACAATCTTGTCGTCCTCCTCGTCCCACTCGAGGACGGAGCCGGGAGCGAGGCCGAGCTTCTTCCGGACTTCCGCCGGGACGGAGATCTGGCCTTGGGCGGTAATTTTCGAGTGCGCGATCATGTCCAAAACGTACTTTCGTTACCGCGGTAATGCAACGTCGCGCCATTGGGCGGCCTTCTCTCGGCACGATCCGACCCTCGACTTCCTCCCTCTCGTAGAAGCTGCCGACATCCTGGTCGGCTTGCCGCTTGCCGGGCGGCCTGGCTTTGCGAGCTGGCCGGTGAGGGCTCGGTTTCGCCAGGCAGACCGGCGCAGGGGCGCCCTCACGGAGCGCGAGCCTGGGACCGCATCCTGGCCGACTTTGCCCAGAGCTGAAGCCGCGCGTTGCCGGGGTATGCGCTGGCCGGGCCGGCTCCTGTAGCGCCCCGCGCTCGGCCGCGGTAAACGACTGCCCATGCGAATCATCGCCGGCACTGCGCGCGGTCGCACTCTCAAGGGGCCGAAGGGGCCCGGGCTGCGGCCCACCGCCGACCGGGTGCGCGAGTCGATCTTCAACATCCTCGGGCAGTACTTCGACGGCATCGCGGTGCTCGACCTCTTCGCCGGCACCGGGGCCCTGGCGCTGGAGGCGCTCAGCCGCGGCGCCGCCCGGGCGGTGCTGGTGGACAAGGGGCGCGAGGCCCTCAAGCTGTGCCGCGAGAACGCCGAGTCGCTGGGCATGTCCGACCGCGCCGAGATCGTGGTCGCCGCGGTCGACGCCAGCGGCCTGGCCGGCTTGAAGGGGCGCGGCCCGTTCCAACTGCTCTTCGCCGATCCGCCCTACGCCGACTTCACCCCGGCCAAGGTGCTGGAGCTGGTCGACGCTGCCGGGCTGGTGGCCGCCGGGGGCAGGGCAGTGGTCGAGCACGACAAGCGCTCCGAGGCCCCGGAGGCGGTCGGCGCCTTCCGCCTCGCCGAGACCCGCCGCTTCGGCGACACCGCGGTCAGCTTCTACGACCGCATTTTCGACACTTGACGGCGCTGGACAATCGCGGCCTGATTCCGGCCATGTCCTTTCACACCGTCATCTACCCCGGCTCCTTCGATCCGCCGACCAACGGGCACCTGTCGCTCATCCATCGGGCGCTGCGGATGTTCGACAAGGTGATCGTGGCCATCGCCCACAACCCGAAGAAGACTCCCTTCTTCACGGTCGAGGAGCGCAAGGAGCTGCTGCTGGAGGCGGTCAACAAGGATCCCCGGGTCGAGGTCGATGCCTTCGAGGGGCTGCTGGTCGACTACGCCCGCCGCCGCAAGGTCAACGTGATGATGCGCGGGCTGCGGGCGGTCTCGGACTTCGAGTACGAATTCCAGATGGCCAACATGAACCGCAAGCTCGACAAGGAGCTGGAGACGGTGTTCGTGATGACCGGCGAGGACTACTTCTACATCTCCAGCCAGTTGGTGCGGGAGGTGGCCTCGCTGGGCGGCAACGTCGAGGACCTGGTGCCGCCCAACGTGCTCGCCAAGCTGCGGCAGCACTTCGGCACCCACAAGGCCTAGGGCTCGGCGCGCGGTCCGGTCCGTTCGTCGGCGGGCCGGCGGGGAAGGGCGAAGGAGAAGGTCGCCCCCTTGTCCAGCTCGCTCTCGGCCCAGATCCGCCCGCCGTGGCGGGTGATGATCCGCTTCACGTTGGCCAGCCCGATCCCGGTGCCCTCGAAGGCGTCGACGCTGTGCAGCCGCTGAAAGACCCCGAACAGCCGCTTGGTGTACTGCATGTTGAAGCCGACGCCGTTGTCCCGGACGTAGAACACCGTCTCCTGCTCGTCCTCGCGGAAGCCGATCTCGACCACCGCCTTGGCCCGCGGCCGGGTGAACTTGACGGCGTTGTCCATCAGGTTGAACAGCGCCTGGCGCATCAGGGCGCGGTCGGCGTGGATCGGCGGCAGCGGTGCGACCTTCCACTCGATGGACCTGCCGGCGGCCTCGAGCTGCAGGTCCCGGATGATCTCCTGGACCAGGTCGGACGCCGACACCAGCGTGGTGTTCAGCTCCACCCGGCCCATGCGCGAGAAGACCAGCAGGTCGTCGATCAGGTTGCCCATCTTCTGGGCCGAGCCGGCGATGGTCTGCAGGTAGTGGCAGGACTTGGCGTCCAGCGCCTCCCCGGAGCGCTCGGTGAGCAGCGAGACGAAGGCATCGATGTGCCGCAGCGGCGCCCGCAGGTCGTGGGAGACCGAGTAGGCGAAGGATTCCAGCTCCTTGTTGGCGGTCTCCAGCTGCGCGGTCCGGTCGGTGACCCGCCGCTCCAGCTCGGCGTTGAGTCGCAGCAGCTCGCCCTCGGCCCGCTTCTGCTCGGAGATGTCGATGCCGATCCCCACCAGGCAGCTCTCGCCCTGCAGCTCGATCCTCGAGGCGGGGAACAGGAAGGGGATCTTCCTGCCGTCCCGGCACAGCAGGTGGCCCTCCGGCCGGGCGAAGCCCTTTTCGAAGGCCTCGCGGGTGGCCTGGGCCAGGTAGCCGCGCTCGTCCTCGGGGAACAGGGCCGCCGGGCTGGCCCGGGCGATCTCCTCGGCCGAATAGCCGGTGATGGTCTCCAGGTTGCGGTTCCAGCGCCGCAGCCTGAGCTGGCGGTCGATCAGATAGGCGACCACCGGCGAGGCGTTGACCGCGGTCTCGGAGAAGGCCCGCTCCTGCTGCAGCTCCTCCTCGGCCCGCTTGCGCTCGGTGATGTCCTGCACCGCCCCGATCCCGCGCAGCGCCTTGCCGGCGGCGTCGAAGCGGACCTCGCCCTTCTCTCGCACCCACTTCACCTGGCCGTCGGCCTGGATCCGGTGCTCCAACTCGTAGGGCTGCCCGCCCAGCGCCCGCCGCCAGGCCTCGTCGACCCTCTGCCGGTCCTGGGCGTGCACCCGCTCCACGAAGCCCGGGTAGGTCATCGGGGTCCCGAAGGGGAGGCCGAAGATGCGGTAGGTCTCCTCCGACCAGACCAGCTCTTGCGTGGTCAGGTCCAGCTCCCAGCTGCCGATGCTGGCGATGCGCTGAGTCGCCTTGAGGCTGGCCTCGCTGCGGGCCAGGGCCTCCTCGGCCACCTTGCGCTCGGTGATGTCCTGGACCGTCCCCCGCGAGCGCAGCGGCTTGCCGCTGGGGTCGAAGTCGGACTCGCACCGCTCGTGGACGTGCCTGATTCGCCCGCCCGGCAGCAGCAGCCGGTGGTCGATGGAGTACTTGGTCCGGGTTTCGAGCGAGCCCGAATAGGCCCGGTTGACCCGCTCCCGGTCCTCGGGGTGGATGGCCTCGAGAAAGGCCCCGTAGGAGGCGCCGAACCGGGCGGGGTCGATCTCGAACATCCGGTAGATCTCGTCCGACCAGGTCAGCCGGTCGGTGGCCAGGTCGAGCTCCCAGCTGCCGATGTGGGCCAGGCGCTGTGCCTCGTTGAGCCGGGCCACCGTCTCCTTCATGGCGGCCTCGGCCCGCAGCCGCTCGGTGATGTCGCGGGCCGCGGCGAAGACCCCCACGATCTCTCCCTTGGCATTGCGGTAGACGGTGCCGTGGTAGTTGACCGCGGTCAGCCGGCCCGAGAGGTGGCGGATCACCAGCGGATAGTCGCGGACCTGGCCCTCGGCCAGCACCCGGCGGTAGCCCTGGCGGGCCTTTTCCGGCTCGGTGAAGTAGTCGGAGAAGTCGGTGCCGATCAGCCGCTCGCGCGGGATCCCGGTGACCTCTTCCGAGGCCCGGTTGACGTCGGTGATCTTCCCGGCCGGGCTGATGGTGACCAGCGGGTCGAGGCTGGCCTCGATCAGGCTGCGGGCGTAGGCGGCGCTCTCGGCGATCTTGCGCTGGGCGACGGTCTCCTCGGTGACGTCGAGCAGGCTGAACAGCAGCCCCTCCACCTTGCCGTTGGCGCCCTTGATCGGGTCGGCCCGCCAGTCCCAGTAGCTGACGCCGCGCTCCGGGTGCTCGGGGTACTCGAACGGCTTGGCGTAGAAGATCGCCGCCTCGCCGGTGTCCACCACGCGCTGGAAGATCCCCCGGTTCTCCTCGTCGGGATAGAGGTCGAAGTGGTTCTTCCCCGGGAAGAAGTCGGGGGTGTGCTGGTCGGCGTCGGCGTAGGCCTTGTTGACCTTGATGAAGTTGAAGTCGCGGTCCAGGTAGGCGAACAGCACGTGCACGCTGGAGAACATCCGCTCCAGCAGCGCGTTGTTGGTGCGGATCAGCTCCTGGGCTTTCTTCTGCTCGGAGATGTCGCGGGCGATGGCGGAGATGGCGATGATCTCGCCGCGCTCGTCGCACACCGGCGACAGCGAGAGGGAGACCTCCAGCCGCTTGCCGTTCTTGGCGACCCGGACCGTCTCGTGGCTGCGCACCCGCTCGCCCCGCAGGATCCGCGCGTGGAAGTCGAGCAGCTCGGCGCGCTTGTCCTCGGGGACGATCAGGAAGATCGACTGCCCGATGGCCTCCTGCGCGGCGTAGCCGTACATCCGCTCGGCACCGCGGTTCCAGCTGCTGATGACGTGGTTCAGGTCCTTGCCGATGATCGAGTCCTCCGAGGACTCGACGATCGCAGCCAGGAAGGCGGCCTTCTCTGCGGCCGTGCTTTGCTCAGTCCGGGGACTCATCCGAGGCCTCATTCGAGCGAGTGGCCAGACACGCTGGCGGCGCCGGGAGATCGACCTGCCGTGCAAGCGAGCGGCGGAGGCGAAGGGGCGATGTCCCCCTTTCTCAACGGCGCCCCCGAACGCGGATCCTCGGTGAAATCGCTCCAGAGTTCAACAGCTTGAAGTATTCGATCGCTAGCGCCGGGCCCCGCCAGTTCGGACGGCGAGCGAAGGCGAAGCCGCACGCCCAGCGAAGGGCGCGGCGGGAGGGGAGGCGATGAGGAGGGGGCGACTAGTCGTGGAAGCCGAGCGCCTGCCAGGCCTTGCCGTTCTGGCGCCACAGCACCACCGCGGCCCGGCCGCCCAGGTTGCCGACGCTGATCATCGAGCCCTTGACCGGCCACTCGCGCATCTTGTCGGGCGGCTTGCCGTACTTCTCGATCATCTCGTCGCCGCTGAGGATCTCGATGTCGTAGAGCTTGAGGTCGCCGATCGGCTTGAGCTGCAGCGCGCCGCTCCAGCGCCGCTTGAGCTCGTCGGTGCTGCCGGCCTGGCGCCCCTCGAAGAAGAAGGGGACGCGGCTGAGGGTGGCCAGGGTCTCCAGGTCCTTGCGGAGGATGGCCTCGTAGAAGACGCGGGCGCTGGCGGCCAGCGTCTCGTCGACGGGCTTCTTGGGAGCCTGGGGCGCGGCGGGCTCGGCGGCTGCCGCCGGGGAAGGCTTGGCAGGGGCAGCCTCGGGAGGCTTGGGGGCGGCCGGCACCGACGACGCAGGGGCAGGCGCCGAAGCCGGGGCGGGAGCTGCCACAGCCGCCTTGGGCGCAGCCGGCTGGGCAGGCTGCGCGGGCTGGGCAGGAGCGGCCGGGGCCGCAGCCTTGGGAGCTTCCGCCTTGGCGGGATCGGCCTTGGGGGCCGGGGCCTCGACCTTGGGCGCGGGGGCTTCGGATTTGAGAGCGGCGGCCTCGGGGGGAGCGGCCGGCTTGGGGGCTTCGGCAGCGGGAGCCGGCTCCTCGGCAGACAGGGCCGTCGCCGGGAGCGCGAGCAGCAGCCAGGCCATCAAGCAGGAGCGGTTCATCCGAGCGCCTCGTCGAAGGGGGAAAGCATGCTACGTTCCGCCTTCCGCAAGGGTCAAGGAACAGACGCTGTCGACGAGGAAGCGCCCGATCCGGCCGGCGGTTATTCTTCGACTTCACGAGTGAGGACATCCCCATGAGCGACTTCCAGACCACCTCCAAGGCAGCCGAGGGCCTGAACCCCGAGGCGATGGCCCTTCTCCCGCGCGTGCAGGAGGCGATCGACGAGGTGCGCCCGGCGCTGCAGTCCGACGGCGGCGACATCGAGCTGCTGGGGATGACCGCCGACAAGCGGGCTCGGGTCCGGCTGGTGGGGGCCTGCTCCGGCTGCCCCTCGGCGCACATCACGCTCTCGTTGGGCGTGGAGAACTACCTGCGCGAGCGGGTGCCGGAGTGCATCGGCCTCGAGGTCGAGGGCCAGGGCCGGCCGTTCGAGTTCGAGGTCGAATAGCTGAGCGAGTGCGGGCGGTTGTCTGCTGATGCCGGCCTGTCGCCGCGCTGAGGCGCGGCGCGCGGGACCGGATCCCGGCGCCGGCAGCCCCGGCGCCCATCCCACGAAACTTCCTGGCGAATCAGATGCCGGCGTCGCCAGTTCCGGCGTCGGGCGCGGCCTGATTCGGCACGCACCAGCGGTAGGCCTTGAGCCCGCCGGAGGTGATCTCCTCCTGGCAGCGGCAGTGCCACTGGCTGGGGCAGTCGTCGTTGGTCAGGCAGCGGGCGGCGGTGCAGTGGCGCACCGCCGAGAAGTCGTCCTCACCGAGGCAGGCGTTGGCGCCGCACTGCGGATGGGCTCCGAAGGTCGGACTTCCGCTGCACTCCTTGACCTGGGGAGCGGGCAGCCACTTGGCGGCGCCCTTGTAAACGCACTTGCTGGCCTCGCAGACCAGGGCGTTGGGCGCCGAGCCGGCCAGCTCGCCGGGCTCGCAGTCGGCGGTGGTGGTGCAGGCGCTGCCGGCGGCGACGCGCTTCCAGGCCTGGCAGGCGTAGGCGAGCGGGCAGCCGGGGATCGACCAGTCATCGGTGCCGCAAGACTCGGCGCAGCGGCCCATCTCGGCGACGTGGCAGCCGAGACAGGGATCGGCTTCTTCGTCGGCGGACGGGGTGAGCTTGCCGATGATGTTGTTGAGGCAGCGCATCCCCGAGCAGTCGCACTGCTGCTGGACCGGCGTTCCCGTCTCCGGGCGCAGGCAGCCGGAGGTGGAGGCCAGGGCGATGCAAAGAGCCGATTTCAGAAGGAGTTTCATGGTGGGGCTCCGGGAGGCAAGGGGAGTGCCGGGAGGAGGGCGAGGCTATCGCAATCCCGCCCGCTTGGCGAGGCACAGGACATCGCGCGGGCATGGCCGAGAAGACCGCTCGGTTGCAGGGGAAAAGCGTTGACACTGGCCGGGGTAGCGGCATACGGTTTTCGGGTCGCGGCCGCCTCCTAGAGACTGGGGCGGCCGCCGTTTTTGTTGGGAGCAGGCATGAGTGACCGCATTCCGATGACCAAGCCGGGGCTGCAGCGAATCAAGGACGAGCTGAAGCGGATCAAGTCCGTGGACAAGCCGCAGAACGTCCGTGACATCGAAGAGGCCCGCGCCCACGGCGACCTGTCGGAGAACGCCGAGTATCATGCCGCCAAGGACAAGCAGGGTCACATCGACGCCGAGATCCGCCGCTTGGAGGACGTGGTCGCCCGGGCCGAGGTTATCGACACCTCCAAGCTCTCCGGGGACCGGGTGGTGTTCGGGGCCACGGTCGAGCTCGAGGACGCCGGCGGGGCCCAGGTGGTCTACCGGATCGTCGGGGACTTCGAGGCCGACATCAAGAAGGGCCTGATCTCGGTCAGCTCGCCCATCGCCCGGGCGATGATTGGCCGCGAGATCGGCGACTCGGTGAAGGTGCAAGCTCCTGGCGGAAGCAAGGAATTCGAGATCATCGACGTCCGCTTCGAGGATCTCGAAGGGGTTGGGACCTGACGCGTCGGACGGGCCTGCTAGGCTTGCCGAGAGGCCTGGGGTGTGGCCATGGGCGTGCCCGGTTCCGCGCGTGAGATCCTGCAGTCCCTGCTGCCGGCGCTGAGCTACGGCGTCCGCGACAACTTCGCCCATCTCTCCACCCTCAAGAAGCTCGAGGACCTGGTCCGCTCGGTGGCCCAGCGCGCCGAGAAGGCCGGCGCCGATCCGAAGTACCTGGGTCAACTGCTCCAAACCACTGAGGGATTCGATGCCGCCGCGGACGGCGTTCGCCGCGAGGCCCTGAGCCGGCTGGCCCGGGTGCTGGCGGTGGAGATGCCGCTGCCGGAGCCGCTGCGCAGGATTGCGCTCGATGTGGGGCCGGCGCTGACGCCGTCAGCCAAAACCGCGTCGGTGAACGAAGTGGTGGTCAAGCCGGCTGCGCGTCCGAATCAGAAGCCCCTCGACTCCTGCCTCGACAAGCTCGGCACCCGCTCGGGGCGAACGGAGGCGGCTCCTCCTCCGTCAGGGAAAGACAACCGCAAAGCCGCAGCTCCGAAGAAGCGCTCCCGCCGCGGCAATCCCGATGCGGAGTCGCGGGCCTCTGAAGAGGAGGTGGTCTATCCCTCCGTCTCGCCGACGCAGGGGCCGCTGGCCACGCCGCTGACGGCCATCGCCACTCCGCGCGGCAAGCTGGCCGCTTCGCTGGAGCAGCGCGGCATCCGCAAGGTCGGCGAGGTGCTCTTCTTCTTCCCGCGCACCTACGAGGATCGCCGCAATCCGGTGCCCATCGCCCGCCTGCAGCTGGGCGAGCGCGGGGTTTCGATCGGCACGGTGAAGCTGATCGACGAGGTCCCGGTCCGCGGACGGCGCATCCTGCGGGTGGTGCTCGGCGACAACACCGGCTCGATCGCCGCCACCTGGTACCACTATCCCTCGTGGATGAAGAAGCGCTTCAAGGTCGGCGAGCGCTACCTGTTTTCCGGAGAAATCCGCGCCTTTGCCGGCATGCGCGAGGTCTCGCATCCGGAGCTCGAGCCGGCCGAGTTGGTGGAGCAGGACCCGACCAGCTTCGGCCGGATCATCCCGATCTATCCGGGCTTTGACCGCGGCGAGCAGCACGGATTCCGCGCCCTCGCCCGCAAGGTCGTCGAGCACTTCGCCGACCAGGTGAGCGATCCGGTTCCCCAGGTCATCCGCGATCGGCTCAACCTTCCCGCGCTCTCCCACGCCCTGCGCCAGGTCCATTTCCCCGACGAGGTCGATCTCCAGAAGCTGGGACAACACCAGATGCCCGCTCAGCGGCGGCTGGCCTTCGACGAGCTCTTTCTGATCCAGCTCGGCCTGGCCCTGCGCCGCAAGGGCGTGAAGCTGACCCCGGGCATTCAGTTCAAGGTCCCGCCCAGGCTGCTCGACAAGGCCAAGGCCGTGCTCCCGTTCCAGATGACCGGCGCCCAGTCCCGCGCCCTCGACGAGATCGCCGCCGACATGGCCCGACCGGAGCCGATGAATCGCCTGCTCCAAGGCGACGTGGGCTCGGGCAAGACCGCCGTCGCCACCGCCGCCGCGCTGGCCGCCATCGAGAATGGCTATCAGGTGGCCTTGATGGCCCCCACCGAAATCCTGGCGGATCAGCATTTCCGCACTCTTTCCAGGTGGTTGGAGCCCAAGGGCTACAAGCTGGCGCTGCTCAAGTCCGGCACCTCGCGCAAGGAGAAGGACGAGGTCAAGGCCGCCCTCGCCAACGGCTCGGCGCAGCTGGCCGTCGGCACTCACGCGCTGCTGCAGGACGACGTCGAGCTCAAGAAGCTCGGCCTGGTGATCATCGACGAGCAGCATCGCTTCGGCGTGCTGCAGCGGGCGCGGCTGATCCAGAAGGGAGTCCGCCCCGACGTGCTGGTGATGACCGCCACGCCCATCCCGCGCACGCTGGCGATGACCCTCTACGGCGACCTCGACGTCTCGGTCCTCGACGAGCTGCCGCCGGGCCGCACCCCGGTCGAAACCCGCGTCTTCTCCGAGCGCCAGCGCGACCGCGTCCACGAGACGGTCTTGCGCGAGCTGGAAAAGGGCCGGCAGGCGTTCGTGGTCTATCCGCTGGTCGAGGAATCGGAGAAGAGCGACCTGGCCAATGCCACCGAGGGCGCCGCGCAACTGGCCGAGCGCTTCCCGGGCTTCCGCGTCGGGCTGGTCCACGGCCGGATGAAGGTCGAGGAAAAGGACGAGGTGATGCGGCAGGTTCGCGATCGCGAGATCCATGTCCTGGTCGCCACCACCGTGGTCGAGGTCGGCGTCGACGTCCCCAACGCCACGGTCATGGTCGTCGAGGCGGCTCACCGCTTCGGCCTGTCCCAGCTCCACCAGCTGCGGGGGCGGGTAGGGCGCGGCGCGGAGCGCTCGTACTGCCTGCTCATCGGCGCCGACTGGAACTCCGACGTCGCCTACCAGCGGCTGCAGATCATGGCCCGCTCCACCGATGGCTTCGTCATCGCCGAGAAGGATCTCGAGCTGCGCGGCCCGGGCGAATTCCTCGGCACCCGCCAGTCCGGCCTGCCCGAGCTCATGGTCGCCGACCTCACCCGCGATCTGGACCTGCTGGCCGCCGCCAAGCGCGAGGCCTTCCGCCTGGCCGACGAAGATCCGAAGCTCGATCGCCCGGAACATCGCCAGCTCCGCCAGGCCCTCGACGAGCGGTGGGAAGGCAAGCTGTCGCTGGCGCGAATCGGCTAGCTGGCGGATCCGCCGGGCGGCGGTGGCGCGCCGGTAAGTACCTGTCTCGCCTGCTGAAGTGCCTCGTCGGTGCCGGCCAGGGCGAGCACGTCGCCGGCCTGCAGCGCCTCGTCGACATTGGGGACCAGCACATCTCCGCCGCCGCGGTGGATGGCCAGGACCGTGGCTCCGGTCAGGCCCCGCAAGTTCATCTGGGCCAGGGTCTTTCCCACGGCATTGCTCGTCTCGCCGAGGGCCACCAGCGCCGGCTCGCCGAGCCCCGGCAGCAGTCCGCGCACCTTTGCCAGCGCCTGCTCGATGGGCGTCTTCGGGGCCCGCGACTGAGCCTGCAGCGCCTCGACAATCACCTCGGCGCCCGCCCGGACGTGCCCCTGGAGGTTGCGGGCACTCCTCCAGAACCCCGCCGCCAGCATCGCCAAAAGCAGCGCGAGGGCCACCGCCGCGTGGACTCCGGGGAGGAACGGCTGAGTCACGGCGACCAGCGGACCCCCGACCAGCAGCACCAGGGTCAGCTGGATGGCGGCCACCAGCATCCCGCGGGGCGCTGCTGCCAGATCCGTCCGTCCGGCGGCGGCGTCGGGGAGCGCCACCCGGGCCAGCAGCATCGCCAGCCTCCGCGAAACCCGCACCACTCCGGCCACGAACGGCAGCGAAACCACCACCGCCGCCAGCACCACCAGCCAGCGCAGGACCTCAGGGGAGAGCGACAGCGAGCGCTGGAGAATCGCCACCGCTCGCTGCAGCGAGACCGCGGTCCCGATCGCGATCGCCAACAGGAACAGCGCATCCACCAGCAGGCGCCGAATCAGCCGCCGGACCGCCGCGCCCCGGGTGCGCCCGCGCGGCGCCGCTCGCAGGCCGGCGATCCATGTCCCGTAGAGCGCGGCAAAGGTCTGCAGCGGCCGGGGAAGATGGCGGTCCACGAAGCCGGCGGTGGCGCCCGAGGCTCGAATCAGCCAAGGAGTCGAGAGCGAGGTCACCGCCGAGACCGATACCACCACCGGATAGAGGAACTCCCGGGTAGCGCCCAGCGCCATCCCGAGGCCGGCGATGATGTAGGAGAACTCTCCGATCTGAGCGAGGCTCATCCCGGACTGCACCGCGGTGCGCACCCCGTTGCCGGTGAGGAACGCCCCCAGCGTCACCCCGAGCACCTTGCCGCCAATCACCGTCGCGGTCAGCGCCGCCACCGCGTACCAGTGCCGAACCACCAGCGCTGGGTCGATCATCATCCCCACCGAGACGAAGAACACTGCCGCGAACATGTCGCGAACCGGCGCGATCAGCTCGTCGATGGTCTTCTCCTCCCCGGACTCGGAGACCAGCGACCCGGCCAGGAATGCCCCCAACGCCACCGAATAGCCCAGCGCGAGGGCGATCAGCGAGATCCCGAAGCAGATCGCCACCGCAGAGATCAGCGTCGTCTCCGGCCGCTTCAGCGCCACCACCGCCCGCATCAGCCTCGGGACCACCAGCAGCCCGACCACCACCAGCGCCGCCAGGAACGCCGCCAGTCGCCCGGTCGTCGCCGCCAGCGCGCTCGCCGACAGGCCTTTGCCACTGGCGATCGCGGTCAGCGCCGCCATCAGCACCACCGCGATCAGGTCCTCGACGATCAGCACCCCGACCACGAATCCCCGCGGCGCTCCCTTGATCCCCAACTCCTCGTAAATCTTGGCGATGATGGTGGTGCTCGAGATCGCGACCGCCGCGCCGGTGAACAGGCTCTCGAGAATGGTCCATCCGAGCTCCCGGCCGACCATGACCCCGAGCCACACCATCAAGCTGCTCTCGAGCACGGCGGTCACGCCTGCGGTCGGGCCGACCTGCACCAGCTTGCGGATGCTGAACTCGAGCCCCAGGGAGAACATCAGCAGGATGACCCCCAGCTCCGACAGCGTCTGCACGATCGCGCGGTCGGCCACCAGCGGTATCGGGACGTGCGGCCCGATGATCAGCCCGGCGATCAGGTAGCCGAGCACCACCGGCTGCCGCAGCCAGTGGAAGGCCACCGTCACCACCGCCGACACCCCGAGCACGATCGTCAGGGCTTTCAGGAACTCGGGCGCGCTGTGCATGCCGGCTATGCTTGTTGCTCCGGCCCTCCGTCACGGCAAGGGCGTCCTTCGCCCTTCGACGCCATCTGCTTGCCAGTGGCTATCCGCTCGCCCGCCTTGTCGGCGCCCGCTTGTTCGCCCGATCTCTCGACCGCGGCACGCTGCCGCTCGACGACTTGGGCGGACCGGCCTTCCCGGACCCGGCTCGGCGGCTGCCGATTCTGCTTGTGCCCGCCGTTGCTGGGGATTTCCTGGTGCGGCGAACGCCCGCGGCCTCGGCGGTGCGCTGCCATCGCGCCGGCCGCTCCCTGCGGTCCATGCCGGGACCGCAGGTCACCGTTCTGGCCTCCTATCCCCAGCCATCCACCGCATCCGCCCCGCGTTGACGCGCCTGGGCACCTTCTCTAGAGTGGCGCGCATGATCGTCTGCCCCCTGTGCGAGCACCAGCAGGTCCAAGGCAACGTCTGCGATGGCTGCGGCAAGGAGCTGGCCCCTCCAGCCCCGATCCCGGACTCCTCCGCGGTCATGCCCGAGCTCGAATCGACCTCCATCGCCTCCGCCGGCGCCGTCGCCCCGGCCGAGCCCATGGTCGAGCTCGCCAACCACCGCGTCGACGCCGTGGTCGTCCCCGCCGAGAAGATGCCCGACCTCGAGCTGACCGGCTTCGCCTCGGCCCCGGCCGCCGCCGCCGAGGCCATCCCCGAGCTCGAGCTCGAGCGCACCCTGTTCGCCGACGACGGAGTCCGCACTCCCGCCCCCAAGGTGCTGGTCTGCCGCTACTGCGGAGCCCAGCAGCCCGTCGAGAAAGGCGTCCTCTGCGACGGCTGTGGCAACCGCCTGCCGGTCTACGCCAATGCCGCGCGGAAGGCCGAGGTCGAGCTGACCCTGAACTGCCCGTCGTGCGGCGTGATCGGCCAGCCCGGCCGCCGCTGCCGCTCCTGCGGCGCCTTCGTCAAGTCGCCCGAGGTCAGCTGACCTGCGGCGCACTCTCCCCCATCCGCATGGCCACTCCCGAAGATCCCCGCTCTGAGATGGAGCGCCTCGAGCTGGCGCTGCGCGACCGCTCCTCGATCCGCGACCTGTTCGCCGCCTTCTTCCTGTCGATGCTGGGACTGGTGGCTTTCGGGGTCAGCATGCGGCTGCTGCACGACTCCGCCTCGCTGCCCAAGTTCTTCTGGCCCGTCGCGGCGCTGTTCCTGGGGTGCCTGGGCGGGGCGATCAGGCTGGGCATCCGCGGCCGCGGCAAGGTGCACGTCGAGCGCGCCCAATTCAGCCGCTACAAGGCCCTGCGCGATCAGCTCGGGCAGCAGTAGCCCGCACCCGTTAGTCAGAGGGGTGGTTTGGCCTGCCGGGTCGGCTTCGGCTAGACTCGGGCGGATTTCTCGTCGAGGGAGCGCGCGTCCATGCCTGAGATCATTCAGTTCGTCCGCAACTACGAGGACCTGTCCACCGACCGCGGGTACCAGTTCAAGTTCCACTGCGACCACTGCGGCAACGGCTACATGAGCACCTTCGAGGCCTCGATGCTGGGGATGGCCTCTGGGCTGCTCAGCGCTGCCGGCTCGATCTTCGGCGGCATCTTCGGCCAGGCCGGGCACAGCGCCTACCAGGTGCAGCAGGCCATCGGCGGCAAGGCCCACGACGACGCGCTGCGCAAGGCGGTCGAGGAGATCAAGCACAAGTTCAAGCAGTGCTCGCGGTGCGGGAAGTGGGTCTGCCCCGAGGTCTGCTGGAACGAGAAGCGCAACCTGTGCGAGGACTGCGCCCCCGACCTGGCCGAGGAGACCGCCGCCGCCCAGGCCCAGGCTGCCCGGGATCAGATCCACCAGAAGGCCGCCAACACCGACCTGGTCTCCGACGTGGACATGAAGGTCGAGGCCATCGCCAACTGCTCCAGCTGCGGAGCGCGGCTGGGCTCGGCCAAGTTCTGCCCCGACTGCGGCCAGGCGGTGAACGCCAAGGTCAAGTGCGGCAAGTGCGGCGCCGAGCTGCCGGCCAGCACCAAGTTCTGCCCCGAGTGCGGCGAGGCGCGCCGCCCGCGTCCGTAAGAGGCGAATTCGATCGACTGGAAGCGGATCGCCGGCCTGTTCAAGGTCGGCGATTCGCGTTTGAAGGGCATTTTCGGGAGCGAGGCCATGGCGCAGCCATTCAGCGGGACTCTGACCATTCGCGACGGCAGCGGGGCGCAGCTCGAGAGCGGCGAGGCGAGCTTCGTGGTCGAGCCCGGGGCGCTGCAGGCCAGCCCCAAGGGCCAGCCCGGCCTGCGGGTGGACTGGGCCGACGTCGACGCCGTCGAGGTGGGCGACTACCTGCTGCGGCTCAAGCTGGCCAGCGGCGAGTGGATCGAGCTGTCGATGCTCGGCAAGCGCACCCGCGAGCTCACCGACGGACTGCAGCAGTCGCTGCGGGCCTTCCAGGCCAAGAACCTGCTCCTGGAGGAGCCGGTGGGCGGCGAGGCTTTCGAGTGCGAGCTGACGCGCGAAGGGGCTTCGATGGCGGCCCAGGCCCGCATCTTCGCCACCAGCCTGGTGCTGGTGCCGCAGGCGGCGACGCCCTTCAACGTCCCCTTTGGCGAGCTCGAATCCTTCGCCTTCGACGAAGGGCGCTATGCGGTCGACGTGAAGGCGCTGGGCGGGGAGCTGTCGCTGTCGAAGCTGGGGAAGCAGACCCAGCCGTTCCTGCGGCTGCTGGAGCAGAGGCTGGCCGAGCTCCGGCAACGGGGAGCGAGCGCGCTGGCGGCGCTGCTGCCGCAAGTCCCCTCGATGCAGGCCCGCAGGCTGGGGGCGGCGCTCTCGGACGGCGTGCCGGCGCGGCGCGAGCAGCTCGACGCCATCAGTCCGGCGATCTGGCCGGCGCTGGTGCAGGCGGCGGTGCGGACCAAGGGGCTGCGCGAGACCGTCGAGGCCCTGAGTGCGCTCTGCCCGCCGGGCGAGATCGCGGTCGCGATCAAGGAGACCAACCAGCGGCAGGACTCGGAGGCCGACGACGCGCCCACCGGCGAGGAGCTGGCGCAGGCCGGCAACGGCGACAACCAGGAGCCCGGACCGGTGTACGACGGGAACCCGGGCAATGGGACCGAGGAACCGATGGAGGGGAGGGTGGTCTGGTTCGCCTTCCCGATCCTGGCCGAGGATCGCAAGAAGCCCGGGAATGCGGTGGCGGTGGAGGCGGTGACCCGCGCCGGGCGGGCGACCTACTTCTTCCGCATCGCGCCGCCGGAGGTCTACCAGAGCGCGTCGTGGGAGGAGCTGCGGCAGCTGGCGCGGGATCGGGTGCGCTCGGTGTCGCGGGCGCTGGTGGCCCTGAGCTTCAAGCGCGAGCCGATCTACCTGTCGCAGGAGAAGCTCGACACCGCGCCCTACGCTCGCTATCGGCTGGCGATGCGGCTTTCGACCGCGCTGCGCTCCTCGCGGGCGACCTTCGTCGGGCGCGCCATCCACGGCAAGGGATGGCAGAAACAGCTCGAGGCCGCCCTGGCCCGAGTGCAGGGAAACGCCAAGTAAAGCGGTGCGTTGCGCCCCTCCGGTCACCCTGAGCCCTTCGGCAAGCTCAGGGCAGGCGGAGTCGAAGGGTCCCTCGACTTCGGCCTCGCTGCGCGAGGCCTCCGCTCGGGACGAGCGGAGGCCAGCCACCTCGTCCTGCAGGACGGCTATCCGACCGCCAGCCGCAGCCGGCTGCGCAGGCGGAAGTGGTCATCGGAGAGGACGAAGATCAGCAGCTCGGCCATCTCGCGGCGCCGCTTGGCGGCATTGACGATCTGGTCGGAGGTGTCCATGCGGGTCCCGGAGACCGAGTTGTCCTCGCGGAAGACCAGCTGCAGCGAGGCGCCCAGGTCGCCGGCGAGCAGCAAGCCCGCCCGGTCGCCCGACCAGGCCGTCGACTGCACCCAGTGCACCAGGTCCAGCGACTTGGCCTTGGCGAGCTCCGGGGCCAGCACCTCCAGCGCCCGCACCGCCTTGCCGCTCATCGCCTTCTTGATGCGCTTGCTCAGCTCCGGATCCGGCTTGCCCATCCGGTCGAACTCCGGCATCACCGCCCGCACCGCGTTGCCGAACAGGTCGGCCAGCTTGGCCTGATCCAGCTTCTGGGCCAGCGCCATCTTGTTGCGCAGGTGCCAGGCCGCCCGGGCCATCACGTACTTCTGCTCGCGCTGGTTGTAGCGGCGCACGAAATCCGGGCCGACCACCATCGACAGCGGGTCGGTGTTCTCCAGCGTCACCGCCGCGCCCTTCTTGCCCTGGTAGACCTCGAACTTCTCCACCCCGAACACCGCCAGCGCCGCCTTGGCCAGCTTGTAGATGGCGTGGTCGGACTTGAGCCGATCCCCGCGGCCGATGCCCTGCGCGTCCAGCCCCGGCTCGAAGACCTTGTGCAACTGGTCGCCCAGGATGCGCATCAGATCTGAGAGCACGCTGCGCCCCAGCGGATGGACGAGCAGGGTATCCATCTCGCCGTCGTTGAGGGCCTCGGCGGTCTCGGTGGGGGCCCGGCCGCGGGCCTCGGCGAACTGGGCCGCCTCGGCCTCGGTCAGCGCGCGGAAGAAGCCCAGCACGTGGCCCACGCACACCGCGCGGTCCATCTGCTTGGTGTGGGCGTACATCTTGTAGAGCGCGTGGTAGGCCTCCAGCCGGAACGGATCCAGGGCCAGCAGCTTGCGCTGCTCCTCCATGGCCGCGGCGCTCGGGCCCTCCTTGGTGAGCAGTTCGGCCAGCGCGGCGCGGGCCTGGACGTTGTCCGGGGCCATCTCCACCGCGAAGCGGTACATCTGCGCCGCCTTCTGCGTGTCGTGGAGGCGGGCGAAGAGCTCGCCGGCCTTGAGCCGTTGGGCGATCGCCCGCGGCTTGTCGGCGCCATTGCCGGCCGCAGTCGCCTGGCGCTCGATCAGCTCGGCCAGCTCGGGGAGGTTGCCCAGCTTCTCGTAGACTGCCGCCAGCCGGTCGAGGATCGTCCCGTCATTGGGCGCCAGCTCCATCGCCTTGCGGTAGTGGTCGGCGGCCGCCTGCAGCTCGTTGAAGCCCTCCTCGGCGATCTGGGCGTAGGTACAGAGGAACCTGGCCTGGCGGTCGGGCTTCTTCTCGGCCTCCACCAGCCGGCGGTAGGCGTCGGCGGCGCCGCTCCAGTTGCGGGCAGCGAGGTGGATCGCGCCCAGCCGCTCCAGCGCGTCCAGGTTGCGCGGGTCGGCGTTGTAGGCGGTCTGCAGATGCGCGGTGGCGCTGGCCGGGTCGTTGAGCTTCTCCTGCAGCAGCACGCCCAGCTGATAGCGCAGCGCCCCAATCTCCGCCGGCTCGCCGCCCAGGTCGAGGCGGGCGGCCAGAGACCGGGCGGCCTCGGCGAACTGGCCCTGGGACAGGCACAGCTCGGCGCGCAGCTTGTGGGCGCCGGCGTGAGAGGGGGCCTGGGTCAGCGCCTGATCGATCACCTCGCGGGCCTGGGCCAGGTCCTTGAGCGTCGAGGCGAAGAGCTTGGCGGCGGTGAACAGCTCCTCGGCCGAGCCCTGGGCATCGCCGCTGGCGGCGCGGGTGCGAGCGCGCTTGAGGTGCAGCGCGGCCATGTCGCCGGCGCCGCCGCTCTGGGCGAGCAGCCCCTCCAGCCGCTGCGCGGCGCGCTCCTCGAGCGGGTTCCGGGCCAGGATCGCCTGGTAGGCGCCGCGGGCGGCGGCATCGTCCTTGAGGACCTCTTCGGCGATGCGCCCGGCCTCGAGCATGGCGTCGGTGGCGGTCTGCGGGTCCTTGGCGCTCTGGCCCTCGGCCAGCAGCAGCTTGTAGACCTCGCGGTGGGCACCGGCGCGCGAGAGCACCCGTCGCGCGGCGCGCAGGGCCGGCAGGTGGGAAGGCGCCGCCTCGAGCACCGCCCGGTAGGCGCCCAGCGCTCGGTCAAAGCGGCCCAGCTGCCACTCGCAGACCTCGCCGAACTGCATCAGCAGCACCTGGCGGGGCTCGGGGCCCTGCTCGCGGGAGAGGCGGGATTCAATCCAGGCCGACAACCCGGCGTAGTCGCCGGCGGCCTTGAGGGCGCGCTCGTACTCCGCCTGGACGCGGGGATCCTCGGGGAGCATCTCGGCGGCGCGGCGCAGCGGTTCGGCCGCCGGGGCCTTGTCGCTCTCGCGCAGGCCGGCCAGCAGCAGGGCGACCGAGGCCTGGGGCTCCTTGACCACCGCCGCCTCGCGGGCGAGCAACTCGCCTCGGCGCGGGCGATCCGAGGCCCGCAGCTGGGCCAGCCGGCTGAGGGCCCACAGGTGCGCGGGATCGATGGCCAGCAGTTGCTCGAGGCAGTGCTCCTCGGCGGCCGGGTCGGCGAGCCTGTCGGCGAAGAGGGCGGAGAGCTTCTCCAGGGCGGGGATGCGCCCGCGGGGCTCGGCGATCGACTGGATCTCGGCCTCGAGCATGGACGCCAGCTCGCGCTGCTGGCCCTGGCGCAGGTAGAGCCGCTCCAGCGCGCGCAGCGAGGGGGCGTGATCCGGCTGGTAGCCCAGCGCCTCCTGGAAGGCCTCGGCGGCCATCTCCGGGCGGTTGAGGTCCTCGTCCCAGATCGAGCCGACCTGGTAGAGGGTGTTGGCGCGCTCCACCTTGCCGGCGCGGGCCGCGGCCTCGGCGCGCAGGATCTCCACCAGGCTCTCGAAGGCCTTCTGGCTGCGGTAGATGCGCGACAGGGCCTGCATCGCCGGGAAGTGGTCCGGCGCCAGGGTCAGCACCTCCTGGTAGCCGGCGATGGCGTCGTCGACGCGGTTGAGCTTCTGCTCCAGCAGCTCGCCGGCCTTGAAGATCAGCAGCGCCGCCTGGTCGGTGGCCGGAGTGATCTCGGCCTCCTGGCGGTACATGGTGACCATCTCCTCCCAGCGACCGTCCTGGGCGTAGAGCCGCCCCAGGGCCTTGAGCGCCGGCAGGTAGTTGGCCGCCAGCGAGAGCACCTTGGTGTAGCTCTCGATGGCCTGCTCCTTGAGCTTGAGCTTCTCGTCGTAGATCTCGGCGTTGCTGTGCAGCAGGCTGAGCACCTGCTTGGCGTCGTTGACCAGCGAGGCCTCGAGCTCGTTGTTGCGGATCAGCTCCTCCCACATCCCCAGCCGCTCCAGCAGCCGCGACAGGCTGCGGATGGTGGGCAGGTGGTCGGGGGCCATCTCCAGGATGCGGCGCAGGGTGGCGGCCGCGGCGGCCTGGTCCTGGCGCCGCTCCTCGTGGAGGTCGGCCACCCGGGTGAGCACCGCGATCGCCTGGTCGCGATCGCGGGTCTGCGCCAGATCCTGCTCGAACAGGGCGATCAGCGCGTCCCACTTCGCCTGGCGCTCGTAGAGCCGCTGCAGGGCCTTCTGTGCCGGCAGGTAGTCGGGCTGGGTCGAGAGCGCCTGGGCGTAGACCGCCACCGCCTCCTCGACGCGCTCCAGGCGGTTCTCGAGGATCTCGGCCACCTTGTAGAGCCGGGCCGCCTTCTGGCGCGGGTCGTCGTTGGCGGCGATCTCCGCCTGGTAGACCTGCACCACTCCCAGCCAGTCCTGGTTGCGGGCGCACAGCCGGCCCAGGCTGGCCAGCGCCACCGATTGCCCGGGCGAGCGCTCCAGCACCGCCCGGAAGCAGCCGATCGCCTTCTGCTGCTCGCCCAGCCGCTCCTCGTAGAGCGCCCCCAGCCGCAGGTTGAGCGAGATCAGCTCGCTCTGATCGGTCAGCCCCTCGAGGCGGGCGTGGAGGACGTCGGCCAGCTCGGCGAAGTTGCCGCTGGCCTCCAGGCATCGGGCCAGCTCGTCGAGCAGCAGCGGATCGCGCGGGGCGACCTGGCGCCCCTTGAGCAGCGCCTGCACGGCGTCGGCGCCGCGGCCCATCCGCTCCAACAGCTTGCTGGCGCGCAGCCACAGCGGCGCCGAGCGCTCGCCGGCCAGCTCAGCCTGGGCGAGCAGCACCTCGAGCAGGGTCTCGGCGTTGCCCTCGCGCTCGGCCAGGCCCTGCAGCGCCGAGAGCACCGCCGGGTCGTCCTTGCGCAGCGCGAAGGCCTGGCGCACCAGCTCGGCGGCGCGCTTGGGGTCGTTGAGCTTGCCCTCGAAGAGCCGAGCCGCCGACATCAGGGCGCCGGCGGCCAGTGCCGCGTCGCCGCTGGCGGCCTGGGCCAGCGCCACCTCGACCTGGGCCTGGCCGGCGAAGTCGCCGCGGGCGACGCGGGCCGACTCCAGCGCCAGCAGCACCGGGACGCTCCCCGGAGCGCGCTGGGCCAGCGACTCCAGCAGCTTGAGCGCCTCGTCGGCTTTGCCCAGCCTGGTCTCGAGGATCGCCGCCTTCTCCAGCATCAGCGACAGCTGATGGGCCTCGACCTCGACCGCGCTGGCCTGGGCCTCGATCAGCTGGGCCACCATCGGCCAGTTGCCGACGGCGGCGAACAGCCGGCGGGCGGACTCGAGGTTGGCCAAGAAGCGCGGCGCCAGCTTGTAGGCGTTCTGGTAGCAGACCGCGGCGTTGCGCTGGTTCTTGAGGACCTCCTCCCACAGCAGGCCCATGGCGTGGAACAGCCGGGCCGCGCCGGGGTCGGTCCCGAGGGCCTTGGCCTCGCGCTCGTAGGCGGCGATCAGCTCCTGGGCCTGGGCCGCGGTCAGCGGCGACGGCTCGCCGGCCTCGACCGCGGCCGGAGCAGCGGGGGCTGCCGCCGGCGGAGGGCGCGACGGCGACAGCTGCGGAGGGGAGAACCCGGGAGAGCCGACGTCGAGATCGACGTCGAACGAGTTCGCTTCGAGGTTCTTTTCGTTCATGGGCCGGGCCGTTCAACGCCTTGCGGAAAACCGGCACCCCAGGAAGGCAGGGCTGGCCGGCGCCCGCGGAAGAGAGGCAGATCGCTGAATTGACGGACAATTTCTAGCACAGCACAGTCGGGGGCGCACCTGTGCGTGGCCGGCTTGCCTCTCCCCAGGACGGGCGAACGCTCGCCCGGGGAGGGCCGCTCCGGGCGATTCTGGCGGGCTCGTCGCCGGCGAGAGGAATCGTTCCAGTCCTGAGCGCCAGGTCGGCTAACATCCGGCCCCATGGCAAGTCGCTATGTGCTGCTCGACCGGGTCGGCAAGGGAGGGATGGCCGAGCTCTATCGGGCGCGGGTGACGGGCGAGGCCGGCTTCTCCAAGATCGTCGCCGTCAAGCGCATCCTGCCGCGGCTGGCGCAGAACGAGCTCTTCGTCACCATGCTGATCGACGAGGCCCGGCTGGCGGCGCAGCTCAACCACCCGAACATCGTCCAGGTCTTCGAGCTGGGGCGCGACGAGAGCGGGCTGTTCATCGCCATGGAGTTCGTCACCGGCCCGAACCTGGGGGCGGTGCTGGGGCGGCTCCTCGAGCGGCGGCAGCGGCTGCACGAGGCGCTGGCGCTGGAGGTGACCATCCAGCTCCTGACCGCGCTGGACTACGCCCACCGGCGCAGCGACGAGCAGGGGCGGCCGCTGAACCTGGTGCACCGCGACGTGTCGCCCGAGAACCTGCTGCTGACCGCCGACGGCGTGGTCAAGCTGCTCGACTTCGGAGTGGCCAAGGCCAAGAACCGGCTGCAGGAGACCCAGCCCGGAGGGCTCAAGGGGAAGCTCGCCTACATGTCGCCGGAGCAGGTGAAGGGCGGCGAGGTGGACCTGCGCACCGACATCTTCGCCGCCGGGCTGGTGCTCTGGGAGAGCCTGGCGGGGCGCTTCTTCTACGACGCCGGCGACGACTTCGAGCTGATGCGCCAGGTCCACCAGGCCAGGCCGCGCACCCTGGCGAGCGTGGGGGTAGCGGTGGCCCCGGAGGTCGAGGCGGCGCTGGCGCGGGCGCTGGCCGCCGACCGCGAGGCGCGCTTCCAGACCGCCGGCGAATTCGCCCAGGCGCTGATGCGCTTCCACCGGCAGGCCTACCCGAGCTACACGCCCGACCAGCTCGGGAAGCTGGTGAGCGAGCTCTTCGCTGGCGAGCTGGCGGCCCTGGCCGAGAGCCTGCGCAAGTTCGAGAGCGGAGAGCAGGGGCCGTCGCAGGTCGTGCAGGCCGGCTCGCAGGCGCTGATCCCCACGAGGGCTGGGCTGGGCGCCGCGGAGGAGAGCCTCGGCCAGTCGAACGAATCCTCCACCCGCCGCAAGCTGCGGCCAGCCACAAGCGGGACCGGCGCCAAGCTGCGGCCCAGCGGCGTGAATCCTCGGCCCGCGACCAAGACCCAGGCCCGCCTCACCGCGTCCCGGGAAGCGTCTCCGCCGGACGAGCCTGCGCAGTCCGAGGACCGCGCGCTCACACCGGTCGAGTCCGCGGCCCCGGCCGCGGCGGCAGCGGAGCCGGTCGAGCAGTCGCCCAAGGGCGGAAAACTCGTGCTCCTTTTGCCCGTGGCGTTCGCGGTCGCCGGCGCGCTCTTCGTCGGCGCGCCCTACCTGATGCACGGCGAGGGCGCCGGCTCGGAGCCGCCGGTCGAGATTCCCGAGGCCAAGCCGCTGCCGCGCCCGCCGCAGAAGCCCGAGGTCGCCGAGGCGCCCAGGACGCCTCCGGAACCGGCGCAGCCCGAGCCGCCCAAGGTCGATCCCAAGCCGAAGCCGCAGCCCAAGGCGCTGGCGGTCGCCGGCAAGGGGACGCTGGAGCTGACCTGCAAGCCGCGCTGCGAGGTCGAGGTGGACGGGAAATGGGAGGCTGGCGTCGCAGGCATCCATCGCCTGGAGCTGGCCGCGGGAAAGCGGACCCTCAAGCTGATCGATGCGCTCGGCAATCACACCCGGAAGCTGTCGGTGGCGGTCCCGGCGGGCAAGACGATCGCCCGCACCGTGGACATGGACACCGGCGCGGGCGCGACTCCCTGAGCCTGAGCGAGCTGCTCAGCGAAGCCGGGGACAGCTCGGCTCGCCGCCGGCGCAGATCGGCTCCGGCTGCCCGGCAGCGCGCCGGACCAGTCCCGCCAGCGAGTCGATCAGCTTGGGCGAGTCGTTGAGCGCCGCCACCCGGTGGTAGCCGCGCATGCCCACCTGCTGGGCGTGATCGCGGATCAGCATGTCCAGCTCGAAGAGCGTCTCGACGTGATCGGAGAGGAAGGCGATCGGCACCACCGCCACGTCGGTCACGCCCTTCTTGACCAGCGCCGACAGCTCGTCCTGGGTCGAGGGAGTCAGCCAGGGCTGTCCGGTGGCCTTGGACTGGAAGGCCAGGCTGTGCGGGAACGCCGGGCCGACGCGCTCCATGACCCCGCGCACCGTGCGCTGAATCTGCGCCAGGTACGGATCGCCGTTGTCGATGACGCTCTGCGGAAGGCTGTGGGCGCTGAAGAGGACGTGGACGTTCTTGCGCGTCGGCTCCGGCAGGCCCGCGATCCTCTCACGGATGCGCTCGGCCCAGGCGTCGAGGAAGAGGGGCTCGTCGGGATAGCAGCAGACCTCGTGGACCGGGAGGTTGGCCTTGCGGGCGCGCAGGACGCGCGCCAGCTCGCGCAGGCTGGAGATGGTGGTGGTGCGCGAGCGGTGCGGATAGAGGGGCAGGGCGACGATGCGCCTGGCGCCGTCGGCGAGGAGCTGGTCCACCGCCTCTTCGGTGGTGGGGTTCCAGGCGCGCATGGCGATGTAGGCCTTGAATCCCGGGCCGAGCTTCTCCTCGAGGAGGCTGGCCTGGCGTTGGGTCAGCTCGAGGATCGGCGAGCGCCCGCCGATCTTTGCGTAGTTCGCGCGGGACTCGGCGCCGCGGGAGCTGGCGATCTTTTTGGCCAGGAGCTTCTGGTAGAGGAAGCCCAGCGGCATCTGCAGCACGTCGGGGTCGGAGAAGATGTTGAAGAGGAAGGGCTCGACCGCCTCCAGGCTGTCGGGCCCTCCCAGGTTCATCAGCACGACCGCGGTCTCGACGCTCAAGAAGATCTCCGATCGGCAGCCAAGGGTGAAGCGAGGCTCCGGCGCCCTCATTCCCGCGAACGCGGCCGAGAAGCCATCCCCCTACTCCTGAGGCGCCAGCCGAAGGAGAGGGGGACCGAGGGGGTGAGGGTAGCGGGGCGGCGGGAAGCGTGGAAACGAGGAACCTGGCCTACAGCGTGAGGTTGACGTTGTAGGTGCCGTCGGGCGAGACCGCGGTACCGGTGATGGTGGTGTTGCCGGCCTTGCGGCGGACCTTGCCAGTGCCGTCGTCCTCGAGCTGGCCGGTGATCGCCAGGTTGAGGGTCACGTCGCCCTGCAGATCGCCGGTCATCTTGAAGGCGCCGACCACGGTGCCGGTGAGGGTGCCGGTGGGGATGTCCTTGAGCTGGAGGGTGAGAGCCGGCTGCAGGGCGGTGTCGGTGGGGGTGTCGTAGGTGATGCTCACCTGCTGGTCCTGCCCGGGGATCTGGACCTTGCCGTCGGTGTAGCCGGTCATCCCGACCTTGAGCCGCATTCCCTTGTTGGCCGAGGAGCCCTGATCGACCTGGCCGGTGATGGTCAGCGTTCCGGCGGCGCTGCCATTGGCGGTCTGGGCGGGGATGTTGGCGCTCGAGGCGGCGTTGAAGCCGGCGAAGCCGAGGGTCAGCGACTTCTGGATCGCCCCGTCCAGCCCGATGTAGGCCAGCCGCGCCTTCTCGTCGGAGTTGAGCGAATTGCCGCAGCCGAGCAGGCCGACGGCGACCAGCGACAGCACGGCCACTGCGAGATTTCGAAGGTGCATGGAAAGCCTCGTTTCGAAGGCCGGCGGTCCGGCTCGCCAGCGCGATGGTGCCCATACTTCCTAGCACTTCAGTCGCTTATTGGATCCATTCGCGCGCCTGCTGGCCCAGCTCTCAGCCGACCGAGACCTCGACGTCGATCCCGACCTTCTTGAGCAGCGCCAGGGCATTGGTGGTCGAGACCACCCCGCGGCGCAGCCGATAGTCGAAGAGCATCTCGCCGTCCTTGATCTGGTCGGTGAAGTGGACGTTGCTGACCCGGCCGCCGGTCTGCTCTTCGAGGGTGCACAACCCCAGGTCGTGGGTGGCGATTCCGCCGATGGCCCCGCGGTCCACCAGCCGCCGCAGGATCGCCCGGCTGGCGGCATGGCGCTCGGCGGTGTTGGTGCCCTGCAGCACCTCGTCGAGCAGGAACAGCGACGGGCTCTGCTGGCAGCCGTCCACCACCATCTTCAAGCGCCGCAGCTCGGCGTAGAAGAACGACAGCCCCTGCGCCAGCGAGTCCTGGATCCGCATGCTGGTGCGCACGTCCAGCAGGCTCAGCTCGAGCTTCTGGGCGCACACCGGGCCGCCGGCCAGCGCGAGCACCGCGTTGACCCCGAGGGTGCGCAGGAGCGTGGTCTTGCCCGACATGTTGGAGCCGGTGATCAGCAGCGCCCGGACCGAGTCGCCCAGCTCGACGTCGTTCACCACCCGCCGCGCCTCGGGGATCAGCGGATGTCCCAGGCCCTGGCCGCACAGGCGCGGGCCTTCTTCCTTGAGAACCGGCCAGCTCGCCGCCGGATTGTCGAAGCAGAAGCGGGCGAGGCTGCTCAGAGCCTCCAGCTCGCCCAACGCCTCCATCCACAGCCGCAGCCGCTTGCCGGCGCGCGACTGCCAGCGCACCAGCGACCCGGCGAAGTGCAGATCCCACAGCCCCAGCACGTTCACCGGGAAGTGGAAGAGCGGCTGCATCCGCAGCTGCAGGAAGCCGGCGTCGCGCACCAGCCTCGCCATCTCCACCGACGGCGGCGCCCCGGAGGAGCGCAGCGCCTGCGACAGCTGGGCCAGCTTGGGCGAGGTGAACTGCGTCCTCTCCGCGACCTCCAGGAGCTTCTCGAAGCGCAGTAGCTTCTCGCCGCGCGCCGAAATCGCGTTCGACAGCCTGCCGACCCCGCGCACGGTCAGCCCGATCAGCGCGGCCTGGACCGCCACCACCGCCAACCAGAGCCAGCTGGGGATCCACTTCTCCCGCCCGGCGAGGAACAGGGCCAGCGTCAGCAGCGGCAGGGCCCGAGGCAGCCAGGGATTGGCGGCCCAGGCCGGAAGCGGTGAGGGGCCTTCCGCCCAGGCGATCAGCGCGGCGACGTCGGGCTTCTCGCGGGCCAGCAGGCGCCCCTCGCACTCGAGCGTCTCGCGCAGCTCGAACAGCGGGGCCAGCTCGCGCACTGCCTCCTGGCGGGCGGCGACCTCGGCGAGCGGGGAAGGCGCCGACAGCCAGCGCCCGAGAACGTCCTCGCCGGGCCGGATGGTGGTGGCGTCCACGAGCTGGAAGAGCGAGTGGGCCCCGAAGATGTCCAGGTCGCGGGCGTAGGGGTGCTCGGGGTCGAGGAAGCGCTCGCCCTTGGCCGGCAGCGAGTCCCAGCGATCCTCCAGGCGCGCCAGGCCGTTGTCGTTGATCTGGGCGCGGATCTTCGCCCGCTGCTCGCGGCCGATGACCCGGTCGTGCCAGAGGGCGACGGCGATGAAGGAGGCGAAGGCGGCCAGCGCGGGCCACAGCACCTCGTTCGGCAGGCGGTGGATCCAGACCAGCACGGCCAGGGCAGCCGCGGCCAGGAAGAGGACGAGCCGGGTGTTGGCCAGCCTCAGGCCCTGCCGGTCGAGCTTCTGGGCGAGCTGCTCGAAGTCGTGCTTGCGGCTGCGGTAGAGGTCGAGAGGGCGCTGCGGCATGGCGCTGTCTATACCGCGCCCGCCCGGCGGCCGCCCAGATGAGTCTCCGAGGTCGGCAGAAGGCGCTTGCTTCATGCGGGTCAAAATGGTGAAGCTGCCGGCGTGAGTGAAATCGCCCCCGGATTCCTCGTCGCGGTCCCGCAGATGGCCGACCCCAACTTCCAGCGCGCGCTGGTGCTCGTGCTGGAGCACTCCGATAACGGAGCGATGGGGCTGGTCATCAATCGCCCCGCGCCGGTCCGCCTGGACGACGTCGCCAAGTCGCACGACTTCAAGCTCGGCGGCGGCTACGAGAAGGCCCACGCCTTCCTCGGCGGCCCGGTCGAGCCGGAGCGCGGCTTCGTCCTCCACGACCGCCCGGATCTGCCGGAGGCCATCCAGCTGATCGAGGGGCTCTACGTCTCCGGCTCGCTCGATTCGCTCAAGGAGCTGTTCCAAGGCCCTCCGGAGCGCTTCCGGCTCTGCCTGGGCTACGCGGGCTGGGGCCCGGGGCAACTGGAGAGCGAGCTGCGCGAGGGCTCCTGGATCACCGCCGCCCCGAGCAGCAAGCACGCCCTCGAGACCCCGGCGCCGCTGGTCTGGGAAGTGGTGCTCAGAGAGATGGGCATCGACCCGGCGATGCTGATGCAGGGCGGCGGCCACGGCGGGGCGATGCAGTAGCCTCGACGCCTCCGCTCACCCGCTCCCGACCATCTCCTCCGGCCGCACCCACTGGTCGAACTGCTCGGCGGTGAGGAACCCCAGCTTGAGCGCGGCCTCCTTGAGGCTCAGCTTCTCGCGGTGGGCGAGCTTGGCGATCTGCGCCGCCTTGTCGTAGCCGATGTGCGGATTGAGCGCGGTCACCAGCATCAGCGAGCTCTCCACGTTCTTGGCGATGCGCTCGCGGTCGGCCTCGAGTCCCTGGGCGCAGTGCTCGTCGAAGCTTCGGCAGGCGTCGGCCAGCAGCCTCACGCTGTGCAGGAAGGCGTGGGCGAACAGCGGCATGAAGACGTTGAGCTCGAAGTTGCCCATCGACCCGGCCACGGTCAGGGCGGTGTCGTTGCCGAAGACCATGCAGCAGGCCATGGTCATCGCCTCGCTCTGAGTCGGGTTGACCTTGCCCGGCATGATCGACGAGCCGGGCTCGTTCTCCGGGATCCTCAGCTCGCCCAGGCCGGCGCGCGGGCCCGAGGCCAGCCAGCGCACGTCGTTGGCGATCTTCATCAGCGACGCCGCCAGCGCCTTGAGCGCCCCGTGGGCGAAGACCAGCCCGTCGCGCGCCGCCAGCGCCTCGAACTTGTCGGGCGCGCTGACCAGCGGCGCCCCGGTCTGCTGCGCCAGCTTCGCCGCCACCCGCGCCCCGAGCTCGGGATGGGCGTTCAGGCCGGTCCCCACCGCGGTCCCGCCGATCGGCAGCTCGCACAGGTGCCACAGCGCCGAGTCGAGGTGCCTCAGGCCGTGGTCGAGCTGGCTCGCCCAGCCGCCAATCTCCTGGCCGAGGGTGAGCGGCGTGGCGTCCTGCAGGTGGGTGCGGCCGATCTTCACCACGTCCTTGAACTCCTCGGCCTTGCCGCGCAGCGTGTCGCGCAGCGCGGCGACCGCCGGGACGAGGTCGCGGCGGATCGACTCCACCGCCGCCAGGTGGATGGCGGTGGGGAAGGCGTCGTTGGTGGACTGGCCCTTGTTCACCTCGTCGTTGGGATGGACCCGCCGCTTCTCGCCCCGCTCGCCGCCCAACAGCTCGCTGGCCCGGTTCGCCAAGACCTCATTGACGTTCATGTTCGACTGCGTGCCGCTGCCGGTCTGCCAGACCACCAGCGGGAACTCGCCGTCGTGGCGCCCGTCGATCACCTCCTGGGCCGCGCGGGCGATGGCCTCGGCCTTCTCCTTGGGAAGCAGCCCCAGCTCGGCGTGGACCTGCGCCGCCGCCTGCTTTACCGTCGCCAGGGCGCGGATCATCGCCGCCGGCAGCCGCTCGCCGCTGATGCGGAAGTTCAGCAGCGACCGCTGCGTCTGTGCGCCCCATAGCCGATCGGCCGGCACCTCGATCGGCCCGAAGCTGTCCTTCTCGATCCGCGTGGCGGCCATGGCTCCTCCCTCGTCAGTCCCTCGGGGTCAAATATCCAAGGCGGCAGGGCAGGGCAAGCACGCTCCCGCTCGGCCGGCCCGGAGGCGGCCTTCGAATCCCCGAGAACCGCCACTGCCTTCGGCCGGCTCAGAGCTTCGGATCCGAGCGGCTTCCAACCCTGCGCTCGGAATGACCGGAAAGAGCGCCGCGTTTGGACGCCCAGCAAGCGAAGCTTGGCTTGCCCGGATGGCCGTTTGCGGGTTAACCCTTCGCGCCGCGAAGCCTTCGGGCGGCCGCGGTGTTGACCACGGACCAGATTCCCCCGCGGTTCTTTGGAGGCGCCAGGTTGATTCCCTACTTCGAGTTCCCCACCTACCACCTCGGCCCGTTCACCATCGAAATCTTCGGAGTTTTCGCGGCCTTGGGCATCTACCTCGGCGCGCGGCTGTCGGCGGGGCGGGCGGCGAGGATGGGGCTCGATCCCCAGCCGCTGGTCGACTGGGCCATGTGGGGCGTCATCGGCGGCATCTTGGGCGGCCACTTCGCCCACCTCTTCCTCTACCACCCCGAGGAGCTGCAGGACCCCAAGCGCATCTTCATGGTCTGGGACGGGCTCTCCTCGTTCGGCGGCCTGCTCGGCGGGCTGGCGACGGCGATCGTCTACTTCCGCCGCAAGAAGATCAGCCTGCTCTCCTACGGCGACGCCTTCGCCCTGGGGATCGCGCCGGGCTGGGGCGTGGCGCGCATCGGCTGCTTCCTGGTCCACGACCACCCCGGCATCCGCTCCAGCCTGCCGTTCGCGGTGGCCTATCCCGGCGGCGCGCGCTTCGACCTGGGGCTCATCGACGCGCTGGCGCTGTTCGCCATCGCGGTGCTGCTCTACGCGCTCGCCCGGCGCGGCTCGCTCAAGGGCGCGCTGCTGCCGCTGCTGGCGGTGCTCTACAACGTGCAGCGCTTCCTCACCGACTTCCTGCGAGCCTCCGACGTCTCGTACCACGACGCGCGCTACCTGGGCCTGACTCCGGCGCAGTACATCGCCATCGGGCTCACCGCCTGGGGCGCCTGGATGCTCGCCCGCCACTTCGCCGCGTCGGGCGCGGCCTCAAATGCCTCCGCCCCCGGCGACAAGCCGGCCGAGAGGATGGCCTCCTGATGCGCGTCTCGGTCCCGCTGCGCCACGCCTACAAGCTGCTCAACCACGGGCCGACGACTCTGCTCACCTCCGCCGCCGAGGGCCGGGAGAACGTCATGCCCGCGGCCTGGGTGATGCCCCTCGACCTCGAGCCGCCCAAGGTCGCGGCGGTGATCGGCTCCGACAGCTACACCCGCGAGCTGCTCGAGAAGAGCGGCGAGCTGGTGATCAACGTCCCGTGCGCCAGGCTGGCGGCCCAGACCTACGCTGCCGGGCAGGTGAACGGGCATGGCAAGGACAAGCTGCGCGAGCTGGGCTTCGCCACCAGCCCGGCCAGCGCGGTGAAGCCGCCGCTGATCGATGGCTGCGTCGCCTGGCTGGAGTGCCGGGTGCTGCCCGAGCCGAAGGTGCGCGAGCAGTACGACCTGGTCCTGCTGGAGGTGGTGGCGGCCTGGGCCGACGGCGAGGTCTTCGTCGACTCCGAGTGGCGCTTCGAAGGCCATCCCGACAAGCGGACCCTGCACCACATCTCCAAGGGCGTCTTCCTCCTGGACGGCGAGCGGCTGGACGTCCAGTCGAAGCGCTGAGGGGTTTTTGGTTGCGGCCGCGGTGCGGACCTATACTCGCAGTGCACCAGCCCGGACTGCGCCCATGTGTCTGGCCAAGCGGCACGTCGACTACCTCGAGCAGAGCAACGAGCGCGAGTTTCGCGACGGCAAGAGCTCCTACGAGACCTACGTCCGCTTCACCGACATCGTCGATCGCTGCCGGGGTTGCTCCTTGATGGACAACGGCATGCACGGCGACATCACCGGGGAGTGCCGGCTGCAGTTCCTGCGGGTGTTCGTGTCGATGAAGCGCGACGCCGCCGCCAAGCCGGAGCAGCGCCGCCCGCAGCCGCCGGCCCCGCCCAAGGGCGCGCCCGAAGGCGAAGGTTAGTGCGCGGGCAGCGCAAACCCTCTACAACGAGGCCGCATCTAACCAGCCCGGCCCCCCTTCGGCAGGCTCAGGGCAGGCTCAGGGCGGGCTCAGGGCAGGCGCGGTCGAGAGCCCTTCGACTCCGGCCTCGACAGGCTCGGCCTCCGCTGAGCGAGCGGATGAATGGCCGCAGAACAACCTCAGGATCCGATTGCCGTGAAGCCCGAGAACCTCCCCGTGCCCGACCGCAGCCTGGACGCCCGGGGCAAGTTCTGCCCGGTCCCGGTGGTGGAGTTGGCCAAGGTGATCAAGGAGCTGCCGGCGGGGCAGGTGGTCGAGGTGTGGGCGACCGACCCAGGGATGCAGGCCGACGTGCCCGCCTGGTGCCGGGCCAAGCGCCAGGAGCTGTTGGCGCTGTGGAGCGAGGGCAAGGTCTTCAAGGCGCAGGTGCGCAAGGTCGTTTGACGAGGGGCTTTTCGGGAGCTTGAGCGATGTCGACGAAGAAGGTGAAGGCGATCGGGCTGTTGTCGGGCGGGCTGGACTCGACCCTGGCGCACGCGGTGGTCAAGGCGCAAGGGGTCGAGGTCAAGGCCATCAACTTCTACACCGGCTTCTGCATCGTCGAGACGCAGCGGCGGCTGGGGCGCACCCGCAAGGACGGCAGCGTGCCGCGCAACGACGCCCTGCACGCCGCCGCCGGGCTGGAGACCGACATCGAGATGGTCGACATCTCCGGTCCCGAGTACCTGGAGGTGATCACCAAGCCCAAGTACGGCTACGGGGCCAACGCCAACCCCTGCGTCGACTGCCGGATCTTCATGTTCAAGAAGGCCAAGGAGATCATGGAGCAGGAGGGGGCGGACTTCGTCTTCACCGGCGAGGTGCTCGGCCAGCGGCCCAAGAGCCAGCGGCGCGACACCATGCGCATCATCGAGCGCGACAGCGGGCTGACCGGCAAGGTGATCCGGCCGCTCTCCGCCAAGCTGCTCGAGCCGACCGTCCCCGAGACCGAGAAGCTGGTCGACCGCGAGAAGCTGCTCGACATCAGCGGCCGCTCGCGCAAGCGCCAGATGGAGCTGGCCGATCAGCTCAAGATCGCCGACTACCCGCAGCCGGCCGGCGGCTGCTGCTTCTTGACCGACGAGTCCTTCGGACGGCGCTTCCACGATCTGATGGCACGCCGGCCGGATCGCCACCTGTCGCAGGACGAGATCCCGCTCCTGGCCACCGGGCGCCACTTCCGGCTGAGCGGCAACGCCAAGCTGATCGTGGGCCGCAACGAGGGCGAGAACGTGCTCTTGGGCGACTACGCGGTGGCCCCGCGCTGGAAGGTCGAGGTCGCCGGGCTGATGGGCGCGGTCGGGGTGCTGGAGGGCGAGCCGACCGACGAAGAGCGGGTACTGGCCAGCCGCATCGTCGCCCGCTACGGCAAGGGCAAGGACGAGCCGCAGGTCGAGGTGGAGTGGACCCGCGGCGAGGACAAGCGGCGGATCGCCGTCCAGCCGTTCCGCGAGGAGAAGGATTTCGACGCGCTGCGGATCTAGCTGAGCCCGCGGCTCTCAGGCCGAGATCTGGAACGCGCCCGGGGACTTCCCCGGGCGCGTTCTTTTGGTGTGCCGGCCGATGCTACTGGTCCACCCAGGCCAGCCAGTTGATGCGGGTGGCGGCGGTCCCGCCTCCGGCGGTGTCGGTGTAGTGGTAGTAGACGAAGCCGGTCGCCGAGGGGCCGTTGGTGATGTCGCGCACGCTGGTGGCCGCGCCGCCTTCGATCGTCAGCTGCAGGGTGGCCGGCATCTTGGCCAACTGCGCGGGGAAGGTGACGGTGCCGGTCTCGGCGGTCACCTGGGCGGCGCCGGCGAAGAGCAGCCGAGTGCCCAGGACGATCGGATCGCTCGCCGAGGGCTCGACGGCAACCCAGTGAATCCGATCGGCCACGTAGGGGTTGCCTTGGTGCGTGGTGGAGATCGTGACGCCGGCCGTGTTCATGCTCACGATCTTGGCAGTGGTCGGCCCGGAGTTGTCGTAGCTCTCGTCCACGGTGGCGTAGACGACGGGGGTGGCGCCGAAGGTCTGCGGAAAGTTGATCATGCAGCTCGAGCAGTTAGCGGCCCTGGAGTCGAAGACCCCGGCCATGATCTTGCGGCTGGCGCCGCTGCGGGTCGGCACGGTGAACGCCCCCTGCTCCATCGCCAGCCAGTGGACGCCCTCGGCGGCGGTGTCAGTGGTGTACACCCAGCACCACCAGCCGGCCTGCGACAGCCCGGTGGTCACCAGCCGGCAGCGGGTCACTCCGTTGTTGCTGGGCACGTGCGGAGTGAGCAGCACCGCCGGCTGCGCGGCGAATTGCAGCGGGAAGGTCGCCTGGCCGGAGTAGAGGCCGGTGGATCGGCCCGCGCCAGTGCCGCCGACGATCACCGGGATCGCGGCGCTCTCGCCGACCTTCACCCGGTTGACCGGGCCGCCCACCGTCAGCGAGGTCCCCACCGCGCCGGTTCCGCTGACGTTGAAGGACGCGGTCTGGGCGGCGGTGCCGTTCTGGACGTAGTTGCCGCTGCCCGGCTTGGGGTCGCGGGCGTCGCTCAGGCGCGCGTCGCCGGAGTCAACCTTGGCCGAGAAGGCGAGGAAGTCGGCCGAGGACAGGTAGCCGTCGGCGGAGTTGCCCGCCTTGCCGATGGCCAGCGCCGAGCCCGGAGTGCCGTTGCCGGTCAGCGGCGCCTGCACGCTGACGCTGGTCAGCCCGTCGTCGATGCCGTCGGCGAACCCGGCGGGGATTCCGGTGAGCTTGCTCCAGTCCAGCTGGGCGTTGAGCTTTCCTCCGGTGTCGAAGAGCGGGGTCCCGGCGACGGTGATGCTGGTGGCCTCCACCTTGCCGGCGACGCTGTTGGCCTGCGCCGCCACCAGCGCGAACGGGACCGCGGCGATCTGCTGCCGCGGAGCGAGCGCCGTGCCGCCGACCTCGATCTCCAGGTACCGATTCGGCCCGGCGAACAGATTGCTCGGGAAGGCGGTCACCGAGCCCAACTGCGTGGCGTAGTAGCCGTCGGAGAGGGCCAGGCTCTGGGCTTCGGTCCACAGCGCGCTGCCGCCGTTGCCGGCGTCGTAGATCGAGAACTTGATGGCGACGGAGCCGGACTCCGGCGAGCCGTCGGACTTGAGCAGGCGACCCTGGTATCCGACCAGCTGCGGGACCTGGGCCAAGGCCAGCGAGGGCAAGGCCGCCAACATGACTGCGAGTAGACGCATGAGAGGTGTCTCCGGGAGGTGGGGAGCGACGCCCAATCATACCGAGCACGCCAGGGCATCCGGCAAGGGGCCTGGCGCTCGGGCGGAATCACGGCCGGTGCTCGTAGAGGCTTGCGCGCACGCTGGCCCGGCGGCTCCGCAATCGCGGTTCTGAGGAATCGCGGTTCCGAGCCCCGCGGGTGAGCAGAGGGCGGGCGTTCAGCCCTCCGCAGCTCCCGTGGTTTCGCGCACGGCGCAGACGAGCGCCCGCCTCCGTCGATGAGCGGTGAGCCCGCAGTCCGGCGACTGCGCCACGGCCACGGAAGCCACGGCGTTTCCCTGAGCTGCGCGGGGCCCGACGTGCGCTCCTTGCTGACGCGCGGGGCTCACGCCCAGAACATCGGCTCCCGCTGGTGGGTGAAGGCGTGCAGGGCCTGCTTCGACTCCTGCTGCATCTCCAGGAACTCGATGCCCATCCCCGGGAAGACGTCGGGGGTGGCGTCGTTGTACTCGCGGTGCCAGCGCACCACTCCCTTGGCCTCGACCCGCTTGCCACCCACCGAGAATGACAGATCGACCTCGGTGCCGGCGTCCAGCAGGTTGCAGGTGGCCACGAAGATCCCGCCGTCCGAAAGGTCGGAGCTGAAGCCCTGGTAGAGGTTGCTGTCGGTGTGCAGGTCGACCTCGGTCTGCACCGCGACTCGCTCGCACTTGCGCTTCTGGGTGTAGTCCGTCCTCGGCGCCGGCTTCGGCGCCGCCACCCGCGGAGCCTGCGCCCGCGCCGGCGAGGGAACCACCGCGGAATTGGCCGCCGCGGCGGTCGCCGCCAACTCCTCGGCCTTGGCCCTGATCGCCGGGATCAGCTGCGCCGCCTGGGCCACCGCCGCCTCGGCCGCGGCCACCAGCTTGTCCCGCCGCTCGACCAACGCGTGCTCGGCCTCGAGCGCCGCCCGCCGCGCCTGCACCGCCTCCAGCCGGGCCTCGGTCGCCTTCTCTCGCTCCGGCGCCGCCGCCAGCTCGAGCTGCAGCTTCGGCAGCTTCCCCATCGCCTCCACCGCCATGCCCCCGGCCCGGGACTTGGTCAGCTCCAGCAGCTGGGCCCGGTGCGCCTCCAGCGCCTGCAGCGCCGCGTCCGCCTGGCGCTCGGCCTGGACCAGCCGCGCGGCGATCTGCGCCTCCTCCTGCTCGAGGACCGCCTCCTCGTGCGCCAAAGCCGTCAGATCGATCTTGCGGGTGCTGCTGCGCTTGGCGGAACCGAGCTTGATCGCGAGCACGAGGCCCTCCGGGGTAAGGTCCGGCTGCACGCTCGATGCACGGGCCTTGCCACGCGGTCAGAGGCAAAATCGCCCGTCGTTTCGCGGACTCAGCCTGGGTCGCCGCCGACCGCCGGGTATGGGGCGCCTCAGGTTCGCGGCCGACCGGCGCTCACTCCACCAGCGCCCGGGCCACGTCCTCGCGCAGCAGCGGCATCACCCCGCCGCCCAGCGCCAGGTTGACCACCGGCGAGCTGAGGCTCGCCCGGCAGGCGCCTCCCCAGTGCGGGCCCTCCAGCCCCACGCTGGCGAAGGCCGAGAAGTCGAAGAACCCGGTGCCGGTGCGCAGCTCGCCGTTGGCGTCGCAGTACTGCAGGTCGCGCCGCGGGCAGTCCACGTACTGCTGGACCACGTACCCGCCCGCCTTGTCGCCGACGGCGCGCTCCACCAGCTGCTTCCAGTCGAGGTCGGCGCCGAAGACCCGGCGGATCTGCGCCCGTACCTCGACCTCGGCGAGGAAGGGACCGACGAAGATCGCCCCGCCGCCGCGATCCCAGGCGCGCTTGAGGACGAGCTGGTCGGGGTGGGCGGCGACGAAGGCCGGCAGGTCGGGGATGCGAGTGCCGTCGGGGCCGAACGCCGGGCCGGGGACGAGCCGGCGGGTCCAGGCCAGCGCGCTGCGCGCCAGCTCGACCTCTTCCGGCGCCAGCCCGTAGCTCCTGGCCAGGGCCGGGTCGCTCCCGGCGGCGGAGAGCTCGGCGAAGGTGGCCTTGGACTCGAGGTGCGGATCGAGCGGATTGAAGACCATGAACCGCGACGGCTCGGCGAGGACCTTGGCCAGGGCACTGCCTTCCTCGAGCAGGCTGCCGGGCACGTGGCGGTAGAGGATGTCCACCCGCCGGCCGTTGGCGCGGATCTCGTCGCCGTCGAGAGACAGGTCGTCGGGGGACGCCAGGTAGGCCGGGTGGCCGAGGGTGGTGAAGGCCTGGGCCAGGTAGGCCAGCTCGGTGAGGTGCGGGTCGTTGCGGCGGCCGACCAGGGCCACGCTGGGGGTCGGGCGGGCGCCGCCGCGGTCCTGGTACCAGAGCACCAGGGCGTTGAGCAGGGCCTGGGCGTTGGAGCCGTTCTTGGAGATGAGCTTGGCGATGTTGCGGGCGGCTTCGTTGCGCTCGTGGCCCAGGGCGCGGATGAAGGACTGGGCGGCGATGTCCGAGTAGCCGACCAGCGAGGGCAAGGCGGCGTTGAGCTCGAGGGCCTTGAGCCGGCCCTGGGTTTCCTCGAGGAAGTCGACGCGCGACACCGCCAGCCGGTGGATGTCGGGCCAGGTGGCCTCGATGATCCGGCGCTCCAGCGGGGCCAGCGGGTCGAGGAGGATGCCGCGGCGGTCGGAGGCGAGCAGGGCGCGGGCCACCTTGAAGGCGGCGGTGCCGATGCGCCCGGCGAGGCGGGTGCGGGCGGCGAGGTCGGCGGCGCGAACCACGGTGGGCGAGAGCACCGCCGGGATCGGGGTCGGGCTGCCGTCGTCGCGGGTGATGGCCAGCCCCAGGGCGAACACCAGATCTGAGTAGACCGGGGCGATGCGGGCCAGCTTCTGCGGCTCGATTCGGGAGAGGTCGGCGAGGCTCATGGATCGATTTGTACCGCGCTTCCGGGCTCGGGCGACAGCCAGCGGGGGTGGAATAGGTTTCGGTTGCACAGCGTGCCAGGGTCAGGTGTAGATAGGTCGCCCCTGCCGGAAGGGGACCGAGGACCTTTCGATCCTCATTTCTCGGAGGAAATCCATGAATCGCGTCTATTTGGCCGTCGTCGTCGCGCTGTCGCTGTCCGCCTGTGGCTCTGCCATCACGTCCAAGCAGGACGCCGCCAACGCCATGCAGCGGCTGGGCAGCGCCGCCAGCTCGGTGGACAACGGCTCCGGGGGCGGCTCGGGCTTCAGCGCCGGGGGCACGGTCCAAGGCAAGAAGGGGACCGCCACCGTCAGCATGAATGCCTCCGTCTCCGGGGGCAGCACCGCGGCCGGCTACGACATCGCCTTCCACGGCTACTCGGCCGACGGGAACAACACCTACGACGGCACCCTGACTGTCTCCACCTCGGTCAACGTCGGGACCAACGGCGTCCAGGTGCTCTACAAGATGAAGGGCAACGTCACCTCCAGCGGCGAGTACAACTCGACCATGGTGGTGGACATCACCGAGACCGCCTCGGTCACCAGCTTCTCCGACCACAGCGGCGGCCAGGTCAACGTCACCCTCGACGGCTTCGTCACCGCCGACGGCTCGACCTACACCTGGAACAACGAGGCGGTGACCGTCACCGCCTCCAAGTCCTAGGCGGGCAGCCGCAGGACAGATCGCAACTGCGGGCGATCCGGCTTCGGCTGGATCGCCCGTCTCCTTTTTTGCAGCGCCGCGGACCGGGCATTCCTAACCTCAGGCACGCCAAGGAGGGAGCGATGCTCACCGGTGCCCAGCTGATCGCCAAGATGCTCAAGGCCGAGGGGGTGGCCCACGCCTTCACGCTGTCCGGGCTGCACATCGCGCCGCTGTACGCCGCCTGCCTCGAGGAGGGCATCCAGCTCATCGACACCCGGCATGAGCAGGCGGCCGGGCATGCCGCCGACGCCTACGCCCGGCTGCGGCGCGGGGTGGGGGTGGCGATCGTCACCGCCGGCCCCGGGGTCACCGACGCGCTGACCGCGGTGGCCAACGCCTACAGCGCCAACGTGCCGCTGCTGCTGTTGGGCGGCGCGGCGCCGTCCTTCAACCAGGGCCGCGGGGCGCTGCAGGAGATCGAGCAGGTCGATCTCTTTCATCGGATCACCAAGTGGTCGGAGCGGATTCCCTCTCCGGACCGGGCGCCGCTGTACGTGGCCAAGGCGCTGCGGATGGCGCTCACCGGCCGGCCGGGGCCGGTGTTCCTGGAGTGCCCGTGGGACATGCTCTCCAACGGCGCCGCCGACGAGGTGGTCCCGCCGGCGCGCGGCTACCGGGCGACGGTCGGCTCTCCCGGCGATGCCAAGGCGGTGGAGCGGGCCATCGCGCTGCTGCGGTCGGCCGAGCGGCCGGCGGTGATCGCCGGTTCGAGCGTCTGGTGGGACGACGCCGCCGATCTCCTGGCCCGCCTGAGCGAGAAGGCCCAGCTGCCGACCTTCCTCAACGGCGCCGGGCGCGGCTGCCTGCCGTCGGACCATCCGCTGTTCTTCCAGAGCGCGCGCAGGGAGGTCCTGGGCAAGGCCGATGTGGTGCTGGTGATCGGAACGCCCTTCGACTTCCGCCTCAACTACGGCGCCGAGCCGACCTTCGGCGCCGAGGCCAAGATCGTCCAGGTGGACATCGACCCCACCGAGATCGGGCGCAACCGCTCGGTAGAGGTGGGGATCGTCGGCGACTCGCGCTCGGTGCTCGGGCAGCTGCTCGACGGCTGGGGCGCGCCGATCCAGCGCAACAGCTACCTGGCGGCGGTGCGCGAGGTGGAGAAGGGGAAGAAGGAGGCGCAGCGGATCTTTGAGAAGAGCGATCAGGTGCCGCTGCACCACTTCCGCGTCGCGCGGGAGATGAACGACGTCGCCAACCAGGGCGATCCGATGTGGGTCGCCGACGGCGGCAACTGGGTGGCCATCGCCGCCAAGGTGGTCGAGCTCAAGTCGCCGGGCCGCTGGCTCGATCCCGGGCCGCTGGGCTGCCTGGGCGTGGGGGCGCCGTTCGCCATCGCCAGCAAGCTGCTGCATCCCAAGCGCACGACCTGGATCATCCAGGGCGACGGGTCGTTCGGGCTGAACGGCTTCGACTACGAGACCATGCTGCGCTTCAAGCTGCCGTGCGTGATCGTGGTGGGCAACGACGCGGCCTGGGGGCAGATCCGCCTGCCGCAGGTGCAGATGTACGGCCCCGAGATGTCGCCGGCGACGCAGCTGGCGCCGACCCGCTACGACCGGATCGTCGAGGCGATGGGCGGGGTGGGCTTCCACGTCACCGAGCCCAAGCAGCTGCGGCCGGCGCTGGAGAAGGCGGCGGCCAGCGGGACGGTGGCCTGCGTCAACGTGATGCTCGATCCCGAGGCGCCGGCGGCGTCGGGGGCGCAGGGGTACGCGGTCTAGCGAGGGAATTGAGCCAGCTTCCAGCGCGAAGAGAGCCCCGCGCGTCAGCAAGGGGCGGACGTTCAGCCCTGCGCAGCTCAGGGACATTCTTGGCGATTGGCCGCGCAGACCGGTGCCCGGACCCGAGCGGTCACTGCCCGGGGCACCACGCCCGCCCCTTGCTAACGCGCGGGGCTCCCGACGCGCGGGTGTCTAAGGCGCTGGGCTGGGATCCTGAAATCGAGGCGGAAGGGCTACCGCTTCTTCCCCGCCGGCAGCAGCGCCCGCGCCGCCTGGACCGCCAGGCTGGGCACCTTGAGCATCGAGCGGGCGAGCGAGAAGGCCAGCTCCACCGGGCTACCGCCCTTGGCCTCGATGCCGACTTTCTGGCCGAGCGCCATGTCCTCCAGCGCTCCGCGGGCGATGGTGGTCCGGCCGTCGGAGCGGATCTCGATCACCATCCGCGCCACCACCGGGGGCTCGCTGGAGACCTCGGGAATCTGCTGCTCGGCCTTCTTTGGAAGCTTGGCGCCGCCGTCGTCCATGAGGCGAAGGATAGCCTCCCGCGCATCCGCGCGCGGGGAAGATTACGGGCGCTTCTTGCCCTTGCCGCCCTTGGCCGGCTTGGCGTCCTTGGCAACCGCCTTGGCGGCCTTCGGGTCGGGCTTGGCGCCTTTAGCCTCGGGCGGGGCGGGCAGGGTGCCCGGCTTGGCGTCCAGCGCCGGGGTCAGCAGGATCTCGATCCGCCGGTTGCGGGCCCGCCCGGCGGCGTTGGCGTTGTCGGCCACCGGGTGATGCTCGCCATAGCCGGCGGCCAGCAGCCGCTTGGCCGGGACCTTGGCCTCCTCGGCCAGGTAGCGCACCACGTTGACCGCCCGCGCCGCCGACAGCTCCCAGTTGGTCGGGAAGGTCTCCTTGAGCTGCTTGTCGGCGATCGGTGAGTCGTCGGTGTGGCCCGAGACCTGGATCTGCTTGTCCTGGATGGTCGCCAGGATCGCGCCCACCTTCCCCAGCACCTCCTTGCCGCGGTCGGAGAGGTCGGCCTTGCCCGAGTCGAAGAGGATCTTGTCCACCAGGTCGACCTGCAGCCGGCCGCCGGACTGGCTGACGCGGATCTCGCCCTTCTTGATCTCGGCGGTGAGCTTGTCCTCGAGCGAGTCGTAGGTGCTCTTGAGCTTGGCCAGCTCGCCCTCCCTCTCCTTGACCGTCGAGTCGAGCTCGTCGACCCGGGCCCGAAGCAGGCCGGCTTCGCTCTCCACCGAGGCCAGCTTGGCGATCAGGTCGTTCTTGGCGTTTTCGCCCGCCAGGGCCTGCTGCGAGGTTTCGGCCAGCGCCTTCTGCGCCTGCGCGGTGGCGACCTTCTCCGCCTCCAGCGCCTGCCACAGGAACCAGCCGCCCGCTCCCGCTCCCGCGAGGACCAACACCAGCAGCAGCCAGGGCATCACGCCCCCGCGCCGCGGCTTGACGGCGCTCAGCTCTTGTTCGGTCAGCCCCATGTCGTCGCTCATGGCCCTGTAGTCTAGCCGGAATCGGCCCCCGTTCGGGAGGGTCGCCAGGCACCACTGGGTTTCATCGCGGGTGTCGGGGGCGCGTGGTATCGAAGACTCGCCCCCGGCGCTCGCAGGGCGCCGACAAAGGAAGAGCTCGCTCATGCCCCGATCCAAGTCCGCGGCGACGGCCAAGACCCCGGCGAAGCGCGTCGCCCTGGCTCCGGAGGAGGCGCGCGAGTACCTGGTCGGCCAGCTGGGGTTGGCGGCGATGGAGCATCCGGCAGGCGCCTCGGGAGCCAGGGCGCTGCTGCGGGCGCTCCGGTGCATCCAGCTCGATCCCCTCGACCCGATCGGCAACAACGCCGACCTGGTGGCCATGGCGCGGGTGGATGGGATCGCCCGCGGCGAGCTGCCCCGGCACCTCTATCCCGGGCACGCCTTCGAGCACTTCGCCAAGGAGCGCTGCCTGCTGCCGGCGGAGGCCTTTCCCTTCTACCGGAACCAGGCCGCGCAGACCCCGTGGTGGCGGCTGGGCGATCGGCTGCAGCGCCTGCCGGCGGGGATGATCGAGGACGTGCTCAGCGAGGTCCGCGAGCGCGGGCCGGTGTCGGTCGACGAGCTGGCGCACCGGGGCGAGGTCGAGCCCATCGATTGGAGCGGCTGGAAAGGCACCGGGCGCGCGACGGCGATGGCGATCGAGGTCCTGTGGACGCGCTGCCAGGTGGTGGTCTGCGGCCGCAAGGGCAAGGCGCGGCTGTACGACGTTCCGGAGCGGGCCCTGCCGAAGGTCGCCGGCCAGCCGGGAGGCGACTTCGCCCGCTGGGCGCTGCTGGAGCGGGTCGAGGCCGCCGGGCTGCTGTCGCTGGCTGGCGGAGCCCACTGGTCGATGCTCTCCCAGGTGCGCACCTCGCCGGTCCCGAGGCAGCTGGTTGAGGAAGGGCTGCTGGAGGAGGTCGCGATCCGAGGCTCCACCCGGAGCTACCTCGCGCCGGCCGGGTTCCGCGGGCGGAATTTCCCCAGTTGTGACGGCCGGATGCGCATCCTGGGTCCGCTCGATCCGCTCCTCTGGGATCGAGGGCTGGTGAAGCAGGTCTTCGATTTCGACTACGTCTGGGAGGTCTACAAGCCGGCGCAGCAGCGGAGGTGGGGCTGGTACGTGTGCCCGCTGCTGCACCGCGGGAGGCTGGTCGGGCGCTTCGAGGCGCGGGTGGAGGAGGGTGCGCTCAAGGTCAGCAAGGTCTGGCGCGAGGCGGGCCAGCGCTTCGACGAGGATGCCTTCGATGCCGCGTTGGCTCGGCACGCTGCCGCCTGCGGGGCTTCGAAGGTGGTGCGGCCGCCGCGCCGGCCCGCGCCGAGCGCGGAGGCGGGGAACTCACCGGCCAAACAAAAGCGCCGGCCCTCGCGGACCGGCGCTCTCGAGTGAATCAGCAGCCGACCGAGCCTAGGCGCGGGCCGCGCCCTTCTCGTCGGTAGCGACCGGGGCCTGGGCGGGGACCTGGGCGAACGGGCTCTGCTCCAGGGTGACCTTGAGCACCTCGTCCATCTGCGTGGCGAAGACGAACTCGATCTCCTTGCGGGCCTGCTCCGGAACCTCCTGCAGGTCCTTGCGGTTGCGCTCGGGCATCACGATCCGCTTGATGCCCGCGCGGTGGGCCGCCAGCACCTTCTCCTTGATGCCGCCGACCGGCAGCACCATCCCGCGCAGCGTCACCTCGCCGGTCATGGCAGTGTCGCTGCGGGCCCGGATCCCGGTCATCAGCGAGACCAGCGCGGTGAGGATGGTCACGCCCGCCGACGGGCCGTCCTTGGGGATGCCGCCGGCCGGGAAGTGGATGTGGATGTCGGTCTTCTCCAGGAAGTTCGCCGGGATGTTGAGCAGGGTGCCCTTGGAGCGCATGTAGCTCAGCGCCGCCTGGCAGCTCTCCTTCATCACCTCGCCCAGCTGGCCGGTGAGGGTCAGCGCCCCCTTGCCCGGCATGCGGGTGGCCTCGATGAACAGCAGGTCCCCGCCGGTCGGGGTCCAGGCCAGCCCGGTGGCGACGCCGGTGACCTCGGTCCGCTCGGCGACCTCGTTCCAGAACTTCTCCGAGCCCAGGATCTCCATCACCTTGGTCTCGTCGATGGTCTGCTTGTCCTTCTTGCCGCTGGCCACCTCCACCGCCACCGCGCGGCAGATGTCGGCCACGCGCCGCTCGAGCGAGCGCACCCCGGCCTCGCGGGTGTAGCCGATGATCACCTTGGCCAGGCCCTTCTCGGTCAGCTCCAGCATCTCCGGAGTGATGCCGTGCTCCCTGAGCTGCTTGGGCACCAGGTGGCGGGTGGCGATCTGCACCTTCTCGTCGAAGGTGTAGCCGGGCAGCTCGATGATCTCCATGCGGTCGCGCAGCGGCGGGGGGATCGGGTCGAGCTGGTTGGCGGTGGCGATGAACATCACCTTGGACAGGTCGTAGGCCACGTCGAGGTAGTGGTCGGAGAAGCTGTTGTTCTGCTCCGGGTCCAGCACCTCGAGCAGGGCCGCGCTGGGGTCGCCGCGGAAGTCGGCGCCCAGCTTATCGACCTCGTCGAGCATCATGATCGGGTTGATGGTCCCGGCCTTCTTCATCGACTGCAGGATGCGGCCGGGGAGGGCGCCGACGTAGGTGCGCCGGTGGCCGCGGATCTCGGCCTCGTCGCGCACGCCGCCCAGCGACAGGCGCACGAACTTGCGGCCCACCGACTTGGCGATCGACTGGCCGAGCGAGGTCTTGCCCACGCCCGGAGGGCCCACCAGGCACAGGATCGGGCCCTTCATGTCGTTCTTGAGCTTGCGCACCGCCAGGTACTCGAGGATGCGCTTCTTGACCTTGTCCAGGCCGAAGTGGTCGGTGTCGAGGGTCTTGCGCGCGTTCTCGATGTCGAGGTTGTCCTCGGTCTTCTTGGACCAGGGCAGGTCGGCGATCCAGTCCAGGTAGGTGCGGGCGACGGTGTACTCGCTGGAGGCCGCCGGGATGGTCTTGAGGCGGTTCATCTCCTTCTGCGCGATCTTCTCGACCTCGGGAGGCAGGCCGGCCTTCTTCAGCCGCTCGCCCAGCTCGTCGAGCTCCTCCTCCTCCTCGCCCAGCTCGCCCAGCTCTTCCTTGATCGCCTTGAGCTGCTGGCGCAGGTAGTACTCGCGCTGGGTCTTGGACATCTCGCCCTTGACCGCGCTGTCGATCTTGTTGGAAAGCTTGAGGATTTCCCGCTTGCGGTTGAGCAACTCCAGGACCAGCTTCATCCGCGCCTTGAGGTCGACGGTCTCCAGCACCGCCTGCTTCTCCTCGATCGGCACGTCGATGTTGGCGGCCACCAGGTCGGCCAGGTGGCCGGGGTGGGTGATCGACTCCACCAGCTCGGTGGCGGCGGCCGGCAGCTCGGGCATCAGCTCGATGACCTCGCGGGCCAGCTTCTTGACGTTGATCCCCAGCGCCTCGACCTCGACCTCCTCGACCGCGGTCTTGTCCTCGACCGGCTCGATGCGCGCCTTGAGGTAGGGGGTCTCCTGGACCAGGTCGAGCACGCGGAAGCGGGCCAGCCCCTGGACGACGAGCGAGTAGTTGTCCTCGCCCATCTTCAGCAGTTTGACGATGCGGGCCACCGTGCCCATCGAGTACAGGTCGGCGGCGCCGGGATCCTCCTCCTCGGCCTTGCGCTGGGTGACCACGCCGATCACCTGGTCGTCGCGCACCGCGTCCTTGATCAGGGCGATGGTCTTCTGCCGCCCCACCGCCAGCGGCAGCACGCCGCCGGGGAAGAAGACGGAGTTGCGCAGCGGGAGGATGGGCAGCACCGCCGGGATGTCCTCCTTGGCGATCAGCGCCGGAGTTCCCATCTGCGGCGGGGTCTGCGGAGCCTGCGACTTCTTCTTCTCGTCCGCCATGGCAGCCTCTCTCACCTTTCCTTAGTCCTTCCGCTCGCTGCTGCTCCGCCGTGCGGCGAACCGAGCGTCATCTCGATGTGTGCCCAAGCAGTCTGTTTCGCCCGTCCGCCAGATCTTTTCGGCCCGCCTGCCGCCAAATGCCCGATGTCTCTGGCAGTTTGTCCAAACCCGTATAGGGGTTTCGGTAACTTAGCAATTCAAATCACTCTGGCAAGCAAACCTGTCCTCAGCCGGCGCGCGCGGGCCTGAACGGCTGCTTGTCGACTATCGGCATGCCGGCGCGGGGCCATTTACGAGAACAGGCGGCGCTCGGCGGGATTTCGGGCCCGGCCCCGGGAGGCGGCGCGGCGTTGCACGCGCTGTCGACGCGGTGGTATGCCATCGCTCGATCGGCTCCCTGCCGGTCGGGCGCCGACCGCGCGGGGCGGAGCGGCGATCCAGGAAAAGCCAATCGCCTCGGGGGCTTCGATGGCATACAGACCCTTCACTCTCGCCGCGGCGGTCATGGGGCTGCTGGCGGCCACCGGCTGCCCGAGCTCGCCTGGGGCAGGAGCCGCAGACGCCGGTCCGCTCGGCCGCAGCATCGGCGGCAGCGTCTCGGGCCTGCTGGGCAAGGGGCTGGTGCTGCAGGACAACGGCGGGGACGACCTGGCCATCGCCTCCGACGGGCCCTTCGCCTTCGCCGCCAAGCTCGACGACGGAGCCGCCTTCGCGGTCAGCGTCAAGGCCCAGCCCGCCGCGCCGGCGCAGACCTGCACCGTCGGCTTCGGCAGCGGGGTCGCCACCGGCTCCGACGTCACCGGCGTCAAGGTGACCTGCGCCAAGGACACCTACGAGGTCAAGGTCGCGGTCAGCGGCCTGGCCGACGGCTTCGGAGTGGTGCTGCAGAACAACGGCGGCGACGATCTGATGGTCGCCGCCAACGGCACCTTCGCCTTCCCCACCAGGCTCGCCGACGGCTCGGGTTTCCAGGTCTCGGTCAAGGCCCAGCCCTTCGGCCAGACCTGCACCGCCAGCCAGGGCTCGGGGACCCTTGCCGGGGCCAGCCCGGCCACGGCGAGCGTGGTCTGCTCCTCGGTGACCTACTCCGTGGGCGGGACCATTGCCGGCCTGGCCGCCGGCAAGGTGGTGCTCGAGAACAACGGCGCCGACGCGATCGCGGTCTCCGGCGACCACTTCGCCTTCACCGCCAAGGTGGCCAACGGCGCCGGCTACGCGGTGACCGTCAAGGCCCGGCCGCCGGGACAGACCTGCACCGTCGCCCAAGCCAGCGGCACGGTCTGGTACCGCGACGTCACCAGCGTCGCCATCACCTGCGCCGAGGCGCGCTACGTCACCGACGGGACGGTCAACGCCCTGGCCACCGCGGCCGACGGGACGATCTACCTGGGCGGCAGCTTCAGCCGCGTCGGCCGGGCGACCGGCAGCGGGGTCTTGGTGGGCGCCTCGACCGGCCAGGCCCAGGCGAAATTCCCCAGGTTTGCCGGCCTGATCCGGGTCGCCATCCCCGATGGAACCGGCGGCTTCTACGTCGGCGGCGAGTTTTCGGGGGTCGACGGGCAGGCCCGCGCCAACCTGGCCCACGTGAAGCCCGACGGCTCGCTCGACCAGGCCTTCAGCCCCAACCCGGACGGCGCGGTGCTCGCGCTGGCGCTGGGGGGCAACGGGGTTCTGTACGTGGGCGGGACCTTCACGCAGATCGGCGGCCAGGCGCGCAACCGACTCGCGGCGCTCGACGCGACCGGCGCGGCGACCGGCTGGAACCCGGGTGCCGACGCGCCGGTCGCCGCCATGGCTTTCGAAGCCGACGTGCTCTACATCGGCGGGGCGTTCAAGCAGGTGGGCGGGCAGACCCGCTCGAACCTGGCGGCGATCGACCTCACCGGCGCGCTGACGGGATGGGCGCCGGCCTGCACCGGGATGGTCTCCGCCCTGGCGGTCGACGGCGGCACCGTCTTCGTCGGGGGCACCTTCAACTCGGTCAACGGCAGCACCCGTTTCCGGCTGGCGGCGATCAACGCCGGCACCGGGTCGGTCAGCAACTGGAACCCCGGGGTCAACAGCCAGGTCAACGCCCTGGCGGTGACCCCGACCCGGGTCTACGTCGGCGGCAGCTTCTGGGGCTACTCCCAACCCTCGCTCCCTGGCCAGTTCTACCAGCAGTTCGGGCTGGTGGCTCTCGAGCGGACCGTGGGCAACAAGGTGGCGAGCTGGATCCCCGATCCGAAGCTGTCCATGCCAGGAGCGAACCCCGAGGTGACCAGCCTTTCGGTCAGCAACGGCACCGTCTACGTCGGCGGCCTGTTCGACACGATTGGCGGCGCCGCCCGGTCCGGCCTCGCCGCGCTCGACGAGAACACCGGCAGGGCCAGCGACTGGGACCCGCACCCCTGGGGGAGCGTGAAGACCATCGTCCGCGCGGGCAGCGAGGTCTTCATCGGCGGCCAGTTCGCCGGGTTGGGGGGACTGGCGCGCAAGAACCTGGCGGCGATCGATCCGGCGACCGGCGCGCCGACCGCCTGGGATCCAGGGGCTGACAACCAAGTGAACGCCCTGGCGGTGGCCGGCGGGACGGTCTACGCCGGAGGCGACTTCATTCACGCCGGCGGCGCCGCGCGCAACCACCTGGCCGCCCTCGACGCGAGCGGGGCGGCGACCAGCTGGAATCCGGACGTCCAGAGCCCGGTCAACGCGCTGGTGGCCGCGGGGGGCCTGGTCTACGTCGGCGGCTCCTTCGTCCAGGTCGGCGCCACCCGCCGGACCGGCCTGGCGGCCATCGACTCCACCGGCGCGGCCACCGCCTTCAACCCCTCCGCCGACGATGCGGTGCTGGCGATGGCCCTCAACGGCAGCACGCTCTACGTCAGCGGGTGGTTCGCCAACATCGACGGGAAGGCGCGCAGTGGCCTGGCGGCCCTCGACCTCACCGGAGCCGCTCTGCCGTGGAACCCGGCGCCGGACGACGTGGTCAGCGGCTACGCCTTCTCCGGCACCACGGTCTACGTCGGCGGCGGCTTCAGGAACATCGGAGGAAAGGCGCGCACCGGCGTCGCCGCGCTCGACGCCTCCGGCCAGGCCACGGCTTGGGATGCCGCCGCGGATGACGTCGCCACGGCGATCGCCCTCGCCGGAGACACGCTCTACGTGGCGGGCTCGTTCGGGCAGATCGGGGGCCAACGCCGAAGTGGTCTCGCTGCCTTCGACGTCAAGACAGGCGACCTGACCGCCTGGAACCCGTCCGCCTCGTCCGGCGTTTCGACCCTGCTGGTCCAGGGCGAAAACCTGCTCCTCGGAGGCTCGTTCACGACGTTCGGGAACGAGCCCTGGGCGTCGTACGCCGAGCTGGCGCGCTGACGGCGGGCTGGCTCCCGCCCGATGGAGCCCACTCCGCCGCGGCAAAATCAGCCGTTCTCGGGCCCGCGGTGCTGCCTGCCGAGCATCCCTTTGCCCAAGGAGTTCGGCAGCCTGGGGACGGAAGGCTCTGGCAAGTTGCCGCTCCCCAAGGGCACCTTGGACCGGCTGGCGGCGATTGGGGCGGGACGCCGCGGCGGCCGGGGCGTCCGACCTCCGCCTCCTTCGACGCCAGCCGCCAGGCTCATCGGATGGCCTGGGGTTCTCCAGCAAATCCAGGCGATTGGGCGTGGAGCCGCAGGCCGGTGCCGAGCCGGCGACCTTCGGGGCGCCGCGACGGCTTCGAGTCGACGACCGTCCAGCGGCCCCAGACCTCTCGAGGCCCCTATTCCGGCGCCGCGGGAGCAACCGGCTGCGCAGCGGCCGCCGGGCTACAGCGAGCCGGGCCGGTGTCGAGCCTGCCGGCGAATCGGCCCTCGGTACAGACGAACGCTCGGTCGCGGCAGTGGGCGACCCAGTTCATGTTGGGACCGGACTCCGAGTAGTCGCTGATCGAAATCGCCGACGGAAGGCAGCCGACCACGCCCGCCGAGGAGGAGGTCAGATAGGCGTCGCGCTCGGCGATTCGCTCCCTCTCGCGCTGCGCGCGCCGCTCGGGACTGGTGGCGCAGGAAAAGCCCAGGAACATCAGAGCAACAACGGCGATGGTGCGAAGGCGCATCGGGCCGGCTCTGGAGTGGTTGGCGGCGACCATAGCACCGTGCCGCAGCCCGGCGGAGCAAGACTCGAAGCGGCGCCCGGTGGGCCTTTCTTGGCCGGTGGCGATGTGCTATCCAGCTTGCGCTTTCGCGCCCGCCTCCGGGACCGGCGAGCGCTTGGCGACAGAGGGCGCCGGGCTTTGCCGCGAGGGAGCCCGCCCAACCAACCGGCAGGTGCACATGAACAAGCTCGTCAAGAACGCGGCCGAGGCGGTGAAGGACATCCCCGACGGCGCCACCGTCATGAGCGGCGGGTTCGGGCTGTGCGGCAACCCCGAGAACTTGATCACCGCCCTGCACGCCAAGGGCGTGAAGAACCTGACCATCATCTCCAACAACTGCGGCACCACCGACTTCGGGCTGGGGATCCTGCTCAAGGCCGGGCAGGTCAAGCGGATGGTGTCGAGCTACGTCGGGGAGAACAAGGTCTTCGAGCAGCAGTTCCTCTCCGGGCAGCTGCAGGTGGAGCTCAATCCCCAGGGGACGCTGGCCGAGCGGATCCGGGCCGGCGGGGCGGGGATCGGCGGTTTCTACGTGCGCACCGGAGTCGGGACCCAGATCGCCGAGGGCAAGGAGACGCGGGTGATCGACGGGCACGAGTACGTGCTGGAGAGCCCGCTCAAGGCCGACTTCGCGCTGATCCGGGCCTGGAAGGCCGACAAGTGGGGCAACCTGGTCTTCCGCAAGACCACCCGCAACTTCACCGCGCTGATGTGCGCGGCGGCCAAGGTCACCATCGTCGAGGCCGAGAACATCGTCGAGGTCGGCGAGCTCGATCCCGACCAGATCCACGTCCCGTCGATCTACGTCCACCGGCTGTTCCAGGGCTCGGGCTACCAGAAGTGGATCGAGCGGCGCACGGTGCGGCCACGGCCGAGCTAAAGACCTTCCGGGAACCTTCAAACCAGGAGCAACGAACATGTCGAAGCGAGTGGCGATCATCTCGATGTTGCTGGGGATTTCGATGGCGGGCTGCGGCGCCGATGCCGGCGGCCACTGGTACGGGACCTGGACCGGCGAGGCCGGGACCTCGGGCAACCTGGACGTGATGATCCGCCAGTCGGGCGGCGGGGTGGTGGGGACGTTCAGCGGCGCCGGGATGAGCTGCGTCGAGGTGGCCACGCTGACCGGCGAGGTGAGCGGGGACGAGGTCAAGATGACCGTGAAGCAGACCGCGCCCAACTCGCCCGATGGCCAGCCGCTGGTGGAGCTGACTGGCAAGGTCACCGACAACAAGATGGACGGCACCTTCCAGATGCAGGGCCGCTGCGGCGCGGGCAAGGGCAGCTTCCAGATCGCCCGCTAGCTTGTGGAGCGGCAGTCCGCCTCCGTTCGCTCCGAGAGGGGCCGGTTGGCCGGTGCCGTTCGTCCCGAGTCCTTCGACAGGCTCAGGACAGGCGGAGTCGAGGGAGGGCGGGCGCACTCCGCTCAGGGTGACCGGAGAAAGAACCCGATTCAGGCAGACTTAGGAGACGAGACCGATGGCCCTGACCCGCGAGCAGATTGCGATGCGCGCCGCCGCCGAGCTGCGCGACGGCTACTACGTCAACCTGGGCATCGGGCTGCCGACGCTGGTGGCCAACTACGTCCCCAAGGGGATGGAGGTGGTGCTGCAGTCGGAGAACGGGATGCTGGGGATCGGGCCCTATCCGTACGAGGGCGACGAGGACCCGGACCTGATCAACGCGGGCAAGGAGACGGTGACCGAGATCAAGGGCACCGCCTACTTCGACTCGGCGGCCAGCTTCGCGATGATCCGCGGCGGGCACATCGACATGGCAGTGATGGGGGCGATGGAGGTCAGCGAGCGGGGCGACCTGGCCAACTGGATCATCCCCGGCAAGATGGTGAAGGGGATGGGCGGGGCGATGGACCTGGCGGTGGGTGCCAAGAAGCTGATCGTGGCCATGGAGCACGAGGCCAAGGGCAAGCCCAAGATCCTCAACAAGTGCTCGCTGCCGATCACCGGCCGTAAGTGCGTCAACTTCATCATCACCGACCTGGCGTTCCTCGAGGTCACCGACAAGGGGCTGCTGCTGCGCGAGCGCGCCCCCGGGGTCAGCGTCGAGGAGATCCAGTCCAAGACCGAGCCCACGCTGATCGTCTCGCCCGAGATGCGGGAGATGAAGTTCTAGGCGCCCAGGCAACCTGCAACATCGTTTCCCGTCGGTTGCTCGTTTCGGTTTCCGTCGAGCCGCAGGGCGCTCGCTCTTCCCCTCACCCCGCTCAACTCTCCGTTGGCTGTATCCGATGGATGCTCCCTCGGCGGCCTCTGCGGACCCAAGTGCCCTGATCGATTCGGCAAATTCGCCAGGATGAAGACATCCCCTGCTCCCGAGGTGCCAGCCGAGCGAGCAGGGGTGCAAGCGATCGCCAGCCGACGACTGGGCGCCGGTTGGGCTTGCCGTTGGAGTTACTCCAAACTAGTCTTGGGGGGTGGGCGGTGGAGCCGAGGTACTCTCTGGATGAGGTCAAGGCCGCCGCGGCGGAGGATCGAGTCGAGCTTGGCGGAAAGCACTTCATGGACCGAGTGGTGCCGTGGCTGCGGTCGCCTCTCAAGGTCCGTTCGTTTGCCGCGGGCGTTCTGGAAGAGCTTTCGCCCGGAGACTTCTTGGGGCAAGTCGCCTACGGCGACGTCGTTTGTGACGAGTACGGCATTGCGATTTCGGCGGAGCTTCAGACGCGCTTCGGCATCGGTGGCCTCGTGACCTGGTACGTCAAGCTGCGGCTCGAGCGGGGGCGAGGCGGCAAGACCGTCTTGATGGCCTCGCTGCACGAGCCAGAGCGTGATTTTGATGCTCGGCGCGTCGGAGGGCCTCTGAAGATCGAGTTCGAACTGAGGGAGTCATGACCGAGTTTCGGATCTGCGCGACTTGCGGCAAGGGACAGGTCGAACCGCTGCGCAAGAGCGGAAGGACGATGGTCTTCCGCAATTTCCAGCAGTTGGAGCTGCCGGAGTCCCTGCCGATTCCGACGTGCTCGAATTGCGGGGATGAGTGGTACGACGCCGAGACCACCGAGGCTGTCGAGCGCGCGCTGGAGCAGGCCGCCGCGACAGTTCTCGAACGAATCGGGAACGATGCCATCCGGGTGCTCGCGGAGCACGAGACGCAGCGCGACCTGGAAGACCTTCTGGACCTGTCACGGGGATATCTCTCGAAGGTCAAGCACAGCAAGGAGACCCCGAGCGCAGCACTGGTTGCTCTGCTGGCGCTGCTCGCGAAGCGCCCAGGGCGGATTGAGGAAGTGCGGCAGCTCTGGGCGTCGAAGACCATTGGGCCGCAGTTGGTGACGACGAGCTCGAACTTTGTCCAAGTGACGCCCGACGTCGGCGCGCTCGAGGTGTTGCGGTAATGGCGACGGAACTAGCCGCGTGTGTCGTTGCGGAAGGCGTCTCGCTCGACTCGATGACGGGCAGAGTCACTGCGTTCAACATGCTCGACGTCGTCTTCGCGCATGCCTTTCCGGCAATGCTCCCGAAGCTGTTCGTCATCACGCTCTACGAGACTGAGGGAGAGCCAGCGCGCTTCCACGAGAGGGTGTCGCTGAGCGATTTGACTGGCAAGGTGCTCGTCACGTCGAGCAGCGAAATCGTAGCCACCCTCCACCCACACCGGTCAATCAACGCATTGTGGGGAACGCGGTTCGACAGCGCCGGAAAATATCTGATCAAGGTCGAGCGCGCGGAGAAGGTTGACGGGCCTTGGGTGCAGCTCGCGAGGCGTACGCTGTTCGTTGTCGGTGAAGGCCATCCTCTCGCGGGTCGAACAACGGAAGCCGAGGCAGAGCCGCGGCAGCCGAAGACGCCAGCGACTATCGCCGAATAGCATGTCAGACTGGGCGGGCGCCGATGCGGCGTTGAGCGACAAGCCAGGTGTGTCACCTTCTCGGAGCAAGGGGCCTGCTCCGTCGGACACGGGCCCGAGCGAAAGCGCTGAATTCACCGCGAAATCCGCAAGATCGCGTCCTTCTCCTCCGGACACGTCCCGCGCCCGTCGCAGTTGCTGGTGGTGACGTAGAGCTGGCCGTCGGGGCCCATCACCACCTCGCGCAGCCGTCCGAAACCATCGGGCGGGTCTCCCTGGAAGTAGACCTCGTGGCTCTTGATCCTGCGCGGCTCGGCCGGATCGAACACCACCCGGTGCAGGTGCCGCGACTTGAGGGTTCCGACGATAAGGTTGCCTCGCCACTCGGGAATCCCAGTGCCGGTGTAGATCGCCGCGCCGCCTGGCGGCACCGCCTCCTTCCAGCTCAAGGACGGCGTGACCATCCCGGCGCGCGCCTGACAGCCGTAAATGTCCGGCCAGCCCAGGTTGTCGCCGGCGCGGACCACGTTCACCTCGTCGTGGCCGGTCCGCCCCAACTCGCCGCTCGGGCCGTGGTCAACCAGGTACAGGGTCGAGGCGTCCTTCCAGTCGAAGCCCTCGGTGTTGCGGATCCCCAGCAGGAACACCGGCGATTTGGGAAAGGGGTTGTCGGCCGGGATTCCTCCCTCCGGCGTCAGGCGCAGCAGCTTGCCGTTGAGCGACTGCAGGTCTTGCGACTTGGCGGGCTGGGTCCCGTCGCCGGTGCCGACGTAGAGCATCCCATCCGGCCCGAAGCGGATGCGGCCGCCGTCGTGGTACTCGGCGGCGTGGATCCCCTCGAGGATCACCTTGTCGAAGGTGGCCGAGGTGTCATCCTGAGAGAGCCGATAGCGCTCGACGCGGTTGCCGCGCGCGCCCTGCACGTACGAGGTCCGGTAGACGTAGACAAAGCGGTTGGCGGCAAACTGCGGGTGGAGCGCGGTCCCCAGCAGCCCGCCTTCGCCTCCGGCGGTCTCCAGTCTGGCCACCACCTCGCCCAGCTTGCCTCCGGGACGGATCAGCCGCAGCCGTCCGGGGCGCTCCGAGACCAGCCAGTTGCCGTCGGGCAGGAAGGCGATCGACCAGGGAATCTCGAGCCCGCTGACCACCGTCTCGGCGCGCACCGGGACCGTTCCCACCGGCCCGAACCCTTTCTCGACGTAGGCGCACTCCTGGGACGGATCGCCGCCGGCCCCGGGCGCCGGCGACCCGCGGTGGCAGGAGGCGAGCGCGACACCGAAAAGAACGAGGGATCGCAGGGACATGGGAGTCCAGATGCATCCTTCCGCGGCCGAGGGAAAGCGCTTCGTTGGGCCCGAGTTGGGGCCAGTTGAGCAGCGGATGAATGAAATCGGCACAGGCGCTCTCCAACCGAGGGAGCGGTGAGAGGTGAAGTGGAGGCGGTCATGTCCCGCATCGGCCTGATACTCCTCGTGATTCTCGAGCTGAGCCCGACCGCCGTTCCGAGGCCCAGGGCCGTCCAACCGGTGGTCGCCGGCTTCTTCGCCCCCGGCCCCGCTCCCTCCCAGCTCGCCAGCCTCGCGACGCCGCACTCGGCCGATCACCGCTGAGCCGTTTCGCGGCCCGCAGACCGACGCGCACTCACCGGCGCAGGCAAGGAGCGTTGTCCTCTTCGAATTCCGCGGTGGCGAGCGCCCCGAGTCTCGTGGCAGGCTTTCCGGGCATGAGCTCCCCGATCATCACGCTCCTCACCGATTTCGGCTCGGGTAGCGGCTATCCGGCGCAGATGAAGGGCGTCATCCTCGGCCTGTGCCCCGAGGCGTGCATCGTGGACATCAGCCACGAAGTCCCGCCGTTCCAGATCCAGATGGGCCAGGTGCTGTTGCGCGACGCTGCGGCGGCCTTTCCGCCGGGGACCATCCACGTGGCGGTGGTCGATCCCGGAGTGGGAAGCTCCCGGCGCCCGGTGCTGGTGGCCGGCGGAGAGCGGGCCCCGGACCAGTTCTTCATCGGCCCCGACAACGGCCTGCTCTGGCCTTTCATGCGCCAAGCCCGGATTTACGAGCTGGCCAATCCGCAGCTGCGGCGCGCGACAGTGGCCCCGACCTTCCACGGCCGCGACATCTTTGCTCCCGCCGCCGCGCACCTGGCGCTGGGCGTCGCCCCGGAGCAGTTCGGGCCGGCGATCGAGGAGCCGGTCAAGCTCTCCGGCCCGCGGGTGCGGCACGAGGGCGGGGCGGTGGTGGGCGAGGTGGTCTTCGCCGATCACTTCGGCAACCTGGTGACCAATCTCGACGTTGACGATCTGCCGCCGGTCGATCGCTCGCAGGTCAAGGTGATGGTGGGCGGCAAGACCCTGCTGCCGCTGCGCTCGAGCTACGCCGACGTGGCGGTCGGGCAGCTGGTGGCGGTGGTGGGCTCGAGCGGCTACGTCGAGGTCGCCCAGCGCGAGGGTTCGGCGGCGCGGGCGCTGGGGCTCGACGACCCGCGCGGCATGCCGGTGGTGCTCGAGCCGATGTGAGCCGGTTCGCGGCGGCGCCCGCCTCGGACGACAACTCGCCCTGCGCGCGGAAGCTGCTATAGTTTTTCCGGTCCGGGTTTCAGGTCTTGGAGAAGGGCACCATGGCGAGTCCCAACAAGCGCACCGCAGAGCGTCTCCAGCACGACCTGATGGTCGCCTACCGGACCGTGGACGGCTTCATCACCGACTGGGCGGTCAACATCTCCAAGGGCGGCCTGTTCATCAACAACCGCAAGCCGCTGCAGGTCGGGACCGTGGTCCGCTTGATCGTCGCGCTGCCCGACACGCCGTTCCCCTTCGACCTGACCGGCAAGGTGGTTCGGGTGATCGAGTTCAACAACGCGACCAACGAAGTCCCGGGGATGGGCATCGAGTTCGTGGACATCGACGACGAGAAGCGCACCCGCATCGAGCGCTTCGTCGAGAAGCTGCGCCAGGAGCTGCCGGCCGAGCCCGCGAAGAAGAGGCAGAAGTAGCGGCCGTTTCCCGGGCTGCGCCGCCTGTCGTCCCCGGTTGATCCTGCGATGGCGGTCCTCCTCAAGATCGAAGAGCTGGCCTGGGGCGGCGACGCGGTGGCGCGCCACGAGGGCCGGCCGGTGTTCGTCAAAGGGGCGCTCCCCGGCGACCTGATCGAGGTCGAGCTGGCGCAGGACAGGCGCGGCAGCGTGCGCGGTCAGCTCGTCCGCCTGGTCGAGCCTTCGCCTGCCAGAGTGCAGCCCGGCTGCCCGCATTTCGGCGCCTGCGGCGGCTGCCAGTGGCTCTCGCTCGATCGCCCGGAGCAGGCCCGCTGGAAGCAGACCCTGCTGCGCGAGGCGCTCGTGCGCATCGGCGGGGTCGATCCGGAATTCACCAGGATCCATCCGCTGATCGCCTCGCCGCAGGCGCTGCGCTATCGGCAGCGGGCCCGGCTGCACCTCGCCAAGGGCGCGCTCGGATTCTCGGAGGAGGGCAGCCACCAGCTCGTCGACGTCCAGGAGTGCCGGCTGCTGGAGCCGGCGCTGGAGAAGGCGCTGCTCGCGCTCAAGGCCGCGCTGGCGCTCGAGGGCGCCGTGCCGCGCTGCGTGGACATCGCGCTGGCCTGCGACGACAAGAAGGTCTCGGCGGCGTTCTTCCTCTCGGCGTTCCAGAAGTCGGCGCTCGAGCGGGTCGAGCGGCTGGTGAAGGCGGTGGGGCTGGCCGGAGCGGTGGTGGTGGTGGAAGGGGCGCCGCCCAAGCTGCTCGGCGATCCGGTGCTGACCTTCGAGGCCGCGGGCGCTCCGGGAGTGGCGCTGCACGGCCGTCCTGACCTTTTCGCCCAGGTGAATCGGCAGACCAACGCATTGCTGGTCGGCGAGTTGCTGCGGGTGCTGGGCAAGCCCTCGCGAGTGCTGGAGCTGTTCGCCGGCGCCGGCAACCTGACCTTCGCCATGGCGGCGCGGGGCGCGGCGGTGACCGCCATCGAAATCGCGGGAGATTCCCTGGAGTTGGCTCGCCGGTCGGCGCGGGAGGCCAAGGTCGCCGGAGTGCGGTTCATCGCCGGCGATTCGCTCAAGGTCGCTCGCGGGCTGGCGCAGGAAGGAGCCAGGTTCGACGCGCTGGTGCTCGACCCGCCGCGCACCGGGGCCAAGGGAATCGCCGAGGTGGCCGCGGCGCTCGGCGTCCCGCGGATCGTCTACATCTCCTGCGATCCGGCGACGCTGGCGCGCGACCTCAAGGAGCTGGCCGGCAAGGGTTTCCGCGCCCTGGCGGCCACGCCGGTGGATCTCTTCCCCCAGACCTTCCACGTCGAAGGCGTGGTCCTGTTGGAGCGCTGATGGAGGCTCGGCTCATCGAGCTCTCGGAGCTCTTGCGGCGCAACGGCGTTCGGGTCGGCCCCGGCGAGATCGAGGACGCGACCAGGGCGCTGGCGCTGGTCGGGCTCGAGGATCGCGAGACGGTCCGCTGCGCACTGCGGGCCTGTCTGGTGAAGCGCGGATCCGACGCCCCGGTGTTCGAGCGGATTTTCGATCTCTACTTCAAAGGCGCCGCCAGGCTGCTCGACGCCATCGACGCTTCGTTGATGAAGGAGCTCGAGGCCCAGGGGCTGCTCGAGGGCGACGAGCTGAAGATGGTGCTGGCCACCCTCCAGCCGCTGTTGGGGCAGATGCACCCGCTGGCCCGAGCGGCGCTGGAGGGCGATCAGGCGGCAGTGGCCGGGCTGCTGCGGGGCGCGTCGCTCAAGGTCGATTTCAGCGGGCTGGAGAGCTCGCTGCAGCAGGGGTTCTTCACCCGGCGGCTGATGTCGGCGGCGGGAGGAGGGCAGGCGGGCAAGGACCTGGAGCAGGTCCAGGCGGTGCTGGCGGAGAAGGGGCTGTCGGCCGAGGGGCTGGAGTGGGTGGCGAAGCGGCTGTCGAAGGCGATGCGGCAGGTGGAGTTGGCGGCGCAGGCGATGGTCGAGTCCCAGGCCAAGGCGCGGGTGAAGCGGGCGGCGGCGTTCGAGGAGCGGCCGTTCGCCGAGCTGTCGGCGGAGGAGTTGGAGCGGACGGCGACCGCGGTGCGGCGGCTGGCGGAGCGGCTCAAGGCGAGGCTGGCGCGGCGCGAGCGGACCCGGCGCAAGGGAGCGCTGGCGGTGCGGCGGACGCTGCGGCGCAACCTGTCCTGGGGCGGAGTGCCGGCGCGGCTGGCCTTCCGCACCAAGAGGCCGCAGCGGCCGGACGTGGTGGTGCTGTGCGACGTCTCCGACTCGGTGCGCAACGTCTCGCGGATGATGCTGCTCTTCGTCCACACCCTGCAGTCGCTGTTCAACAAGGTGCGGACCTTCGCCTTCGTCAGCGACGTCGGGGAGATCACTCAGCTATTCCGAGACATCGATCCCGGGCAGGCGGTGGACCCGGCGGTGGCGGGCAAGGTGATCAACGTCCACGCCAACTCGCACTACGGGCACGTCTTCACCAGCTTCGCCCGCGACCACCTGGGCAAGGTCACTCGGCGCACCACGGTGCTGGTGATCGGCGACGGGCGGAACAACTTCAACGAGGCCGGCCTGCCGGCGCTCAAGGAGATCCGGCGCAAGGCCAAGCGGCTGATCTGGATCTGCCCGGAGCCGAGGAAGGCCTGGGGCTGGGGCGACAGCGAGATGCTGCGCTACGCCAAGGTCTGCCATCGGGCCACCACCGTCACCTGCCTGGCCGACCTGGCCGAGGTCGCCGATCAGCTGGTGCCGCGCGGGTCCTGAGCTTCCGCTAATAAGGATGGCAGCTCATGCACAGCGAGCTGGCGTCCATGGACAGGGCGACCTTGGACCTGCGGTGGGCCTGGCCGTCGTGGCAGGTGGCGCAGGTGACGCGCCCGTCGCTGAGCACCAGCGACGCCGGCAGCTGCGCCGCGGGAACCAGCCGCCCGGGATGCCGCGCCCGCGCCCGCTCGTAGTCGATGTCGATCGGATGCGCCCCGCCCAGGCCCTCGGCCGCCAGCGAGAAGTGCGCCGCCGGCCCCAGCGAGCCGTCGTGACACGCCACGCAGGAGCGCGACTGCACCTTGCCGCGGTCGGCCTGCCGCAGCTCGCAGATCGACTCGATCGACGACACGAAGGCGGGAGAGAGGAGCAGCAGGCCAGCCAGGGCGAAAGCGAGTGTGCGCATGGGCGGGTCCTATTGCCAGGGCCTTGCCACTCGCCGATCCCGAATCAGTTCGCGCACTTACGGCATCCGAGCGCCCGGGTGGCCGCCTGCTGCGCATGATTAGTACAACTATCCGGAATCCGTAACCTGCCGTGAAGACAGGCCTTTCCGATCCGGGGCCCGCCGGCCCGGGTCGTCGCGACCGACCCTGTGTGGCTTTCGCTCCGGCTGGCCGACCCGCCGCCCGAATGTCTGTCCGTGGACGGAGCGGGAAGCCATCGGCTAGCATCGCCGCCCCCTGATCTCCGGAGTGCTCATGCGGCTGCTTGGATCTCTTGCCTGCCTGTCCCTGATCGCCGTCGCCGGTTGTTCGTCCGAGCAGGTCTGTGAGCCGAACAAGGTGGCCTGCAAGGTCCCCGGCCAGCCGGAGTCGCAGGTCTGCAACTCCGACGGCAGCGGCTGGTCGCCGGCGGCCAGCTGCACCGACGGCAACGTCTGCACCGAGACCGACCAGGGCGCGCTCTGCCAGCCCTTCGTGTGCCGCCCCGGCGAGACCCACTGCATGACCCCGGGCAGCGGGGCGCAGAAGGTCTGCAACCAAGGCGGCTCGGGCTGGGACCTGGGACAGTGCCCGGGCGGCCAGCTCTGCGACAACTCCGGCCAGTGCGTCGCCGCGGCGTGCGTGGCCAAGACCGGCCGCTGCCCCGCGCCCGGGACCAACAGGCGCGACCTGTGCCCCGACGGCACCGGCTGGAAGTCCAGCGACTGCGCCCCGTCCAGCATCTGCCTGTTCAGCAGCTCCACCGGCGCCGCCTCCTGCGGCACCCGGATCTGCAACCCCGGCGAGAAACGCTGCTCCGACGACGCCAGCGCCGTGGTCACCTGCGACGCCACCGGCGGCAGCTGGACGGTGGTCACCGCCTGCTCCGACACCCAGGCCTGCGCCAACAACGCCTGCGTCGCCTCGAGCAATAAGATGGGCGACCTGGCGATCGTCACCACCGGCTCGACCTCCCTGGGCCCCGGCCTCTACTCGCTGGCGGTGGTCGACACCGACTTCAGCGGCAACGACTCGCTCGCGTTTCCGCTGACCGTCACCGGCGAAGTCCTCGACCCCAAGCCGGTGCCGCGGCCCATCCCGTTCCCCGGGGCTCCGGTCCCCTCGCACCGACCGTGGGTCTGCGGCACGCCCCAGGTGCTCGCTCAGCTCGAGCGGCCGGATCCCAACGCCCCGCCGTCGTTCCCGCCGGTGATCCGCGCCCAGGCCGTCGGCGACACTCGCACCTTCAGAGTGGCCGCCAACTCCAGCCCAGTCAGCCGCACCGGCCGGCTGCGGGCGATCGGCACCTACGCCAACTTCTGGGAGGACCAGACCTCCGGCGGGCAGGGGAGCGTGATCAGCGACTCGGTCCTCAGCGATCTGGTGAAGCGGGTGGACCAGCAGGTGGTGCCGCGCGACCAGGCGATCTTCGGCAACTTCACCGACGTCGACGGCAACGGCAAGGTGGACGTCTTCTTCACCAACCTCTTGGCCGGCACCGGGATGGCCGCCTACGTGGTGCCCCAGGCCACCCTGTTCCGCGAGTACTACCCGAACTACGACTACGGCGAGGTGGTCTACGCCATGGGCCCCGACTCCCAGACCACCTCCGCCGATCTGGCCGGGACCATCGCCCACGAGATGAGCCACCTCATCACCCTGGGCGCCCGCCTCCAACCCTACTTCGCCTCCGGCTGGAGCTCGGTCCCCAGCTACATCGACGCCGACAGCTACATCGGCGAGGGGCTGGCCGAGGTCGCCGCCGACTGGAGCGGGCAGGTCTTCAATTCGTTCATGGTCCAGTCGGCCATGGACCCGAGCTGGCTGAGCCTGTCGATGCTCACCCTGTCCCAGTACCTCACCGTCACCGAGCAGAACTACGCCGGCTACGGGCTGGGCTCGCTGGCGCTGGAGTACCTGTTCGACCAGGCCGGGGCAGTGTCGGTGACCGGCATCGGCTCGCTCACCAACTCCGGCGGACCGAGCTACATCGCCCAGGTCACCAGCCGGCGGTCGGGCCTCGCTCGCATCGCCCCCACCGACGGCCGCACTCCGGACCGCTGGTACCCCGACCTCGCCGCGGCGATGCTGGCCAGCTCCCTGACCGGCAAGCTGAGCACCGCCGCCGCCGCCAACAGGAAGTGGCAGTTCGCCCCCACCTCCAAGGACACCTGGGGCGGCGGCTGGAACGGCCCGACCCTGCGCTGGGAGTGGACCGACCTCCCCGTGCCCGCCGGGCCGGTCATCGATCCCAAGAAGTGGTCGCAGCGCCCCTCGACCATGACTCGCGGCGGGATGCAGTTCCTGGACGTGGTCGTCGGACCGGGCGGCGCCCAGCTGCGGACCACGCGCTCCACGGTCCAGGTGGTGGTGGTCCGCCACGCCAGCTGATCGGGTCCAGGCGGGCCGAAACGTCCCTTGCAGAGCGCCCGAGGGAGGGCTCGCATGGGCTTTCGCTTGACATGGAACCGTTCATTGGTCCATAAACTCCGCTCTTTTGCGGCTTTAGCTACTGGAGGCAGTGCATCATGGCAGTGAAGATCCGGCTCTCTCGCGCTGGCGCGAAGAAGCACCCCTACTACCACGTGGTGGCGTCGGCCTCGACCAGCCCGCGCGACGGCAAGTTCCTCGAGGCCTTCGGGGCCTACGATCCCGGCGCCAAGACCAAGCTGGAGATCGATCAGGCTCGCCTGGACTACTGGCTCAAGGCCGGCGCCCAGCCGACCGAGACGGTGGCCGCGCTGATCAAGCAGCTCAAGCGCACCGCCGCTGCTCCCGCCAAGGCCTAGTAATTCCTAGGGTTTCGAGGCAGGCCATGGCCGAGGCGCCCGAGCGGCTGATTCGCGTGGGCGTGGTGGCCAGGGCCCACGGGCTGCGCGGCGAGTTGTCGGTCAAGACCGACGTCGCCGGCTCGCGCACCCTGGCCGGCCAGCCTCGCCTCTACCTGCGCGACGCGACTGGCAAGCTGGAGGACCGGACGATCCGGTCCACCCGCCCCCAGGGCGAGCAGATGCTGGTGGTGGTGGACGGGGTCGGCGACCGCGACGCGGCGCAGGCCCTGACCGGGCGCGAGGTGCTGCTGTCGCGCGACAGCCTGCCGCCGGTGGAGGAAGGCGAGTTCTACGCCGCCGACCTGATCGGCCTGCCGGTGAAGACGCCGGCGGGGCAGCTGCTGGGCAAGGTGGCGGCGGTTTCCGACGCCGGCGCCACGCCAGTGCTGGAGGTGGTGGGCGAGCGGGAGTGGCAGATTCCGCTGGTCGACCTCTTCGTGAAGCGAGTCGATTTGGCGGCCGGGGAGCTCGTGGTCGAGCCGCCGGTCCAGGAGGAGAGTTGAGGGCCCGCCGGGCCCAAGGTGAAGTGCGGTGGCGCTCTGGTTCGAGATCCTGACCCTCTTTCCGCGCATGGTCGAGGGCCCGCTGTCCGAGTCGATCCTCGGCAAGGCCCGGCAGAAGGGGTTGATCGAGGTCAAGGTCACCGACATCCGCGACTTCGCCCTGGACAAGCACCACGTCTGCGACGACGCGCCCTACGGCGGCGGGGCGGGGATGGTGATGAAGGTCGAGCCGCTGGTCTCGGCGATCGAGGAGGCCAGGAAGCGGCGACCCGGGGCCAAGGTGCTGTTGATGGGGCCGCGGGGCCGGGTGCTCAACCAGCAGCTGGCCCGAGAGCTGAACCAGGTGGGCGAGCTGGTGCTGGTGTGCGGGCGGTACGAGGGCGTCGACGAGCGGGTGCTGCAGTACGTGGATGGCGAGGTGAGCGTCGGCGATTTCGTGCTGACCGGAGGAGAGCTGGCGGCGATGTGCGTGGTCGACGCGGTGGCGCGCCTGACCCCGGGGGTCCTGGGAAACCAGGCCTCCACCGGCAGCGAGAGTTTTGAGGATGGGCGGCTGGAGTATCCGCAGTACACTCGGCCGCCCGAGTTTCGGGGAGCGAAGGTCCCCGAGGTGTTGATGTCCGGCGACCACGGCAAGGTCGAGCGATGGCGCCGGGCGATGTCTCTGAAGGCCACGCGGGAGAAGCGGCCGGACTTGTTTGGAAGGCTGGCGCTGTCCCCGGAAGATTCTGAGCTCCTCGAGGAGCTCGGCGACAAAGAAGGAGAGTAGAGCGATGCGCAACGCGATCATGGACATGGTGGAGAAGAAGTTCCTGCGGACCGACTACCCGGCCTTCCGCGCCGGCGACACGGTTCGGGTCCACTGGAAGGTGCGCGAGGCCGGCAAGGAGCGCGTGCAGGCGTTCGAGGGCGTGGTCATCCGCCAGAAGCACTCCAACAACCGCTCGACCTTCACCGTGCGCAAGGTCAGCTACGGGGTGGGCGTGGAGCGCATCTTCCCGGTGAACTCGCCGCGCTACGAGAAGATCGAGATGGTGACCCCGGGCCGGGTGCGCCGCAGCCGGCTGTTCTACCTGCGCGAGCTGCAGGGCAAGGCGGCCCGCGTCGAGGCCGAGCGCGAGGAGATGGAGGCCGCTGCGCCCGCCGCTCCCGCCGCTGCTCCGGCGACCAAGCAGTAGCCCGCTCCCTCTTGTGAGACTGCCGCGGCCGCCCGTCCTTGGCGATGGGCGGCTGCTGCATTGCGGGCGTCGCTCGGGAACGGTCGATTGGCCGCCGGTACGAGAGCCGGTCAACCCCGAGCGGAGCGGGCCGGCGAAGGTCGACCGCGGAGTCGAGGGGTACGCCCTCCGGTCACCCCGAGCGGATGCCGAGCCTGTCGAGGCAGGAGTCGAGGGGCGCGCACTCGCTGGCCGAGGTGCCGGGCGCCGAGCTCACCAGGCCCCTTGGCACTGGAATAGTCGAGGAAGATCGGGGAGGATCGCCGCATGCTCGTGCTCGAGATCGCCACCCAGCAGGTGAAGGGTTTCTCGCCGACCGCTCGCGCGGTCCTCAAGCCTGGCTACAACGTGCTGGTGCCGCCGCAGGGCTCGGGCGCCAACCTGGTGCCGGTGTTCGCGGCGCTGCTCTACAACGACGGGCGCGGCGGAGACGCCTCGCTGTCCACCGGGGCCGGAGCCCGGGTGGGGATGACCTTCCAGAGCGGCGACGGGGTCACCTTCCGGCTGGTGCGCTCGCTGGGCGGAGGCGGGGCGCTGCACCGGCTGGAGCCCAACCGCTCGTGGGCGGTGGTGAGCCAGGACACCGCCGAGATCGGCCAGCAACTGCGCCAGCTCTTGGGGCTGCCCGGCAAGGCCCAGTTCGAGGAGCTGTTCAGCTTCGCCAGCGGCCAGCTGCCCAGCCTCAAGCCGCGGGCCTCGGTTGCCTCGGCGGCGGCGCCGGCGGGGCACGGGCTGGCGGCGGGCGGCGGCGAGCGCTCGATTCGTCCCAACGCCCTGGTCGAGGCGGCGATGGCCGCCAGCAAGAAGTCGACCGACCCGGTCAAGCTGCGCGCCGACCTGGAGCGGCTCAAGGCCGAGGTCGCCGCCGGCAAGGAGATCGACGAGCACCAGTTCCGGCTGGAGGGAGTGCAGCGGCGGATCTTCGAGCTCGACGAGAAGCTCAAGCAGGTCGACAAGTTGGTGGCCGAGGTCGAGCAGGCCAAGCTGGTGGCGCCCTCGCAGACCCACTCTCTGGAGTCGCTGGGGCTGCCGCCCAACGGGCTGGAGCTGGCGGCGCGCTACGACGAGGCGGTGGAGAAGCTGGAAGCGGCCATCAACAAGCTGCGCGACGACGAGCGCGAGGCGGCGGAGCGCGACGGCGCAGCGCGCCCCGAGCCGGTGTGGCTCGACCGCGGCTTCCAGGTGGGGATGGGAGTCGGGGCGCTGACCTTCGCCATGGGACCGATGTTCCGCGGCACCGGGATGGGATACCTGGCGCTCTTGGACATCCCGGCGTTCGGGTACGCGGCGCTGTCGGCGCTGCGCTGGATCGGCGAGCTGCAGCAGGTGGCCTCGCGCGGGCGCAAGGGGGCGCTGACCAAGGACCGCGAGCAGAAGCTGCAGGCGGCCTTCGACGCCGAGTACTTCACCGTCCGCGCGGCGCTCAAGATGGCCAACCTGGAGACCGGCAAGGACCTGCTCGAATACTTGAAGGTGCAGGAGCGCGAGGGGGCCCGGCTGCGCGACGCCGAGACCAAGCTGGCGGAGGCGCGCTCGGACGCGGGGCTGCTGACGGCGCTGGACGAGCAGGACCAGCTGGCGGCCGAGGCCAAGCAGCTGGAGGAGAGGCTGTCGGAGATGGGGGCCGGGGCCACCCGCAGCTGGCGCGAGGCCGAGCGGGAGATGCAGGAGATCGAGGAGGCGCTGGCCAAGGCCGACTCAGGGTCGGGAGAGGGCGGGGCCACGGCGCTGGGGGGCAGCTTCCCGGCGGCGGCTGGCGGCGCGGCGGCGAAGGGCGAGGACCCGGTGCCGCGGCTGATCAAGCTGGCGGCCGACCTGTTCCCGAGCGTGCCCGAGGGCTCGCTGGGGGCGGCGCTGCGAGAGCGGGCGGGGCAGTACATCACCGCGTTCACCGACCGGCGCTACACCAGCGTGGAGATCGACGCCAAGGGGCAGGCGGCGCTGCTGGCCCCCGGGCGCACCGTGCCCGCCGGCCAGCTCGACGACAAGGACCTGGATGCGCTCTACCTCTCGGTGAAGCTGACCCTGCTGGAGAAGTACGCGCCGCTGGGCAAGCCGCTGATCGTGCTCGACGAGCCATTCGCGCTGTGGGATCCGCCCAAGCAGATCCTGGTGTCGCGGATGCTCAAGCACATCGCCAGCTCGGCGCAGATCCTCCACGCCAGCGCCCTGCCCAGCCACATCGGGCTGGCCGACTCGACGCTGCAGGCCTGAGGGCGAGAGTTCCCGCCGGCGGCGGCTCGGACGACGGACAGGGATGCTCCGAGGGAACGTCCGCGCCGGAGTCTGCTTTGCCATCAGCTTGCTGACGCCGTCCATCGCCCTGGCCGACGGCGCAGTCAGCGGGGCGCTTGGGGAGCTGTACTTCTGGGTGGCGCTCATCGCGCTGGCGGTCCTGGCGCTGACCGCGCTGGTGCTGAACAGCCTGCGGCGCAAGGTCTCGCCGGTGATGCGGCTTATCGGGCAGGCAGCGGCCATCGTCTGCGCCGGGCTGTTCCTGGTGGCGGCGCGCAGGTCGCACCAGCCGATGGCGGCGCACCTCAAGTGGCTGGCGATCGCGGCGCTCTACCTGATCGCCTGGGCGATCTCGATCCACCGAGGCCGGCGCCAGGCGGAAACCGAGATCGAAAACCGCTGACCAGCGATGTCAGCCCCCTGCGCTACAACCTCTGGCATTGCCAAGGAGGGCTCATGGAGGCGCAAAGGGCGAAGGCGGAGCATCTGCAGAAGGGCGAGCGGGCCGAGGACCTGGCGGCGGAGTACTTCGCCAAGCGCGGCTATCGGATACTGGCCCGCAACTACAAGACGCGGATGGGCGAGGTCGACCTGGTGCTGGAGAAGGAGCGGGCGGTGGTCTTCGTCGAGGTCCGCTACCGCAAGTCGACCGCCTTCGGGGAGCCGGTGGAGACGGTGGTGCGCCAGAAGCGGATCCGCATCCTCTTGGCTGCCATGGAATACGCCCAGGAATTCAAGAGGATGGACTGCGACCTGCGCTTCGACGTGCTGTCGGTGAGCCGGCGCGCCGGCAAGCCGCACCTGGAGCACTTCCCCAACGCCTTCGAGGCCGAGATTCCCCAGAGCGCGGTTCCCGCCTTCCTCTGAGGCGTGGCGCGCGCTAGGGTGCCCGGCCATGACCGGAACGCTCTATCTGGTGGCCACGCCCATCGGCAATCTCGGGGACATGACCTTCCGGGCGGTCGAGACCTTGAAGAAGGTCGCGCTGATCGCCTGCGAGGACACGCGGCGGGCGCGCATCCTGTGCGACAAGTTCGGGATCGAGCCCAAGCTCAGCTCGCTGCCGGCCTTTGACGAGCAGCGCCGCGCCGAGCCGCTGCTGGAGCGGCTGCGGCAGGGCGAGGATCTGGCGCTGATCACCGACGCCGGCAGCCCGGGGATCAGCGATCCGGGGACGGCACTGGTGCAGCTGGCGCTGGCCGAGGGGCTGTCGGTGGTGCCGATTCCCGGGCCGGCGGCGGTGATCGCCGCGCTGTCGGCCTCGGGCCTGGCCACCGACCGCTTCTATTTCGCCGGCTTCCTGCCGCGCAAAGGGACCGCCCGCGAGGAGCAGTTGTCGGTGCTCAAGCGGCTGCCAGCCACGGTGGTGATGTACGAGTCGCCAGAGCGGCTGGCGGAGACGCTGGTGGATCTCAAGGAGGCCTTTGGCGACCGCAGGGCGGTGGTGGCCCGGGAGCTGACCAAGGTCCACGAGGAGTTCGCCCGCGGGACGCTGTCCGAGCTGGCGCAGAAGTTCGCCGAGGGCGCGCGGGGAGAGCTGACGATCCTGGTCGAGGGCGCCGGAGACCAGAGCGCGCTGGCGGCCAGCGACGAGGCGATCCTGGCCGAGGTCAAGCGCCGGCTGGCAGGCGGGGAGGGCTCGGTGAAGGAGATCGCCCGGGAGATCGCCCAGGCTACCGGCCGGCCGCGCAGCGAGGTGTACGCGCTGGCGCTGAAGGCGAAGGAGTAGGAGCGCCGGCGTTGGAGCGCCGGCTCTTAGCCGGCCTCGGGCGAAGCCCGAGAAACAGCGATGCCGCCGATCCGAAGACCGGCGGCATCGAAATGAGCAGCTCGGACGCTGGAGCTAGAAGGTCACCATTCCGGTGGCCATCAGCGAGAAGACGTTGACCTCGCTGATGCGGAAGCGGCGGCCGGGCAGGTCGTAGCGGAAGTCGAAGTTGGGGTTGATCTCGTGGGTCGCATTGCCCAGGTCGACGCACTTCTGGCCGGCGATGCCCTTGCAGCTGTTGTCGAGGTCGCGGCCCACCTGCTCGTTGGTCAGCCAGTGCTCGGTGTCGTGATAGAGGCTGGCGGTCAACCGCAGCTGGGCGAACTCGGCCATGCGCGCGTAGAGGCCGATCTTGCCGCCCACGGTCAGGTAGTCCTCGGTGTAGAGCAGCTTGCCCAGGATGTCCGACATCTCGTTGTAGTAGCGGCCCTCGCTGGTGTACTGGCCGAGGAACTGGATGTCGATGCCGATCCGCTGGTGCTTGCCCGGGTCGTCGTAGAAGTAGAACTCCGACCCGAACAGGAACTGGCCGACGTGCGGCGGCTTGATCCCGGTCTCGGCGCGGGTCCAGGGGCCGACCCCGCAGTTGTCCGGGCCGTAGCCCAGCGTCGCCTTGTTGTCGCAGTTCGAGTAGGACGGCGCGCCCACCGGCTTGGGCAGGGTGTAGGCCAGCCTCACGTAGGGATCGACCGGGCCCAGCTTCTTGGAAACCGCGGTGGCGAAGGCGAAGCGGTGCACCTTGTCGCCGAAGCCGCCGGGCTTGCTCTCCGAGGTGGGCGCGGTGGGATCGACCATGTCGAAGGCCGGCACGTAGTAGTCGGCGCTGACGGTCCAGGTCGGCTTGGTGTCGTCCTTGACGTCGGTGAAGATCGCCCAGGTCAGCCCGACGTTGGGGCTGGTCCAGCCGGCGCGCCAGGCGCCGACGGGCACGTCGAAGATCGGCACCGCCCCGGAGAAGCTGTCGCCCTTGCAGGTGCTGGCGGTCAGGTTCCCGCGCGAGTCGATGCAGTTGTTGGTGATGGTCGAGTTGGCCGAGGAAGTGACCGGTTTGCCGTTCTTGTCCAGGCCCGGGTAGCCGAAGGACTTCACGTCGCTGAAGACCATCGAGATGCCGACGTGTAGCTCCAGGTCCTGGTAGAGGCCGAAGGCGGCGCGGATCGGTAGCTGCTGGGTGACCTCGGTGTAGCGCAGCTCGAGGACGTCGGCGACGTGGCCGGCGCCGTAGTCGTCGGGCTGGTGGCGCTCGCGGGTGATGGTGCCGCGCCGCTGGATGCGCTCGAAGGCGGCGCTGGGCTCGAAGTCGAAGGGGTTGTCGATCTCGAAGGCGGTGGCGGTGTGCGTGACCTCGGCCGCCCGGGAGCGGCCGGGGGCGATCAGGCACACCGCCAGCAGAGCGGCGAGGAGGGTGGAACGTGCCGAGGGGTGGGCGGTCATCGCGCCTCCGCAAACCGGCAGCTCGCGCCGCCGGAGCGCATCGGCCTCGAGAGGCTCTAAATGCGCAGGAATACGGGAAAAGCTACTGGAGGGGGTGGGGGGAGTCAAGAATGCGACGAGGTCCACTCGCCGACGGAGCGAACCCGCGGAAAAATCAGGGTTTGGGCGATTCGCCGGCCCCTGGCGGAGTCGGGCCGTCGCGCATCGCCCCCTGCCGCCAGCACGAGCGGGGCTGCGGCGAGCCGGCCTCGGGGAAGAGGCACGGCTCCTTACCGGCCTCGAGGCGCCATCCGGGCTTCGAGACGACCACGCGCGCCGCCCCGCCGCCGGCCGGGGTCAGAATGACCCTCAGCGCGCAAGGGCCGGGGCAGGAGATGGGACCGCGGCCCTGGAAGAAGGCCAGGCTGCCTTCGGGGACCGGGAACTGGCTCACCTCGAAGTCGAGCGCGGGATCGCACGCCGGACCCAGCTCCGGCGGACAGGCCTGCGCCGCCGCCGACTCCAGCGGCTCCTTGAAGGATCCGGTCCAGTCGGGTTCGTGAAACACGCCTTCTTTCCCCAGGTTGAGCGTCCGCAGGCCGAAGCTGCGCGGCTCGGACGAGCCCGGCGGGACGGTGCGCAGCCGCAGCTCGGGGGCGCCGTCGCCGTCGAGGTCCACCAGCCGGTAGTCGAAGGCTTCGCCGTAGGGCCCGGCCTGTGCGGCGAGGGTCAGCTGCCGCGTCGACTCGCGGTAGAGCAGCACCGCCACGCCTTTGAGCCCGCCCTCCTTGCGATGCAGCGGCAGATCGATCAGCCAGTCGTCGCCGACTTTGAGCGGGCCCTGGCGCGGCTCCTCGACGGCGAACCCGGGAGAGAGCCGGCTCGAGCCGACCTCGAGAGAGGCCTCCAGCTTGCCATCGCGCAAGAGCTCGACCACGCCGCGGGGAGGCTCGGTGCAGCCGCGCTGGCGCAGCTCGAAGGGCGACCTCCCCGGCGGCAACAGGACCTTCACGAAGACCGGCCAGCGGCAGGGTTCGACCGCTGGCGTCTGCGCGGATTCGGTGAAGAGCTCGGCCAGCAGCGTCGCCCGGCGACAGACCGGCCCGCGGCCCATGGGCGCGCCGTCGAGATTTCCGTAGCAGTACTCGCCGACGCGCCAGCGGCGGGGAACGAACCCATCCTTGGCGACCGAGACGAGGCACTGGGCGGGCAACCCGAAGCCCAGCCCGCCCGCCCAGGCGATGCCTGAATCGTCGCTCGGCGAGGCGTGGACCCCGGAGAGATCCATCCCCGGGCAGTCGAAGGAGATGGTCGCTCCGGCGATCGGCTTGCCAGGTCCCTCGGCGCCGGGAGCGGGGACCTCGGTCACTCGGATGCGGTGGTGCCAGGCCGGATCGCAGCTGAAGAGCAGAGCGCAGGCCAGCGCGGCCGCAACGGTTCGCATGGGCTACCTGGCCTTCTCGCCCTCGGGCTCGCGCAGGCCGAATTCCTTCATCTTTATCTGCAGGCTCTTGCGCGAGATCTTGAGCTTCTTGGCGGCCTGGGTGACGTTGCCGCCGGTCTCGACCAGGGCCTTGGTGATCAGGTCGCGC
>JBBIQS010000032.1:0-79690 GCA_037442205.1 Myxococcales bacterium
GGAGACCGGACCCTGGGCCTTCCTCTGCTGGCCCATGGTCTTCCTCAACTGGATCCTGCCGCAGCTCTTCTGGTGGAAGCGGGCCCGCACCAGCACCGCGACGCTGTTCCTGGTGTCGGTGGGGATCCTGATCGGGATGTGGCTGGAGCGCTTTCTGATCGTGATGCGCGGGACCAGCCGCGACTTTTTGCCCTCGTCCTGGGACCTGTTCACCCCGACGCTCGTTGACTGCCTGCTGCTCACCGGGACGATCGGCTTCTTCATCTTCGCCTTCCTGTTGTTCGTGCGCTTCGTGCCGATGGTGCCGATCTCCGAGGTCAAGGAGCTGCGCCACGAGCTGGTGGAAACCGAGCGGGCGCGAGGTGCGCCATGAGCCAGCTGGTGCTGGCGCAGTTCGCCGACCCGGACCACCTGCTGGCGGCGACCCGAAAGCTGCGGGAGGCGCTCGAAGGCGCGCTGGAGACCTATTCACCGTTCCCGGTGGAGGGAGGATCGGAGGCGCTGGGGCTGCCGCGCTCGCGGGTGCCGGCGGCGGTGCTGATCGGCGGGCTGCTGGGGGCCGGCGGCGGCTACGCCATGCAGGTGTTCTGCAACGCCGTCGACTGGCCGATCATCGTCGGCAACCGCCCGCCGCACGCCGCGGCTTCCTTCGTGCCGATCACCTTTGAGCTGGGAGTGCTCTGCGGCTCCTTCGGGGCCTTCTTCAGCGTCCTCGGATTCAACAAGCTTCCCGCGCTCTTCCACCCGGTCGATCGGCTGGAGGCTTTCCGATCCGCGACCACCGAAGGCTTCTGGCTGTCGGTAGAGCGCGCGCCGGCCGATCCGCCGGTGGAAAAGCTGGCGGAACGGCTGCGGGAGCTAGGCGCGGTGGCGGTGTCGGTCATCGAGGGCGACACATGAGCGCGTCCTCGCGGATCCGTCGCGCGCTGCTGCTCTCGGCCCTGGCCGCGGCCGGGTGCTACCCGAACCAGATCGACCCGATGAAGAAGCAGCCCAAGTACCGGGCCTATGCCGAGAACCGCTTCTTCGACGACCAGCGGGCGATGCGGCCGCTGGTGGCGGGAGTGGTCCCGCGCGAGGCGCCGACTGGACCGAGCGAGCTGCTCCAGGGGCGCAACTCCGCCGGAGAGCTGGTGACGGTGAACCCGCTGCCCATCACGCGCGAGTCGCTGGAGCGGGGGCGGCAGCGGTTCGAGATCATCTGCGCCACCTGCCACGGAATCCTGGGCGACGGCGACAGCGTCCCGGCCACCAAGATGGCGCTGCGGCCACCGCCGTCGCTCCACGACTTCAAGAACCGGCCCGACGGCTTCTTCTTCCAGGTCATCACCGAAGGCTGGGGCCTGATGCCCTCCTACGCCGCGATGCTCACCGTCGAGCAGCGCTGGGAGGTGGTGGCCTACGTGCGCGCGCTGCAGCTGAGCCGGCAAGGTCGAATCGAGAAGGTGCCGGTCGAGGTTCGCCAGCAGCTGGAGAAGAGCCCATGAACGGCATCGTCCCCTTCCGCGGCCGGCGGCGGCTGATGCTGGGCGGTCTAATTGCGGGCGTCGCCGGGCTGCTGCTGACGCTGATTCTCGGGATATTCGACGTGCGGCGGGCGGCCTTCGCCTACCTGGTCAGCTACCTGTACTGGCTGGGGATCGCGGTGGCGGCGCTGGCGTTCCTGATGACGCTGCACGTCTCGCACGCGCGCTGGTCGGTGGTGCCGCGGCGGGCGCTGGAGGCGATGTCGATGACCCTGCTGCCTCTGGCGGTGCTCTTCCTGCCGGTGGCGCTGACGATGAAGTCGGTGTTCGTGTGGGTCGCTCCCTCGCCGTCGCTCGGGCCGGAAGCGCTCGAGAAACTGCACTGGCGGACCTGGTACCTGAACATCCCCTTCTTCCTGGCGCGGGCAGTCCTCTATCTCGGGAGCTGGGCGGTGGTGGCCTGGCTGCTCTACCGGTCGTCGCTGCGGCAGGACCAGAAGCCCGACCTCGAGTTGGTGCGGCAGCAGAGGCGGCTGAGCGGTGGGGCGCTGCCGTGGGTCGGGCTGGCGCTGACCTTCGCCGCCTACGACTGGATCATGTCGCTGTCGGTGGAGCTGCACTCGGAGATCCTCGGGCTCTACTACTTCGCCGGATCGATCACCGCGGCGCTGGCGCTGCTGATCCTCTTGAGCGCCTGGAGCCGAGCCGACGACAGCTTCGGTCGGCTGCTCAAGGCCGAGCACTTCCACAGCATGGGCAAGCTGCTCTTTGCCTTCGTCGCCTTCTGGGCCTGGATGGCCTACTCGCAGTTCATGCTGATCTGGATCGCCCATCTGCCCGACGCGATTCCGTTCTTCGTCCCTCGGTTCCGCCCGGCCTGGGGCTGGCTGGGAGCGCTGCTCATCGCCGGGCAGTTCGGACTGCCGTTCTTCCTGCTGCTGTCGCGGGACCTCAAGCGGCGGCCGTGGCGGTTGGCCAGCGTCGGCATCTGGCTGCTGGTGGCGCACTTCCTCGACATCTACTGGCTGGTGATCCCCACCGCCGAGCCGGAGCAGTTCAAGCCGTCGTTCGCCGACCTGACTGCGCTCGTCGGGATCGGCGGATTGCTCGTCTCGTATGCGCTCTGGCTACTGCGGGGGCGCCATCTCGTGCCGGTCGGCGACCCCTATCTGGCGCAGTCGGTGCGCTACGGCGGCGAGGCCGAGCGCGAGACCGGAGGAGCCACATGAAGAGGCTCGAGCAGGAGGAGGACGAGGTCCCGAGCCTGCGGATCATCGGGGTCGCGGTGGCGTTCCTGGTCATCTCGGCCATCGGAGTCGCGACGATGTACTGGGAGATGGAGGTCGGCCGCCGAGTCGATCAGCCGCTGGGCGGGCCCGGAGTTCCTCCGGAAATCGGGCGCGAGGAGATCGGCATGGTCTTCCAGCGCACGTTCGACGATCAGTCGCATCGCGACGGGCAGCACCTCCGCGGGGAACAGGCTAGGAAGCTCACCTCCTACGGCTGGATCGACCGCGATCGGGGAACCGTCCACGAGCCGATCGAGGTGGCGATGCAGCGCTACCTGGAGGGAGAGCGGCCATGAGCTTCCCGGGTCGGGATCCCGTTCACCCTGAGCGTAGGCCGAGCCGGGCGAGGCCGGAGTCGAAGGGCCCTCGACTCCGCGCCTCCGTTCGCCCTGAGCGGAGGCCGAGCAAAGCGAGGCCGGAGTCGAAGGGCTTCGACTCCGCCTGCCCTTCCGTTCACCCCGAGCGTAGGCCGAGCCATGCGAGGCCGCAGTCGAGGGGCCCTCGACTTCGCGCCTTCGGCGCTCCGCTCGGGCTGACCGCGGCGGTCCTTCTGTTCCTGATTCCTGAGGCGGCGCTCGCCCAGCAGCCGCCGCCTTCGCCGACCCAAGACGTGGGCATCGAAGAGCACCTGGGAGCCAAGGTCGCCGACGACCTGCAGTTCCTCGACACCTCCTACAAGTACGCCAAGCTCGCCGACCTGCTGGCGCAGGGGCGGCCGGTGATCGTCACTCCGGTCTTCTACCGCTGCCAGATGCTGTGCGGGCTGGTGCTCACGTCGCTGACGCGCTCGCTGGAGAAGACCGGGCTCGTGCTGGGCAAGGACTACCTCATCGCCACGATCAGCTTCGATCCCGGCGACACGCCGCCGGTCGCCGCCGAGCGGCAGGGACACTTCCTCCAGTCGTTGAACGAGCCCGACAAGCAGTCTGCCTGGCAGTTCTGGGTCGGCACCGACAAGGAGATCAAGCCGCTGATGGACAGCCTGGGCTTCCGCTACCGCTACGACCCGCAGACCAAACAGTTCGCGCACGGCGCGGCGGTGATGGTGCTGACGCCCAAGGGGATCATCTCCCGCTACCTCTACGGCATCGAGTTCCCGGCCAAGGACGTGAAGCTGGCGATCCTCGAGGCCGGCGAAGGGCGCATCGGCACCACCTTCGAGCGGGTGGTGATGACCTGCTTCAAATACGACCCGGTCAACCGGCGCTACGCCTTCTTCCTCAGCTGGTACCTGCGGGCCGGAGGGCTGCTGCTGCTGGGCGGCCTGGGCTTCCTCGTCGGGAGGCTGGTGCTATGGGAGCGCCGGGCAGCGGCGAAGTAGGGGTGCTGGCCACCCTCGAGCGCGTCCTCCGGGAGGTCCTCTACCTCTCCCCGGCGGCCTCGACCTATGCCCAGCGCATCGACCGGCTCCACTTCCTGATCATCCTCACCACCCTGGTCGCCGCCACCGGGATCTTCGCCGCCGCCGGCTACTTCATCGTCCGCTACCGGCGCCGCCCCGGGGTCGAGACCACTCCCCGCTTCACGCCGCGCCCGTGGATGGAGTCGCTGATCATCGGCGTGCCGCTGTCGTTCTTCCTGCTCTGTTTCTACCTGGGCTTCCGGGACTTCGTCTGGCTGCACAACCCGCCCAAGGACGCGCTGGACGTCTACGTCACCGGCAAGCAGTGGATGTGGAAGTTCTCCTATCCCGGCGGGCCGAACGAGGTGAACGTGCTCACCGTGCCCCAGGGCAAGCCGGTGCGGCTGCTGCTCACCTCGCGGGACGTGATCCACTCCTTCTACGTCCCCGACTTCCGCATGAAGCAGGACGCGCTCCCCGGGCGCTACACCTCGCTGTGGTTCGAGGCGATCAGCGCCGGCAGCTACCAGGTGCTGTGCGCCGAGTTCTGCGGGGTGCAGCACTCGATGATGCGGGCGCGGCTGGACGTGCTGAAGCCCGAGGAGTTCGACACCTGGCTGGCGGAGCACCGCCGGGGCCTGCAGGCGCGGCAGGACGGAAGCGGAGGACTGGCGCTGCCGCCGATGGCCGAGCAGGGGCGGCTGCTGACGGTGAAGTTCGAGTGCCTGCGCTGCCACACCGTCGACGGCACCGCGCACATCGGGCCGACCTTCCTCGACCTCTACCGGCGCCAGGAGAAGCTGACCAGCGGGGACTCGGTGATGGCGGACGAGGCCTATCTCACCGAGTCGATGATGGACCCCTTGGCCAAGGTGGTGGCCGGCTTCAACCCGGTGATGCCCAGCTACCTCGGGCAGCTGAGCGGGCCGGAGGCCGGGGCCATCGTCGAGTACATCAAGTCGCTGCGCAGCGACCAGCAGCAGCCGATCCCGGCGCAAGGACCGACCTATGCCCCCAGCGGCCAGTGAGCCGGCGAGCCCGGTGACTTACCTCAACGCCACCCGCGGGGTGCGGGCCTGGCTTTTGACGCGCGACCACAAGCGCATCGCGCTGCTGTTCATGGCGCTGGTGACGCTGAACTTCCTGCTCGGCGGGCTGTTCGCGATGACCCTGAGGGTGAAGCTGCTGTTCCCCGGGCCGTTCATGATCGAGCCGATCACCTACAACCGCATCTTCACCCTGCACGGCGTGATCATGGTCTGGCTGTTCATGATCCCGGCGATCCCGACCATCTTCGGCAACTTCATGCTGCCGCTGATGCTGGGGGCCAAGGACCTGGCCTTCCCGCGGCTGAACCTCTTGTCGTTCTACATCTACGCCATCGGGTCGCTGGTGACGCTGTGGGGAATGGTGCAGGGCGGGGCCGACACCGGCTGGACCTTCTACACGCCCTACAGCACCACCACTCCGACCCAAATCGTGCCGGTGCTGATGGGCGTATTCATCGTCGGCTTCTCCACCATCCTGACCGGGCTGAACTTCATCGTCACCACGCACACCCTGAGGGCGCCGGGGATGAAGTGGATGCGGATGCCGCTGTTCGTGTGGGGCATCTACGCCACCAGCGTGATCCAGGTATTGGCGACGCCGGTGCTGGGGCTGGTGCTGCTGTTGGTGGCGTTCGAGCACGCCTTCGGCTGGGGGCTGTTCGATCCGGCGGTGGGCGGGGATCCGCTCTTGTTCCAGCACCTGTTCTGGTTCTACTCGCACCCGGCGGTCTACATCATGGTGCTGCCGTCGTTCGCGGTGATGAGCGAGGTGGTTTGCGCCTACGCGCACAAGAACATCTTCAACTACAAAGCCATCGCCTACAGCTCGCTGGGGATCGCCTTCGTCGGCTTCTTCACCTGGGGGCACCACATGTTCGTCTCCGGGCTATCGACGTTCGACTCCGGGGTGTTCGGGGTGCTGTCGATGCTGGTGGGGATCTTCACCGCGATCAAAGTCTTCAACTGGGTCGGGACATTCTACAAAGGCTCGATCGATTTCCGGGCGCCGGTGGTCTACGTGCTGGGGTTGCTGTTCTACCTGGTGTTCGGAGGGATGACCGGGATCGCGGTGGCGACGACGTCGCTGGACGTGCACTGGAACGACACCTACTTCATCGTGGCGCACTTCCACTTCATCATGGTGGGCGTGACGATCATGGCCTTCCTGATGGGCCTGCACTACTGGTACCCGAAGATGTTCGGGAGGCTGTATCCCGAGCGCGCGGCGCTGGTGGCGTCGGTGGTGATCGCCTTTGGATTCGTGGCCACCTTCCTGCCGCAATTCCTGCTGGGGAACGGCGGGATGCTGCGGCGGTACTACAGCTATCCCGAGAAGTACCAGGCGCTGCACGTGCTCTCGACCGCCGGGGCGTCGCTGCTGTTCCTCGGATTGGCGACGGTGCTGACTTACCTGGTGGTTTCGCTGCGCTGGGGCGAGCGCGCGGCGCACAATCCGTGGGGCTCGAAGGGTTTCGAGTGGCTGTCGGCGACGCCGCCGCCGCCGAGCAACTACGAGGAGCTGCCGAGATTCACCGGCGAGCCCCACGACTATTCGACGACTGAACCGCAGGCGGTAACTGAGCCCGGAGCTCCGTCATGAGCGAGGAGGCGAGCGGGCATCTGGCGGAGCAGTTCACGACGCTGGAGAAGCAGGCGCACGCCTCGCGGCTGGGGATGTGGGTCTTCATCTGCACCGAGATCCTGCTCTTCGGAGGGCTGTTCGTGAGCTACGCCTACTACCGGGCGATGTTCCCGGAGGAGTTCCGCGAGGCCAGCCGCCACCTCAAGACCTGGATCGGGACGCTGAACACCTTCGTGCTGCTGACCAGCAGCTTCACCGTGGCGATGAGCCTGCATTTCGCGAGGACGACTCGCGGGCGAGGAGCGGCGGGGCTCTTGGCGCTCAGCATCGGGCTGGCGCTCTTGTTCCTGGCGTTCAAGGGCTACGAGTATTCGCAGGATTTCGCCGAGGGGCTATTCCCCGGGCGGCTGGTGCGGGAGCCGGCGCTGCGCAATCCCGGGGGCGGGATATTCCTCGGGCTCTATTACATGATGACCGGGCTGCACGCGATCCACGTGACCATCGGGATCGGGGTGCTGGCGGTGATGGGGGTGCTAGCCTCGAGGGGTGCGTTCTCGGCGCACTACGACACGCCCCTGGAGCTGGGGGCGATGTACTGGCACCTGGTGGACGCGATCTGGATCTTCCTCTGGCCGCTGCTCTACCTGCTCTAAAGCGAGGCGCGGGCGATGGGGCTTTCAGAGATCGAGGCCAGGGCTTCCGAGCGCGTTTCGCCGTTGCGCTATCTGGTGGTGTTCGTGGCGCTGGTGGTGCTGGCGGCGGTCAGCTTCGGGATTTCGCGACTCGGGCTCGGGGTGTGGGGGACGGTCATCTCGCTGGCGATCGCGGTCATCAAGGCCACGCTGGTGGTCCTGTTCTTCATGCACCTGTGGGAGCACCAGGGGAGCAGCCGGCTGGCGCTCGCTACCGCGGTGGGGTTTGTGATCCTGCTGATGTCGGTGGCGGTGATCGATGTCTTTGCGCGGCTGCCGACTGCTAATTCTCCGGGGTCAGTGCAGGCGAAGAAGTATTTGCCGCAGGAAGGACTCCCGCGGGTTCCGGAGCCGAACCAGGAGCCGGGGCAGATGCCGGTGGGGCCGTAATACTGGCGACTGCGCTCCAGCTTTACCTGCACCCACCCTCATAGACGCGATTCGATCCGCGGACACCCATTCGCCTTCACATCCATCCTGGCAATTGGACCAAAGCTCGCAACCTCGTCACCACCTTGCACTCGCCAGAAAATGGCGGCATTACCTCGCAATTGGCGCATTCGGGTCCGGAATATTTCAGACATTCAGAAGCAGTGCTGAATGGCCTACCGGCTTTTGTTCTCCTTTATTAACGATTGCTCCGGCAGAGAAGAGTCGACATCGGCCTGGGTTGGCTCACTCGTCGCAGCTTGCCACGGGTACGGCACTGTTTCCGGGTACTCTTTTACGTAGGCAGCCAACTCTTGAGGGTCGAGCGGGTACCACTCGTCATAGGGATAGCGCCGAAAGAACTCTGAAAGCCTCTCGCGAAAATGTTTCTCCGCCAAATCATTCAGTCGTGCACGCCGAAGGCTGCTATGCGCTTCGAGATCCACCCGCGGCAGACGCAACGTGACCCGAAAGTCAGCGGCCTGCTTCTCGGTCCAGCCCAACGAAGGGGCCGGGGGAAGGTAGAACCATTTTTGGTTGAGCCGCGCCTGCTGGGTGATCAGATCCTTCCAGGACTTTGGCGACTTGGTGTTCTGACTCTTTCGCTCCACATCACGGAAGTCGCGCACCTCGCATAGAGTGATGTCTGCGCCCCTGACAGCATCACAATCCTGAGTGATCACAATCGCACTTACTGGGCGTACTGGTACGAGCGCCGTAATTACGTCTTTGGAATTGGCACATTCTCCCCAGGAAACCTGAACGGGCCCCGTGTCCTGGACGAGTAGGACCTTTTCCAAAGAGAACTCGACCCGAGGCAGACCGATGTAAATGTCGCCTTGGCGAATCGGATCGTTAGAGTTCGGTACGTGGTAGATCACGCGCCCTAGCTCCAGTCAAATCCGCGAGCAGCTTCCTCGGCAGCGGCTTCATCCCGTTGACGCTCAATAATCACCAGCAAGTCGAGAGCTGCTCGTCGCGCCTCCGCCAGACCAAGTCGCCTTCTGTACATTCTTACGCGCTGAAGCGACGAGGCCGGCATGGACATCAAACTGGGCTCATCCCTCCAGAGGTCGAAACCACTGGTTACGGACGAGCATGCGAGCTTGAAGCCTATGGCGAAGGGGCGAGCAGTCCTGGCCCACCCCCGAGCAACCCCTCCAGAGAGCGTTCCGCATACGCTTCTCGTCGGAGCGACTTCAAACATATGCTCATACGACCTGACGACGCCTGTCGTTTCGAGGCTAGCCACCAGAGAACTCCTTCTCAAGGTCCCCTTCGATCAACTTGAAGAACGTGTCGTGCGCTATGTCATGCGCTTGAGTAAGCCAATCGGCCACTCCGTCGGGAAGCGATGGGACCTCGTCATCTTGAGATACAACAAGCGTTTCCAAGACTAGTACTGGCGCGTCCTCTCTTAACCCCGTAGCGAACCGCAGCGTCAGGGAGCCCTTTGGACGATTATGCGGGAACGCTATTTGCCAATTGAAACCAGAAGGAATGCGTGAAATATTGTTGCCATGGAACAGCTCTGGTGGAAGGGCAATGTTTGTCTTCAGCTTGGTGCGGAGAAAATCGAGCACGTTTGCATTCTGGAAGTCGAACTTCACTGCATCGATGTATCGCAGGGCAACGCTCGACACTAGAAGCGCTTTCGGAGATGGATGTACCGAAAAGAGGGTTGAAACTGCCGCCCTGCATCTCGGCTCGAATCCTGCCCATGTGTAGCCAGACGTTTCGTTAACCGTCAGGACACCCGGACCAAGCTGGATGAGCGGCCAGCCATCGGGAGCAACCCGAAACCGATGGCCTGCCATGTGTGGAACGAGTTCTTCCGGCACAGAAGAAGTCGGAAGTGCTTCATGATGTGGGTAATCGGCCTTGACCTTGTCGTGGAACAAGCCGAGCAGGAAGGCGTAGTGGGGGTCTAGCTCTGTTCCTGGGGCTGGACCGGCCTGAAGCTTCCACTTGATCTCCAGGATGGCTTCGACAAGCGGCTTGTTCTTGAGGTCATCAGATGGCATCGGGCCTTCTCATCGGGTCGAAAGAGCTTCGTGCGTGTCACTAGATATCATCCGAGCGCTCTTGGCGCATCGATGATGAACTTCCGGGACGCCGATCGGTCGCACGGGGAGCCAGATGCAGGAGCGGTCGTTAAGGGACCCACATTGTATTGAACCGGCGCCGGCTTCGTACACAGTCGCCACCGGGTCTGAGGCAGAGTCATACCTTACATCGGCCCTTTGGCGCCAAGAAGCTAGTTGAGGGAGCCGGGAAACCAAGCTCCGCCGCCAAGCAGTGAGACTTGAAGCGCTGCACGATGCCTACATCTTGTCATCAATCCTTGCCCTCGCCGCCCGCAACACCGCCACCATAGCCTCCGCCGCCCGCTCCATCGGCCTGGTATCCCTCCGCGCCTTGGCCAGCATCAGCGCCCCCTCCAGCACCGCCAGGATGCTCGCCGCGGCCTCCCTCGCCCGCCGCTTCTCCAGCCCCTCCGCCTCCAGCCTGGCCGCCAGCGCCTTCTCCCACCCGTCAAAGACCGCCGCGCAGGCGTCGAGCAGCTCCGGCGGCCCGGCGCTCGCCTCCAGCGCCACGGTGGCGATCGGGCACCCGTGCCGGTAACCGCTCCTCTTGAGCTGCCTGGCGAAGATCCCGCACAGGTCGCGCAGCCCCGCCTCCACGGTCCGCTCGCGGTCGAGGGTCGCCTCGAGCGTCTTCCCGAGCTGGACGCCGAGCTCCTTGACCGCCTCCACCGCCAGCTCGAGCTTCCCTCCCGGGAAATGGAAGTAGAGCGAGCCCCGCGGCGCGCCGCTCTCGTCGAGCAGCTGGTTCAGCCCGGTGGCGTGAAAGCCCTGCCGCATCAGCAGCCGGGACATCGTCTTGAGGATCTCGTTTCGGGTCTGTCCGCGCGGAGCCATGATTGCCAAACTAGGTAGACTGGTCTAGTTCGTAAGTGTAGCGCCGCGGCGCCGACGCCGCTACCGATGGGATCGCGATGACCTCTCCCGCTTCGCCCGAGCCCGTGACCCTCACCGCCGCCGACGGCTACCGGCTCGCCGCGACCCGCTTCCACCCTCCCGAAAGCTCGCGCGGACACCTCGTCGTCGCCGGCGCCACCGGCGTGCGCCAGGACTTCTACCGCCGCTTCGCCGAGCACGCCTCCCGCCGCGGCTTCTCGACCCTCACCCTCGACTACCGCGGCATCGGCAAATCCCGGCCCGAGAGCCTGAAAGGCTTCCAGGCCAGCGTCCTGGACTGGGCCCGCCTGGACGTGGCGGCCGCCGTCGACGCCATGTCCAGCGACTCGGTTCCGCTCTTCATGGTCGGCCATTCCTTCGGCGGCCATGCCCTCGGCCTGCTGCCCAACCACCGCCGCATCTCGCGCTTCTACGTCTTCGCCACCGGCTCGGGCTGGTACGGCTTCATGCCCTTGGCGGAAAGGCTTCGGGTCCGCCTGATGTGGAGCGCGGTCCATCCGCTGTTCGTCCGCTGGAAGGGCTACGCGCCGATGGCGGCGCTGGGAGTCTGCGAGGACCTTCCGGTGGGCGTCTACGAGCACTGGCGCCGGTGGTGCAACCTCCCCCGCTACTTCCTCGACGATCCGGCAATGGCGGGAATCGCCGAAAAGATGGCCGAGGTGCGAACCCCGATCACCGCGGCCAACTCCTTCGATGATGCCTGGGTCCCGCCGCGCTCGCGCGACGCATTCATCCAGGGCTATCGCAACGCCCCGCTGACCACCGTCGACATCGATCCCCGGGAGATCGGCGCCGCCATCGGGCACATGGGCTACTTCCGCCAGTCCGCCCAACCGCTCTGGGACAAGGCCCTCGACTGGTTCAGCGCCCACGACCAAGGACCCACTTCATGAGAAGCGAGAAGACCGCCTGCATCCTCTGCTCGCGCAATTGCGGGCTGGTGGTGGAGATCGAAGACGGCCAGCTGAAGCGCATCCGCGGCGACGAGGAGCACCCGGTCTCCAAGGGCTACCTCTGCCAGAAGGCAGCACGCCTCGACCACTACCAGAACCACGCCGATCGCCTGCGCCACCCTCTGCGCCGCCAGCCCGACGGCACCTTCGTCCGCGTCAGCTGGGACGAGGCCCTCGGCGACATCGCGCAGCGCCTGGTCAAGATCCGCGATCAGCACGGCGGCAAGGCCTTCGCCACCGCCGGCGGCGGCGGCCAGGGCAACCACCTCGGCGGCGGCTATCTCGCCCAGATCCGCGCGGCGATGCGGAGCCACAACGCCTACAACTCGCTGGGCCAGGAAAAGACCGGCGATTTCTGGATCAATGGCCGCCTCTTCGGCAGCCAGGCCTGCCACACCACCGAGGACGTCGAGCACGCCGACTTCGTGATCTTCCTCGGCACCAATCCCTTCCAGTCGCACGGCATTCGCAACGCCCGCGACACCCTGCGCGACCTCAAGAACGATCCCGCGCGCACGATGGTGGTCATCGACCCGCGCCGGACCGAGACCGCCAAGCTGGCGGACATCCACCTGCAGCTCAAGCCGGGGACCGACGCCTTCCTGCTGAGCGCCATCCTCTCGATCATCGTCCGCGAGGGCCTGCACGACCGCGAGTTTCTCGCCGCCCACTGCACCGGCTTCGAGCCGATCGAGAAGGCGCTGCTCCAGGTTCCGGTGGCGGAGTACGTCGCCCGCGCCGACGTGCCGCTGGCCGACGTCGAGCGCGTGGCGCGCGGCTTCGCGACCGCGCGGTCGGCCTGCGTGCGCGCCGACCTCGGCATCCAGCACACGCTCCACTCGACGCTCAACAGCTACCTCGAGAAGCTGCTGTACCTCGTCACCGGCAACTTCGGGGTCGAGGGCGGGAACAACCTGCACACCGCGCTGATCCCATTTCTCTCGGACACTGACGAGCGCAACCCCAAAATCAAGCGCACCGCGCATCACAAGATGTTTCCGGTCACGGGGACCCTCCCGCCGACCATCCTGCCGGATGAGATCCTGCTCGCGGGCGAGGACCGCGTCCGCGCTGTCTTCGTAGACAGCTGCAATCCGGTGCTCAATTGGCCGGATTCCAAGGCCTACGAGGAGGCCCTCCGCGCGCTCGATCTGCTGGTGGTCGTCGACGTGGCCATGACCGAGACCGCGCGGCTGGCGCATTACGTCCTGCCGGCGGCGTCGCAGTTCGAAAAATGGGAATTCACCGCCTTCACCATGGAATTTCCGGTGAACGCCTTTCACCTGCGCCGGCCGCTGTTCGCCCCGCTCGAGGAGGCACTGCCGGAGGCGGAGATCTACACGCGGCTGCTGGAGCGGATGGGCGAAATCCCCAGTCGCTTTCCCGGGCTATCGCTCGTCGCCGAACACGAGCCGGCCGCCACCGGGCACCTGGGCTTCATGGCGGCGCTGGCGGCCCGATTGGCGAGCGACAAGAAGTTGATTCGATACGGGGCTTCGATCCTCTACCGCGCGCTGGGGCCGAGCTTGCCGAACGGCGCGGCGTCGGCGGCACTGCTACTGCCGCTGGCCATGAAGTTCGCGTCCGAGCATCCGGAGGCGGTCCGCCGCGCCAGCCACCGAGGCAACCGGGCGACGCTCGGTTCGGCTCTGTTCCGCGCCATCCTCGAGCAGCGCTCGGGCGTGGTCTTCAGCTCCCACCGCTATGAGGAGGTCTGGTCGCTGCTCGAGCACGAGGACGGCCGCATCCACCTCGAGATTCCGGAGATGCTGGAGGTCTGGCGCGCCCTGGCGGACGAGCCACCGCCCGAGTCCAAATTCCCCTTCGTGCTGACTCTCGGCGAGCGGCGCAGCTACAATGCCAACCTGGTCTATCGCGATCCCGCCTGGCGAAAGTCCGATCCCCTCGGAGCGGCGCGAATGCATCCTCAAGACGCCGCGCGCCTCGAGCTCTCGGAGGGCGCGAAGGTGGTCTGCGAATCAGCGCGCGGCCAGATCGAGGCCATCGTCGAGATCGACGACAGCGTGCGCCCGGGCGTGGTGGTGCTGCCTCACGGTTACGGAATCCGCTTCCAGGACCGTGCGCCGATCGGCCCCGCGATCAACCGGCTCACCGCCAGCGACTGGTGCGATCCGCTGATGAAGACGCCGTTCCACAAGTACGTGCCGGGGAACGTGCGGCGGGCCCTCGACTCCGCTTCGCTCCGCTCGGGCTGACCGGAGGCCCTACCGCCGCGGCCCGGCGGGACGCACGAAGCCCTCCTGCCCCCGCGCCCGCTCCTCGCCCAGCCGCTTGCCATGCCGGATGGAATCCCAGGCGCTCAGCACCCGGCGCATCTTGGCCGGATCGCCGCCGCGGTCGGGATGGTTCTCCAGCGCCAGCGCGTGGAAGCGCTCGCGCACCGCCTCCTCCGGCGCAGAGGGGGCCACGCCCAGCACGCGGTACGGATCGCGCTCGTCGAGCTGCGACACCCAGCGCTCCATCCGCGACTTGATGCGCTCGAAGTCGGGCGAATCCCCGGCCGGCGCCCGCGACGGCGCCCGCTCGTAGGCAGTGCCGGCGCGCATCAGCTCGTCGCGGTAGTTGGAGGCCACCCACCGGCCGCAGCCGGCGCAGTGGAAGTAACGCACCGGGCTGCCGTCGCAGGACTGCAGCGTCATGTCGGTCTGGCACAGCTCGCAGCGCAGGGTCGTGCTGGTCATGACTGGAAGGGGCTCGGCATCCATCCCGGGGTGGCGTCGGCCTTGAGCTCGAGGAGGTCGCCGGGCTGGCACTCGAAGTAGCGGCACAGCCGCTCCAGCACCTCGGCGTCGAAGCGCTCGATCTTGTTCTCCGCCAGGTTGGCCAGGGTGCGCCGGTTGACCCCCGTCTCCTCGGACAGGTGCGAGAGGAAGCGAATCCCCTTGCGTCCCATCATCTCCAGCAGCCGGCAGTGAATCATGGTGACCGTCCTGAGCGGCGAGCGCTCGCTTTTTGGCCATATTGAGGCGCATTCCGGGCCTGTCAAAAATTCGGTCGCATCCTCCTGAAGCCATTCCCGGCCCGCAGCCGGCGGCGGCGCGGACAGGTCGCCGTCGCTCTTCGCCGCGACGCGTCTAACGCGCGGCGCCATGGCCGATTTGCCTCATGCCCGCTAGTTCGGTTCTTTTGTCGACGGTGTGAGCTGTTCTTCACTGCTCGTGCATCTGGACCCGGACACATGCTGCCGTTCCATCCCAACAGGCCCAGGCTGCGCGCCGTCATCGACGGCGACTTCCTGGAAGGACTCTTCCGGCGCGAGCCCGCTGCGGCCGGGATGCTTTTCGACCGCTTCCAGGCCGAGGTGAACCGCCTCGTCCGCTGCCTGCTGGGCGCCGACGCCGGCCACGACGACCTGGTGCAGGAGACCTTCGAGACCATCCTCAAGCGGATCCACACTCTGAACGACGCCGCGGCTCTCCCGGGCTGGATTCGCAAGGTGACCGTCAACACCGTGCGAATGGAGCTGCGTCGCCGACGCTGGAAGCGCCTCTTCCTCCCCGCCGACGAGGGGCTCGATGCGGCCGACGACCACGTGCTCGACCACGACCAGCGGGAGACCGCGCGCCAGGTCCGGCGCACCCTCGGCGGCCTCGACGACGACACCCGCCTGCTGCTGATGCTGCGGCACGTCGAGGGCTACGACCTGATGGAGGTCGCCGAGGCGTTCGACGTCTCGCTGGCCACCGTGAAGCGCAAGCTGTCGCGGGCCGAGGAGCAGTTCGCCCGGCGCTACGAGGGGGATCGGTCATGAGCCATCCCATCGAAGCGCTCCGCCCGCGCCGCACCTACGAGCACGATCCGGCAGCCGTCCAGCGCCAGCGGGCGCGGTTCCTGGCCTCAGTGGATGGCGCCCCCTCTCGCCGCCGGCCGTGGTTGCTGGTCCCCGCGCTGGTGCCGATCGCCCTGACGATCGCGGTGGCGCTGTGGCCGGCGCGGCGGCACGCCGATCCCCGGCAACCGCTCGCCGAAGTCGGCCGCCCGATCCATTCCACGCTGACTCCCACAGAGCTTTCCTTCCCCGACGGCAGCAAGGTGACCCTGGCTCCGGAGACCCGCGCCCACCTCGAGGCCTTCGACCAGTCCCAGGCGGTGATGGTCATCGACTCGGGGAGCCTCACCATCCACGTCCAGAAGGGCACGCCGCGGACCTGGCGGTACCGGGCCGGGCCGTTCACGGTCGCGGTGGTGGGCACGGTGCTGTCGGTGGCCTGGAGGCCCGAGCGCTCCGAGGTCGAGGTCGCAGTTTCCGAGGGACGGGTTTCGGTCACCGGTCCCGGTCTCGAGACTCCGCTGTTCATCGGCGCCGGCGAGTCGCTGCGGCGCGTCCTCACCAGCTCGGGACCTGCGCCCGCCGAGGCCAGGCCGCCCGCGTTTCCCGCGCCTGGCCGGGCGACCCACGCCACCCCCGCGCCCCGAGCGCCGCTTCCCTCTTGGCGCACTGCGCTCTCCCAGGGCCGCTGGGGCGAGGCGCTGGATCTGGCGAAGGCCGCCGGGGTGCTGGAGGCGACGGACGGCGTCCACTCCGACGAGTTGCTGGCGCTGGCCGACGCGGCGCGGCTGGACGCCAGGGAGGAGCTGGCGCTGCGGCTGCTGGCCGATGCCCTCGACCGCGGGGGCGCGCTCGAGGCCCAGGCCGCATTCGTGCGCGGGCAACTGCACGCCGAGCACCGCCGGCAGCGAGAGGCGCTCGATGACTTCGAGCGCAGCCTGCGGGTGGAGCCGCGCGGGCCATCCGCCCAGAGCGCGCTGGGCCGCTCCATCGATCTCCTGCTCGACCTGGGGGAGACCTCCCGGGCGCGCGACGCCGCCAAGCGCTATCTGGCCGAGTACCCCTCGGGCCCCTGGAGCACGGTGGCCAACCACGTTGTCGATGGCGAGGTGATGAAGTGATTCCAGCTTTGGCCGTGCTCCTCTCCCTGTCCGCGGCGCCAGTCTCAGTTTTCGTCGATTCCGATCCGGCGCTGGAGCGCGCGGTGGTCGAGCGAGTGCGGGCCGAGCTGGCTTCGGCAGGCTACCGGGTCGCCTCCGCCGAGGAGGCGCCCGCGGCCCGGATCCACCTGGCCCGCATACCCGGCCTGCTCAACGTGCTGGTCGAGGTCCCGCAGGCCAGCCGCCGGTCGGAGCGCCAGGTCGCGCTCAAGTCGGGCGAAGCGCTGTCGCTCTCCCACGCCGCGACCGAGGTGGTGGACGTCCTGCGCGCCACGCTGCTCGAGTCGCGGCTGGGCGCTCCCGAGGAATCTGCCGCGCCGGCCAAGTACGCCGTGGTCACCGCCCAGGCCGACCCGGAACCGGCCGCGGCGCCCCCTGCCCCCGCTCGCACGCGCCCCGCGGTCGCCGATCCGATTCCGGCGCCTCCGGCGCCGGACGCCCGCCGGTTCGGCCTCCAGCTGGACGGCGCGGTGACCCTCCCGGTCTCCCAGCCGCAGCTGCAGTACTTCGGCCCCGGCGAGCACGCCGGCCTCACCGGGCTGATGGCGCTGACGCCCTATCTCGACCTCCAGGTCGGATTCGCGCTCGCCGTCTTCCCCAACAAGGAGCTGTCGCCCTTCGAAACGGCAGTCGGGGCCTACGGCCTCGGCGCAGGAGCGCGCCTGCGCCGGCCTCTCGAAGACGCCCAGGTCGTGCCGTGGTGCTCGGCCCAGCTCGGGTGGACCTTCAGCGGCACCTCGAGCCTCTCCCTCGCTCCCTCGGCCGGCGTGCAATTCCGGCTGTCGCCGGAGAGCCCCCTGCTGTTCGGCCCCATGGTCCGCTTCGATCGGCTGATGGCGATCGGCCAGATGCCGGGCCGGGAGAACCACGACGCCTCGCTGCTGTCCTTCGGGCTGGTGGTGGAATTCAGCGCCGGCGCGGCCGCCCCCAAGGACTCCGACGGCGACGGCGTGCCCGACGATCGCGACCAGTGCCCGACGGTGGCCGGCGCCGACGGACGCGGCTGCCCGGTGGAGGCGCAGGCACCCGTCGACTCCGACGGCGATGGAATCCCTGACGACCGCGACCAGTGCCCGACGGTGGCAGGCGACGACGGCCACGGCTGCCCGGTCCAGCCCAAGGTGGTCGATTCCGACGGCGACGGCGTCTTGGACCCGGACGACGCGTGCCCCAATGAGAAGGGCCCGGCGGCGACCAAGGGCTGCCCGGACGCGGACGGCGACGGCGTCCCGGACAAAGAGGACGCCTGCCCCAACGTGGCGGGCAAGAGCGAGGACAGGGGCTGCCCCGTCTACAAGGAAGTGGTGGTGACCACCACCAAGCTCGAGCTCAAGCAGAAGATCTACTTCGCCTTCGGCACCACCACCATCCTGCCCAAGTCCCACCCGCTGCTGGGCGAGGTGGCGCGAGCGCTACAGGACCACGAGGCTCTCTGCGTGCGCATCGAGGGCCACACCGACGCGGTGGGCAGCGCCGACGCCAACCTCAAGCTCAGCCAGGGGCGCACGCAGGCGGTGCGCGACTACCTGGTGGCTCAGGGCCTGGGCGCCAAGCGGCTGGCCGCGAAGGGCTACGGCTCGTCGCTCCCTCTGGACAACAACCGCACGCCCGAGGGTCGCGAGAACAACCGCCGGGTGGAGTTCGTGATCGTTCCCTGCGAAGGCAAGGAGTAACCCATGCGCCTCACCGCCAAGCTCGTCGCGCCGCTGCTGGCGCTGCTGACGTCGGCCGGCTGTACCGAGTCGGTGACCTCGTTCCCGTCCGATGGCGGCCAACAGCCCATCACCTGCGGCGCCGGCACCACCCAGTGCGGCACCACCTGCGTCAACCTCGGCACCGATCCCGCGCACTGCGGCGCCTGCGACAAGTCCTGCGCCGCAACCGAGGGCTGCGCCGCCGCAGGCTGCTATCCGAAGACCTGCACCGGCACCGACTGCACCTCCAACCAGCTGTGCGATCAGGAGCACTGCCGCGAGGCGGCCTGCATCGGCGTGACCTGTCCCGCCAACCAATCCTGCTTCCAGGGCAAGTGCTGGGTCCAGGCCTGCGGGACCACCGTCTGCGAGAGCTACGAAGTGTGTGCCGACGGCACCTGCGTCGATCCTTCCTGCGTCGGTATCACCTGCCCGGCCGAGAAGGCCTGCAAGAACGGCCAGTGCGTCCCGAGCCCGAGCTGCACGTCGGGCGGCACCTGCACCCCGGCCAACGTCTGCCATGTCGGCACCGTCTCCTGCGACGGCGGGGTGGCCGGGTGCGACGAGAGCACGGTGAACGCACCCAATGGCAGCGGCTGCGCCGACGGCGGGGTCTGCCACACCGGAACCTGCTCGCCGTGCCAGGCCGGACAGGCTTGCGACGTCTCCGGCAGCCCCTGCCACGAGGGCGCGATCGCCTGCGACACCGGTGAGCCGGTGTGCGCCGACAAGGGATCCTTGAAGGCCGCCGGATCCTCTTGCCCGGGCGGCGTCTGCGACAGCGCGGGGACCTGCGTGGCCTGCGTCGCTGGGGATGCCTGCACCGACAACCCCAACGCCGCCTGCCACCACGGCAAGACCGTGTGCGACGCCTCCGGGCGCAGCTGCGTGGATGACGCGCCGAAATCGGCGGGCACCTCCTGCAGCGGCGGGGTCTGCAACGGCTCGGGAACCTGCAACGCCTGCTCCGCCGCCTCGGCCTGCACCACCAACCCCGGGGCCTGCTTCGACGGCGCCATCGAGTGCACCAGCGGCGCTCCGGTGTGCGCCAACGGCGCGGCCAAGACCGCCGGCACCGCCTGCAGCGGCGGCGTGTGCAGCGGCACCGGAGCCTGCAACGCTTGCTCCGCCGGAGCGGCCTGCACCACCAATCCCGGGGCCTGCTTCGACGGCGCCATCGACTGCTCGAGCGGCGCTCCGGTGTGCGCCAACGGGTCCGCCAAGACCGCCGGCACCGCCTGCAGCGGCGGCGTCTGCAGCGGCACTGGCACCTGCAACGCCTGCACCGCGGGCGCCGCCTGCTCCACCAATCCCAATGCCTGCTTCGATGGCACCGTCGAGTGCACCAGCGGCGCTCCGGTCTGCAAGGACGGCGTCGCCAAGACGGCGGGCGCGGCGTGCAGCGGCGGCGTCTGCAACGGCTCGGGCACCTGCAACGCCTGCTCCGCCGGGGCGGCCTGCACCACCAACCCCGGCGCCTGCTTTGACGGCGCCATCGACTGCTCCAGCGGATCTCCGGTGTGTGCCAACGGAGCGGCCAAGACGGCGGGCACCGCTTGCAGCGGCGGAGTCTGCAGCGGCACCGGCACCTGCAACGCCTGCACTGCCGGGGCGACTTGCACCACCAACCCCTCGGCGCCATGCATCGTGGGCACCACCGTCTGCAGCAGCGGCAGCCCGGTCTGCGCCGACGCCACCACCCTCACCAACGGCGTCGCCTGCGGGACCGGCAACAACGTCTGCCTGGGCGGCACCTGCAAGACTCCCCGGAGCTGCCTGGCCATCAAGACCGCCTATCCCTCGGCGGCGGACGGGATCTACTCGATCGACCCGGGCACCGGCCCGGTGAACGTCCGCTGCGACATGACGAACCAGGGTGGCGGCTGGACGCTGGTGGGCCAGGACACGGTGATGAGCTTCCTCAACGACACTTCCAAGGAAAAGAACAACTGCTCGACCGTCTCGCTGCTCTACACCGACGCGCAGATCTGCCACCAGACCGCGCTCTTCAACGCCCTGCGCAACGCCGACGCCACCCGGGTTCGGATGAGGGTCCCGACGGCCACTGGCGTTGCGACCGGGGTGTTCAAGGCCTGGGTCAGCATGGGCTCCTGGCCGCTGGCGAACTGGGCCGGCCTCGATCCCTGGCCCACCTACAGCTGGACCTATGGGAGCTGGGGATGCGGCGGCTCGAGCACCGTGAACTACTTCAAGACCAGCGCTGATCGAAGCCTGATGATCGCCTTCAACCATCAGGACGGATCGGATATGTTCGACCCTGGCCAGATTGCCGCTTACGCCTACGTCCCATCGGGTTGGAAGGCGGCGACGGTGGACTTCGATGCCGCGGCCCGGACCGACTACTACAGCTTCAGCACCTGGTACCAGATCTGCAGCGGATATGCGGCCTGGGGCGCTGCCGTTCCCGACTACGTCCTGGTCCAGCTCTGGGTGAAGTAGCTGAGGCCGGGTGGCCGCTCGGTCCCCCCGGACCCGGAGATGGAGCGGTCGCCGGCGAGAAACCCAGTCGTCTCGTTTCGACTGCTTGTCTTCAAGGAGTAGCCCCATGCGCATCACCACCAAGCTCTTCGCGCCGCTGCTGGCGCTGCTGACCTCGGCCGGCTGTACCGAGTCGGTGGTCTCTTCCCCCTCGGACGGCGGAGGGCAGCAGCCCCTTACCTGCGCCGCCGGCACCACCCAGTGCGACACCACCTGCGTCAACCTCGGCACCGACCCCGCGCACTGCGGCTCCTGTGACAAGTCCTGCGCCGCAACCGAGGGCTGCGCCGCCGCAGGCTGCTATCCGAAGACCTGCACCGGGACCGACTGCACCTCCAGCCAGCTGTGCGATCAGGAGCACTGCCGCGAGGCGGCCTGCATCGGAGTGAGCTGCCCCGCGGAGCAGTCCTGCTTCCAGGGCAAGTGCTGGGTCCAGGCCTGCGGAGCGAAGATCTGCGAGAGCTACGAGGTGTGCGTCGACGGCACCTGCGTCGATCCTTCCTGCGTCGGTATCACCTGCCCGGCCGAGAAGGCCTGCAAGAACGGCCAGTGCGTCCCGAGCCCGAGCTGCACGTCGGGCGGCACCTGCACCCCGGCCAACGTCTGCCATGTCGGCACCGTCTCCTGCGACGGCGGGGTGGCCGGGTGTGACGAGAGCACGGTGAACGCACCCAATGGCAGCGGCTGCGCCGACGGCGGCGTCTGCCACACCGGGACCTGCTCGCCGTGCCAGGCCGGACAGGCTTGCGACGTCTCCGGCAGCCCGTGCCACGAAGGAGCGATCGCCTGTGACACCGGTGAGCCGGTGTGCGCCGACAAGGGATCATTGAAGGCCGCCGGATCCTCTTGCCCGGGCGGCGTTTGCGGCAGCTCGGGGACCTGCGTAGCCTGCGTCGCCGGGGATGCGTGCACCGACAACCCCAGCGCCGCCTGCCACCACGGCAAGACCGTGTGCGACGCCTCCGGGCGCAGCTGCGTGGACGACGCGCCGAAGTCGGCGGGCACCGCCTGCAGCGGCGGGGTCTGCAACGGCTCGGGCACCTGCACCGCCTGCTCCGCCGGATCGGCCTGCACCACCAACCCCGGGGCCTGCTTCAACGGCGTCATCGACTGCTCCAGCGGCGCACCGGTCTGCAAGGACGGCGCGGCCAAGACCGCCGGCACCGCCTGCAGCGGCGGGGTCTGCAACGGCACCGGATCCTGCACCGCTTGCTCCGCTGGATCGGCCTGCACCACCAATCCCGGCGCCTGCTTCGACGGCGTCGTGGAATGCACCAGCGGCGCTCCGGTCTGCAAGGACGGCGCGGCCAAGACCGCCGGCACCGCTTGCGCCGGCGGGGTCTGCAGCGGCTCCGGCACCTGCAACGCCTGCTCCTCCGGAGCGGCCTGCACCACCAACCCCGGGGCCTGCTTCAACGGCGTCGTGGAATGCACCAGCGGCGCTCCGGTCTGCAAGGACGGCGCGGCGAAGTCGGCGGGCGCGGCGTGCAGCGGCGGAGTGTGCAGCGGCACCGGGACCTGCAACGCCTGCACTTCCGGTTCTGCCTGCACCACCAACCCCGGGGCCTGCTTCGACGGCGTCATCAACTGCACCAGCGGCGCTCCGGTCTGCGCCAACGGCATCGCCAAGAACGCCGGCACCGCCTGCAGCGGCGGCGTCTGCAGCGGCACCGGCACCTGCAACGCCTGCTCAACCGGATCGGCCTGCAGCACCAACCCCGGAGCCTGCTTCGACGGCACCGTCGACTGCACCAGCGGCGCTCCGGTCTGCGCCAACGGCGTCGCCAAGACCGCCGGCACCGCCTGCTCCGGCGGCGTCTGCAGCGGCACCGGGACCTGCAACGCCTGCACCTCGGGGGCCGCTTGCACCACCAACCCCGGTGCCTGCTTCGTCGGCACCATCGACTGCACCAGCGGGTCTCCGGTGTGCGCCAACGGCGCGTCCAAGACCGCGGGCACCTCCTGCAGTGGCGGAGTCTGCAGCGGCACCGGAACCTGCAACGCCTGCACTGTCGGGGCGACCTGCACCACCAACCCCTCGGCGCCCTGCGTCGTGGGCACCACCGTCTGCAGCAGCGGCAGCCCGGTCTGCACCGACACCACCACCCTCACCGATGGCGTCGCCTGCGGGACCGGCAACAACGTCTGCCAGGGCGGCACCTGCAAGGCTCCCCGCAGCTGCCTGGCCATCAAGACCGCCTTCCCCTCGGCGGCGGACGGGGTCTACTTGATCGACCCCGGCACCGGCCCGGCGTTCCAGGCGTGGTGCGACATGACCACGGCCGGAGGGGGCTGGACCAGGGTGTCGCGGATCGCCTTGGGAGCTGGGACCGGCTGCGCCTTGACCACGACCGCCGCTGGCGATCCGGCCAGCGCCGCCACAACCTGCACCAAGTACTCGGACGCGACCATCAACGCTCTGGCGCCGTCCAAGATCTTCTTCAGCCGAGTCGGCACGAACCCGCCGCTCTTCACCCGCTACGACGGACTGATCCGCATCGATGGGACGCCGGGAAAGGTGATCCAATCCCAGAACTTGGCGGACGTGGCGGCCGCGGCTCCCAGCTTCACGCCCCAATACGCTGGCTGGGTCTTCTTCCACCAGCAAAACTGGTACAACACCGACCGCTGCTTCGGCGCCCAGCCCGCTTCGCTGCGCCTTTCGTTCGAGTACCTCGGCGGCACTTTCGCCAGCCCCAACGCCCCCAAGTACGCCTGCAGCGGGGCCTGCAACACCGACTGCCCCACCAATATCTCCACTGGAACGGCGGAGGTGTTCATCAAGTAGGGCTCGGCCCATGCCGTCGCCCGGAGATCGCTCGTCCGGCGAGAAGCCTGCGGCGCCCACGCTCGGCTGGCCTCCTCTTTGCGCCGGTCCGGATCGACGAAGGCCCCGCGAGCGCTCCATGCGGAGCGGCCGCGGGGCCTTGGGTTTGACGGGCGACAATCCGCCCACGACTCCGGCGCTGCGCGCTTGCTCTCGGAATGAGCGGATCGGTCTCAGCCGGCCCAGATGAAGTCGATGGTGGGGAAGAAGTCGTTGCTGCGCTTGTGCTGGTGGGTAGCCAGGTCGATGTCGCCGGTGTCGGCGTTGTACCAGACCCCGCCGATCGTCACCCGGCTCTGCTTGCCGACGGCGTAGTCCAGCCCGACGCCAGCGCTGATCGTGAACGGCGAGGGCTGGGCGCCGTGCAGGTAGCCGTCGAGATAGCCGCGCATCCGCAGGCTGTCGGTGAGCGGCCGGTCGTAGAGCCCGCCGACATGCACCCGGTAGCCGGTGACGATGTGCTTGGGATTGCCCGACAGCTCGGGGGCCATCAGCACGTCGAGCGGGGCGATGCCGCCCATCGCCGTCAGGTCGCTGCGGGTCAGCCGGATGCCGGCCGCCACGTCGGCGGAGAGGGTGAACACCGCCTGCTTGACGTCGCCGCGGCTGGCGACGATTCCCACCCGCGGAGTCAGGTACCAGCCCACCCGGTTCTCGGACATGTTCCAGGTCGGGTAGAGGTAGCCCTGCGTCAGGCGCATCGCCGGGGTCATCAGCGACAGGCCATATTCTCCGGCCAGCTTCATCCCGCCGAGCTCGCCGTGAGCCACTCGCACCATGGCGTTGGGGGCGACGAAGAAGGCCAGCGGCTGGGTCTTGAGCTCGACGCCATCCATCAGCCCGAGCTTGAGCGGGTTGAAGATCCCCACCGACCAGTCGCCCTTGTTGCCGACGTCGGCGGTGTCGCGCGCCGCCAGCTGGGCCATCGCCGGAGAGGCCAAGAGCAGCGCCGAAAGAATGATTGCGCGCTTCACTGGAGCACCTCCCACAGCCCGACCACCGGGCAGTGATCGCTCAGCTCCAAGGGGTTGCTGACGATGCCGGAGTGATTCTCGGGGCCGACCACCACCACGTTGTTGAAGTCGTCGAAGCCGACCCCCGGCTTCTGCAGGACGACGGCGCCCTTCCAGCGGTTGGTCTTCTGGGTGAACAGGTAGTCGAGGCGGCGGTTCCAGAAGCCGGGGACGCCGTTGGCGCCGACCTTGTCCGGGCCGATCACGCTGTGACTGTAGAAGTGGCTCTGCTGATCCTCGGTGGTCCCGTAGCGGGTCAGGCCGATGGCGTCGTCGAAGGCGTCGAAGAACGGCCGCAGGTCCTCGGGGTTGTAGGGCGGCTGCTCGAAGGCGGTGCCGATCGAAGAGGGGGCCTCGTCGTTGAAGTGGTTGGTCTTCACCGAGCCGGGCATCAGGGCGTTGAGGTCGCCGGCCATCACGAAGGGCAGCGTCTCGGCCTTCATCACCTCCAGGATCTGCGCCTGCTGCTTGCTGTTGGTGCGGTCGGAGTCGTAGGCCTCGGTGTGGACCGCGAACACCGCCACGCGCTTGGCGCCGACTTGAATCTCCGCCCGGCCCACCGCGCGGTGCAGGTAGAAGGTCTTGGTCGCCGGGTCCTGATCGGTGCGATCGACCTGGGCGATGCGGGTGTTCTGGACGATTGGGAACCGCGAGAAGACGCAGTTGCCCATGTTCATGCGTCCCACGCCCTCGGAGGGCACGAAGCGCGCCTGCCACACCGGCGTGTAGGCCGCCCAGCGCAGGTCGGTGTGGTCGAGGATTCCCTGCACCATGTCGTAGAAGGCCGAGCGCTTGGAGTCGATCTCGATCTCGTTGGTGATCAGGATGTCCGGCTGCACCTCGTTGATCAGGGCATAGACGCCCGCCATGTTGTGCTCGACCTCGTCGAGCGTCATGAAGGTGCGGTCGCCCCACAGGTCGAACCAGAAGTCGATGCGCCCGCCGCCGTACTTCACGTTCCAGGTCATCACCTTCAGGGTCGAGGTCGCCGCCGGGGCCACCGCGTCCTTCTTCTGCAGCACTGGGAAATCGACCTTCTCTGGCCAACTGGTCGCCATTGGCTCACAGCTCGCCAGCAAGGCCATCAGCAACGGGGTCAGGGCTCGTCGCATGAAGAATCCTTCTGTTGGGGAATAGACGGCGTCAGAAGGTAGCGCGCCGGCGTCGGGGGGAGCAAACGGCGCCGCTCCATCTGAAGCCGGCGAGTTCCCGGCTCGTCGCCCGGAGCTCGAAGCGGCCAGCGCTCGCGCGCGGGGGGCTGGTCCGAACCCGGCGCGAAGGACGGGAGAGCATCTGGGGGCTCGAGCCCTCCCGCCTCGAGCAGGCGCGTCTCTACCTCGACGAGATCTCGGCCCAGTGGGACCAGGCGCTCGGCCGGCTGCGGGCGCTGGTGGAGCGCGACGAGTGATCAGCCGACGCGGTAGCGCAGCTGGGCGAGGCCGGTGGGCCAGGAGCGGCACTCCTCCAGGATCAACTTGCGCTCGGGTTCGCGTCCCGAGAAGAGCCGCCGGCCGCCGCCGAGCACCACCGGCACCAGCGACAGCGTCAGGTCGTCGATCAGCCCAGCCTCGAAGAACTGGGCGATGACCTCGCCGCCGTCGACGTAGATCCGACGGGCGCCCTCGCGCCCCAGGCGTTCGACCAAGGCCGCCGGGCCTCCCTCGAAGAACTCCTCGCCGTGGCGCGACTTGGGCGGCCGATGGGTCAGCACCACGCAGCGCTTGCCGCGGTAGGGCCAGGCCTCGAATCCGAGAACGGTGTCGTAGGTCCTGCGGCCCATCACCAGCGCGTCCACCGAGTCGAAGAAGGCCTGGTAGCCGTAGTCCTCGCCCTCGATCTGGACCGCGGAGAGCCAGTCGATCCGCCCGTCGGAGCGAGCGATGCAGCCGTCGAGGCTGGTGGCGATGAAGACCGAGCAGCGGGGGCGGGAGCCGGGGGACATGGCCGGTGCATCCTGCCACGGACCGCACGAGCGAAGGCGGAGACCTCGCCTCGGGCGAGGCTACAGCACCCGCGCGAAGACGAACGGGTAGACGACCGAGCACTCCTCGCCCTGTGGCGGAAACCGCCAGCCGTTCACCAGCGTCTTGAGGCAGCTTCGAAAGCGCGCGCCCGGGATCGCCGATTCCTCGACCTCGAAATCGGCGACGCCTCCCGCCGGTGTGACGGAGAATCGCACCACTACCCGGCCGCCGACCGTCGGCTGGTTCTTGAGCTCGCGCTCGTAGCAGGCCTGGAACCCGCGCAGCCGCGAGCGCATCACCGAGCCGATCGCCGCGGCGTCGCAGCCGCCGGTGGGCATCGGGTCGTCGATGGCGATGGTCGCCTTCAGCTCGTGCCGCCCTTCCTCGAGCCCTCGGCGGTGCGCGCCTCCCGTGGTCTCGAGAGGCCCGATCGACTCGACGGCTCCGTTCTCGCCTCCCCGTCGCCGCGGCCCCTCGAGCTCGGCCGTCGATTGCCCGGCGCGCGAATCCGCCAGCGCCTCGTCGAGGCGGCGTCCGAGATGATTCGGCTCGAGCAGACCCTGCATCTCCTTCGCCAATTCGCCGCGCGCGCCCAGGATCTGGCCGAGCAATCCGCGCTTGCGAACCATCATCTGAAGATCCGACGGGGACTTCGCCGGCGCCGCTCGGGTACCACGGCTGGCGGTCTCGACATGCTTTGGAGTCTCGGGCTTGGGCGGCTTCGGGATCAGGAGGGGCCCGCTGGAGCGCTCAAGGGGCTCTTCGAATGCGGTCTCGTCCGGCGGCAGCGCCGGCGCGGTGATGGCTCGCGCGACCCCAAAATCGAGGAGAAGGACCGCGACCAGGATGGCGACAAACGCCCGATCGCTCGAACGCCAGAGCCCCGGACGCAGCTCGCGCGGAACCTTCGGACGCAATCGTTGGGCCGGCTGCTCGACCCGCTCGAAGACGACGGCGACCTCCCCGAGACGAACGACCCCTCGCGCCGAGTCGGCCAGCGGAATCCAGGCCCCGGGTGGCAGGACGCTGGCCAGCTCGCCAAGCTCGAGCTTGCGGCCGCCGACGGCGATTTCCCCGGTCATCCCGGGCGACAGCGCCAACTGAAACCGCTCCCCGAGCACGCCGAAGAGGAGCTGCGTCGCCGGCAGCCGCTCGCTCGGGACGACGATCTCGTTTCCCGCCGCCCGGCCGATGCGAATCGACCTCGAGACGGCATGAATCCTCTGCTCGATCGCGGTCCCATCCAGGCTCACCGCGATTCGCAAGGCTTTCCCACTCCGGCGCGCGAAAGGCATGGCGCTCCCTTTCTCGGAACGACACGCACTTGGACAACCGGTTGCTTCTCGCGGTTCCCTGCCGCACCTGACCCGGCACGGTATCCTCATGGCCGACCGCACCAAGCGAGGCCTCGCGCCGATGAGCACCGCCCTCCAGATCGCCCTCGCCGTCGGCTGCGCCGCGGGACTCCTCGAGGCCCTCGTCTCGATCATCCACCTCCGGCGCATCCGCACGCTGGCGCGGCTCGTTCCTCCCGCGCCCGAGCGCTGGCCGAAGGTCTCGGTGGTCATCGCCGCGCGCAACGAGGCCAGCACCGTCGGGCCGGCGATGGCCAGCCGCCTCGCCGACGACTATCCCGAGCTCGAGCTGGTCTTCATCGACGACCGGTCCGAGGACGGCACCGGGGATGCGGTGCGCCGGGCGGCCCAGGGCGATCGGCGCCTGGCGATCGAGCGCGTCGAAGCGCTTCCCGAGGGCTGGCTCGGCAAGCTCAACGCGATGCACTTGGGCGCCCAGCGCGCCTCCGGTGAGTGGCTGCTGTTCTCCGACGCCGACGTCCACCTCGAGCGCGGCGCGCTGCGCAAGGCGGTCGCCCATTGCCTCGCCGAGAAGATCGACTTCCTCGCCCTGGTTCCCGCCTACCGCACCGGCGACTTTGCGATGGACATGGTGTTGCCCGTGTTCCTCCACGTCATGGCGGTGATCGCCGACCCTCATGCCATCCGGGATCCGGCGAAGAAGCGAGCCGCGGTCGGCTCGGGCGCCTTCAACCTGGTGCGCCGGGAGCTCTTCGAGCGCAGCGGCGGCTTCGAGCCGCTGCGGATGGAGACCGGCGACGACGTGGCGCTGGCGGCGCAGGTCAAGGCCGCCGGCGGCCAGCTGGAGATGATCGACGGGAACGGGAGCGCCTCGGTCGCGATCTACCGGTCCCTGCCCGAGTTCTTCCGGGGCATCGAGAAGAATGGCAGCTCGCTGGCCCCCATCCCCTTCGCGCTGCTGGCCGCCGGCTTCGCGCTCTATGATGCCATCCAGTTCGCGCCGCTCGTCGCGCTGAGCGCGGGCCTCGCCGCCCAGGTGCCCTGGCTCGCGGTCCTCGGCGCCGGCTCCTTTTTCGCTGCCACCCTCTCCTACGCCGCCGGCCTGCGGCTCAACACCGACGCGATTGCTCCGGCGCTCTTCTGGCCCTTGGCGCTGCCGGTGATGCAGCTGGCGATGCTACGCTCGGTCTGGCTCGCCAAGCGGCGCGGCGGGGTGCTCTGGCGCGGCACCTTCTACTCGCTGGCGCAGCTCGAGGCCGGGCGCAGGTTCAAGCTATTCTGAGCCGCGCATTCACCCAGTCGCTTCTCCTAATCCGGAATTCATGGCCCAGCTCACCGTCGAGACCGTCTGCCCGGAGTGCCACACCCCGCGCCCCAGCGGCGCGCAGCGCTGCGTCTGCAACTACACCTTCGAATACGGCGCGCCCAGCTTCGACCAGCCGAGGAGAGCAGCCGGTTCCTCCAGAGTGCGCCTCGCGCTGCTGGGCATTGCCGGTCTCGCCGCCGCGGCCGCCTTCGCCTTCGTGCCGTCGATCGACGCGCCCCAGGGACTGACCCTCCCCGGGCTGGTCCTCGCCCTGGCCGGTCCGTTCGCGGTTTCCGGGGCGGTCTTCGACTGGAACTGGTTCATGAACCACCGCAAAGCGCGCAGGTTCGTGTGGCTGATCGGACGACCGGCCACGCGGTTCTTCTACGCGCTGTTGGGCGGCGGTCTCACCGGGGCGGGAATCAGGTTCCTCGTCAGCGGCTAGCAGGATCGGAAGGCAGCCCCGATAGACCGATGGCCACCTCGGTTCGAGATGGCCATCGCGATCTGCGAATCTGGCAGCTACCTCGCCGCGCCGGTCAGCGCGTCCCGGCCGAGCGCCGGCGGCGCGTCAGCACCAGCAGCGCTGGAAGAAACCCCAGCGGAAGCGCCGAGCCCAACCCGACGTTGCACCCGCCGGCGGGAGCGCCGGCCTGGTCGCCGGCCGCCGGGTCCTGCGCGGAGCCGGAAGCTCCCGGGTTGCCGGAGGTGCCGGGATCCGTGGTCCCGCCGCCGGATCCCGAGGCCGCCGACTTGGTGATGGTGAAGGAGTCGAAGGTCGCCCCTCCCAGGTCCTTGGCCTCCATGCGCAGCTCGTTGGCCGAGACGTTGACCTCGACGAAGTGGTAGTCGGACTTGGAGAAGGCGGTCCACGGGTTGGAGGCCACGTTGTAGAGGGGCGCCCCGGCGCCGCCGGTGACCACGTAGGTCACTCCGCCGCTGGTCACCGGCGCCCCGCCGAGCAGCGGCTTGGTCCGCTCGTAGTCGTGGTCGTGGCCCCAGAAGGTGATGTCCACGCCGTACTGCTCGAATACCGGGCCCCAGGTCGAGCGCACCGAGCTGTTGCTGCCGTGGCTGCCGCTCGAGAAAGGCGGCTGGTGGGCGTAGACCACGATGAAGCGGATCGCGGAATTGGCCTTGGCCGCCGCCAGGTCGTCCTTGAGCCAGCTCAGCTGGGCGCCGCCGACCGTCGACTCGGTGGTCAGGGCGACGAAGTGCACGTTGGCGTAGTTGAACGAGTAGTAGGCCTCGTCGTTGTAGCCGCTGGCGGTGGGGTGCTTGGGCAGGGCGAACTGGGTGAAGTACTGCGAGGCGTTCGCCTCGTGGTTGCCGACGGTGGGCATCAGCGGCGCGGTGGCGGCCAGCGACTGCAGGGTGGCGAAGTACTGGTCCCACAGCGACTGGGTGCCGCCGCTGTCCACCAGATCGCCGGTGTCGACGGTGAAGGCCGGCTGGCGGGCCTCGACCGCGGCGCGCACCAGCCCGCGGGTGGTGTTGTCGGTGCGGCTGTCGCCCCAAGCCACGAAGCGGAAGGCGGTCCCCGGCGCCGGGGCGGTGGCGAAGGTGGCGTCCGCGGCCCAGGAGGTGCCGGTGCCGCAGCGGTAGTGATAGCTGGTGCCGGGAGTCAGGCCGGTGAGCTGGGCGATGTGCAGATAGGAGCCGCCGTAGGAAGTCGAGGTCGCCGCCGCCGACTGGCCGTAGCCGCTCGAGGTGCCGTAATCGACCGAGCCCGTCGCGTCGCTCGAGCGCCAGGTGACCGTCATGGTGGTGTCGGTGGGCCCCTGCCAGCTCAGGTGGATCTGGCTGGGAGCGGCGGCGCAGGCCAGGGCCGGGACTGCCACCAGCAACGCCGCGGAGAGCAATTTCACGAGCATCCTCAGGTTTGTCATTCCGCAGCGCCAGTTCATGGATCGTGCCGACCTTCCTCGCTCCGGCTCTTCGGGAGCGACGCGGCATGGTAACGGTCCGACGATGGCCGGCGCAAAGTGGCCGCGTGCCGACAGCCTGTGGACGCCGGTCCACAGTGTCGGCGCGGGGACGGATCCCGAGCGAGGTGACGGCCGGCCAGGCCCGGAGTTTCCGATGGGCGGGCGCGAGCTTCCGGCTCTCGGAGCTGGGTCGCCAATCAGCCGGGCTCGAGGCTGCTCGCGGGCCGGCGCTCCGGGCCGCCGGGCAGGCAGCAGCGACCGCTCGTTTGACGGTCCTGGTTGGAATTCTTACTCTATTGGTATGAAAGCCATCGTCTCTGAGAAGGGCCAGGTCACCATTCCCAAAAGCCTGCGAGATAGCTTGGGAATTCGGCCTGGCCAAGTGCTCGAGCTGGACGAGGAGGGTGGCCGGCTGGTCGCGACCAAGGTGAGCGAAACCGACCCGCTCGAGAGCGTCTACGGGATCCTGCCGGCGGGGCCGGGGACCGATGAGCTCATCCGGTCGATGCGCGGCGAGCCCGACGGCCTCCCATGATCACCGCGGTCGACACCAGCGTTCTGCTCGACCTGTTCGGCGCCGATTCCCAATTCGGTCTCCGGTCGAAGGAAGTCTTGCGGCGCTGCTCAAGAGAGGGGCGTCTGATCGCCTGCGAGGCGGTGTTCGCTGAGGTGAGATCGGCCTTCGCCGAGACGGAGAAAGCCCAGGGCGCCCTGGCGGCGATCGGCGTCGAGCTCGAGCCGATGACCGTTCCCGCCTCACTCAAGGCGGGAGAAGCGTTCAGGCTCTACCGGCTGCGCGGCGGCCAGCGCGAGCGCGTGGTGGCGGACTTCCTGGTGGGCGCCCACGCCCTGGAATGCGCCGACCGGCTCCTCACCCGCGACCGCGGCTTCCATCGGACCTACTTCGGCGGGCTGGAGATCGTCGATCCTTCGAGAAGCTGAATCGGACCACGGTCAGGCGTCCTTCTCGGAGCTGAGCGAGAAGACGTCGAGCTCGGCCTCGCGGCCGCGCACCGCCACCCGGCCGAGGCTGCGCAGCCCGCTCGCCGCCGCCGGATCGCTCGAGCGCCGAGCGGCCTCCACCAGGTCCGAGGAGAGGACCACCTCGGCGCCCAGCTCCTTGGTGGCCGCCTCGAGCCGGGCGGCGACGTTGACCGCGTCGCCGATCACCGTGAACTGCAGCCGGTCGGCGTTGCCGATGTTGCCCGCCACCACTGGGCCGAAGTGCGCCCCGATCCCCTGGTGGAACGGCGGCCGGCCGGCCTCGGCCCGCTGGCGGTTGTGCGCCGCCAGCGCCTGCCGCATCGCCTGGGCGCAGCGGATCGCTCGGGCGGCGTCGTCCGGGCGCTCCTCGGGGATCCCGAAGACCACCATCACCGAGTCGCCGATGTACTTGTCGACCACCCCGCCCTCGGCGCCGATGGCCTGGACCATCGCGTCGAGGTAGGCGTTCAGCTCCCCGACCAGCTGCTCGGGCGGCAGGTTCTCGGAGTAGCGGGTGAAGCCGCGCAGGTCGGAGAAGAGGATCGCCGCCTGCTGCCGGCGCCCTCCCGTCCTCAGCTCGCCCGACTCCAGCGCGGCCTTGGCCGCCGGTTCCGGCAGGTAGACTCCCAGGCGCCGGCGCGCCCGGTCGGCGAGGATCGCCGCCTCGGCCGCCTCAAAGACCAGCTTCTTGGTCCGGGAGGCATTTTTGTACCCGAGCACCGCCGCGCCCACGAACACCACCACCAGCAGCACGAAGTCGGCGGCGTGGAAGGTCCCCAGCCGTGAATTCAGCCGGTAATCGAGCGCCAGGAGCAGGCCGGCGGCCACGGCGGCGAGCCCGGCGCCCAGCAGCGCCACCCGGCGCGACAGGCGAACGCCCGCCGCCACCGCCACCACCGCGAAGATCGCCATCCCCGGATAGCGCACCGCCCCGCCGTAGCCGGGAAACGGCCAGCCCACCACCGAGAAGATCGACAGGAACGCGACCAGGCTGTCGATGGCGGTGGAGAGCATCAGCAGCCGCACCATCCGCCGCCCCGGCTTGAGCCCGCGCAGGATCCAGGCCGACCAGGCCACCGAGATCAGACAGGCGACCCCCACCAGCAGCAGGCCGCCGTGGTGGCCGTAGAGCCCCAGCGCCCACAGGACGATCACCTGGCCGAGGACCAGCGTCGCCAGCGCCGCCCGAGTCACCGCCACCGTGCGCTCACCGCGGGCCGCCCCGCGCCAGATGTGCTCCTGCAGCAGGTCCCTGGCTTCGGGCGAGGCCGCCGAGAGGGCGGCGCGCGCGGAGTTCGCGGCGACGGGAGAGGAGGCGGCAGCGGTCATGGTCCGGCCTTCGGCGCCGGGAGCGGGACGCTCTCCACCAGCCGCACCCGCACCCCGCCGCTCTTGGTCTCGAACTTCTCGCGCACGGGGACTCCCAAAGCCTTTTCGAGCTTCCGGTCGGCGAGCAGCACTCCCAGCTTCCAGCCGGGCAGCCTGTGGCGGAACAGCTCGCCGAGCTTGCCATAGAGCCCGTCCAGCTGCTCCTTCTCGCCCACCCGGATGCCGTAGGGGGCGTTGGTCGCCAAGAGCCCGGGGCCGCCCGGGCCGCCGGGATCGGCCAACTCGGAGAGCTCCTTGACCTCGAAGCGCACGTCTCCCGAGAGCCCGGCCCGCTCGGCGTTGGAGAGCGCGGCCGCGATCGACGCCCGGGCGTGATCCGAGCCAACGAGCGGCACCTTGGCAGCCGGCAGCGCCGCCTGGAGCGCCTTCTCCTTCAGCTGCGCCCAGAGGGCCGGGTCGTGGTCGGGCCAGCGCTCGAAGGCGAAGGAGCGCCGCAGGCCCGGGGCCAGCTTGCGGGCGATGAGCCCGGCCTCGAGCACGATGGTCCCCGAGCCGCACATCGGGTCGAGCAGCGCGGTGCTGCCGTCGTAGCCCAGCGCCAGCAGCATCGCCGCCGCCACCGTCTCGCGCAGCGGCGCCTGGGAGACCGCCTGGCGATAGCCGCGGCGGTGAAGCTGCTCGCCCGAGCTGTCGGCGCTGATGGTGCAGCGGTCCTTGATGATGCGGACCACGAAGCGCTGCGCGCCGCTCCCCTCGTCGGCCTCCTCCTCGTGGCCGCTTTCGACCTCGGCCTTGCCCAGCCGCTTCACCCTTCGCTCGATGGCCTCCAGCACCCGCTCGGCGACGGCGCCGCTGTGGTACAGCCGCGACTTGTGGCAGCTCACCGACAGCCGCACCGGCTGGCCTGGGGCGAGAAAGCGCTCGAAGGGGATTTTGCGGGCCTGGCGCTCCAGCTCGTAGAAGGCCTGGGCGGGGAACTGGGCGATGTGCACCTGGACCCGGGTGGCGGTGCGCAGCCAGAGGTTGGCCCGGTAGAGGTGGTTGCGGTCGGCCTGCAGCTCGACGCCGCCGGGCTCGGGCCGCAGCGGGGAGAAGCCCAGCCCGCGCAGCTCGGCGGCGACGACCGGCTCCAGGCCGGGGGCGCAGGTGACGAAGCAGCTCTGGCGGGAATTGGAGGTCATTGGGGGCGCAGACTACCGTCCCCGACGCTGGTGCGTCACTGGTGCTGCGATTCGCAGGCCAGCGCCAGCGCCAGCCGCAGCACCGCCAATACCTGCCGGCGCCTGGGCAACGGCAGCTCCGTGACCCGGCGGGCCAACCGGTCAATGTCCCCCGGCAGCGGCGGCATGCCATAGGGCGGAGCCACGCTCTCCTCGCCCGCGCGATATCCAGGCTCAGGGACGGGGCTCCCGAAGACCTGCGCCAGATCGGCCCCCAGTCCGCGCACGGTCACGGCCGCCAGGCTGCTGAGCGGAAGATCGCGCAGCCCGCGCTCGATCTCTGAGATGTACTTGCCGCTGAATCCGGCCCGCACGCCAAGAGCCTCTTGGGTGAGACCTCGCTGCTCGCGCAGCACCCGTACGCGCGCCCCCACTCGCTGCGCCAACGTCGGAGGTCCCTCGGACATTGGCCGAATCTTCTCCGGCCCTGCCCGGCGGGCACCACCCACTGTCAGTGGTAGGTGATATAGACAGCCACGCACCGTGGTATCTCGGCCCGTCGGCAACGCCTCTTCACATCGACGAACGATTGCCAGAGGCACCGGCGCGGCGGTGGCGAGGGGAGGCAAAAAGCACAATGAAGCCGCTGATCTTGGTGGTAGAGGACGACGAGCAGGTGCGACTGTTGGTGGCCCAGTTGCTGACTCACGCCGGCTACCGAGTATGGGCCGCCGCCGACCGCGACGAGGCGCTTCGGCTGGTGGAGCGAGAACCGCCGCGATTGATACTGCTCGACTGGAATATTCCGTGGGGCATGGACGCCCCCGCCTTCGCCCGCGCGTTGAGGGAGCGCAGGCTCGACAAGCACTGTCCCATTCTACTGGCCTGCAGCGATCCGACCGCCGAGAAGATGCGGACGGTGGGAGCCATCGGGGCGATGGGCAAGCCCTTCCACCTCAACGAGATGCTGGAGCGGGTGGCCGAGGCAATTGCGCCGCGTTGAAACTGGGAAGCGAGAACCGGCCTGCGGCACGAGTGGGACTCGCAGTGAAGCAGATTCTGGTATACCGAACAGCGTCGGGGGGGACGTCGTCGCGCGGCAGCGCGCCAGCGCTCGGGGAGAGGGAAGATGACGCCATTGATTCTGGTGGTCGAGGACGACGAGCTGGTGCGGCTGTCGCTCGCGCACCTGTTGACCCATGCCGGCTATCGGGTCCAGGCCGCCGCCGACCGCGACGAGGCGATCCGACTGGTGGAGCTGGAGCCGCCGCGGCTGATCCTCCTCGACTGGCACATCCCCTGGGGCATGGACGGCCCGGCGTTCGCCGCGGCGCTTCACGAGCGAGGGCTGCGGCAGGCCTGTCCAATCCTGCTGGCCTGCGGCGATCCGACCGCCGAGAAGGCGCAGGCGGTGGGAGCCATCGGGGCGATGGGCAAGCCCTTCCAACTCAATGAGCTGCTGGAGAGGGTGGCCGGCGCGCTGGCGCAATGCGCCTGACGGCATCCGGGCGCCGGCCTGGGGATCAGCGGGCGCTGCTGCGCTGACGGGCGCCGGCCGACCTCATTCCCGCCACTTCTCGGCGAGCCCACCCGATGCGGGCTGGGCGCTCACCCCCTGGGAGCGCCGGCGCCGCGAGCCGGCGCGTCGGCGGCCCCGACCGGCCCGGGAATGGGAGTTCGCAGCGGGATCTGATAGGAGACTTTCAGACATCGAAGGGGGTTGTACATGTCCCGCATCGCGCTGCTGCTGTGCTTGACGCTGAGCTCTGCCGCCTGGGGGGCCGCGCCGAAGAAGGCGGAGCCGGTTCTGCCCGGCGAGAAGGCGCAGCTGGTCGAGAGCGCGGTGGCGCTGGAGACGGCCGACGAGGCGCGCCAGGTGGCCGAGGCCTATCTGGCGGCGGCGGCGGGGAAGGGCGAGCGCGGGGCGCTGGAGACCCTGCTCGGCGGAGCGACCCTGCGCGCCCGCGAGTTCAGGCTCGAGGGCTACAAGATCGTCGGCCGCGAGAAGCACAAGCTGGAGAAGGGCAAGGTCGAGGACCTGCTGGCCTTCGTCGAGGCCATCGACGCCACCGGGCGCGCCGGGCTGTCGCAGCTGGCCCAGGGGATGGAGCTGAGCGAGATCACCGCCGAAGAGGCGATGCAGATCGTCAAGCTCACGCGCCAGCGCGCCAAGGCCTTCCTCGCCACGCATCCGGTGTTCGCCTACCTCGCCCGGGTCGACAAGCCGGTCTACTGGCACCCGGAGAATCCGTTCCGCACGCTGCTGGCCCAGGCCGGCGCCAAGGGCGAGTACACCGCCGAGCTCGACTTGTTCTGGATCGAGACCGCCCGGGGACAGGCGGTGCGCAAGTGGCCGCTGCGGGTGGTGCGCTTCCAGTCCGGCGGCCAGGACAGCGGGCTGAAGATCCTCCCCGCCAGCGACTGGAACGCCGAGTAGCCAGGGACCCTCGCTGCCCTGGTTCGCGGCACCGGTCAGTGCGCCGCCTCACACTTTGCCCCTCCCCTTTATGGGGGCCGGTGGTCGCGTTGTTTCAAGTGTCCTTGCCGTGACAGTGTTGCCGGGCAGGCATTTGGCGGGGTTGGGCTTTTTGCGCCCCTGCGCTCCTTCCCTCGAGCGCGGGCGGCAGCTTCATTCAGTCGATGAGTCTTTGGAGAACCACCATGCGATCTGGGCGCCTTGCCCTCGCCATCCTGCTGTCGGCGGCTGGCTGCAGCACCGACCTGCCACACCAGAACCCCTTCGACCCGCAGACCCCGCCGCAGATGCAGTCCACCGCCACGCTGGTGGGGAGCGTCTCGCTGGAGGCCGGGGCGGTACCCGCCGACCCGAGCACGGTCGAGGTCTCGCTGCTGGGCGCCAGCCTGACCGCCCACCCCGACGCCGACGGTGCCTACGCCATCTCCGGCGTCCCCCCCGGCAGCTACACCGTGCGCGCCTCCAAGGACGGCTACCAGACCACCGAGATCACCGGAGTGACGGTGCGGCTCGAGAATGGCGACGGGCAGGTGGCGGTCCCCGCCATCAAGCTGCCCATCGCCCGGGGTGCGGTGGCCGGGCTGATCGCGCTCGAGGGCAGCGCCTCCAGCGCCGGGATCACCGTCGAGCTCTCCGGGACCGGCTGGTCGGGCTCGGTGCAGACCGACTCGCACGGTCGCTTCACCTTCGCCGGCACTCCGGTGGGCCTCTACACCCTGGCCGCCTCCAAGCCGGCGTTCGTGTCGCTGGCCGTGGCCGACCTGCCGGTCAAGGAGGGCCAGACGCTGGTCGTCCCCGACAAGGTCCTTGCCGCCAACCCCGGCTCGATCACCGGCTCGGTCAGCCTGCGGGGCCAGTCCGACCAGGGCGGAGTGCTGGTCACCGCCGATGGCACGACCCTCGCCGGCGAGCACCACTTCGCCCAGGTGACCACCCTCTCCGACGGCGCGGTGACCCTCAGCCGGATCCCGGCGGGCCTCTACACCGTCAGCTTCGCCAAGGCCGGCTTCGTCACCTCCTCCACCTCGACCGCGGTGTCGCCCGGCACCGCCTCGTCCCTGGCGCCGGTGGAGCTGATCTGGGAGAGCGGGGCCATCGTGGGCAGCGCCAAGCTCGCCGGCCAGGGCGACAGCTCGGGGATCCAGGTGGCGCTCACTCCGGCGCCGACTGCGGCGGCGCCCAACCCCGACCCGCTGCAGGTAGCCCTCACCGATCGCTCGGGGGCCTGGCGGATGAACGACCTGCCGGTCGGCGACTACACTCTCGCCTACCGCAAGGTGCCCGGCTACAAGCCGGCCTCCGGCACGATCCGCGTGGTCAAGCAATCGGTGGTGGCCGCGGCCGACGTCGCGCTCGAGGCCATCCCGGGCCAGGTGCAGGGGACGGTGCTGCTCGAAGGCGTCGCCGCCGGCGGCGATCTGTCGGCGACCACCGTGCGCATCGAGGGCACCAATCTCTCCACCGCCACCCTGGCCAACGGCACCTTCACTCTCGACGGCGTGGGCTCGGGAGTGCAGACGCTGGTCTTCGAGCGTCCCAGCTACGAAACGCAGCGGGTCCAGGCCGGGCTGGCCCCGGGGGACATCCTGGTGCTCAACCCTGTGACGCTGGCCCTGTCGCGCGGGGCGGTGCACGGAGCGCTGCTGGTCGAGGAGCGCACCAGCGCCTCGGGGGTGCAGGTGGCCCTGTACGCCGGCAGCTCCAAGCCGGCGGCGATGGCCTTCACCGATCCCCAGGGCGCCTTCGCGATCTCCGGGGTCCCGGCGGGCAACTACACCCTGTCGGCCTCCCTGTCCGACTACGCGCCGCTGACCGGCATCCCGGTGGTGGTGACCGCCAACGGCGACACCGAGGCCCCGCCCGCCAGCGCCCCGGCCTCCGGGCGCACGCTGACCGTGCTGCGCACCGCCAAGGTGCAGGGCAGCGCCCTGAGCCAACCCAGCGGCGATCAGTCGGGCACCACCGCCACCCTCACCGGCAATGACCTCAACGGCGTGGCGGTCACCCCGGCGCTGACCGCGACCAGCGGCGTTGACGGCAGCTTCTCCTTCACCGGGTTGCCCGCCGGCACCTACCGCGTGGTGCTCAGCCGCACCGGCTATCAGTCGATCGATCTTGGTCTGGTGCCGCTGGCCACTGGCGCCACTGCGACGCTGCCTGCGGCGACGCTGGACGTGGCCCGCGGAGCGGTGGCCGGCAGCTACCGGCTGCAGGGGGCCACCAGCCACGGCGGGATCCTGGTCTCGGTCCAGGGCACCACCTTCACTGCGGTGACCAACTCCTCAGGCGACTTCAGCCTGTCGGGAATCCCGGTCGGGGCGCAGACCCTGGTGGCCTCGCTGCCGCCCAACTACATCTCCGACTCGCGGACGGTGACCCTCTCCGCCGGCACCACCGCGCCACTGCCCGGCTCGCCGGTGACCCTGGCGGTGGTTTCCGCCGGAACGGTGACCGGCACCGTCACCCTGGAGGCCGCCACCGATCACCGCAACACGCTGGTCAACCTGACCGGCGCCGACTTCCAGGGCAACGCCGTCAGCCGCAGCGCCAACACCGATCTCAACGGCGCCTTCACCATCGGGTCGCTGTTGGCGGGCAGCTACCAGCTCAGCTACAGCCACGCCGGCTACGACAGCGTCAGCGGCATCGCGGTGACCGTCTCGGCGAGCGCCGGCTCCTCGGCGCCGCCGTGGCAGCTGGCCCTCTCCCGCGGCAGCCTCTCCGGCAGCGTCCTGGCCACCGGCGCCCCCGACCAGTCGGGGACGGTGATCACGGTCAGCGGCCCGGACAACGCCGCCGCGGTCACCGACTCCACCGGAGCCTGGCACCTCACCGGCCTGCGCGCCGGCTCGGGCTACACCGCCACTGCCAGACGGCCCGGCTACTCCCCGGCCAGCAGCGCCACCTTCGCGGTCCCGGTCTCCGCCAACTTCGCGGTCCCGACCCTGACCATCGTCCCCAGCACCGGAGCCTCGATCACCGGCAGCGCGCTGGTGGAGCGCCCGGCCGGCGCCGCCGCCAGCGCCAACATCAACGTCTCGCTGACCGGCGTCGATCTGAACGGCGCCGCGGTCACCACCGCCACCGTCACCGCCTCTGGCGGCGGCTACTCCTTCACCGGCCTCAAGCAGGGAACCTACAAGCTGGTCTTCAGCAAGTCCGGCTACGACTCGGCGCAGATTAGCGGCATCGCCGTCGCCGCCGACGCCGCGGTCACCGTGCCCGGAGAAATGCTCACCGTGTCCAAGGGGAGCATCTTCGGCCGGGTGCTGCTCACCAGCGGCCTCGCCGGATTGACGCTGGCCGCCGACAACTCCGGGGTCACGGTGTCGCTGGGAGGCACCGACGTGCCAGTGGCGCCGGTGACCACCGACCTGGCGGGCAACTACCTGTTCACCAACGTGCCGGTGAGCCTGGCCGGCACCGCCTTCACCGTCACCGCCAGCAAACCCAACTTCGTCGCCTCGGCTGCTTTCCCCACTGTGATCGGAGTGGCCAACGCCAGCCAGCAGGTCGCCGACATCGGCATGAAGGTCAACGCCGGCTCGCTCTCCGGTACCGCCATCACCTGGGACAACGCCGGGGGCCTGGGGGCCAACGCCACCAGCGCGGGGATCTCGATCTCCATCTCCGGCTCGGCGTTCAACGGCAGCTCCTTCGCCACCTCCGGCGGGACCACGGTGGGCAGCGGAGCCTGGGGACCAGTGGCCGTGCCGCCGGGGAGCTACTCGGTGGTGGCCACGCTGGCCAACCACGGCTGCAGCAGCACCTCGAACGCGGTGGTCGCCGAGGGATCGGCGGTGCCGGTCTCGCCCAACATCCGCTGCACCGACACCGTCCCGCCCAGCGGGATGGCGCTCGGGACGCCCCAGGCCCCCAACGCCAACGCGGTCGCCGGCTACACCAACCTGAGCTCGGTGGTGGTGCCCATCGCCGCCGCCTCCAGCGACCCGGTCAACTTCGAGGGCTACGAGCTCTCGGTCGGGCTGGCGCCCAAGTGGCCGGGGACCATCGTCCCCGGGCAGCCGGCGACGCTCACCTTCAGCCTGGCCGGTTTGGCCGACGGCAGCTGGTCGCTGTGGGCGCGCGGGCTGGATTGGGCCGGAAACGCTGGTCCGACGGCCAGCACCACGGTGGTGTTGGCGACAGCGCCGCTGGCGGTCCCGGTGATCACCGTCGCCGCCAGCGTGATCAGCAGCGTCGGCGCGGCGGTGCTGCTCACCGAATCGGACAAGAGCCCCAATTTCCTGCAGTACGAGGCCTGCAGCGGCGCGACTGGGGTCGGGGCGGCGACGGCCCCCTGCCCTGCCGCCCCCAGCTGCGCGCTGGCGCCGGTGACGTCCTCGTACTCGGTGATGCTCCAAGCCAACCAGCGCAACTGCATCTGGGCGGCGGGGCGCAGCAAGGCAGGCGTCCTGACCGCGGTGACGCGGCAGGAGATCGTCAGCGACCAGACCGCGCCCACGGGTCCCACGGTGGTCCCGGCCTTCGACTCGAACGCCTTCGTCTGGGGCGGCGTGCGCACCGAGTACGCCGAGTTCTTCGTCACCGCCCCGGCCACCGATGCTCCGCTCAATTCGGCCACCGCCTGGGCCAACATCGCCTGGATCGAGGTCGATTCCGGCAACGGCTTCAACGCCTTGTGCCCCGCCGCCGGCTGCCACCCCAACGGAATCTACGCTCCCTGCTCCTGCGGCTGCAGCGACCCGCGGCTGGTCTGCCGCGACGGTGCGCTCTACTCGGTCAAGGTCCCATTCCAGCGCACCGGCGGGGTGGCGGTCAGCGTGCGAGCGGTGGACCTGGCGGGCAACGTCGGCAGCGCGGCCTCGCAGTTCGTGCCGGTGACCGGCGGCGGCTACCCGGTGAGCGCCACCTCCTTCGAGGAAGGCCAGCCGCGGATGCGGGGCCGGGTGATGACCTACGCCGGCGTCCCCAGCACCTCGGGAACCAACTCGGTGCACGTGGTGGACCTGGGCACCGATCAGATCTTCCAGACGACCGATCCCAACTGCGAGATCTCCTCGGTGGTGTCGAGCGCCAGCAACAACAACTTCCTGCCGCTGTCCGAGCCGATGAGCGCCACCGCGGTGATCTACTCCGACTGGACGGCCAACGCCCTCAAGGTGCGCCGGGCGGGCGTCGATGGGATCTTCTGCAGCCCCGTCCCGCCGGGAGCGGTGGACGACGTCACCGTCACAGTGAAGACCATCGGCGCAGCCTACCCGCACATCGAGATGGTCTCCGGCTCGATGGACATGGCCGGCACCGCCGAGCGTGCCGCCTGGACCGAGGTGCCGCAGACCGGAGCTACCGCGATCCGGGTTCGCGAGGGAGGGGCTGACAAGCTGCTGGGGACCGCCGACGACGTGGAGACGCTGGTGGCCTCGGTCTCCGGCAGCGCGGTGGTCACTCTCAATGGCGACACCCTGGTCTACGGTGGAGGAGTCGGGTTCACCAACGCCTGGGCGACCGCCGGGCTGGTGGCGGTCAACGCCACCGGTGGCACGTTCGCCGCCCGGACCACCTGGAACCTGCCCGCCACTGCCGGGCTAGCGGCGCTCGACGAAGGAGGCAAGACCCTGGCCTACTTCGGCAACGAGGCCGGGCTCCCGACGCTGCACGTGCGCACCGCTGGCGCCGACGGAAAGTTCGGCACCGCCGACGACACCGACGTTGCGCAGAGCTGGGCCGGCCCCACGGTCACTGACGGCGGGCTGGCGATCCGCGGCGGGCACGTGGTGCTCACCGAAGCAGCCAACGCGGCGAAGGAGTACTACGTGGACCACTGGCAGGCGGGGGCCGACGGCATCTACGGGACCAAGGATGACGTCTTCTCGCGGATCATGCCTGGCTCGGTGCCCCGTTTCTGGCCGTCGCTGGGGACCGGCATCGCCCAGGGCAAGATGGCCTACCAGTCCGGACAGTACCGCTCCAACGGCGACGTGCTGGGCACCGACCTGTCGACGCTGCGCTGGGAGGTGGTGGGGAGCGCGCCGCCGATGTTCCCGCCGGTCTCCAACCGCGCCGGGACGCTCTTCTACGTGGACAGCGCCCGCGCGCTGCACGCCCGCACCAGCGACGGCCGCGAGACCACCCTCGCCGGTACGTCGATCAACGGCTACGTCGCCGCCGACGGCGCCAACCTGTTCGTCCCCTCGGGCAGCAGCGTCCTCCTCCACCGGCCCGACAGCGGGGCCTCCAGCGCGACCAAGGGGCAGTTCTTCGTCCCCGGCGCACCGGCGGCGGCGACCATCGCCACCTTCACCAACACGGTCACGATGCAGGGAGCGGGCGCCGGGCGGGCCTTCGTCAGGGACACCAATCTCGGGACTCTGTACCTGCTCGAGCCCAACGGCTCGATCCTGACCCCGACCACTGTGGCGCTGGAGAATTCGCCGGCCGGCTACGTGTACTGGCCCATCCCCGGCAACCCGTCGGTCTCGGCGCTGCACCTGGTCTTCAGCTGCAACAACATGGGGACCAAGGTGGCTTGCGTCCGCGAGCCCTCCGGCGGCGTCTACGGGACCGCTCAGGACCGGATCACCATCCTGACCAACCCCAGCAACGTCAACCACACCAACGTCTACGGAATCGCCGTCTCCGGAAACCGGGTGGCCTTCGTCGCCGACGGTACCGGCGGCCCGCACCTCTTCGTCCTCGACGGCGGCGCCGACCAGCACTTCGGCCTGTTCAACGCCGCCAACGACGACATCGAGACCGACTGGGGCCTGATGCCCGACGCCCGCGTCGGCGGCCTCGACCTGGTGGGCAACTACCTGGCCTGGAGCACCGACATCGGGGTCAACCTCGGTCAGCAGGTCGTCTTGGGCGACGTCACCAACCAGAACCGGATCCTGCTCACCCTGCACTTCTCCCCGAAGCCCTACGTGGTCCTGGACCAGGGTGGGCGGGTCTACTGGACCGACATGCTCTTTCCGACCGGCGGCATCTTCATGCACCAGCCGTAGCGCTGGGAATTCGCGGGGGCGCGGCGGGGATCGCTCGCGCCCCTCATTCGCCCTCGCTGGCCGAGGAGAGATCCCTCCAGGAGATGCCGTAGCGCGCCAGGTACTTGCGGAGCCGATCGGCGTCGTTGCTGGAAGCCTTTCGGGTACGCGAGACCGCGAACAGCGTCCGCCCGGCCTCGGAGAGCGAGCGCGCCGAGCGGCAGACCTTGAGCACCTCCTCGAGCTGGACTCGATCAAAAGGATCTATCTCCGTCGCGCGCGGTCCGAGCAGTTCGTCCACCAATCCGCCGCCGGCGCTGCCCTCGCGCCGCCAGGCCTCGCGCAATCTGCCAATCTCCTCGTCGACGATCTCGCGGGTGATGCGACCGCCCGTGGTCAGAGTCGCCATCCGCCGCAGCGCAGCGTTCAGGTCGCGGAAATTCCCGGACCAGAGCGCGTCGCGGCCGGTGGCGAAGTCGAGGAACCGCTCCCGCGCCTCGCGGCCGAAGGTGACCGCCTCCCCGCTTTGCTGGGCATAGCGGCCGAGCTCGTAGTCGAGGTTGGGCGACAGGTCCTCCACCCGCTCCCGCAGTCCGGGGAGGCGGAAGGCCCACAGGTCGATGCGCGCCAGCAGGTCCTCGCGGAAGCGTCCCTTCTCGACCTCGCGCCGCAGGTCGCGGTTGGTGCCGGCGATCAGCTGGAAGTCGCTGCGCGCCTCGCGGTCCGAGCCCACCGGCAGGAAGACCTTCTCCTCGATGGCGTGGAGCAGCATCGCCTGCTCGTCGAGCCCCAGCTCGCCGATCTCGTCGAGGAAGAGGATGCCGCCGTCGGCCTTGCGCAGCAGCCCGGGCCGGTCGCCGACCGCGCCGGTGAAGGCGCCCCTCACGTGGCCGAACAGCGCGCTCATCGCACCGTCGCCGCGCAGGGTGGCGCAGTTCACCTCGACGAAGTCGGCGGCCACCTGTCGGCGGGCGCGCTTGAGCTCGTAGATGCGCCGCGCCAGTTGCGACTTGCCGGCGCCGGTCGGCCCCATCAGCAGCAGCGGATCGCGCGAGCGGATCGCCACCTGCTCGATGCGCTCGACCAGCCTGTTGAAGGCGGCGTTCCGGGTGTCGATACCCGACTTGAGGAAGGAGAGGCCCTCCTTCTGCTCGCGCTGGAAGCGGGCGGCAATGCGGTCGTACTTGGAGAGATCGAGGTCGATGATGGCATAGCTGCCGGCGCTATCGACCGAGCCGCGCGAGGTCGGTGAGGTCTGGATCAGCCGCCCGGGGATGTGCCGCGCCTCGGTGAGCAGGAAGAGCGAGATCTGAGCGATGTGCGTGCCGGTGGTGATGTGAACGAGGTAGTCCTCCTTCTCCGGCGCCCAGCGATAGTCGCGGGCGAAGTCGAACAGCGCCCCGTACACCTCCTCCAGGTCCCAGGCATCGGCGAGCTCGATCGACCGGTGCACCACCTCGGTCTCAGGCGAGACGCGGCGGATGTCCTCGGTGACCGTCTTGGCCATGGCACTGTGCCGGCGCTGGTGGAGCAGCTCCAGCCGGTCGATCAGCAGGTCCTCGTGCTGGCAGAGCGAAACCGTCGGGCGCCAGCGATCCCAGCGCCTGGGCCCTGTTCCCGCGTCCAGGGTCAGCCCCAGCAGCCCGATCACGACCGTCTTCCTGCGGCTCATATCCGTTGGACTATCATGATTATCTCATCGGCTAAATCGCGCCGGTGCCGAACTGGCGGGCGCTCTCGTACAATCGGCCCCCTCCGGCCTGGCACGGGGCCTGCTCTGACAGCATGGCCAGGAGAACGCCATGACCGAAAAGACCGAGCGCACCCACCAGATCACCGACGTTCCGGGGGGCGTGCCCATCCGCTCCTGGACCGCGGGAGTGCCCTTCGAGGACCAGGCCCGCGAGCAGGTTCGCAAGGTGGCCTCGCTGCCCTTCGTCTACCGGTGGGTGGCGGTGATGCCCGACGTGCACGCCGGCCTGGGGGCGACGGTGGGCAGCGTCATCCCGACTGTGGGCGCGGTGATTCCGGCGGCGGTGGGCGTGGACATCGGCTGCGGGATGATGGCCGTACGCACCACCCTGCGTGCAGGCGACTTGCCCGCCGATCGCAAGCCGTTGCGGGAGGCCATCGAGCGCGCGGTTCCCCACGGGCGGACCAACAACGGCCAGCGCGGCGACAAGGGCGCCTGGGGAAACCCGCCGGCGCACGTGCGCGAGGCCTGGGCCCGCCTCGAGCCGGGCTACCGCCAGATCGTCGCCAGGTACCCGAAGATCGATCGCGGGCCGACCCTTGAGCACCTGGGAACGCTCGGGACCGGCAACCACTTCATCGAGCTCACCCTCGACGAGACCGACCAGGTGTGGCTGATGCTCCACTCCGGCTCGCGCGGAGTGGGAAACCGCATCGGCACCGACTTCGTGGCGCTGGCCAAGGCCGAGGCCAAGCGCTGGCACCTGACCCTTCCCGATCCCGATCTGGCCTACTTCCCCGAGGGAACCGCGCTCTTCGACGACTACTTGCACGCCGTCACCTGGGCGCAGGACTTCGCCGCCACCAACCGCGAGCTGATGATGGCGGCCATCGTCCCTGCCCTTCAGGCCTGCGGGCAGCTGCCGGAGTTCGCGCTCGAGGGCGAGAAGGTCAACTGCCACCACAACTACGTGGCTCGCGAGAACCACTTCGGAAAGAACGTGTTGGTCACGCGCAAGGGCGCGGTGCGGGCGCGGGCCGGCGACCTGGGGATCATCCCCGGCTCGATGGGGGCCCGCTCCTACATCACCCGCGGGCTGGGAAACCCGGAGTCGTTCATGAGCAGCAGCCACGGCGCCGGGCGGGCGATGTCGCGCACCGCGGCCAAGAAGACCTTCAGCCTCGAGGACCACGCCCGGGCCACCGAGGGGATCGAGTGCCGCAAGGACGCCGAGGTCATCGACGAGACTCCGGGGGCCTACAAGTCGATCGACGCGGTGATGCACGCGCAGCGGGACCTGGTCGAGGTGCTGTACACGCTGCGGCAGGTGGTCTGCGTCAAGGGATAGGGCGGCGATGGCAATGATCGAGATCGATGGTTCCAGGGGAGAGGGCGGCGGCCAGGTGCTGCGCTCGGCGCTGGCCCTCTCGCTGGTGACGCAGACGCCGATGCGCATCGTCAATATCCGCGCCGGGCGCCGCAAGCCGGGGCTGATGCGCCAGCACCTGACGGCGGTGGAGGCGGCGCGTGCGGTGAGCGAGGCCAAGGTGGTCGGGGCCGAGGTCGGCTCGAAGGAACTCACCTTTTCTCCGGGGCCGGTGCGGGCTGGCGACTACCATTTCTCGGTGGGGACGGCGGGAAGCGCGACGCTGGTCTTCCAGACGGTGTTCCCGGCGCTGGCGCTGGCCAGGGGGCGCTCGACGGTGACGGTCGAGGGCGGGACGCACAATCCGCTGGCGCCGCCGTTCGACTTCCTGGTCCGGGCCTTCCTGCCGCTGGTCGAGCGGATGGGGCCGCGCGCCAGGGCCACGCTCGCTCGGCCGGGCTTCTATCCGGCGGGCGGCGGGCAGTTCAGCGTTGAGATCGAGCCCTCATCGACCTTCGAGAAGCTGGTGCTGCTGGAGCGCGGGGAAATCCGCGCCCGGCGCGCCACGGCCGTCGTCTCGCAGCTATCGCGCGGCATCGCCGAGCGCGAGCTCAAGCAGGTGCAGGCGATTCTCCACTGGAGTCCCGGCGACTGCCGGATTGAGTCGGTGGCCAATCCGCTGGGCCCGGGGAACGTGCTCAGCCTGGAGATCGAGAGCGAGCACGTCACCGAGCTCTTCACCGGCTTTGGCGAGAAGGGAATCTCCGCCGAGCAGGTGGGAACGAGGGCGGCGAAGGAGGCGGCGGAGTACCTCGCGGCCGGAGTTCCGGTGGGCAGGCACCTGGCCGATCAGCTCGTGCTGCCGATGGCCCTGGGCCAGGGCGGCACCTTCCGCACCCTGAAGCCCACCGGCCATACCCTCACGCACCTCGAGCTGCTGCGGACCTTCCTCGGGACGGAGATCGCCGTCCGCGAGGTCAGCGCGGGCGTGTTCGAGGTCGAGGTGCCACGGCGCGGCTGATTTGCGCTGCCTGGCGGCGTTCGGTCGACCATCCAACTTCTTGCATTTCCTGACAGATCCCGGAGAAGTAGACCGCACCCGCGGCTCCCCGGCCGGCCGCCGCGGCCCATCCCGGAGAACGCATGGCCATCGGCTCCTTCACGCTCGCCCTGCTACTCGCTGCCGCCGATCCCGCAGCTGCTCCGGAGAACTCGATGCCCGCCCCTGCCGAGCAGCCGGCGCCCGCGGATGCCCCGGCCGCTGTTGCTCAGCCTGCGCCCTCGCCTGCCGAGCAACCGGCCGCCCCGACGCCCGCCAAAGCCCAGGCCCCGACGCTGACCAAGATGCCGGTGCTGCTGCGCTTCGTCGAGGCCGCCTATCCCGAGCCCGCCAAGCTGGCCGGCCTCGAGGGCGAGGTGGTGCTGCAGCTGATCATCGACAAGGACGGCAAGGTCCAGGACGCCAAGGTCAAGACCGCCGCCGGTCACGGCTTCGACGAGGCCGCCCTCGCCGCCGCCTGGCAGTTCCTGTTCAGCCCGGCGGAGATCGACGGCGTCCCGGCTTCAGTCGGCATCGAGTACCGCACCGCCTTCAAGCTGCGCGTCGAGCCGCCCTCCACCCTGGTCGCCAACTTCGTCGGCCAGGTCATCGACGAGGAGTCCGGCGAGGTCCTGGTCGGCGCCTCGATCTTCCTGCCCGACGTCGAGCTGGGCTCGGACACCGACGCCTCGGGCAGCTTCGCCGTCGCCAGCGTGCCTGCCGGCGCCCACCCAGTGCGGATCGTCGCCTTCGGCCACGAGCAGCTGGTGACCACCGTGAACGTCGACGCCAGCTATCAGACCTCGGTGAAGTACCGCCTCTCGCGCCAGGCGCGCACCAAGTACGAGAGCCGGGTGGTCGCCCGCCGCCTGCGCGAGGAGGTGCAGCGCAAGCCGCTAGCTCTCAACACCGCCCCCGAGGTCAGCCGCTACCAGCTCACCCGCCGCGACATCGAGCTCACCGCCGGCTCTCTCGAGGACATCTCCCGGGTCGTCACCTCGCTGCCCGGAGTGGTCGGCGACGCCGACCTGCTGGCCACCTTCTTCGTCCGCGGCGGCGGCGAGGACGAGGTGACCTTCTATCTCGACGGCGTCCCGCTCTCGAACCCCTACCACCTCGGCGGATTCACCACCCTCTTCAACCCCGAGCTGATCCGCGAGGTCAGCTTCTTCGCTGGCGGCCAACCGGCACCCTACCGCTCCTCGCTCTCCGGCATCCTGGACGTCGGCTACCTCTCCGGCTCGCCGGACCGCCACGAGGCGATGGTCGACCTGAGCGCCAACACCGCCAAGCTGCTGGTCGCCGGCCCGACGCCGGTCGAGGGGCTGTCGCTGCTGTTGTCGGCGCGGCGCAGCTACTTCGAGCTCTACTTCATCCTCCTGAAGCAGCTGGGCATCGTCGGCAGCCACTACGTCGCCCCGGACATCGGCGAGTACGAGGCCAAGGCCACCTACCGCAGCGGCAAGCACACCGTCGAGCTGGGCGTCCTGCAGGCCGACGACGGGCTGGCCTTCGTCTCCACCACCGGCGAATCGACGCTCATCCCCTTCGACGGCACCCTGCGTCAGAAGAACGACCTGTCGATGCTGCGCCTGTCCTGGGACTTCGCCCGCTCCAAGGAGCTCAGATTCTCCTCGCGGCTGGGGCTGATCCGCGACTCCTCGACCACCGAGCGCAGTGGGCCGCAGCAGGCGGATCTGACCAGCACCCTGCTCTCCTCCGCCGACACCCAGATGCTCGACCTGGTCTGGCGCTTGGACGCCGACTGGAACAGCCACGCCAACAACCACGTCCGCGTAGGCGTGGACGTCGATTGGTGGCGCCAGACCTTCTCCGGCCACGTCGAGGACACCCGGGCGGCGCCGCGCTGGGTCTTGCTGCCGATTGCCGATTATCAGCGCGGCTCGCTGGACATCAACCCGCGGCTGCAGCGCGCCGACGTCGGCCTCTATGCCGAGGACGAGTGGAAGGACCTGTTGCCGGGGCTGACCCCGCGGGTGGGGCTGCGCTGCGACGCTCCCGGCGGCACCAGCCCGATGCTCAACCCGCGGCTGGCGGTGAGTTACCAGCTCTTCGCCCCCACCGTGCTCAAGGCCGCCTTCGGCACCTACTTCCGCTCCACCCGCAACCCGCTGGAGATCGACACCACCTACGGCAACCCCAAGCTCACGCCCGAGCGCTCGACACAGTACATCCTCGGGCTGGAGCAGCTCTTGCCGCTCAAGTCGGTGCTCAAGGTCGAGGGCTACTACAAGGCACTGCGCGATCTGATCGTGAACCCGGACGATCCGGCGGTCGTGGCGCAGGGCGTGACCTTCACCAACGACGGCTCGGGCTGGGCCTACGGCGCCGACGCGCTGCTGCTCCATCGCGGCGAGCACCTGGGGCTGGGGCTCTCCTACGGCTACCTGCGCACCGAGCGGACCAACCCGCTCAACACGCTGCACCAGCAGACCTACGCCCCGGCGCAGGACCAGACCCACACCCTGGGCGCCTCGGCCGACTACTCGATCGGCGACAGCTGGGTGCTGGCGCTCAAGTACCAGTTCCACACCGGCCGGCCGACCACCGCGCTGGGCTTCGCCCTGCTGCAGCGCGACGGCCAGCCGACCTACGTCCCGATCGTCGGCCCCGGCGGCGCGCTCAACGCCGACCGGCTGACGCCGACCCACGACCTGTCGGCGCGGGTGGAGTGGTGGTACCGCCGGCCGGAGTGGCGGATGACCGTCTACGCCGAGCTGCTCAACGCGCTCAACGAGAAGAGCGTCTACGTCTACAGCTACGACAAGGGCGATCCCGCCCACGGGATCGCGCCCACCCAGGGCAGCTTCAACCACCTGCCCATCCGGCCGTTCCTGGGAGTGCGCGGGGAGTATTGAGGACACCGCGCGCCGTCCGATTCCCGACTCCCCGCCGTTTCGAACAGTGTCCAGTGGCGCGGCCCGGGCAGCGTCGCCGCCGTCCGGGCAACCCCCTACCATCGGCTGGACGAGCGCCTGCCCAGAACCCTGCGGCGCGCGCTTTCGGACACCAGGACCTGGGGGGCCCATGTCACCAGCGAGCGAGCGCAGCGCCGGCCAGGCGAAGGCGAGCCTGTTCGAGGGGATCTTCGGAGAGCTGAAGCCGACCGGGGCCTTTGCCAACGAGCTCGCGGCGGCGGGCTGGGATCCGGGCCGGCCGCAGCTCTCCTATCCGCAGTCGGTCTTCGAGGCCTGCCTGCACGTGGCGGCGCGCCACTGCTATCCGTTGCTGCCGGAGAAGAACGCGATGTTCGAGCTGGGCCGGGTCTTCACCCGCGGCTTCGGCCGCACCGCGGTGGGGAAGATCGCGCTGGCGGTGGTGCCAGCGCTCAGCCCCGGATTGCTGATCGACTACCTGCCCAAGATCATCCGTCTGACCGCCTCGGGCAGCAGGCCGGCGGCAGTGACCGTGCACGTCGTCGGCTCCGGCGAGCGCGAGCGGCTGGTCGACTTCTCCAGCGCCGAGCTCACCCCGATGCCGGACTTCATGGCCGGCGGCATCGCCGAAGTGAACAAGGCCCTCAAGGTCCAGGTCGCCGGCCGTCGTCAGGACGGCTACACCCTCAAGATCGCCTGGTGAAGGCTAGATCGTTCGTCACTGCAGGACGACCTGGAAGGTATTCACCAGGGTGATGTCGGGGCGGATGTGGGTGGTGACGGTCACCGTCGCCGGGCTCGGGCAGCCCGGGTCGACCTTGCCGAAGGTGGCGCTGACGGTGAAGCTGCTGCCGCCGTTGTCGAGCTGGCGCGCCTGGCTCCCGACGTGCAAGCAGGCCGGTCCATCGAGCGTGATCTCGCCGAGCATGGCGTACCCCCCGCCGTTGCTGAACTGAAGCTCTACCTCGGAGTAGACGGAGCTCGCCGGGATTGTCACCGACCCGGTGAACGGGCCTGACGAGTACTTCGGCCGCACGCCATCGAAGCTGACCTTCGGGGCGGCTTCGGGATGTCCGTTGCAGGTTCCGCCGCTGGAGCAGAAGTAGCCGGTCGGGCAGTTGGCGCTGGTGTCGCAGGGGATGTTGTCGACGGTCCCCAGGCAGCTGCAGACAGCCAGGGCAATGGCGGCGAGTGCAATTCTCATCGTGCCTCCGGGAGCGCGGGCAGGGCCGCGGGAGACTTGGGGGCGTAGTTCGGGTGGCCCAGCGAGAGAAGCCCCTCTCCGCCCAGGTATCCACCAATGCCGATCGCGAACCCGGCGTAGGCGCCGTAGTAGCCCAGGCTGCGGCGGGCCATCAGGGCATCCGCCTCTTCGCGCGAGTGCCTGGTGCTGGTGAGCTCGGTATTGGCGGACTTGCTCACTGCGGCGAAGAGAATGCCGCCGACCAGGCCCGCCACCGAGGCGCAGAGGAGAACCTGCCCAGGAAGCGCGTAGGGATTCTCGCTCAGCCGCCGATCGGCTTCGGCGGCGGGCCTGCTGAGCGGGTCGGCGGCAGCGGCACGGCGCGCCAACCAGAGCGCTTCGCCCTTGTCGGCGGTCTTGTCCGCCAGCGCCAGCAGAGCCTTGGAGGCCTCGGGGTCGCTCTTCTTGCCATCGAGGACCCAGGCCGCGTCGAGCGCGATCGCGGCATCCTCGACGCGCCCTCGCTGCGAGGCGAGCTTTCCCGCATCGCGCAGCAGCAGCTTGGAGGGCTCGGCGAGCAGCGGGAGCTGCGCCTTGCTGAAGCGATCCTCGCTCAGCTGCAGCTTCAAGACCGTCTGGATCGCCGCGGCCGGATCACCCTGGCCCAGCCGCGATTGGGCGAAGTCGAGGCCGGCGGCCAGGTCCGAATCGAGCCCGCTGCCGGCATCCTCCAGCTTCGGCAGCGCCGGCTTGCGCGAGGCAGGCAACGGTGGGCCCCGGAACCCGAGGCCGCCCACTCCGATCGAGTCGCCCGTCGTTCCGAGGGTCTGGGTCGTCGAAGGCGAGCGCGCTGGAGGCGCCGCCGCCGAAGCCAGTGAGATCAGGGTCGCGAGGAAGAGGTACACGCGGGACTCCTAGTGGCACCCGGAGCGGCAGGCGCTCCCCATGGCGTCGCAGTTCGAGTAGCAGGGGGAGGTGGTGCAACTGGAGCGGCACTGGCTCGAAAACTGGAAGCAGTCGCTCTCGCAGGCCGATTGCCGCGCACGCGCCGCCTCGCGCGCGGCGGCCTCGCGGGCTTCGCGCTCCGCCTGCTGACGCCGCCGCTCCAGCAAGGCGAAGTAGTCCTCGCGCACCTCCTCGGGCACAAAGGAGAGGTTGCGCCGCAGGGTCACGGAGTCGCTGCACCTGGAGATGGCGTCGAACTGGTGGACCCAGCTCTCCTGGGGACTGCCGGCCCAGGCGGCCGCCACCAGGGCGATCCCCTCTTGGCAGCGCAGGAGTTGGTGCAGCTCGTAGAGGCCATCCACCGCGGCCTCGCTGTTGCGGCACTCCCGAGCCACCTGAGCGAAGCCCCGAGCTGCCTCTTCGTGATCGGCGGCGCTGCGAAAGACCGCCGCAGCCTCGACTCCGGTCCCGCACGGGTCCGCGGACAGCCGCTCCGCCACCGGGCGGCACCAGCCGAGCACGTTGGAGGGAGCGGCCGCCGCCTGGCGATCGCCGGAGAGTGAGTCGAGCGCCGTCCGCGCCAGCTCGGCAGCCTTGCGCTGAGCGCGCAGGTCATCCCGGTGCTGATTGGCCCACTCGCAGGCCCGCCGGGTCGTGTCCAGCAGCGACTCCTTGCGCTGCTGCCCCAGCCGCTCGCGGGAGGACTGGCTCACCTCGCCCGGGCCCGGCGGGACCGGCTGGGCGAGAGCACAGGCGTTCAGGGCCAGGGCGACCGCTGTCCACTTCATCCTCGTTGCGAACATGGCTTGGCACAGTAGCCGACGATTTCCTCGGCACTCAAGCGGGCTTGCGACAACCAGGAACTGGTGTCCAGCCGGCCTTCTGCTCACTTTGCGTCGCTGGCCTGGGGCCGCCTCGTTAGGTATTCAGGTCACTGAGGAGGGTCCATGTCGCATCCAGCCGGCCACGTAAAAGCGAGTTTGCCCGAAGGGCTGTTCACCGAGCTCAAGCCAAGCGGCGCCTTCGCCGAAGAGCTCAAGGTTGCGGGATGGGATCCGACCAATCCCAAGCTCTCGTACCCGGACCACGTCTTCGACGCCTGCCTCAAGGTCGCCGCCCGCCACTGCCACCCGCGGCTGGGCGAGACCGCGGCGATGACCGAGCTGGGGCGGGCCTTCACCCGCGGCTTCCGCCGCACCGCGGTGGGCAAGGTGGCGCTGGCGGTGCTCCCCGCCCTGAGCCCGGCGCTGCTGGTCGACTACCTGCCCAAGGTCGTCCGCCTGACCGCCTCGACCATGACCTTCGAGGTGGTCGGCAAGGGCGAGCGCGAGCGGGTGGTCGAGGTCGGCACTCCGGACATCACCCCGCTGCCCGACTTCATGGCCGGCGCGGTGGCCGAGGCCAGCCAGCACATCAAGGTCGAGGTCGCCGGGCGGCGGCCGCGCGGGTACACCTTGAAGCTGTCGTGGTGAGCGACCGCGTCTACTGCACCTGCACCTTGAACCGGTACTCGACCTCGCCAGATCCTTCCATCGCATAGGTCCTGAACACCTCGCCGCAGATGGCGGGGTCGAAGCTCGTGGGACGGATGTCCTCGGGAATTCGGCCGAAGGGAGTGAAGCCGATCTGATTGACGTCGAAGGACTGAACGCGACCAGCGCTCCATTTCACCGTCAGCGAAAGCGGCCCTTCCGTCTCGGGATATTGATTGATCCAGTAGTAGTAAGCCAGGCAGTGCCGCAGGGGATGGACGACCTTCTCCAGCTCGTCCCGCGCCTGCTGGTCGCTGACTCCGACCGCAGTCACCCTTTCCAGCCTCAGCGAGTACCGGTCGCACATCTCCTCGAAATCCGGCGGCATGGCGTCGGCTGAGCGGGAGGTATGGACACTGGAGATGACAATCACCCTCTCGCGCGCGTCGAAAGCAAAGCGGTGCAGGAAACCCTCGACCGGCCCATAGGTGGCCTCCAGGTAGAGCACGTCGAGATCGAGCAGGGTGAGAAGATCTGGATCGTCACCCTCGCAGGCTCCCTGGTACCAGTGGTGGTCGGGATAGATGATTCCGTCGCATTTGTATCCATCCCGTTGAGCCAGGAAGAAGCCTTCCGCCGGCCCCGAGAACTCCGACTTCGCAGGAGCGATGACCGGGGCTGTCGGGTCGACCTTGATCTTCTTCAGCTCACCCTCTTCGAGGGCGACCGTTCCCCGCAGGCTGAGGTTCACCAGCTCGATGAAGCGCTCGTGATGGCCCAAGGCTTCTTCATGGTTTCGCGGCTTTGGCCCGAGCTCTTGGGCGACCAGAGAACGCACCAGCCGCCTCTCCTCGAATGGGCCTGAGGCGGCGACGATCCCGCGCCCCCTGGCTTCCTTGGCAAGCGCTTTCCGCGCCGCCAAGGCATAGGCCAGACTTTGGATGAAATAGTCCGAGTCGAACTTCAGCCCCGGAGGCAACTCTCGGAGCTCTGCCTCCAGCTCTCTGCGAGTTACGGACCCTAGGGACCAGCTGACGACGACGGCGTCCCCTTCGGGATCGGCGACGCGATCGAGGACGCCGGGGCCGTCGGATGGTGGTGGGGTCGCCTGGGATTCGGCATTCCCACTAGCCTGCGGCTCGGGAGCCGTCTCCGCCGGCCGCTCCCCGGCCCCTGGCGCCGGGGCCTCGCCGCCTTGCACGCACAGCGCCAGGCTTCCCAGCAGCGCCGCCGCGGCGATGAATCCGGCTGCCTCCGAAGCACGGCCGGGCTTGGAATGGAAGCCGGGCGCCTCTCTTTCCAGTTCTCGCAGCGCCTCGACCGCGGTCGCGAAGCGGGCCTTGCGCGTGGGCGCCGCCAGCCGCAGCAGGTAGCGCTCGAACGCCCTGGGAGCCGGCAGCGATGGCAGGTGCAGCCGGGCGTCGGAGCCGAGCATCGCTGCCGGGGCGATGCCGGTCAGCAAGTGGATGGCGGTGACCCCGAGGGCGTACAGGTCGCTGGTCTCGTCGACGTGCCCGGCCAGCTGCTCGGGCGGCATATAGCCCACCGTCCCGGCCAAGGTCCCTTCCAGCGACTGCGACGCCAGCTCCCGCGCGGCGCCAAAATCGACCAGGCCCACCGATCCGTTTGCCATGCGGATCAGGTTGGAGGGTTTGATGTCGCGGTGGATGATCTTCGGGGTCTGTCGGTGCAGGTAGACCAGGATCTGCAGGCACTGCCGCACCACCTGCACCACTCGAGCTGCGTCGAGCGGCTGCCACTGCACCTCCAGGTTCAACGGCTGGCCCTCCAGATACTCGTGCGCCAGATAGAGGCGCATGAGCGCGCCCTCGCCGGTGCGGAAGTGGTCCACCAGGCGAGGAATGCGGGAGTGCCGCAGCTGCCCCAGCAGGCGCGCCTCCTTGTCGAAGGCCTCCAGGGTGCGGGCGTCGGGGACGTGGGCGAAGCGTATCTCCTTGATCACCACCCGCTCGCCCGCGCTCGACCGGGCGAGATAGGTCCGCCCGTAGGCGCGCTTGGCCAGCAGCTTTTCGATGACGTAGCCCTTCACCTGCGAAATCGCGCCGCAGCCCGGGCAACTGCCGTTCTCGGTCGCGCCGCCGCAGTCGGGGCACTGGCCCGCCGGCAGCGCCGGACCGGGCACAGGCCCTGAGACGGCCGTGTCACCTCGCGCCGCCAGCGGGGCGACCGCGGGCGCGGGCGCGGCAGGTCCGGGAACCGGCGGGACGGACTGGGAAGGCAGCACGGCCTGCTGCAGCTGAGTCAGCCTTCCGCCGGCGATGAAGGCCTCGAGGCGTTGGTGGAAGTCGACCACCAGGAAGGTGGCCAGCATCGCGCCGCTCAGCGCGATCGACGACCAGAGCTCGAGCCTGTAGCCGATGAGCGAACTCGAATGAGGAACGAGCAGACACGAGAGGAAGAACAGCGCGGCGGCCGCGGCGCCTGCGACGCAGATGCGCCAGGCGGCAAAGAGAACAGCCGGAGACAACTCCAGCTCGAGTGCATCGAGATACGGCCCGAAGGTCACCCGAGAGACCAGCGAAGAAAAAGGCAGCACCTCCGCCCTTCTGGCCGCCTGAGGAGCGAGGCTGCGAGCCAGCCATTCGCGGGTCCGCGCCTGCCACAGCCAGAAGAGCACCGCCGAGGCAGTCAGCATCAGCAGGCGCTGGATCCCGGGCAAGTGAGGGGAGACCACGCCGAAGAGGACCTGCCGTCGGTCCTCGACTCCCCTTTCCGCCGCGCCGAAGGTGATGACGGCGTTGCCGACTTCGAGCACGAAGGCGACGACCAGGATGATCTGCAGCCAGCGCCCCACCCCCGTCGCACGCCGCGATGCCGCCATGGCTCCCCCCGCTCCGCTTGCGAAGGAATCGAGCGATTCCTCCACGCAATGAGGCGAGGCTACTTCACGAGGCGAGAGGCGTCATCAGCCTGCTGTCTCGAAGGTCGATCCCGCCGGAACGCGGGGACCTATCGCGCACCATCCAGCGCCGCGCGCCCACCCCTCCCCTGAGCTCGCGGCGGAGCCGCCGCCCGCCGCGGCCACAAGGCCCACAGCCACAGCGGCGCGAACATCGCCACCTCGCTGAGCATCACCGCCATTCCGCGCGGCGACAGCAGCCCTTTTCCGATCGGCGCCACCGGCAGCGGCCGCCACGGGGCGAAGTAGCGGGCGTCGCTGAATGGCCAGAACAGCGCGATCCCCAGCCCGCCGTTGGTCAGGATGTCGAGCAGAGCGTGGCTGGCAACGACCGCCGCCGCCAACAGAGCCACCTTCCAGAAACGCTGCCGCAGCCCCAATCCGATCAGCCCGGCGACGATTCCGATCGCCACCGCCATCAGCAGCGAATGCGTCGCTCCGCGGTGCCCCCATTGCGCCCGGTACGCCACTCCATACCGGAAGCCGATGAAATCCAGGTCGGGCAGGCACGACAGAATGCTGAAGGCCGCCATCGCCGCCAGCGAGCGCCTCCCCTCCCGCTCATAGAGACGACCTGCCGCCAATCCCACTGCCAGATGACCGATGCTTGCCATGGGCCGGCCTTCAGCAATCCGGATGCCCGCCGACGACACGCCCGAAATGCCGAGTAATCGCGGCCCATTGCATCTCCAAGCCCGGCCCCCGTGTGTCGGTCTGGCCACGCCGACGCCGCCTGCGAGCCGCGGTGGCGGTACCGGCGCCGCGCGCCCTCGATTTGAGCGAGCGGCGTCCCGTGAAAGACTCCGCGGCCATGATCCGGTCCAGATCAGCGTTGCCGGCGGTCGCTGGGCTCTTGGCGCTGTTTGGCTGCGGGGCCTGCACGCCACCGCCCGAGATCGTCCGGCCCGACGATTTGCGTTCGACGGTCCCGCTGGCGACGGCGCTGGTGGTCGTCTACTCGCGCACCGGGCACACCGCGAGGATGGCTCGCGCCTTCTCCCGGGTCCTGGGCGCCGACTACCTGCGCCTGACCGGCGAGGGCGGCGAGGGCAATTCGTGGTTCTCGACGCCCTCGTGGAAGAGCCGAGTCCCGGTCGCTCCGGAGAAGGTACCGCTCGAGCAGTACCGGCTGGTGCTGATTGGCGGGCCGGTCTGGTACTGGCGCCCCAACGCCCTGACGAGCTCCTTCATCCGCGGCCAGGACCTGACCGGCAAGGACGTCGTGCTCTTCTACACCTTCGAAGGCGGCAGGATGCCGCCGGAGGTCGAGTCGGAGTGGAAGAGCTGGGTCGCCGGCCAGGGCGGGAAAGTAATCGACCTGGTCGGCATCGACCGCAAGAAGCTCGGCGAGGACGGGGCGCTGGAGCAGGAGGCGGAGCGCATCGCGCACGAGCGGCTCGCCAAGTGGATCGGTCGCGAGAATCGATAAGCTTCCGCGGGTTCGGCGCCGCCCTCAGTATTCCGCCAGCGCTCGCTTTCCCTTCCATCACTGGGAGTTCGGCTCCATCTCATACTCGGGCTCGATGCCGATGGAGACGACCGCCGGCGACTGGGCCAGCCGGGTCAGGGCCTCGAAAGAGGAGGTGCGGATCTCCACCGTCGAAGAGCGGCCCGTATCCCCTGAGGCATAGGCCCCGAATGACGAGAGCCCCGGGCAGCCGGCGACATATTTTTGGGCGGCCTCGGGGGCCAGGTGCAGGGTGGCGCTGATGTGGTGGGGGAACGGAGGCAGACTGCCCGAACCGATGCGCTCCTGGGCCTCGGCGGGGAGCTGATCGCGCCGGGCAACCGCGGGAAACGAGGCGCAGGGCGGCGGCGCTTCCTTGAGCCAACGCCGCTCCTCGGCGCGCCAGCGCAGCTGCTCGCGCAGGCCGGCCAGCGCCGATTCCAGCTCGCCGATCGGCGCCGCGGGGGCGTCCTCGGCCTGGTACCACCGCCCGGGAAGCCCGCCGGCGCGATCGATCCGCGGGTTGAGCACGTAGGCCGCGGTGGGAATGTAGACGCGCACCTTCGAAGGCTCGAGCTGCAGGATCCCGCGATCATCCATGGCCAACCGATGGTCGGAGCCGACCTGCCCCTGGAGCCTGGCCCCGGCGTAGGTGAGCAGCATCCGCGCGATCAGCTCGCAGGCCGGCCCGCAGCTGCCTCCGACGATCACCAGCAGCGGCGGATCGTCCGGCCCACGGAGGCGAATCATCGGAAGGTTCTTCGGATCTTCGCCCGGCAGCACCGGCTCGCTCCCGACCAGCGTTCGCCAGACCTCGGGATCTCGAGAGCGCCAGGAGAAGAGGCTTCGCCCTGCCTGGCGCAGCTCCTCAGCCACAGGCCCCTCGGGGACGACGACCTCTCGCAGTGGCATCAGGGCCGACAGCCCGCTGAGCGCGCGCACCAGCGGCAGCGCCGCCCTCGGGTCGTCGCCGGCGGCGTGGCGCAGGTCGATCACGATAGCCGAGGCTGCTGAGAGGCGCGCCGCGGCCGCCTCGAACCCGCGCCAGGAAGGCCCCGGAGGATCGAAGCGCTGAATGCCGAGGATGACGATGTCGGGACTCTCGGTGCGCACCAGACCCCAGGCCTGGGCCGACTGGTGGGCGATATTGCCGCCCGCCGGAGCGGCGGAGAACACCCTCATCCCCGGCGTCTTCTTATGGCAGGGCGAGCCGACCTCGGGGACGGCCAGCAAATCGGGATCGTTGAGGCGCCAGAGCGCGTCGCCGAGCGCGTCGCACAGGCTCGCGGGAGTGCGTTCTTGCGTGGCGATCTGCTCCAGCTCGCGCAGGAAGGAGGCCCAGCTGTCCTTGGTGCGAAAGACCTTCCCGGCGTAGGCCTCCTCCATGGTCTTGCGGACCTGGGCGACCTCTCGCCGAACCTCTTCCCGAGACAGAGGCTTCGGCTGGGCCTGAGTCGATGGAGCGTGGACGCAGCTCGTCAGGAAGAAGGCGAGGAGGTGGCTGGGCTTCATGCCCTCCTTTGTCGCCCCAGTCGGAAAATTGGGGAAGCGGCCCTCTTGACCGTGCCATTCCAGCGGCTACTCTCCGCTCGGGCCGCAGCTCGACCAGCGCCGAAATCCGAGATGCGCTGGCACGCAGTGAGGGGTTCTTGCCAATCGAATCGTCGTCCGGCGCGTCCGCGAAGGCGCGGCTGCTTCGCTTCATCCTCGGGACGCTGGTGCTGTTGGCCGCCGCCGAGGGACTCAGCCGGCTGCAACACCAGGCCTTCGCCGCTGCCGCCCATCGCGCCCGCTTCAAGGCCGAGCTCCTCAAGGGCCAGCCGGCGCCAGCCTTTGCGGCCATCGGCACCTCGCGCTTCAACGACTCCGTGAGCCCCCGGCAGATGGCCCGCGCCCTGGCGGAGCACGGCGGTCCCACTCTCGCCGGCTTCAACGCCTCCGTCCCCTCCTCGTCCCTGCAGACCCAGGCTTTCCTGGCCGGCGTGGCTCTCGAGCGGCAGGTCGGCACGGTCTTCCTGGAGGCCTCCCCGCGCCAGCTCGACTTCCTCGCCGACGAATCGCTCCAGGAGGCCCCGGCGCCGGCAGGCTTCGAAGAGCAGGTGCTGAGCTGGAGCGAGCTGCTTCACTACCGCCGAGCGCTGGTGGCCGAGAACCTGCCCCGGCTGGCGGCGCTCTTCGCTCCCGCCCGCTTCGACGGCTCGGAGTGGTTCCGCACCCGCTCCCTGGCGCAGTGGTGGTCCGAGACCGACGAGCGACCGACGCCGCTCCCGCCTCCAGAGGTCATCTGCCCCGGCACCCCGGCGACTGGCGACCCCGCCTACTCCGCGGCCCTCGAGGTCTGGGCTCGCCTCTCCCAGCAGGCGCAGGCCAACATGGCACGCATCTACTTCGTGGTCCCGCCGGTCGCGTCGGCCAATCGCGCCGAGGAGTGCGACGAGCACTGGCGGGCGTTCTGGGGCGCGCTGGCCAATCGGACGCACCGTCCGGTCATCAGCTTCGCCTGCACCGGGGCGCCCGACGAGCTGTTCCACGATCGCTTCAACCACATGAACTGGCGCGGCCGCGCCGCCCTGAGCGAGGCGCTGGCCGTCGCCTGGGCCGCCGATCTCGAGAAGCCCCGCTGCGAGGGCCGGCCATGAGCTTCACCAGCGTCGCGTTCCTGGCGCTGCTGCTGGTGGCGGTGCCGCTCTATTGGATGCTGCCCTGGCAGCGCGCCCGGCTGGCGTTGGTGTTGCTGGCGTCGCTGGTGTTCTACGCCTGGCGACACTGGCCGTCGGTGTTCCTGCTGGCCGGGACCATCGCCCTCAACTACGCCCTGGCCCGGCTGATCGAATCCACCCGCCGGCGAATCTGGCTGGTGTTGGGGATCGTCGCCAACCTGAGCATCCTCGGCTGGTTCAAGTACAGCGCCTTCGTGGCCCAGAACCTGGTGGCGCTGGGGCGGCTGGTCGGACTCGAGCTGCCGATGCCCACCGCCTCCACCTGGCTGCCGCTGGGGATCTCCTTCTTCACCTTCCAGGTGACCGGCTACCTGATCGACGTCTGGCGCCGCGAGGTCGCCGCCGAGAAGGACCTGCTGGTGTTCGCGGTCTTCAAGAGCTTCCTCGCCCAGCTCATCGCCGGGCCGATCGTCAAAGGGCGCCACCTCTTCCCGCAGCTGCACGTGCGGCGGACCTTCGACGCGGCGCTCTGCCATCGCGGGCTGCTGCTGGTGCTGATCGGAACCGCGCTCAAGCTGGCGGTCGCCGACGTCATCCGGCCGTACGTGGACAAGGTTTACGCCGCGCCGGTCGAGGCCTCGACGCTAGAGGCCTGGCTGGCGCTCTACGGCTACGCGGTGCAGCTGTTCGCCGACTTCTGGGGCTACTCCACGGTGGCGGTGGGAGTGGGGTTCCTCTTTGGATTCGAGCTGCCCTTCAACTTCGAGACCCCGTACCTGGCGACCACCCTCCAGCACTTCTGGCGCCGCTGGCACGTGACGCTGTCGAGCTGGTTTCGCGACTACCTCTACCTGCCGCTGGGCGGCAACCGCGCCCACGAATGGCGAAACCGGATCGTCACCATGACCGTGGCCGGCCTGTGGCATGGCGCCGCCTGGAACTTCGTGCTCTGGGGCTTCCTCCACGGGGTGTGGATGAGCGCGGAGCGCTCACTGTCGCCCAAGCGCGAGCTGGGCCGCTGGGGGACGGCGCTGCGGACGATCCTGGTCTTCCACGGAGTGGCGCTGTTGTGGGTGCTCTTCCGGGCGCCGAGCCTCGCCACCGCCGGGGCGGTGCTCGCCCGGCTGGCGCTGCCGCCGTACACGCTGCGCACCTCTCTGCCGGCGGAATGGCCGATCTGGATCGCGGTCTTTCTGCTGGCGCACCCCTGGCTCGACCGGCTCTTGCGTCTGGATGGCCTGGCGCGGTGGAAGGTCCGCTATCAGGTGGCGCTGGTAGGCGTGCTGCTGTGGCTGATGCTCGCCTACGCCGGGCCGCCGGCCGACTTCATCTACTTCGTGTTCTGAGCGGAGTGAGGCTGGCGGCAACGGTTTCGGCCCGGGGTGTCACTCGCCCAGGACATCTCCAGCCATCCGATCCGAGTGCGCCCAACTCGTGGAGCTGCAAAGACCTGCTCCGTGGATATTTTCGAGCAAGGGGCCACCGTTGAAACCGCGTCAGGTAGTTCTCTGCCTTGTGCTGGCCACCGTCCTGCTCGCGGGCTGCGCGGCGGGGGTCATTCCCTCAGCGCACACCCCAGGTCCCCAGGGACTGCTCGCGGGATTCTGGCGAGGTCTGTGGCACGGGCTGATCGTCCCGGTGACTTTTGTGATTTCGCTCTTCTCGGACCACGTGCGGGTCTACGAGGTGCACAACAGCGGCGGCTGGTACGACTTCGGCTTCGTCCTCGGCCTGAGCATCATTTTCGGCGGCCCCTCGCACGGGGCCGCGCGCTCGAGGCGCCGCTCGATGTGATTCGCGCTGCGGCCGGCGCCGGAGCACCGGCCGCGCGTCATCGCCGAGGCTCAGCCCTTGGTCCACTCGTCGCGGTTGGAGCACTTGCCGCCGGAGCAGGTGCCGCCCTTGCAGTCGGAGTCCGAGCCGCAGGAGCCGCACTTGCCGCTCGAGCAGTGCCCGACCTTGCAGTCCGAGTCCGAGCCGCAGGAGTTGCACTGGCCGTTCGAGCACTTGCTGTGGCCCTTGCAGTCGGAGTCCGAGCCGCAGGAACCGCACTTGCCGCTCGAGCAATGCCCGACCTTGCAGTCCGAATCCGAGCCGCACGCCCAAGCCGAGGCGGCAGGCGCCAGCCAGAGGACCAACGCCAGCCCGGCGAAAACCACACTGGTACGCTTCATCTCTGCTCTCCTGGTGAGGGGTGAGGACTCAAACCTTACCGCTGGCGCGCGCCGATGGGGGGAATCCATGAACTTCGTCCGACTGTGGGGCTCGGGATACCTCAGCCCGCGCCGGTTCATCGACGAGCTCTCGGATAAGCGGGCTCCCCACTGGGGCCTCGGCGCGCAATGCCTTCGGGCGCTCCTCGACTCGTTGCTCGTCTATCTGCCCATCTCGCTCATGGGCCGGGTGCCGCCCACGCCGTCGTTCCTGCCGGTCTTCCCGACCGAGCGCTACTTCGCGACGCTGGTGTGGCTCACCCCGCTGGTCCTGATTTCCCAGCTGCTGCTCTCGACGGCCTTCATCCACTGCACCCTGCGCCTGCTCGGGAGAACGAGCGACTTCGACCGGCTCGTCAACCTGGTGGGGATGACCGCGCTCGTCGTCGGTGCGGTGCTTGTCCCGTGGGACTGGGCGTGGTTCGCCATCGGAGGAGTCGGCCAGTACTTCCTCGGAATCAGCCACCTGATCATCGACCTGTGGGCGGTCTACCTCGTCGTACTCGGGATGAAGCGCATGCTCGGCATCCCGACCTGGCTCGGGATTGCGTTGAACGTGCTCGGCCTGGCGGTCTCGCTGGTGGTGGCGATGGTGTTCATGAGGTCGCCGTTCTGACCGAACCGGAGACCGCCGGCTCATCCATTCGCCCAGCGCCAGTGTCCAGCGGCCGAGGCTGCGATAGCATCCGAGGGTCGTTCGCCTCGGAGATGGCATGACAAGCGCCCGGCTTCTGACGGCCTCGTTGCTCCTGGTTTCGGCGGGTTGCGAACTGCTGATGGGCGAAGTCGGGCCACCGGGCTCCGCCGACGCCGGACAGCCGGGCTCCTCCGAAGACGCCGGCGTGCCGGACTCGGGGCCGGGCGCCACCGCTGGCATGGTGCGCATCGAGGCCGGGCTGTCGGCGATGGGCTGCCTGCCCGCGCACGACAACGTGTGCGGCAGCTACTCCGACGAGAAGCCGGCGATCCTCGATCTGTTCCTGTCTGCCTACGAGATCGACCGGACCGAGGTCACTCAGGACGAGTATCAGCGCTGCGTCGGCGGCGGCGCGTGCTCGGCGCCGGGCAACTCGGGCTGCGCCACCTACGCGCCGGCGGCAAAGCCGAAGCACCCGGTCACCTGCGTCACCTGGGACCAAGCCGACCGCTTTTGCCGTTGGGCGGGCAAGCACCTCCCCACCGAGGCGCAGTGGGAGAAGGCAGCGCGAGGCAGCGAGGGGCGCGCCTATCCGTGGGGCGACGGCGAGCCGGACTGCACCCTGGCCCAGTTCGAGCTGTGTACCTACCAGAGCGGCTCCACGCTCGAGGTGGCGAGCCTGCCCCAGGGGAACAGTCCCTCCGGAGCCGCCGATCTGGCCGGCAACGCGGCTGAGTGGGTCGCCGACTGGTACTCGGCCAGCGCCTATTCCAGCGCCGCCAAGACCGACCCCCAAGGACCCGGCGCCGGCACCCTCAGGGTCGTGCGCGGCGGCGGATGGGAGTCCATCTCAACCGACCTGAGGGCTTCGCGGCGCAAGGGGCTGGATCCGAACACCGTCAGCGCCAGCATCGGGTTCCGGTGCGCTCGCTGAAGGTGGCTTCCGCCGCGCCGCTGCAGGCCGGCGCGCACCAAGGACCGGGAGCCCGTCGGCGCGGGCGCCCGACACTCACGCCGCCGGCGTTTCCTTGGGCAGCCGCTGGCGCATCACCTCGGGCGTCGAGAAGCAGAGCGCGCCCTTGGAATCGACGGTGACCAGCAGGGTATTGGCCACCGCGCAGCGCCGCTTGGCGGTGAGGTTGGTCAGCTCGTACTGGATGTTGAGCCGGTGCTCGACGTCGACGAACCAGCAGCGGACCTCGAGCTTCTCCCCGAAGCGCATCGGGTACAGGTGCTTGATCCGGCTCTCGGCCACCATCATCCCGTAGCCCAGCTCATGCACCGTCAGCGGGCCGAGGTTGTAGGCCTCCAGCAGCGCGCAGCGGGCGATCTCCAGGTACTTGAGGTAGTGGCCGTGCCAGACCACGTGCATCGCGTCGATGTCGTGGAAGGGGATGTCGAAGACCACCGACACCGCCGACTGCGGCGCCGAGCTCCTCACGGCTCGCCCTGCTCGCCGATCGGCAGCTGGTCGGCGCGGTAGCGCTGCAGCACCGCCTGGATGTCCACGTCCTGGCGCCGGTCGGCGTCGTTCATCGGCACGAAGGCCCGGATGGCGCGGTGCATCTCCACCGTGCGCGGCCGGCACTCCTTGACCCCGCGCAGATCGACCGCCTGGCACAGCGCCAACAGGTGGATGGCGGAGACGGTCTCCACCAACTCCAGCACCCGCAGCGCGTCGCGGGCGGCGATGGTCCCCATGCTCACCTTGTCCTGGTTGTGGCACTCGGTGGAGCGGGAAAAGACGCTGGCCGGCATGGTCAGCTTCAGCGATTCGGCGGTCAGCGCCGAGCAGGTGATCTGCATCGCCTTGAAGCCGTGGTGCGCGACCCGGTCCGGCCCGGGGCGGGCGACCAGATTGGCGGGCAGGCCGTTGTTGGTGGTCGGGCTGCACAGCAGCGCCAGCTGGCGGTCGAGCAGATCGGCGACGTTGGCCACCGCGGTCTTCAGCCCGTCCATGGCGAAGGCCACGTGGCCGCCGTAGAAGTTGCCGCCGTGCAGGAAGTCGCCGTTCTCGGGATCGACCAGCGGGTTGTCGTTGGCGCTGTTGACCTCGACCTCGAGGATCTTGCGGATCGCCGGCAGCGCGTCCATCAGCACGCCGACGATGTGCGGGGCGCAGCGCACCGAGTAGCGGTCCTGGATGCGGGTCGCCTGCCGGCCGTGGCTGGGGTGGTACTCGAGGTGCTCGCGCATCCACTGGGCGACCAGGGCCTGGCCGGGGTGCGGCTTGAGCTCGAAGATGCGGGCGTCGAAGTGCGCCGGCTCGCCCTTGAGCACGTCGCTGGCCATGGCGCTCAGCGTGCCGGCCAGGCGGGCCAGCCGCTTGGCGCGGGTGAAGGCCAAGCAGCCCAGCGCGGTCATGGCGCTGGTGCCGTTCATCATCGCCAGGCTCTCCTTGGGAGCCAGCCGCAGCGGAGCCAGCCCGGCCTCGGCCAGCGCCTTCTCCGCCGGCATCACCTGGCCGCGGAAGTAGACCTCGCGCTCGCCGATCACCGTCGCCGCCACGTAGGAGAGCGGGGTCAGGTCGCCCGAGGCGCCCACCGAGCCCTCCTCGGGGATCTGCGGCAGGATGCGCTGGTTGAGCAGCTCGCACAGCCGCTCCAGCAGCACCTCGCGGGCCCCGGAGAAGCCGCGCGCCAGCGCCGCCACTCGCACCGCCACGATCGCCGCCGACTCCAGCTCGCCGAAGTAGCGCCCGGTGCCGCAGCCGTGGAAGCGCACCAGGTTGTGGGGCATCTCCACCGCCAGCTCGGGCGGGACCTTGTTCTCGCAGCTGTCGCCGAAGCCAGTGGAGACCCCGTAGATGGTCTCGCCCCTCCCCAGCTTGTCGTTGAAGTGCCCGGCGGCGGCGCGCACCCGGGCGCGCAACTTGGGATCGGGATCCAACACGGCGCGGGCGCGCCCCTGGGCGAGCTCGATCACCTGCTCGATGGTCAGCGGCTCGAGGCCGAGGTTGAAGGTGGGCTGCGTCACGGCTGTTCTCGCTTTTCTTGAAAGGCGGCCTGTCAGGCCTCCCGTTCACCCCGAGCGGAGGCCGAGCTCGGCGAGGCCTCATCGAGGGGTCCTCGACTCTGCCTGCCCTGAGGCTATCGAAGGGCTCGGGCCGAACGGATCTCTACGAAGCTCTCATTGAACCAGGCCTCAGGCCTTGAGCACCCCGAGGTTGCTGGCCTCGATCAGGGCCACGATGTCCCCGACGGTGCGCACCTTGAGCAGCTCCTTCTCGGCCACCTTCTTGCCGGCCAGCGCCTCGAGCTGGACCACCAGGTCGATGGCATCGAGGCTGGTCAGGTCCAGATCCTCGACGAACCGGGACTCGGGCTTGATCTTCGCCCTGTCCAGGTCGAACAGCTCGGCCATCACCTGAGTGACCTTCTCGTAGACCTGCTCGGATGCCATGGCACTGCTCCCAAAGTGCGGCTCGACCGGAGCTGGTCGCCCCGGCGAAGAGCCGCCCCGACTGCCCGAATCCCTAGGGGCGCTTAGGCCTTGGCCTGCGCCTGCTGCTCGGCGACGTAGGTGGCCAGCGCTCGCACGCTGGCGAAGATCTTCTTGTTGGTGGCGTCGTCGACCTGGGTCTTGACCCCGTACTTCTTGCGCACCGCCATCGCCAACTCCAGGGCGTCGATCGAGTCGAGCCCCAGGCCCTCGACGAACAGCGGGGCGGTGCTGTCGATGCCCTCGGCGGTGACGTTCTCCAGCTGCAGGCTGGTGACGATGAGTTCCTTGATTTCCTTCTCGAGCTTTTCCATGTCGTCCTCGTCTATCCGGTCCCGGTGGGTCGCAGGACCTTCTGCTGATCGGCCGGTTGCGCCGGCCGGGTGGAGTAGAAGTCCTGGACCAGCGTGCGGAAGCGCTCCTCCGTCTGCTGGCACAGGACGGCCGGGTCGGCCCCGGCGGTATCGATAAGCGGCAGCGCGCTGACGCGCATGGTCGCGGTGTGCGGCGGGATCACGTACCAGGGCACCCCGCGCATCAGCGTCGGCGGGTCCATGGTGATGAACACCGGCAGGATGGGCACCTTGGCCCGCGCCGCCACGTCGAAGGCGCCCTGGCGGAAGCGGCCCAGCCCGCGCTCGGGCGAGCGGGTCCCCTCGGGGAAGATCAGCACCGGGAAGCCCGCCGCCAGCCGCTCCTCGGCGGCGCGGATCACCGCGCCCCCGGAGAAGATGTCTCCGCTGCCGGCGTCGATGTGCCAGCAGGCCTTGAGCAGCCGCCCTACCAGCGGGCTCTTGAACATGGCGTGCTTGGCCACCACCAGCAGCCGGTGGTGCATCGACTGCAGCGCGGTCATGTCGATCAGGCTGGGGTGGTTGGCCACCATCACGAACGGACCGTCGGGGATGGCAAAGCGGCTGGTGCGCGGGTCGAAGTCGATCAGCCCCAGCACCCGCATGTAGTTGTGGAAGAAGACGAAGTCGGCGCCGACCTTGTCCAGGCAGGCGCGGTTCTTCTCCATCGGATCCCTGCGCAGCAGGCGGGCCAGCGGCAGCCGCAGCCAGGCCAGCAGCGCGCCGCCGGTGAAGAAGATGACGAAGGCGCTGCCGGTGAGCAGGACGCGCAGGATGTGCTTGAGGAGCCGCATCACTGCACCACCACGAAGGCCATCGCCAGGTTGCCGGAGTGCGTCAGGCTCAACAGCGCCGCGGAGCCGCCCTGCTTCGCCATCGCGTCGCGGGCGCGCTCGCCCAGCCGCAGCGAGGGCGCGCTGCCCATCTCGCCCACCACCTCGATCTCGTTGAGGGCGATGCCGCCGAAGATCCCCTTGCCCACCGCCTTGAGGAAGGCCTCCTTGGCGGCGAAGCGGGCGGCGTAATGCTGGGGCGGAAAGGCCCGCGACTCGCAGTCGCGGCGCTCGGTCTCGGAGAAGACGTGGCCCAGGAATCCCGGTCTCTTGAGGCTGCGCGACAAGCGATCGATCTCCACCAGGTCGGTCCCGATGCCGACTAATCTGTTCGCGCCTAGCGCCGCCTCGACTGCCATGTCCGAATCCGACCTCCGGGGTTGGTCGCTTCACCCGCTCTTCAGGGGAAACGCCAGCCGGAATCGGTATAGGAATCACATAAGTTGGCTCGCTGACAATACCCGAGACAGGGCAGTGCTTCCGGGCCCTTCGCCGCTGGCCCTGCGAGCGAGCGCTATGAGCCGCGCGCGTCAGCAAGGGGCGGGCGTGGAGACCTGAGCAGCGACCGGCAGCGGGTGGTCCATGCCGCCCGCGGCCTCGTGGGAGGAGCTCAGCACTGGCCGCCTGTGCAGCCTGCCGAGGGGCACCGGGGCGAGCCCTTTCTCACCGCAAAAACTCGACCGCTCGCCCGCGGGGCTGGGCCTCGAGCTGCGGGTCGCGATAGTTTCGAGTTCTCTTTGAGGAGGGGGCCAACCATGCGCCAGGCCTTGGCACTGATCGCGATCGCCGCGCTGTCCTGCACGCGCGCTCCGGAGCCGGCGCCGCCGACTCCCTGCGACAACGGCGCCTGCGCTCCCGGGTACTTCTGCGACTCCGGCAATCGCTGCGTCGCGGGCACTTCATGCGGGACCTTTCATCCGATCGGCACGAGGATTCCGCCCAGAGTGATGCTGGCGATCGATCGCTCGGGTTCCATGGGCGAGTTGGAAGGCGGAACCGGGTCGGTCAGCAAGTGGGCCGACCTCGTCGACGCGCTCGCGCGGCCAGGCGGGCTTCTGGATCAGACGAAGGATCGGGGCGTCTTCGGCCTGGCGTTCTTTCCCGCCATTGGAGCCACCGCCTGCGAGCCCGGAAGCATCCTGGTCCAGCCCAGCTTCAACGCCGTGCCACAGATCATCTCCCAGCTGCGATCGATCGAAACCGGCGGCGGCTCTCCTTCCGCCGCGATGCTCAATGCCATCGCCGCCGACGCCACTTTCATGAACGCCGATTCAGGCGCCACGCGAATGGTGCTGCTGATGACCGACGGCCTTCCGGACTGCAACAACAGCCTGACCTCGGCCTGCGAATCCTGTGTAAGTGAGAGCACTTGCACCGCGTGCCTGGGCGCGAGCAGCGGTTGCGGGTCGAATTGCTCCTGCTCGGATCCGGCGACCTGCCTGGACGGCGAGGCGCTGGTGGCGGCGGTCAAGAACCTCAAGAGCCTGGGCGTCAACACGCTGATCGTCGGCTTCGGCGCCGGAACCGCCTCGGGCCCCGCCGCGGACATCCTCAACCAGGCCGCGCTGGAGGGCGGGCTGGCCAACCCCTCGCCCCCCTTCTACACGCAGGCCGACGATGGCCGGGCGTTGCAGCGCGCCTTGTTCTTGGCTATCGCCGGCTCACTGCAGCCGTGCGCCTGGCACCTCGCCCAACCGCCTGTGAGCGCTCGGGGATTGCAGATCCTCCTCAGGGATCTGTCCGCCAAGAGCGAGCGCTGGCTCGTCCAGGGAACCGACTGGAAGTTCGAAAGCCCCGAGCTGTGCTTTTCGCCGACCCCGGTCCTGCGGCGGGATTGCGGAGTGGAATTGAGCGCCGAGCTGTGCATCGCGTTCCAGGCTGCCCCGCCGGATCGCTATCAGCTCCAGTTCGTCTGCGCGACCGGCACCTGAGCAACTCCCGGACGCGAAATCGATCCTTCCCGGGCGCTTGGGCTCAACGGGGCGAAGCCGCACGTTCGCTCCATGAGCTCCGCCAGCTCCCCAAGAGATCCGTCGCCCGTGGAAGCCAGGGTCCGCCCGTCGGTCATCATCCTGATTGCACTGGCGATTCTCGCCGCCGCCTGCGCCGGCGGATACGTCCGCGAAACCACCCCCGAGGCGGTCCAGCCGACGCCCGAGCTGGTGGCCCGCGGCGCCTACCTGGTCAAGAACGTCAGCGCCTGCGGCACCTGCCACACCACCCGCACCACCGGGAACCTGGCGGGGAGCGAGCGCCCCGACCTCGAGCTCGCCGGCGGCAACGTCCTCGAGTCGAGCTCGCCGCACATCAAGGCCTGGGTCCCCAACATCACCAGCGACAAGTCCACCGGAATCGGGCGCTGGACCGACGACCAGGTGATGCGCGCCATCCGCGACGGCGTCGACGACCAGGGGAAGTTCCTGCTGCCGCTCATGCCCTGGGACTCGTTCGTGCACATGTCCGATGAGGACGTGCGCGCGGTGGTCGCCTACCTGCGCTCGCTGCCGCCCAGGATCCAGACCCGGGTGCCGGTCAAGAACGAGGTGCCGTTCTTCGTCGGCATCGGCCTGGATTGGTTCGGTATCGGCAGGCACAGGCCGGCCCGCGGCGTCGTCGCTCCCTCGCCCGCCGACCGCGTGGCCTACGGCGGCTACCTGGTGCAGCTCGCCACCTGCCTCGACTGCCACTCGCTCGGCAAGCAGGGAGTCCGCAAGCCCGGCGACCGCAATCTGGCCGGCAGCGAGGTGCCGCTGCTCGAGGGCGGCGAGGTCTGGGCGCGCAACCTCACCCCCGACCCGGAGACCGGGATCGGCCGCTACAGCCACAACCAGGTGAAGAGCGCCATCCGCGGCGCCACGCGCCTGGACGGCAAGAAGATGGCCCCGCCGATGCTGGATCAGTCGCTCCACTACGCCGGGATGACCGACGCCGACCTCGACGCGATCGTCGACTTCCTGTTCGCCCAGCCTCCGGTGCGGCAGCAGATCCCGGCGCGCAAGCTCGACGCAGCCACCCGGGCCCGGCTGGGCGAGGAATGAGCGATTGGGATCCATTCAGGTGGCTGTGGAATTCGTTCCCTGGAGGTCGACTATGCTCCGATTCCTGTCCGCGCTCTTCGCGGCAATGACCTTGGTCGCGGCAATCCCCGGCGTCGCGCGCGCGGTGACCGTCAAGGAGGAGAAACCCGGGCTGCTCCAGAGGGCCAAGGTCTCCTCCGACGCGGCCATCGCCGCGGCGAAGGCCAAGGTTCCCCAAGGCGAGATCGTCGACGCGGCCATCGAGGAAGAGAAGGGGAAGCTCATCTACTCCTTCGACATGAAGGTGAAGGGCAAGGAAGGGATCGACGAGGTCGAAGTCGACGCCATGACCGGCACCGTCCTGAGCGTGAGGCATGAGTCGGAGGCGGAAGAGGAGAAGGAGAAGGAAGCCGAGGGGAAGACGCGCACCCCCAAGAGCAGCCCCTGAGCCCTGGGCCTGGGGGCTGTCCGTGCGCGGCAGACGATCGCCTAGCTAGGACAACGGCGCCGGCGCCGGGGAGTGCCGCCAGTCCTTGGCGTCGCCGGCCGGCTCGTGCGCGGGGCGCATCACCGGCTGCCCGAGCAGCTCGGCCAGCGGAACCGGAGCCAAGCCCTTGCGCTTGAGCCCGTCGAGCACCGCCTCGACCTGGGCCAGCCAGGCGTCGCGCAGCGTGGGATCCGGCAGCCAGTCGTGGAGCAGGATGATGTCGCCGCCCCGGGCCTTGGCCACCACCTTGTCGGCCAGCCCCTCCAGCCGGCGGTTGGCGAAGTCGACCGGGCGGTTGGAAAAGCAGACGCAGAACAGGCCTCGCTCAGCCAGCGCGAGCCCGAGCCGAGGATTGGTCACTCCCACCGGCGGCCGGAACGCGAGCGGGTGAACCCCGAGCCCTTCCAGGAGCTTGCTGCACTCGTCGATCTCGCTCTCCAGAGTCGCCCACGAGCGCATCATCAGCAGCGGGTCGTGGCTGAGCGAGTGGTTGGCCACCTCGTGCCCCTCGGCCAGGATTCGCCGCACCAGCTCGGGATGGCGGCGGACGCGGTCGCCGACCAGGAAGAAGCAGGCCTTGGTCCGCCGGCGGGCCAGCAGATCGAGCAGCGCCGGAGTGGCCACCGGATCCGGGCCGTCGTCGAAGGTCAGCGCCACCGACTTCGAGTCCCGCGAGCCGTGGTTGCGGATGGCGAAGAAGAAGCTCCAGCTGGGGAACAGGGGCGCGATCGCCGTCAGCGCCACGAAGCCGATCAGCGGCAGCACCGCCAGCCGCAGGTCGACCTGGGTGAGCAGCGCCGCCCCGATCAGCGCCAAGACCCCGGTGGCGCTGGCCTTCGACGGCTTATGAAGGCCGGTGCTCATATCTGCGACAGGATCTCCCAGAGCGGCCCCACCTTGCCCTTGGCGTACATGCGGTCGATCAGCGCCGCCTTCCGGTCGCCGCCGGAGCCGACGATCCAGTTGGGATGGTTCTTGGCCCGCTCCTCGACCCGGACCGTGATGTCCTCCAGGGCGATGCCCTCGGGGCGGTAGTAGACCGGCTCGAGCAGGTTCTGCCCGGGCTTCACCTGCCCGCGCTCGAGCGCGATGTCGTAGAGCTGGGTGCTGGGGTAGATGCGCAGGCCGCAGAAGAAGAAGATCGCCGCCCCGTCGAGCTTCTCGGCGTTGTCCAGGGTCTCGGCGATGGTGGCCTCGCTCTCATCGGGAGCGCCCAGCGCCAGGAAGTGGGCCACGTGGATGCCGGCCTCGATCGCCTGGCGGTGGGCCTCCAGGATCTCCTTGACCCGGAACGGCTTGCGCAGCCGCTTGAGGATCGACTCGGAGATCGAGTCGGTGCCGAACTCCAGGTGCTGGCAGCCGGCGGCCTTGAGGCGCTGGTAGTAGTCGGGCGGGGTGCGCCGCGGCGAGAAGAAGGCGCCCCACGGGATGGTCAGGCCCGAGCTGGCCAGCGCGTCGGCGACCTCCAGGCTCTGCTTGACGTCGCTGTTGAAGACCGAGTCGGTGATGAAGAAGTACTTGCCGCCGCACTTCTCCAGCTCCAGCGCCTGCTTGGCGATCTGCTCGGCGTCGGAGCCGCGCACCCGCCGCCCCTCGATGTTGGGGTAGGTGCAGTAGATGCACAGGAACGGGCAGCCGCGCTTGGTTTGGAGATTTAGCATCCCGCCCTTGCGCAGGTAGAAGTCGAGGTTGGGGTTCTGGCTGGGCGCCGCACGCTGCCCCTGGAACTGGAACGGCTCGGGCAGCGCCGACGGCCGGCCGCGCACCGCGATCCCCTCCAGCCCCTCGACCGGCTTCTTGTCCTCGAGGGCGTCCAGCAGCGGAGAGAGCCGCTCGCCCTCGCCCACCACGCCGAAGTCGGCGTGCAGCTCTTCCAGCAGCTGGTCGGGGAACAGGGTGTAGCCGGCGCCGCCGAGGATCACCGGAACCTGGCTGGCCTTCTTGGCCGCCAGCACCACCCGGCGCATATCGCCGAGGAAGCCGCGCTGGTCGGCGGCGTCGGTGTTGTCGACGTTGCGGATCGAAATCCCGATCGCCTGCGGCCGGTGGCTGGCCACCGCCTCGGCCAGCGCTCCCTCCTCGGCACCAATCGGGACGTTGCACAGGTCGAGGACCCGCGCCTCATGGCGATCGCTGAGCGCGCCGGCGACGTGGTCCAGTCCCAGCGGATAGACCGGGTAGGGAGTGGCGAGGCGGTTGAGGGAGACGAGAAGGATTCGCACTGGGATCGACCTGCTCGGCCCATGGCTTCGGCCGCTGTCAGGTCCATAGCAGAGTCCGGGGGCGGAAAGAACCCTTCCGGCCTGAATTCGCCCACTTGGAGGGACAGCAATGGGGCGTGGGGCGGGCTAGGCGTAGAGCAGGTTGGCGTTCTCGAACTGCTCGCGGGGAAAGCGCATCTTGGTCCGGCTGAGCACCCCCACCCGCTGGTACTCGACCACCTGGCGGTCGAAGGTGCAGAACCAGCTCCCCAGGTCGCTGGGGATGGAGGAGCCGAAGCAGGGGGCGAACAGGCCGTAGTTGGTGCCGCCCTCTTGCCGGGCGGAGGAGAAGGCGAAGGCCTCGACCCCGGCGGCGCGCATCTCGGTCCCCAAAGGCTGGGTGGCGGCGTAGGAGGTGGGCGAGACCAGCTGGTCGCGGAAGGCGGCGAACGGCGGCAGCGCCAAGTCGACCGCCACCTTGGCCGCCACCCGGGCCTTGAAGGTGGTCACCGGGGTGGTGGTGGTCCCCAGGTCGGCGGCAGTCCCCTCGAGGAAGACGAAGCGGTAGAAGGCCCACTCGGCCAGGCAGGTCTCGATTGCCTTGGATCCGTAGAAGAGCCCGCGCTCGAAGCGCCCGCCGAAGCGCGTCCCGCCTCTGAGCGGCGGGTGGCGGAACGGGGTGTAGAGCAGGAAGTGGAGCTGCGCGAACTCGGGGCCGGCCGGGCGCGGGGGCTTGGCGGTCTCGATCAGCTCCTCGAGCAGCTCCTGCTCGAGGTCGGAGTCGACCAGCTTGCGGGTGGAGTTGACGTGCTGCCCCTCGACGACCCGGAAGGCGTCGGCCAGCAGCGGGCGGGCGTTAGTAAGTCCCCCGCATTGCGTCCAGATAGTCGGCGACATGGACCAGGCCCCTCAGGTCTTGAGCAAGCTTGGCCGGGACGCCGCCCAGGTGCTGGTTTTCGGCCTGGAACCACGCCGCGACCTTCTCTTGCTCGCCGCCGAGCAGGCTATCAAGGCTGCGGAAGATGCGGAGCAGAAGAAGGGCCCGTTCGCCTTCACCGTCGGCGGGTGAAAGGCAGCGGGCCCCGGCGTAGAGGCGGGAGACGCTGGCGGCGCTGACCCCCAGGGCATGCCCGAGCTCTTTCTGGGACAGCCCCAGCCGACCGGCCGCCCGGATGACCGCCTTGGCGAGGACCTGTTCCTTGGTGGTGCTGGCCATGGGCTTGGTGCGCACGTACTGCGCCGCGGGCTCCGAGGCACGCGACGCCGAGAGCTGGCCTGGAACTTGGCCAAGCCCCTGGCCCGCGGGCAAGGGGGAAACGCCCAAGCCAGGGCAAGCCAGGCTTCCACCCTGGCGACTTGCCAGCCGATTTCTCGCGTGGGACATGGGGTCACCGCAGGGCAGCCGCGCCCGCCCCGCGCCCGAGTGCGGGGCCCTTTCTGCTGCAAATATGCTCTCATCTGCTTTCACCTGCAAGTCCATGCGCTGCGCCATCACCACCCCCACCGACAGCTCGACCGCCTCCGAGGGGGCAGCCCGTGCGGCCGCCGAGCGCTGGCAGCTGCCGTTCGTGCGCCGGGAGGGGCTGGGGCTGGCGGCGCTGGCGCGGCAGTGCGGGGCGGAGGCGCTGCTGGTGCTGGGGAAGAGCGCGGTGCTGTTCGCGGAGGGCGAGGAGCGGCGCTGGACGGCGGCGATGGGAGCGCTGCGCGCCAAGCGGCTGGCGCAGGGCGAGCGGCGCACCGCCGATCCGTTCCTGGAGGCCTGCGGCTTGCGGCCGGGGGACGCGGTGCTCGACGGGACCCTGGGGCTGGGGGCCGACGCGCTGGTGGCGGCGGAGGCGGTGGGCGAGAGCGGGAAGGTGGTCGGGCTGGAGAGCTCGCCGGCGCTGGCGGCGTGGGTGGGCGAGGGGCTCTTGCGGGCGCCGGAGCCGGCGGCGCGGCGGATCGAGGTCCGCTGCGCCGACCACGCGACTTTCCTCAGGAATTGCCCGCCCAAGAGCTTCGACGTGGTGGTGCTGGACCCGATGTTCCGCTACGGCCGCGGGCAGGCCTCGACCTTTGACATGGTGCGCCGCCTCGCCGATCCGCGGCCGCTCGAGCCGCGGACCTTGGAGCTGGCGCGGCGGGCGGCGCGGCGATGGGTGGTGGTCAAGGACGGCGCCCCGGGATGGGATCTGGCGCGGCTGTCGCTCAAGCCGCTGCCCAGCGCCCGCGGGGCGAAGCGGCTCTACGCGCGGATCGAAGCAGAGCCTTGAGCGCGCCGCTCGCGCCCCACTAAGCTGCGCTCCCCGGCACTTCGAAACCGAGGTTTCCCATGCGCTTGCCAGTCTTCGTCGCCGCCCTCTCGCTCGCCTGTGCCAGCGCGCCGGTGGCCCCTTCCCAGCCCACGCTCACCAAGGAGCAGAAGGTCCGCCGCCTGCTCGAGCTGACCGGAGCCGAGAAGATGGGGCAGCAGATGGTCGATGCCATGTCCCGCCAGCTCCAGCAGGCCGGCGGCGCCGACCCGGCGTTCCTGACCCGCTTCCGCGAGCTGGCCGCCGAGCAGCGGTTCGTCGACGTCGCCGTTCCCATCTACCTCAAGAACCTGGACGAGCCGACCCTCGACGGCGTCATCGCCTTCTACGAGTCGCCGGCCGGCCGCACTTTCATCCAGGCCCAGCCGGTGATGATGCAGGAGGCGATCGAAGCCGGGCGCGACTGGGGCATGAAGCTCGCCAAGCAAGCGGTGGAGGACGTTCGCAAGGCCAAGGCGGATCAGGCGGCGGAGATGCCCGCTCCCTGAGCGCCGGCGCGCGCGGCCCCGACTGCGGCGGGCCGCGGCGCCCCTGGCCGACGCCGCGGCCGGATGGGATCGGGCGGTTCGCCGAATTCCCGACCGCCAGCTCGCGCGCCACGGGCATGGACGACTCCCCGCGACACGACCTCGAACCGGGGCTAATCTCGCAGGGAATTCTCAAGGAGGGACCCGTGCTTCGCCGCATTCTCTCGGCGCTGTTGGTCGTCAGTCTCGCCCCAGCCCTGGCATCCGCTGCCGCACCCGACCCGCTGGCCGCCGCGCGCGCCCACCTCAAGGCCGGCAAGTTCGACCTGATCCTCGACGACCTGGCCGACACCTCGCAGCTGGCCAAGGAGCCGGCCGCCCAGGTCTTCGCCGACGCCGCCGAGATGGCCCTGGCCAAGGCGGACAGCTCCTTCGCCGGCCTCTACTGCGAGCGCGCGGTCGGCCTCGACCCCAAGCAGGCCAAGGCGCTGCGGACCTGCGCGACGGTGGCGGTGCAGGAGAAGCGCTTCGAGCAGGCCGAGCGGTTCGGGGACACCCTCGGGGCGCTGCTGCCCAAGGACGGGGAGGTGGCGCTGCTGCGCGCTCAGGCCGCGCAGGGCCTGGAGAACTGGCAGATGGTGGTGGCGCTCCTCGAGCCATTCGAAGGCAACAAGGCGGTAGGCAAGCGCGTCGCGCCGCTGCTCGCCGAGGGCCGAGCGAAAGCCAAGGAGCCAGACCAGGCCGCGCCGACGGCGAGTCCCGACGACTCGGAAGCGAAGATCGCCGCAGCCATGAGGGCGGCGCGGGACTTCGATCGAAAGTCAGACGTAAAGGCCGAGGCGGCGGCGCAGGAAGCGAAGAAGAAGTGGCGCCCGATCGGCGAGAAGGTGGTCCTCTACACCCTGCGCAGCTGCGATCAGTGCGACCAGGTCCGCAACTGGCTGCAGCAGAATTCGGTGGAGTTCGAGGAGAAGGACGCCGACCGCTCGCGCCAGGCCTGGAGGGAAGCCCTCAAGCTCTGCGGCAAGGCCCGCATGGTGAACTGCTCCGTGCCGATCGTGATCGTCAACGACCAGGTCGTCCACGGTTTCGACGTCGGGCGCCTCAAGGCGCTGCTGGAGCTGTGACTGGGCGGCACCGAGGCGCTGTCCCTCGGCGCCCTCACGCGGTCAAAGACCAGCGGTCAGGCCTCGAGGCGGCAGGTGACGCTCTCGGTCATCCGAACGCCCACCGCATGTGCCCGGCGAGGTTGAACGCAAGCTTCACCGTGATCACGCACTCGACATCGATTGGCGGCCGAGGGGCGGCATCGAACGCCAGCAGCGGCATGTTCACCCGCAAGGCGACGCTCCCCGTCGGAACGCCTGTGTCGTCCTTGGTGAATGGCAGTGCGAGGTAAGGCCCGAGGTGGAGCCCAAGCGAGCGCGCGTGGGTGGCGTCGGCGCCGGAGTAGCTCGCTCCGAGCTCGAGTCCGAACAGGCCTGAGAAAGTGGCCTGGGCGCCAGCATCGAATCTTGGCTGCCGGAGATTCGCCGCTTCACCCTGCGAGAAGCCGCCCCAGCTCACATGCGTCCGATCGGGGATGACGTTCAGGGTCAGCTCGCCGCCGAGACCGGATTGCGTGCCCGCCGCGACCATCGGCCCAACGCTCAGGTATTACGCATCGGATGCCGCTGCCGTGCGAGCGAGGAGGAGAACCGCTGCGAAGGCGAGATGTCTGGCGCGCATGCATCCCACGAGGCACCCGCGCTGGGCGATTATCAAGGACGCGGCGAGGCTCCCTCATCCTCCCGAGCCTCCGGCGAGGTCGCGCGGCCCGGCGCGGCTAGGAGTCTGTTGCGGAAAGGGCGCTGAGGCTGAGCGTCCTGCCAGCACCTGTAGCGCGTCCCGGGGCCAAAGAGTCAAGCGGCAGTTCGGCAGGTTGGCCGCCGCCCCTTGGGCGCGCTCAGGCT